>NZ_JBEYIL010000015.1:0-276884 GCF_040635845.1 Streptomyces sp. NPDC006872
ATTTTTGGCACGCTGTTGAGTTCTCAAGGAACGGACGCTTCCTTTGTACTCACCCGAGACACTCTCAGGCTTTCCTCCGGGCAGTTTCCCTTCGGCCTTGCGTTTCCGACTCTATCAGATCCTTTTCTTGATCCGATTCCCTGTCGGCGGGATTGCCTTGGGCTTTGGACTTTCGTCCGTCGGCCTTTCGACATTCACTACGTTAGCCGATTCCCTCCGCAACTCATAATCGAGTTCCGCCGAGTTCGAATTCGGGCATGCGGGCACGCCGAATTCGCTCCCGTTGTAGGGGCGTCGTAGGTAGTGGGTTGGCCGCTTCCGGCTGCTGGCGATTGCCGTACCCGGTTCAAGCGGCTCGGGCTACGTTACGCGCAGGCCAACAGCGAGTCAACTTCGTCGGCGCTTGGGGGCATGGGCCCGATACGGGCTCACCGTCGGGTCGTCGGCGACCCAGTACCGCCAGGGGTGGACGGCCCCGTCGCCGGAGACTCCCGTGCGCGGGCCGTTGCGTACCTGGTCGGAGGGGACCGGGGTGCCGGTCAGGATCTTCAGCGGGGTGTCTCCGGTGGCGCAGGCGTCGGTGCCGTCGAGGGCTCGGTCCACGTCCAGGGCGGTGGCCAGGCGGGCGGGGCCTTTGGCCAGTTCCTTGTCATTTCGGGCCGAGAGTCGACGTTTGCGCGCCGCCTCGGTGCCCTCGACGATCTCGCCGGCGCGCAGCAGGACGGCGCTCGCCCTGCCCTCCGGGCCGCAGACGAGGTTCATGCAGTGCCACATGCCGTAGGTGAAGTAGACGTACACGTGTCCGGGCGGACCGAACATCACGCCGTTGCGGGCCGTGGGGCCGCGATAGGCGTGGGATCCCGGGTCGTTCGGGCCGTCGTAGGCCTCGACCTCTGTGAGGCGCAGGGTGATCGGACCCTCGGGGGTCGTACGGACGAGGAGGCGGCCGAGGAGATCGGGGGCCACTGCCAGGACAGGGCGGTCGAAGAAGGTCCTGGGGAGGGGCGTACGGTCGGGGGTCGCGATCATGCCCGCCGAGCGTAGTGCAGACAGGTGGCACCGACAGGTGGGTGCGTCGGGGTGGTCAGCGGGCGCTCGGCTTGCCAGGGTGTGGGACGCGGAACCGGCCACGTCCGGATCGCGTTTGTAGGGATCGAGGGATCCCGTCCGAAGGTCGTAGTTAGGGAGAGTCATGGCGTTCAAGAAGCTGCTCGCGAGTCTGGGGGCCGGCGGAGCTTCGGTCGAGACGGTGCTGACCGAGGTCAACGTCGTTCCGGGCGGCGTCGTCCAGGGCGAGGTGCGGATCCAGGGCGGGTCCGTGAACCAGCAGATCGAGGGGCTGTCGGTCGGGCTGCAGGCCAAGGTCGAGGTCGAGAGCGGCGACCAGGAGTACAAGCAGGACATCGAATTCACGAAGCTGCGGCTCGGTGGCGCCTTCGAGCTGCAGGCCGGTGCCGTGCACGCGGTGCCGTTCGGGCTGGAGATCCCGTGGGAGACGCCGGTCACGACGATCGACGGTCAGA
This sequence comes from Streptomyces sp. NPDC006872, assembly GCF_040635845.1. NCBI lineage: Bacteria > Bacillati > Actinomycetota > Actinomycetes > Kitasatosporales > Streptomycetaceae > Streptomyces > Streptomyces sp. NPDC006872. The sequence goes on from NZ_JBEYIL010000015.1 coordinate 1,524, forward strand.
CGCTGCGTGGCATGCACATCGGTGTGACCACGGAGCTCGAGATCGCCCGCGCCGTGGACTCCGGTGACCTGGACCCGATCAACGTGCACCCGTTGCCGGCGCAGAAGGCCATCCTGGACGCCTTCATCCAGCTGGGCTTCCGTTTCAAGAACGCAGACCTCGAGCGCGGTCACATCCGGGGTACGCGGCAGAAGCTGCCGTTCTACCAGGAGATCGAGTTCTTCCCGCCGTCGCAGTACCGGGGGCTCAACCAGGTCGAGCTGAGCTTCGTGGCCGACGAGCACGCGATGGACGTCGTGCTGGAGATGGACAAGAAGCCCGGGCTGTTCAGCGAGGGCAGTGACACCTTCCGCTCGTTCCAGGTGGGACAGCAGGACTACCAGCAGACCGACTGGGCGGGCTACCTCAACCAGTGGCTGTCCGAGGTCGGCAGCAAGCGCAACTGGTTCTGAGACCCAGGGGCTGAACACACAGCGAGGGCCCGGAGTGCCGTACGGCACTCCGGGCCCTCGCTGTCCTACATGCGGGCGTAGCCCTGCGCAGTGATCTTCTCGAAGGAGAGGTGGACGACCGTGGACCGGTCCGTGGGGTCGGTGTTCGTCTCGCGCAGGGCGGTGAGCTCGTCCGCGGTGAGGGCGCGGCGGATCAGACGGAACTCGTCCAGGGATCCCTTGAGGCGGGTCGAGGCCGCGCCGTCGGGGCGGACGCCGAGGTGCACGCCGGTCACGTCAAAGGCGTCGCCGTAGGTGAGGGAGCCGGTGGGGACGGTGCCGGGGGTGCCGGTCGTGCCGTCGACGGAGAGGGTCAGTTGGGTTCCCTTGCGTTGGAGGACGACGTGGTGCCACTCGGTGCCGGTGCGGAACGGGGTGTCCGGGGCGTAGGCCGTGGTGGCCGCGTTCTCCGTCTGGACGAGTGCGGCCAAGCGGCCCGCTCCCGGTTCCGCGCGGAGCCAGAGCTGGCGTTCGGTGGCGCCCTGGCCGTAGGCCCAGGCGAGGACCGGTATGCCGGTGGCCGTGGTGGCGTCGTAGCGGAGCCAGGTGGCGAGGGTGAAGTCGCCGGAGCCGAGGGCCTTGGAGTCGGTGTACGGGAGTTCGACGGAGTCGTCGGTTCCGTCGAGGTCGAGTCCGCTGCCGAAGGCGCCCGAGGCTGTGGAGAGGGCGGGGTTGCCGCGGACGTGGGCGTGGTTGCAGTGGGCGGAGGCGTCCGGGGTGGCGGGGCCGGTGGCCGGGCGTGTGACGTCGTGGGACTGGGTGGTGCCGTTCTCCATGGACCACCAGATCCTGCTGCCGGCGGGGTAGGCGCCGGTGCCCGAGGTCGGGGCGGCGATCTTGGCGAGTTCGGTGTCGGTGAGGGCGCGGTCGTAGAGGCGGAAGTCGTCGAGGGTGCCGGTGAGGATCTCGGTGGTGCCGGGGCGGGAGCCCAGGCGCAGGCCGGGGACGGTGGTGCGGCCGGCGGTGAAGGAGCCGGTCAGGCCGGCGGCGTGCTGGGTGTGGGCGGCGTCGACGGAGACGGTGAGGGTGGTTCCGGCGCGGGTGGCGGTCAGCAGGTGCCACTGGTCGTCGCCGAAGGCCGTGCGGGCGGTGTCGGGGTCGGGGAGGGAGAAGTTGACCTTGCCCTGGTCCGTTTCGGCCCAGGCGTAGAGCTCGTCGTTCTGGGGGCGGGCGCGGATCCAGAGGGAGGGTTGGCCCGTGGTGGAGCCGTAGGCCCACAGGAGGGCGGCGTTGAGGGTGGTGGGGGTGGCGGTGTAGCGGAACCAGAGGGTGAGGGTGAAGTCGTCGTCGCCGGTGTCCAGGGCGGGTACGTAGGGGACTTCGAGGCCCGGGCGGTCCGTGGCGACGGGGAGGGCGCCGAGGCCCATGCGGGCGGTGGTGGTGACACGCGGGGTGGCGCCGGAGCCGAGCAGCAGGGTCGCGTCGGCGCAGTTGGCGGAGATGTCGTCCTCGATGGCGACCGTGGTGAGTGCGGGGTCGGTGGCGGTGTCGACGGTCTGGAAGGGGAGGTGGGCCGTGAGGGTGTTCTCCGCCGCGGCGGTGGTGTTCTTGGTGCGTAGTTCGGTGAGCTGGGCGTCGGTGAGGGCGGTGCGGTAGAGGCGGAACTCGTCGAGGGCGCCGGTGAAGGTGTCGCCGGCGGTGGCGTCGGGTTTGGCGCCGAGGCGGATGCCGTCGACGCCGGAGGCGCGGGGTGCGGTGAGGGTGCCGGTCAGGCCGGTGCCGTTGACGGTGGTGCCGTCGACGGCGAGGCGGACCTGGCTGCCGGAGCGGACCAGGGTGAGGTGGTGCCAGGCGCCGTCGCCGTAGGCCGCGGAGCCGGCCGGGGCCTGGAGGGTGAGGCTGACCCTGGTGCCGGAGCCCTGGATCCAGGCGACGATCTGGTTGTCCTTGGGGATGGCGCGGATCCAGAGCTGTGGGGCGGCGGAGTTGTGGCCGTAGGCCCACAGCAGGGCCCGTTGGGGTGTGGTGGAGGTGGCCTGGTGGTTGAAGAAGAGGGAGTAGGTGACGTCGTCGGGGCCGGGGTCGATCGTGGGGCTGTAGGGGAGGTCGGCGTGGCCGCCGGCGGGGAAGTTCAGGGCCTGCCGGAATCTGCCGCTGACGGCTGCGGCGGTGCCGGTGAGGTAGGCGTCGTTGGCGTCCGGTGTGGTGTCGGGGGTGGTGGGGCCGGCGTCGGGGGTGGGCTGTGGGAGGACGGCGCCGTCGAAGGTGCCGGGGAGTCCGATGGCCGTCGGGGCGAAGCGGTTGAAGTAGATGTTGGCGGCGGAGAAGTCCGTGCCGCCCTCGTAGACCAGGCCGAGTTCGCCGCCGGTGAGTTCGGCGAGGTCGGAGTAGCCGGCGCGGGCCGCGTTGAGCTGACCGGCGGGGGCGTCGGTCCAGGTCGTGCCGCGGTCGGTGGAGTAGCGGATGCGCATCTTCTCGCGGCCGGTGCTGCCGCTGGGGGCGGCCAGGACGAGGGTGTCGCCGGGGTGGTCCTGGTAGGTGTGGCGCAGGGTGAGGACGGAGGCCTGGATCTGGGGTGTGGTGAGGTTCGCGACGGTGTGGCGTCCTACGGTCGTGCCGCCGTCGGTGCTGATCACGTGGGTGCGGTGCGGCTTGGTGTCGTCCTGCTCGTTGCGGGCGGCGAGGTAGAGGTCGCCGTTGTCGAGTTCGGCGAGCGCGGTCTCGGTGGGCTTGAGCTCGCCTGCGACGTAGGAGTTCTCGGTGGTGCTCGTCTGCCAGGTCTCGCCGTGGTCGGAGCTGTAGAGGACGCCGGCCAGTTGGGTCGTGGCGTTGGGGCTCTCGTAGGCGCTGACGACGAGACGGCCGGCTTCGGGTCCGGTCCGGAGCTGGATGCCGTGTGCGGGGCCGGTGGCGAACCAGCCGCTGGTCCTGCCGCTGAGCCGGGGCAGGGCGCGCGGGGCGTCGAAGGTGAGGCCGTCGTCGGTGCTCTTCTGGACGTATGGCAGGCGCGTGCCGCGGGTGGCGGGTTCGCCGGTGGAGACGAGGAAGACGTCTCCGGTGGTCTCGTCGGCGACGGGGGTGGCGTTGTCGCGGGTGTACGGCGCTTCGGGGTCGGTGGCGCTGCCGGCCAGGACGGCTCTGATCGGGCCCCAGGTGCGGCCGTCGTTGGTGGAGCGTCGTACGACGATGTCGATGGGGCCGCGGTCGGCGCAGGACGGGGAGGCGCGGCCTTCGGCGAAGGCGAGGAGGGTGCCTGCCTTGGTGCGTATGAGGGTGGGGATGCGGAAGCAGCCGTAGCCGCCGGTGCCGGAGCGGAAGAGGGTCTGTTGGGTGCCGACGAGTCTGTCGTCGGAGGTCCGGGTGCCGCTCGCGTCCGCGGCGGGTGCGGCGACGAGGGTGGTGGCCACGGACAGCAGGACGGCGGCCAGGGCTCTTCGGCGTCCCCGGTTGGTCAACGATCTCCGATAGGGCATCGGGCAACGGTATGTGACGGTGTGAAGGTCGTGGGAGTCGTGGGCTCTCGGAAGGTCGTAGGCTCCGGAGGGAGGCATGGAGTGCCTTTCCGATCTAGCAGGAGGTGTCGAGGTGACCGAGCTGAAGAGGCGGCCGCTGCCCCACGATTTCCATCCGCCGGTGCCGTCGTTCACGGTCACGAGCGAGGATGTGCAGGAGGGGGCGACGCTCAAGGACGCCCAGGTGCACGCGGCGGGGAACCTCTCGCCGCAGCTGCGGTGGGAGGGGTTCCCGGCCGGGACCAAGAGCTTCGCCGTGACCTGCTACGACCCCGACGCTCCGACGGGCAGCGGGTTCTGGCACTGGGTGCTGTTCGACATCCCGGCGTCGGTGACCGAGCTGCCGGCCGGTGCGGGCAGCGGCACGTTCGAGGGGCTGCCGAAGGGTGCCGTCCAGGCGCGCAACGACTACGGCGGCAAGGACTTCGGCGGGGCCGCGCCGCCGCCCGGGGACGGGCCGCACCGGTATGTGTTCACGGTGTACGCGGTGGACCAGGAGAAGCTCGGTCCGGACGCGGACGCCTCGCCCGCCGTCGTGGGCTTCAACCTGCGCTTCCACGCGATCGGCCGCGCTCAGCTGATCGGTGAGTACGAACATCCCAAGGAGGGATGAGTCAGCTCATCGTTCATTGAACGTTTGCCCGCCCCTGGTCTTGGAAGTGATCAGGGGCGGGCATTTTGTTGCCGGGGGTCGCGGGGGTCACCCCTCGTGGAGCAGCAGATATTGCGTTGTCCATCTCGGCGTGCCCGGCCAGAGTTGATCCCAGTCCGCCAGGGGGTGGGCCGGTGCACACAGGAGGTGGGCTGGTATGCGGGACACGCTGGTACTGAACGCGAGCTTCGAGCCGCTGTCGACGGTGACGTTGAACCGAGCCGTCGTTCTGGTGCTCCAGGACAAGGCCGTCGTCGAGCAGGCCCACCCCGAACTGCGGATGCGTGGCGCGGAGTTGGACATTCCGGCGCCCCGGGTGATCAGGCTGTGCAGGTATGTACGGGTGCCCTTCCGAAGACAAGCGCCGTGGTCGAGGCGGGGTGTGCTGGTCAGGGACCGGCACCGGTGCGCGTACTGCGGTCGTCGGGCGACGACCGTGGACCACGTGGTGCCGCGGGCGCAGGGTGGTCAGGACTCGTGGCTGAACACGGTCGCCTCGTGCGCGGAGGACAACCACCGTAAGGCGGACCGGACTCCGGAGCAGGCGGAGATGCCGTTGCTGCGGCAGCCGTTCGAGCCGACGCCTGCGGACGCGATGCTGCTGGCGTTGGGGCAGGACGACCTGGCCGCGCTGCCGGACTGGCTGACGGTGGACGCCGCGTAGGCCGACCGTGCCCGTGCATGACCGGGGCCCACCTCCCGAGCAGCGGAGGTGGGCCCCGGTCGTGTGCCGGTCAGTCGATCGACGGCTTCTCCCGGCGTTCGCCGCCACCGTCGCCGTTGCCTCGGTTGCCGCTGTTGCCGCTGTTGCCGCCCGAGTTGCCACCTGAATTGCCGCCGAAGGGGCCGAAGTTGCCCATGGCGCCGGACAACCCCTTGAGCGCGTCGCCGATTTCGCTGGGGACGATCCAGAGCTTGTTGGCGTCGCCCTCGGCGATCTTCGGGAGCATCTGGAGGTACTGGTAGGAGAGGAGCTTCTGGTCCGGGTCGCCGGCGTGGATCGCCTCGAAGACCGTGCGGACGGCCTGGGCCTCGCCCTCGGCGCGCAGCGCGGCGGCCTTGGCCTCACCTTCGGCGAGCAGGATCTGGGACTGCTTCTCGCCTTCGGCGGTGAGGATGGCGGCCTGGCGGACGCCTTCCGCGGTGAGGATCGCGGCGCGCTTGTCACGGTCGGCGCGCATCTGCTTCTCCATCGAGTCCTGGATGGAGGTCGGGGGCTCGATCGCCTTCAGTTCCACGCGGTTGACGCGGATGCCCCACTTGCCGGTGGCTTCGTCGAGGACGCCGCGCAGGGCCGCGTTGATCTCCTCGCGGGAGGTCAGGGTCCGTTCGAGGTCCATGCCGCCGATGATGTTGCGCAGGGTGGTGACGGTGAGCTGCTCGATCGCCTGGATGTAGCTGGCGACCTCGTAGGTGGCGGCCCGGGCGTCGGTCACCTGGTAGTAGATGACCGTGTCGATGTTCACGACCAGGTTGTCCTGGGTGATCACCGGCTGCGGCGGGAACGGCACGACCTGTTCGCGCAGGTCGATGCGGTTGCGGATGGTGTCTATGAACGGAACGACGATGTTGAGTCCCGCGTTCAGCGTCCGTGTGTAGCGGCCGAAGCGCTCCACGATGGCGGCGCTGGCCTGCGGGATGACTTGGATCGTCTTGATCAGGGCGATGAAGACCAACACCACCAGAATGACCAGGACGATGATGACCGGTTCCATCGTCGGCTCCCCGTACCCTTCTCCGCCTCAGCGCTTTCGGAAGATCTTATGTCTGTTGAAGATCTTGCTGGTCGAGTCTGTCAGACCGTCGTGCGGCTCGCGAGGTGTTCGGTTCACTTACGTGGTGCGGGAGTTGTACAAGGTCAGATGACGATCGCGGTGGCTCCCTCGATCTCCACGACGTCGACCTCCTGCCCCACGTCGTAGGCGCGGTCGGTGTCGAGTGCGCGCGCCGACCATACTTCGCCGGCGAGCTTGATGCGGCCGCCGGAGCCGTCGACCCGCTCCAGCACGACGGCTTGCTTGCCCTTCAACGCGTCGATGCCGGTGGCGAGTTGGGGCCGTTGCTTGCTGTGCCGGGTCGCGATGGGGCGTACGACGGCGATGAGGGCGACGGAGACGACGACGAAGACGAGCACCTGGGCGACGGCTCCGAACCCGAGGCCTGCCACGATCGCCGCGGCCACCGCGCCGACCGCGAACATGCCGAACTCGGGCATCGCGGTCACCACGAGCGGGATTCCGAGCGCTGCCGCGCCGACGAGCCACCACACCCATGCGTCGATGTCGTTCACACCGTCATGGTAGGGCCGGGGGTCCCGCCTCCGACAGGGCGCAGAAGGAGCGGTCAGGACAGCGGCAGGCCCTGCGCCGTCCAGCGGTCGCCGACCTGTTCCACGACGAGCGGGAGGCCGAAGCAGAGGGAGAGGTTGCGGGAGGTGAGCTCGAGCTCGACGGGACCGGCGGCGAGGACCTTGCCCTGGCGGATCATGAGGACGTGGGTGAAGCCGGGGGCGATCTCCTCGACGTGGTGCGTGACCATGATCATCGAGGGGGCGATGGGGTCGCGGGCCAGGCGCCCGAGACGGCGTACGAGGTCCTCGCGGCCGCCGAGGTCGAGGCCGGCGGCGGGCTCGTCGAGGAGGAGCAGTTCGGGGTCGGTCATCAGGGCGCGGGCGATCAGGGTGCGCTTGCGCTCGCCCTCGGAGAGGGTGCCGAACTTCCGGTCGAGGTAGTCGCTCATGCCGAGGCGGTCGAGGAAGGCGCGGGCGCGCTGTTCGTCGATGTCCTCGTACTCCTCCTGCCAGCCGGCCGTCATGCCGTAGGCGGCGGTGAGCACGGTCTGCAGGACGGTCTGGCGCTTGGGGAGCTTGTCGGCGAGGGCGATGCCGGCCATGCCGACGCGCGGGCGCAGCTCGAAGACGTCGGTGCCGGGCTTGCCGAGGGGCTCGCCGAGGACGGAGACGGTGCCGGCGCTCGGGAAGAGGTAGGTGGAGGCGATGTTCAGGAGGGTCGTCTTGCCGGCCCCGTTGGGACCGAGGATGACCCAGCGCTCGCCTTCTTTGACCGACCAGGAGACCTGGTCCACAAGAGCCCGGCCCTCGCGGACCACGGATACGTCCTGAAGCTCCAGAACATCGCTCATGAGCGCGTTGTCTCCCCTTGCAGTGTGGCCGGTCGGTTTGTCGCGGACGTCTGTGGGTCGGACCGCCGCGCGTGGGTGGGCGCGGCCCCCTCGGGAAAATCTACGCCACCGGTCGGGCGACCCGTTCCATCGGTCCGGTCCTTAGGGTGGGGGCATGCTCTCGGAACCGCGCTCTGGTCGCCTTGCCGCTTGGGGAAATGCCCTGTTGGCCGGATTTGTCTCGCCGGACGACGCCGTACTCGCGATCGTCGGGGAGGACGCCGTCCACCGGGTGGAGGGGCTGCCCGGGGAATCGGCGCCCGTCGGGCTGACGCTGGCGCTGGGGCGGCTGCGGGCGCTCGGGGTGAGCGGGCTGCGGGTGGCGCTGCCCGCGCCGGGGCATCCGCTGGGGTTGAGCGGTCCGCCGGAGTTCAACGCGCGGGCGCTGGAGGCGGAGGAGGCGGTGGTCTGCCACGGCGCCGGGTACGGGCTGGTGCCGGAGGTGTACGAGGCCGGGCCCGAGGGCGACGTACATGTCGAGGTCGTCTGGCACTGTCTGCCGGTGCGGGAGGCTCCGCCGGCCGATGTGCCGTCGCTGGGCGAGGCGGAGCGGGAGCTGGCGGAGGCGTTGCGGGACGCCACGGCGGTGCTGACGCAGCTGGACGTGGCGGGGTCCGGGCCGGTGGCGGAGGCGGCGATCGATGCGTACCGGGCTCGGGCCGACGCGGGGCGGGAGGTGCTCGCGCCGGGGTATCCGCCGCGGGCGGTGCGGGTGCTGGAGCTGGCGCAGCGGGTGGGGCTGCTGGTGGCCCTCGCGTCGGAGCACGGGCACGGCGGGGCGGTCAGCTCCGCCGAGATGGCGGCGCGGGCCGAGGCGTTGCGGCCGGTCGAGCGGACGGCTCGGCGGGCGCTTGTCGCGGCGTACAACTCCGTTGTGGAGGAGCGGGAGCGGGGGGTTCGGTGAGCGTTTGCCGGGGGCTCTGCCCCCGGACGGGCTGGTGGGTGCCGGCACCGGCGTGAGAAAGGGGCCCCGCGTCGAGGACGACGCGGGGCCCCTTTCTCGCTGCGGCGGCCACCTCACCGGTTGACGCCCGTGTCGCCGAAGGCCGGGTTCAGGAGGGCGATGAGGTTGGCGGTGTCGCCGACCGGCGCCGGACAGGCCCTGGGCGGCAAGCGGACCGGCCTCCCCCGGTGGGGGCCGGGGGAGGCCGGAGGTCAGTGCGGGTGCGGGCCGGACCTCAGTGGTTGAGGCCCAGGTTGCCGAAGGCGGGGTTCAGCGCACCGATGACGTTCACGCTGTTGCCGACCACGTTGACCGGGACGTGCACCGGGGCCTGGACGAGGTTGCCCGAGACGACGCCCGGCGAGCCCTTGGCCTCGCCGAGGGCGGTGGCGCCGTCGGTGGCGGAGGCCATGCCGGCGCCCGCGGCGACCAGGCCGCCGGCCACCATCGTCACAGCCGCTGCCTTCTTCAGGTTCTTCACTTCTGAGCCCTCCTCGCGATGGCCGCGGCAGTCGCCGCGGCACGCACTGGAGAACGGCGGAGATCGACGAAGGATGCGCCGTCCGGGGGACATTCCCACGACGGTATGAATCTCGGATCGGAAGTTAACCTTCCATGTTGCCCGCGCCGGTCGTCAGCCGGCCACGCCGTGGCGTACGGCCCACAGTGCGGCCTGGGTGCGGTCCGCGAGGTCGAGCTTCATCAGGATGTTGGAGACGTGCGTCTTGACGGTCTTCTCGGAGAGGACCAGGGCGCGGGCGATCTCGCGGTTGGAGCGGCCGTCCGCTATCAGGCCGAGCACCTCGCGCTCCCGCTCGGTGAGCGAACCGCCTCTCCCCTGGCCCGAGTTGGCTTCGTCCTGGGACAGCAGGGCGTCGGCGACCTCCGGCTGGAGCAGGATGTGGCCGGCGTGCACCGAGCGGATGGCGCCGGCCAGGGCGTCGGGATCGACGTCCTTGTAGACGTATCCGGCGGCGCCCGCGCGCAGGGCGGGGACCACGGTGCGCTGTTCGGTGAAGCTGGTGACGATCAGCACGCGCGCGGGGTTGGCCGCTTCGCGCAGCTTGCGGAGGGCCTCGACGCCGTCCATGCCCGGCATCTTGACGTCCATCAGGACGATGTCGGGTTTCAGCTCCTCGGCGAGGGCGACTCCTGCCGCGCCGTCGGCGGCCTCGCCGACGACCTCGATGTCGTCCTGTACCTCCAGGAAGGTGCGCAGACCCCGGCGGACGACCTGATGGTCGTCGACGAGCAGCACCTTGATTGCGTCAGCCACCGGGAGCCTCCATCTCGATCGTGGTGCCCTTGCCGGGCGCCGATTCCACCATGAGCGTGCCGCCGACGCCGCTCGCCCGGTCCCGCATCGACACCAGGCCGAGGTGGCGGCCGGCCCGGCGGACCGTCGTCGGGTCGAAGCCGCCGCCGTCGTCCGTGACACGCAGGACCGTGTCCTGGCCGCGCTTGCGGAGGATCACCTCCACATGCTCCGCGCCGGAGTGGCGCAAGGCGTTGTGCAGGGCCTCCTGGGCGACCCGCAGCAGGGCCTCCTCCTGGGCGGCGGGCAGGGCGCGCACACCGTGGCTGGTGAAGGTCACGCGCGCGGTGTGGGCGCGGTCGAGGACCTGGATCTGGGTGCGGAGGGTGGCGACCAGGCCGTCCTCGTCGAGCCCGGCCGGTCTCAGCTCCACGACCGCGGCGCGCAGCTCGTCGGCCGCCTCCGCGGCGAGCGCCGCGACCTGCTGCAGCTCGCCCTTGGCGCGCGAGGGGTCGCGGTCGACGAGGGCGGCGGCGGCTTGGGCCGTCAGGCGCAGGGAGAACAGCTTCTGGCTGACCGCGTCGTGCAGTTCGTGGGCCAGCCTGGAGCGTTCCTCGGCGATCGTCAGTTCGCGGCTGCGCTCGTACAGGCGGGCGTTGGTGAGGGCTATCGCGGCGTGCTGGGCGAGGATCGAGAGCAGTTCCTCGTCGTCCTCCGTGAAGCCGCAGCCACCGTGCGGCTTGGGACAGTTCTTGTTGGCGAGGAACAGGGCGCCGATGACCTCGTCGCCGTCCCTGATGGGCAGGCCCAGGAAGTCGGACATCTCCGGGTGGGCGGACGGCCAGCCCTCGAAGCGGGGGTCCTTGCGGACGTCGGCGAGGCGCTCGGGCCTGGCCTCGTGCAGCATCGCCGCGAGGATGCCGTGCTGGCGGGGCAGCGGGCCGATGGCCTTCCACTGCTGGTCGCTGACGCCGTCGACGACGAACTGTGCGAAGCCCCCGTGGTCGTCGGGGACGCCGAGGGCGGCGTACTGCGCGCCCAGCAGTTCGCGGGCGGAGGCGACGATCGTCTTGAGGACGTCGCGCACCTCCAGGTGCCTGCTCATGGCCAGCAGCGCGGAGCTCACCGCGGCGAGGCCGGACCGGGGGCCTTGACTCATGTCCTCACGGTACCGGCGGGGTGTGACAGCGCGGATCGGACCTGTGACGGCCCTGGGTGGGGCGGGAGACCTAGGCCGGAGGTCCCGGGTCCTGCGATCCAGGGCGAAGGGACCGGGTGCTCGGGTGTACGACGAAGGGCCCCTCTCGGCCCGGTCCCGCGTCCGAGGCGGGGGTGGGGGGCCGGTTCCTAGGTTGGGGGTACCGCCGAGCGGGGCGGTCGGACGAGGGGACGGTTGTCATGCCGGTAGCGATCATCACGGGGGCCTCGAAGGGGCTGGGGCGGGCGCTGGCCGAGGCGCTGGCCGCGCGGGGCTGGGATCTGGTGCTGGACGCCAGAACGGCGGAGGTGCTGAAGGAGACGGCGGCGGCCGTGGCGGCGCTCGGGACCCGGGTCGAGGCCCGTGCGGGGGACGTCACCGATCCTGCGCACCGGGTCGAGCTGGTCGCGGCGGCCTGGGAGCTCGGCGGATGCGACCTGGTGGTGAACAACGCGAGCGCGCTGGGCGCCGAGCCGCTGGTGCGGCTGGCGGAGCTGCCCCTGGACGGGCTGCGGCGGGCGCTGGAGGTGAACGTCGTGGCGGCGCTGGGGCTGGTCCAGGAGGCGCTGCCGCTGCTTAGCGCCGCGCCGTCGGGCGCGGTGATCACCGTCAGTTCGGACGCGGCCGCCGAGGCGTACGAGACATGGGGCGGCTACGGGGCGTCCAAGGCGGCCCTGGACCATCTCGCGGCGGTGCTCGGCGAGGAGGAGCCGTCGCTGCGGGTGTGGGCGGTGGACCCCGGGGACATGGCCACGGAGCTGTACGCGGCGGCGGTGCCGGACGACGACGGCCCTCGGCCGGAGCCGGCCGAGGTGGCGCCGGCCTTCCTGCGGCTGTTGGACGAGCGTCCGGCGAGCGGGCGCTACGGGGCGCCCGCCCTGCTGGAGGGACGGCGATGACGCTGGCCATGGGGGTCCCCCCGCTCGAGCCGGGGCGAGAGTGGGGGAGGGTGCCGCAGGAGCTGTCGGCGCGGGTGCCGGCCGAGCAGCGCGGGCCGGGGCGGGGCCGGGACGACGTACGGCTGCTGGTGTCGCGGGGGACGGATGTGGCGCATCACGCGTTCCGGGAGCTGCCGTGTCTGTTGCGGGCCGGGGACCTGCTCGTGGTGAACACCTCGGGGACGCTGGCGGCGGCCGTGGACGGGCGGATCGGGCACGCGCGCGTGGTGGTGCACTTCTCCACGCGCGGGGACGACGGGCGGTGGGCCGTAGAGCTGCGGGACCCGGACGGGAAGGGCACCACACGCGTGCGTGCGGGCGGACCGGCGGGGGCGCGGGTGCGGCTGCCCGGCGGCGTGCGGCTGGTCCTGGAGGAGCCGCTGAGCCCGGGGAGCGGGCGGCTGTGGTGGGCGCGGGTGTCGCCCGGCGGAGCGGGAGGCGGCGGGGCGGTGCCGGGGCTGCTGCGGGAGCACGGGCGGCCCATTCGCTACTCCTATACGGAGCGGGATCAGCCGCTCTCCGTGTATCAGACGGTGTTCGCGCTGCCGTCGGCCGACGGGGCGGGCAGCGCGGAGATGCCGAGTGCGGCGCGGCCCTTCACCGCGGGGCTGGTGGCGGAGCTGGTGAGCCGGGGGGTGCAGTTCGCGCCGATCACGCTGCACACCGGGGTCGCCTCGGCGGAGGCGCACGAGCCGCCGTATCCGGAGCGGTTCGCGGTGCCGGAGGCGTCGGCGCGGCTGATCAACGCGGTGCGGGCCGGGGACGGGCGGGTGGTGGCGGTCGGGACCACGGCCGTGCGGGCGGTGGAGTCCGCGGCCGGGGCGGACGGGGTCGTACGCGCGCGTGCGGGGTGGACGGATCTCGTCGTCACTCCCGCGCGCGGGGTGCGGGCGGTGGACGGGCTGCTGACCGGGCTGCACGAGCCGGAGGCCTCGCATCTGCTGATGCTGGAGGCGGTGGCGGGGCGGGCGGCGATCGACCGGGGCTACGACGAGGCGTTGCGCGGGCGCTATCTGTGGCACGAGTTCGGCGATGTGCACCTCATCCTCCCGGCGGAGGGCGACGACCAGCGCCGACAGCCCCCGCCAGGCCGCTGACGCAGAGCATTGCTTTGGCAACTAGCGGTGAGAACGGGTGGGGTCCCATGTGAGCCCGCGCATAGGGCGCACATCACGTACTAGGGGCAATAGGAGATAAAGGGGGCCCACATGAACGGGACAGATGGTTCTATCTGTCCCGTTTTGCCCTTCCCTGATCCACTATCGAGGATCGTACGTCACACCTTTGCCTGGGCATTTTGCGGCCGCTAAGAATTGCTCTCGTCGCTCAGCGCCGTGGGGTTCCCCCCGCGGCGTTCCTGCCGAAAGCACCCGCTGTCCGCCGTCGGACGAAGTGAGCGACCTCCGCGCTATTCGAAGAGGTCCTTCCGCCATGCCCAAGAACACTCACAAGATCGCGATCGCCGCTGCTGCCACCCTCGGCACCGCAGCCCTCGCCTTCTCCGTGGTGCCGGCCGACGCGCAGACGACCACGACGGACGCCGTCTCCTCGGCCCGGGTCGCCTACAGCTCCAAGCCGGTGCAGGACGTCAAGGCCAGCGTCACCGACCAGCTGGCCGGGGCGAGCGTGAAGGTCGACGCCATCGAGGCCAAGAAGAAGGCCGCAGCGGACGCCGCCGCGAAGAAGAAGGCCGCCGCGGCGAAGGCCGTCGCCGAGAAGGCCGCCGCGAAGAAGAAGGCGGCCGCCGAGGCCGCCGCCAAGAAGAAGGCCGCGGCCGCGCGCAAGGCGAAGGAGGCCGCGAGCCGGTCCGCCAAGCGCGCCGTGGTCAAGCAGGTCGCCGCCAAGAGCTACGCCAACAACCTCGACGGCTGGATCAAGGAGTCCCTGGACATCATGAAGTCCAAGGGCATCCCGGGCAGCTACCACGGCCTGCACAAGAACATCATGCGGGAGTCCTCGGGCAACCCGAACGCGATCAACGACTGGGACATCAACGCCATCAACGGCATCCCGTCCAAGGGCCTGCTGCAGGTGATCCCGCCCACGTTCGCGGCGTACCACGTCTCCGGCACGTCCTGGAACATCTACGACCCGGTAGCCAACATCACGGCCGCCGCGAACTACGCCGCCGACAAGTACGGCACGATCGACAACGTCAACAGCGCGTACTGAGCAGCTGTCGCACACGCCGGAGGGCGGCACCCCACATCAGGGGTGCCGCCCTCCGGCGTCGTACGGCCGTCGCCGCCCGATCGGTCCGCGTGACTACTTGCGCATGACCTCGGGCTCGTGGCGACGCAGGAAGCGGGCCACGAAGAAGCCGCAGACCACGCCGATCGCGATCAGGGCGACCATGTCCAGGCCCCAGGCGCCGACGGTGTGCTCCCACAGCGGGTCCGTCTCGCCGCCGTCCTTCGGCGGGCTGATCTTGTTGAAGTCCAGCGTGGCGCCGGCCGCCGCGACCGCCCAGCGCGAGGGCATCAGATACGAGAACTCGTTGACGCCGACCGCGCCGTTCAGGGTGAACAGGCAGCCGGTGAACACGACCTGGATGATCGCGAACATGACCAGCAGCGGCATGGTCTTCTCGGCCGTCTTCACCAGCGAGGAGATGACCAGGCCGAACATCATCGAGGTGAAGCCGAGCGCCATGACCGGCACGCACAGTTCCACCAGCGTGGCGCTGCCGAAGACCAGGCCCTCGGTGGGGATCTCCCGGCTGGAGAAGCCGATGACGCCGACCAGCAGCCCCTGGAACACCGTGACCAGACCGAGCACGAACACCTTGGACATCAGATACGCCGAGCGCGACAGGCCGGTGGCCCGCTCCCGCTCGTAGATGACCCGTTCCTTGATCAGTTCACGGACGGAGTTCGCCGCGCCCGCGAAGCAGGCGCCGACCGCGAGGATCAGCAGCACGGTGGTGGCGGTGCCGTTGGGGATGATCCGGCCGCTCTTCGGGTTGACCGGGTTGGGCAGCAGACTGTTCCCGGAGTCGATCAGCAGACTGACCGCGCCGAGGACCACCGGCAGGATCACCGTGAGGGCGAGGAAGCCCTTGTCGGACGCGATCACCGACACATAGCGGCGCACCAACGTGACGAACTGGGACATCCAGCCTTGCGGCTTCGGTGGCCTCATCGCCTGCATCGGCGGCATCTGTACGGACTGCGGCGCGATGGCGTCGATGTCCGCGGCGTACATCTGGTAGTGCTGCGAGCCCTTCCAGCGTCCCGCCCAGTCGTAGTCGCGGTAGTTCTCAAAGGCGGAGAAGACGTCGGCCCAAGTGTCGTAGCCGAAGAAGTTCAGCGCCTCCTCGGGCGGGCCGAAGTAGGCGACGCTGCCGCCGGGCGCCATCACGAGCAGCTTGTCGCAGATCGCGAGCTCGGCCACGGAGTGGGTGACGACCAGGACCGTGCGGCCGTCGTCGGCGAGGCCGCGCAGCAGCTGCATGACGTCGCGGTCCATGCCCGGGTCGAGGCCGGAGGTCGGCTCGTCCAGGAAGATCAGCGACGGCTTGGTGAGCAGCTCCAGAGCCACCGAGACGCGCTTGCGCTGGCCGCCGGAGAGAGAAGTGACCTTCTTCTCCTTGTGGATGTCCAGCTTCAGCTCGCGCAGCACCTCGTCGATGCGGGCGTCGCGCTCGGCCGCCGTGGTGTCGGCGGGGAAGCGGAGCTTGGCCGCGTACTTGAGGGCCTTCTTGACGGTCAGTTCCTTGTGCAGGATGTCGTCCTGCGGGACCAGACCGATGCGCTGACGCAGTTCGGCGAACTGCTTGTAGAGGTTGCGGTTGTCGTAGAGGACGTCGCCCTGGTTGGCGGGCCGGTACCCCGTCAGCGCCTTGAGCAGGGTCGACTTGCCGGAACCCGACGGTCCGATGACCGCGATCAGCGACTTCTCCGGGACGCCGAACGAGACGTCCTTCAGGATCTGCTTGCCGCCGTCGACCGTGACGGTCAGATGGCGGGCCGAGAAGGAGACCTCACCGGTGTCGACGAACTCCTCGAGCCGGTCGGCGATGATCCGGAACGTCGAGTGGCCGACGCCGACGATGTCGGTCGGGCCCAGCTGGACCGAGCCGCCCTTGGGAATCGGCTGGCCGTTGACGTAGGTGCCGTTGTGCGAGCCGAGGTCGCGGATCTCCATACGGCCGTCGGGCGTCGAGTGGAACTCGGCGTGATGGCGCGAGACCTGCAGGTCGGAGACGACCAGCTCGTTCTCCAGGGCACGGCCGATGCGCATCACACGGCCGAGGGAGAACTGGTGGAACGTGGTGGGGCTGCGGTCGCCGTAGACCGGCGGCGCCCCCGCGCCGACGCCGGGGCCCTGCTGTTGCGGGATCGACGGCGGCTGCTGCCCCTGCTGCGGCGGCTGCCAGCCGGCCTGCGGGGGCTGCTGCGCCTGCGGGGCCTGTTGGGCCCAGCCCGGGTTCGCCGCCTGCGCCGCGTACGGCTGCTGCTGGGGCTGCGCGGCAGGTGCCTGCGCTCCCGACAGGTTCAGCCGCGGTCCGTCGGTCGCGTTGCCCAGGTGCAGCGCCGAGCCGGGGCCGATCTCCAGTTGATGGATCCGCTGCCCCTGCGCGAACGTGCCGTTGGTGCTGCCGTGGTCCTCGATGACCCAACTGCGGCCGTTGAAGCTGACCGTGGCATGGCGCCAGGAGACCCTGGCGTCTTCGAGGACGATGTCACCCTGCGGATCACGTCCGAGGGTGTATGGCCTGGACGGATCGAGCGTCCAGGTGCGTCCGTTCAATTCCAGTACGAGTTCCGGCACTCCAGCCCCACTGAGTTGTCCCCCGAATAGCCCCATCAACGGGGAGTCTAGGGATGTCGAACATCGGGGGGAACTATTTCAGTAGCGGCCCCCTGACCGAAAGTCGGGCCTTGTGAAGAGCGTGCGCGAGCGTATCGGCCGTTCCCGTTGACGGGGTTGAAACCCGGCCGGAGAGTGGTAAACGCACGCGAGGGGGACGGAAGCGGCGATCTTCGCCGCTGCGCGCCGCGGATCGGGGGGTCTGCATGAGGGCCGGCACAGGTGTCGAAGGCAGTGGAAGCGTGGCGCGCGGTGGGGGCGTGCCGTGGACGGACGTACTCCTGGGCGCGATCGCCGCGGTGAGCTGGGCGTTGATCGGAATGGCGGGGACGGCCGCGCTCGGGCTGCATCTGCTGGGAGCGGACTCGGCGGGCTCGTTGGGCCCGATGACGGCGGCGGCGGTGGCGCTGGGGGCCGGCGGCTCGGTGACTCCGTCCGGCGACGTTTCCGCGTTCGGGCTGACGGGCGCGGAGGCGAACACGGCCATCGAGATCACGCCATTGGGGGTGAGCCTGGTGGGTGCGCTGCTGCTGTCGTGGCTCTTCCTACGGTCCCTGCGCACGGCCGGAGTCGTGATCGCCCCGGCCGAACTCGTCGCGCGCGTCGGCGCGGTGGTCGCGCTGTTCGTGGCGATGCTCGGCGGACTGGCCTGGGCGGGGCACGACGTCATCACGCTCGACGGAAGCTCGCTGGGCCTGGACGACCTCCCCGGCGGAGGCGGAGGCGGGGGCGGGGGCGGGGGCGGGGGCGGCGGCCTGGAGATCCCCGGGCTCGGCGACGTCGGGGACATCGGGGGGCTGCTGCCCGACCGGCTCGGTGACCTGGTCGACGCGAAGGCGGCGGTCGGCTTCACCGTCGACACGGTGCCCACGCTGCTCGGCGGCCTCGGCTGGTCGCTCGGCATCCTGCTGATCGCCCTGCTGGCCTCGCGCCGCACGCCGCTGCCGCGCGGCTGGGAGGCGGTGCACCGCGTGGTGCGGCCGGCCGTGTCCGCCGTCGTCACGGTGCTGCTGGTGGCCGTGGCGGCCGGGTTCGCCGCGGCGGCCTACGCGGCGATCGGCGACGACCACCCCAAGCGGATCGCGGGCGCCGCGCTGCTCGGCGCGCCGAACGGGGTCTGGCTGGGCATCCCGATCGGTCTGTTCGTCCCGTGGGACGGGCAGGCGACCGGCGCACTGACGAACCTCCTCCCGGACCCGCTGGACGACCTGCTCGGCGTCAGCACCGAACAGCCGGTGACGCTGGGCCGACTGGCCGAGCTGGACGGACGGGTGTGGCTGCTGGGAGTGGCGGCGGCACTGATGATGCTGCTGGCGGGGGTCATGACGGCCGTACGGACGCCGGTGGGGGCGATGGGGTCGGCGGGACTCGGGACGGCTGGGGGGACCAGGGGGATCGGGGGGACCGACGGCGCTGCGCGAGGTGGGCAGGGCGGGGGGCCTGGAGGGACTGGAGGGACTGGGCGGACTGCGGGGTCCGGCGGGGTTGCGGGGCCCGGCGGGGCGGCGGCGCTGGCAGGGACCATGGCAGGGGCTGGACGAAGTGCGGGTGCAGGGGGCGGAGCGGGGCCCTCCGGAGTGGATGAGGCTGTTGGGGCAGGAGGTGCCGGTGGGCGGGGGTCCTGGGTCGCCGGGTTCGTCGGGCGGTGTGCCGTGCGGCTGGGAGTGGCGACCGCCCTGGCATTGCCGTTGATCGCCTGGCTGACGGAGGTGTCCGTCGACGCCTCGCTGTCCGTGCTGGGCTTCGACGCCTTCGGGGCCGGGATCGAGCTGCACGGACGCCTCGGCATGGCGTTGCTGCTCGGTGCTGTGTGGGGCGCGGGGGCCGGGGCCGCCGGTGCGCTGCTGGCCTGTGCCACGGGGGCCGCGGGAGGGCGGGCGGCGCCACTGGCACGGGGTGACATGGGATACGCGGGAGGCACGGGAGGCACGGCGGTCGGCGCCTCCGGCGGGGGCCCTCGGCCTTCGGGGGACTCGGGTGAGCGGACCGGGCCGTATGCGCCGAGCGCCTCGTACCGGCCGCCGAATCCAGCGACCAATCCCTACCTGCGCCTCCCGGAAGGGCTGCTGGACGCGGAGGACGCGCGACCGGGACCGCCGCCTGCCGACCGGGCCGGGCAGTCGAGGTCGTACGAGAGCTCCCGGCGGGACGAGCCCCCGGCGACGGCCGGGCGGCCGCCCGGCGTGCCGCCGGGACCGGACGACGTCTACGGCGCCCCGACCGTGGTCCGGCCGATCGGACCGCCTCCCCGCTCGCCGCGACGGCCCGCGGGTCCACGCCCCGGCCCGCGCCCCGGTGAGCGGCCGCCGTCCGGCCCGGAGGAGGGTCCGCCGCCTCCGCCACCGCCTCCCCCACCCCCGCCGAGGACGCCGAGGGGACCGAAGGGATCACGGTGAGGGCTGGACCGAGGCGGACCGAGCCTGGGCCTGCCGGCCCAGCCCGAGGAGGGCCCGCGGCCGCCGTCGGCAGTTCCCTCTCTCCCCTCGCCGAGGACGCCGAGGGGCCGAAGGGAACACGGTCAGGGGGCCGGGCCTGTGGCCGAGGCGCGGCCGGAGGGATCGTGGTGGGAGGGCCGGGCCCAGGCGGGCGGGGACGGGGCCGTGAGGGCCTGTGGCCGTCTGTTGGGGTTTGCGTCACCTCTCCGACATCGACTGTTCCCTGTCCGTCAGGCGGCCCCGAGCGGCGATCGGCACTGGGTGCCGGATACGGTGGATACACCATGAGCGCTTTGCAGACTTCGTCCTCCGACGTCCCTACTCTCCTAGTCAAGATTTTCGGCAAGGACAGGCCGGGCATCACGGCCGGCCTCTTCGACACCCTCGCCGCCTACTCCGTCGACGTGGTCGACATCGAGCAGGTCGTCACCCGCGGCCGGATGGTGCTGTGCGCGCTCGTGACCGAGCCGCCGGCCGGCCTCGAGGGGGAACTGCGGTCGACGGTCCACAACTGGGCCGAGTCGATGAAGATGGAGGCGGAGATCATCTCCGGCATCGGCGACAACCGGCCGCGTGGGCTCGGAAGGTCGCTGGTCACCGTGCTGGGGCATCCGCTCACCGCCGAGGCCACGGCATCGATCGCCGCGAAGATCACGAAGGCCGGCGGCAACATCGACCGTATCTTCCGGCTCGCCAAGTACCCCGTCACCGCCGTCGAGTTCGCCGTCTCCGGTGTGGAGGCCGCGCCCCTGCGCACCGCCCTGGTCACGGCCGCGGCGGCGCTCGGCGTGGACATCGCCGTGGTGGACGCGGGCCTCTACCGGCGGGCCCAGCGGCTCGTCGTGATGGACGTCGACTCCACCCTCATCCAGGACGAGGTGATCGAGCTCTTCGCCGCGCACGCGGGCTGCGAGGACAAGGTCGCCGAGGTGACGGCGGCCGCGATGCGTGGCGAGCTGGACTTCGAGCAGTCGCTGCACGCGCGCGTGGCGCTGCTGGAGGGGCTGGACGCCTCGGTCGTGGACAAGGTGCGTACCGAGGTGCGGCTGACTCCGGGGGCGCGCACCCTGATCCGGACGCTGAAGCGGCTCGGGTACCAGGTGGGCGTCGTCTCCGGCGGTTTCACCCAGGTCACCGACGACCTTCAGGACCGGCTCGGGCTGGACTTCGCCCAGGCCAACACGCTGGAGATCGTCGACGGCAAGCTGACCGGCCGGGTCACCGGTGAGATCGTGGACCGTGCGGGCAAGGCGCGGCTGCTGCGTCGGTTCGCCGCCGAGGCGGGCGTACCGCTCTCGCAGACCGTGGCGATCGGTGACGGCGCCAATGACCTGGACATGCTCAACGCGGCGGGTCTCGGGGTCGCCTTCAACGCGAAGCCGGTGGTGCGGCAGGCGGCGCACACGGCGGTGAACGTGCCGTTCCTGGACACCGTCCTGTACCTGCTGGGCATCACCCGCGAAGAGGTCGAGGCCGCGGAGACGCACGACGAGCAGTAGCCTCCGCGCGGACGTGATGCGAGGGCCCGGCGCCGCTGCGGTGCCGGGCCCTCGCGTGTGCCGGGTGGGTTACTCGGAGGGGGCCCAGTAGTCGAGCAGGGTGGCCACGCCCGGTTCCAGGGACTTCCAGGAGCCTTCGAAGGAGACGACGACGAAGGCGGCGGCCGGGAAGCCCCGGCGGTGCATGCGCTCCCCCGCGTCGCCCTCGGCCTGGCCGGAGACGATGTCGGCGAGACCCTGGATGCCCGGGTTGTGCCCGATCAGGACGAGGTTGTGCACGTCGTCGGCCGTCTCGTTGAGCAAAGCGATCAGCTCGCCCGGTGAGGCCTCGTAGATCCGCTCTTCGTAGACGGTTTTCGGCCGCTGCTGGAACTCCTGGACGGCGAGCTTCCACGTCTCCCGGGTGCGGACCGCGGTGGAGCACAGGGCCAGGTCGATGGGGATGCCGGTGTCGGTCAGCCTGCTTCCGGCGACGGCGGCGTCCTTACGGCCCCGCTCAGCGAGCGGACGCTCGTGGTCGGTCACCTGAGGCCAGTCGGCTTTCGCATGGCGGAAGAGGACGATCCTGCGGGGTTCTGCGACGCTCATGAGTCCCAGCTTCGCATGAAACAGGCCATGGGGCGCAGGGAGTTGACATGCGGTTTCACCCGCGGTTCTAGCGTGCTATCAGCTGCTGTACGCGCTCGACGAGGTGGGTGATCGCCGGGTCTCCGGCGGCCGCCCGGGCGTCGGCGGGGTTCAGGAGCAGCACGAGGAGGGTGATGAAGCCGAGCGTCGGGAGGGCGAGGGCCCACCAGGGCAGCCGGATGTCGACGCCGCCCGGGGTGGCCGGGCGGGGCCGGGTGTGCGTAGGGGCCGACATGGTGCCTCCGCTGTCTTCGAGTGGTCCGTGGTCGGTGGACCGTGGCGCGTGATCCGCGTCGCGCGGTCACCACTCGAAGTTACGGAATCGGCGGCCCTCAACCCATCCGGTGCTCCACCCACTTGACCCTGACCCTGGCCCCCTAGGGGACAGGGGGGTTAACCCCACCCCGCCCACCCCTCGAGCCGGGTCGGGCCGGGCCGGGCCGGGGCGGGCCGTCAGGGGGAGGCGACGGTCGCGATGACGGCGATGATCACGAAGATGGCGAAGAACGAGCCGAAGACGAGCAGCATCTTCTTCTGGCCGTTCTGCGGGTTCGGGTCGAGCACTGGCATACGGCAAGTCTCGCACCCCGTGTCCACGACGGTTCCCCCGGGGTCGGCGGTGTCGCGGCGGTCAGCTGTGTCACGGAGGTCACCGGGGTCGGCGGGCGGCCTCCTCCTCCACCGTGCGGTCGCGGCCGGCCAGGACGCCCACGACCGTCTGCGGGACCATCAGCGCCGCCATCAGCGCGAGAGGCAGGCCCCAGCCGCCGCTGTGCTGGTAGAGCACGCCCACCAGGAGCGGGCCGGGGATGGAGATCAGGTAGCCGGTGCTCTGCGCGAAGGCCGACAGCTGGGCCACGCCCACACCGGTCCTGGCGCGCATCCCGACCATGGTGAGGGCCAGCGGAAAGGCGCAGTTGGCGACGCCGAGCAGCAGGGCCCAGGCCCAGGCGCCGCCGGCGGGCGCGAGGTACAGGCCGGCGTATCCGACGAGGCCGCAGCCGCCGAGCGCGAGCACGATGGGGCCCTGCTGCGGCAGCCGGGTGGCGACGCGCGGTATGACGAAGGCGAGGGGGACGCCCATCGCCATCGTCACCGCGAGGAGCAGTCCGGCCGTGCTCGCGGGCACGCCGGCGTCCCGGAAGATCTGCGGCATCCAGCCCATGGTGATGTAGGCGGCGGTGGCCTGGAGACCGAAGAAGACGGCGAGCGCCCAGGCGGTACGGCTGCGGGTGATGCGCAGCGGGGCGGACGGCCGCGGCACGCGCGCGTGGGCCTGTGCTGCGGACGGCCGTCCCCCGCGCGCGTGGGCCTGTGCTGCGGACGGCCGTCCCCCGCGCGCGTGGATCTGCGCGGCGGATCGCGGCCCTCGCGCGCGTGCCGCGGACTCCTCCCCCGCCTCCGACCGCCCCTGTTCGGCAGGCTTCCCCGCCTCCGACCGCCCCTGCTCGGCAGGCTTCCCCGGCCGCCTCTCAGGCCGCTTGTCCGCCGTCCTCGCACCGCCCGCGCCCGCGTCCAGGCCCGCGCCCACGCCCCGGTCGCGTGCGAGCAGCAGCCACGGGAGGACGGCCGCCGCCGCCAGGGCCGCCCACACCGCGAGGCCGGTTCGCCAACTGCCGCCCAGGGTCTCGGTCATGGGCACGGTGACCGCGGCGGCGGTGGAGGTGCCGAGGGCGAGGGCCATCGAGTACAGGCCGGTCATGGAGCCGACCCGGTCCGGGAAGTGGCGCTTGACGATGACCGGCATCAGGACGTTGCTGACGGCGATGCCCATGAGGGCGAGCGCGCTCGCGGCGAGGAAGCCGGCCGTGCCTGCGGCGTAGGGGCGGACGAGCAGTCCCGTGGCGATCGCGCCCATGCCCGCGCAGACCACCGCGCCCGGCCCGAAGCGGCGGGCGAGCCGGGGGGCCATGACGCCGAAGACGGCGAAGCAGAGCGGGGGCACGGAGGTGAGCAGTCCGGCCGCGCTGCCGCTCATGCCGAGCCCGTCGCGGACCTCTTCGAGGAGGGCGCCGAGGCTGGTGATGGCGGGCCGGAGGTTGAGGGCGGCCAGCACGATGCCGACCACGAGCAGCCGTCTCGTCCACGCGCGTGTGACCGCTCGCGGGGGCTCGTCCTCGCCCGGGGTACGGAGGGGCGGTGAAGTGGTCGTCGTCCGGGTCTGCTCGCTCGCCATGCCGCCCATCATAGAATCATGGGATGATTGGTTGTCCATGTCCGGGTGCGGATCCGGCGCCCCGTCCGTGCGAAGGTGTGCCATGCCCCTGAGCCATCCCCGTCGCTCGGCGTTGTCCGAGCAGGTCATCGCCGAGCTGCGTACCCAGATCACCTCGGGCGAGTGGCCGGTCGGCTCGCGGATCCCCACGGAGCCCGAGCTGGTCGAGCAGTTGGGCGTCGCGCGCAACACGGTCCGCGAGGCCGTCCGCGCGCTCGCGCACAACGGGCTGCTGGACATCCGGCAGGGCTCGGGCACCTACGTCGTGGCGACCAGCGAGCTGGCGGGCGTGATGCACCGCCGCTTCGCCGACGCCGACCCCGGGCACATCGCCGAACTGCGCGCCACGCTGGAGTCGAGCGCGGCGAAGCTGGCGGCCGGGCGGCGGACGGAGAAGGACCTCAAGCAGCTGGACGCGCTCCTGCTGCGACGCGAGGAGGCGTGGGAGTCGGGCGACACGGAGGCGTTCGTGGCGGCGGACGCGACGTTCCACCTGGCCGTGGTGGCGGCCTCCCACAACGACGTCATGACGGCGATGTACGCGGATCTCGGAGAGGTGCTGCGGGACTGGCTGCGCGAGGACGTCGGCGCGGAGCTGACGCCGGAGACGTACATGGACCACACGCGGCTGGTGGACGCGATCCGCGCGGGCGACGCGGCGACGGCCGCCGTGGAGGCGGCCGGCTACCCGTTGCTGTGCCGGCCCGGACGGTTCACACCTTCTGGTGACTGACCCAGGCCGAGCGGACCTCCTTCCAGCAGCGGCCGGTGAGCCGTACGGTCTGGGCGGGGCCCGCGTCGGCCGGGGTGCCGTCGGTGTCGAGGTCCCACCAGCGGTCGCACTCGATGTGCAGACGGACGCGGTCGGTGTCGACGTACGGGTTGTGGCAGTAGGCGACGACGCGGGAGCCCTCGATGCCGGTGCGGCACTCCGCGCCGAACGGATCGGGGTGCTCGGAGTGCCCCACGCGCGTGTGGGGAAGCGCCTCGTACGCCGGGCAGAGGACGAGGGCGACGGCAGCGGTCACTGGGGCGAGGCTACGGAGCAGGCGCACAAGGGAACCTCCTCGGCAGAGCTGGGGAGGGAAGCGCGTGGTGAACGCGTACTTCAGAGTGCCTGGTGGGAGCCGCCCACCGCCCGGCCAGGTAGGCCGAACGAGTGATGGGTGAGGGCCCGCGTCCGACCGGACGCGGGCCCTCACCCGACACTCAGTGCCTCAGCGGCGGCGTCACGCTCCGATGGCGTGCAGACCGCCGTCCACGTGGATGATCTCGCCCGTGGTCTTCGGGAACCAGTCGCTCAGCAGGGCGACGACACCGCGGCCGGCCGGCTCGGGGTCCTTGAGGTCCCACTCCAGCGGGGAACGCTCGTCCCAGACGGCGGCCAGGTCGCCGAAGCCCGGGATGGACTTGGCGGCCATGGAGCCGATCGGGCCCGCCGAGATGAGGTTGCAGCGGATGTTCTGCTTGCCCAGGTCGCGCGCCATGTAGCGGCTGGTGGCCTCCAGGGCGGCCTTGGCGGGGCCCATCCAGTCGTACTGCGGCCACGCGTACTGCGCGTCGAAGGTGAGGCCGACGACCGAGCCGCCGTTCTGCATCAGCGGGAGGCAGGCCATGGTGAGCGACTTCAGGGAGTACGCCGAGACGTGCATGGCCGTGGCGACCGACTCGAAGGGCGTGTTGAGGAAGTTGCCGCCGAGGGCGTCCTGCGGCGCGAAGCCGATGGAGTGCACGACGCCGTCGAGACCGCCGAGCTCCTCGCCGACGATGTCGGCCAGCCGGCCGAGGTGCTCGTCGTTGGTGACGTCGAGCTCGATGACCTTGGTGGGCTTGGGCAGCTTCTTGGCGATGCGCTCGGTCAGCGTGGGCCGCGGGAACGCGGTCAGGATGATCTCGGCGCCCTGCTCCTGGGCCAGCTTGGCGGTGTGGAAGGCGATGGAGGACTCCATCAGCACACCGGTGATCAGGACGCGCTTGCCCTCGAGAATTCCGCTCATGGTGATCAGTGACCCATTCCCAGTCCGCCGTCAACGGGAATGACGGCTCCAGTGATGTACGAGGCGTCGTCCGAGGCGAGGAACCGCACCGCTGCGGCGACCTCCTCGGGCTGCGCGTAACGACCGAGCGGCACCTGCTTCACGATGCCCTCGCGCTGCTCGTCGGTGAGCACCTTGGTCATGTCGGTGTCCACGAAGCCGGGCGCGACGACGTTGAAGGTGATGTTGCGCGAGCCGAGCTCGCGGGCGAGGGAGCGCGCGAAGCCGACCAGACCGGCCTTCGAGGCGGCGTAGTTGGCCTGGCCGGGACCGCCGAACAGTCCGACGACCGAGGAGATCAGGACGACGCGGCCCTTCCTGGCGCGCAGCATGCCGCGGTTGGCGCGCTTGACCACCCGGAAGGTGCCGGTGAGGTTGGTGTCGATGACCGAGGTGAAGTCCTCCTCGGACATGCGCATCAGCAGCTGGTCCTTGGTGATGCCGGCGTTGGCGATCAGGACCTCGACCGTGCCGTGCTCGGCCTCGATCTCCTTGTAGGCCTGCTCCACCTGCTCGGCGTCGGTGATGTCGCACTTGACCGCCAGGCAGCCCAGCTCCGTCAGGGCGGCCGGCGGCTCACCCGAGCGGTATGTGATCGCGACCTTGTCGCCGGCGTCGACGAACGCGCGGGCGATGGCGAGGCCGATGCCCCGGTTTCCTCCGGTGACGAGAACCGAGCGGCTCAACGGATCACCCTTTCGGTAGGGATCTGAAACACCCGCCCGAGCACTGGATGGCAGGCGGCTTCCCTCGAAACCTATCGGTCCGATTCGGGTCGCGGACATTCGGGCACCGACAGTGGCTTACGGGAGTGTCTGTGGGGTCCCTACAGAAAGTTTGCGGACGCGGGGCGGAAAGGTGTGGTCCGGGGGCCACCGGGCGCGACATGATCGATGCCTCACACGCGACGACACCAGGGAGAGACGTAGGTGCCCCACAGCATCGATGAAAGTTTCACGGCCCTACCCCTACGCGCCCTCGCCGACGCCGCTCTCGCACGCGCGCGTGCGCTCGGGGCGGACCATGCGGACTTCCGGTTCGAGCGGGTGCGCAGCGCGTCCTGGCGGCTGCGGGACGCCAAGCCCTCCGGGTCGTCCGACACGACGGATCTCGGATACGCGGTACGAGTGGTGCACGGCGGCACATGGGGGTTCGCGTCCGGCGTGGATCTGACGATGGACGCCGCGGCCCGGGTCGCCTCACAGGCCGTGGCGATGGCCAAGCTCTCCGCGCAGGTCATCAAGGCGGCCGGGTCGGACGAGAGGGTGGAGCTGGCCGATGAGCCGGTGCACGCCGAGCAGACGTGGGTCTCGTCGTACGAGATCGACCCGTTCACCGTGCCCGACGCGGACAAGGCGGCGCTGCTCGCGGACTGGAGCGCACGCCTGCTGGCGGCGAACGGGATCAACCATGTGGACGCCTCGCTGCTCACCGTCCACGAGAACAAGTTCTATGCCGACACGGCCGGGACGGTGACCACCCAGCAGCGGGTGCGGCTGCACCCGACGCTCAACGCGGTGTCGGTCGACGAGTCCAGCGGCGAGTTCGACTCGATGCGCACGATCGCGCCGCCCGTCGGACGCGGCTGGGAGTACCTCACCGGCACCGGGTGGGACTGGGACGACGAACTCGACCGGATCCCGGAGCTGCTCGCCGAGAAGATGCGGGCGCCGAGCGTCGAGCCGGGGCTGTACGACCTGGTCGTCGACCCGTCCAACCTGTGGCTGACCATCCACGAGTCCATCGGCCACGCCACCGAGCTGGACCGCGCCCTCGGCTACGAGGCCGCCTACGCCGGCACCTCCTTCGCCACGTTCGACCAGCTCGGCAAGTTGCGCTACGGCTCGGACCTGATGAACGTCACGGGCGACCGCACCGCCGAGCACGGCCTGGCGACCGTCGGCTACGACGACGAGGGCGTCGCGGGCCAGTCCTGGGACCTGGTCAAGGACGGCACGCTCGTCGGCTACCAGCTGGACCGGCGGATCGCGAAGCTGACCGGGTTCGAGCGGTCCAACGGCTGCGCCTTCGCCGACTCCCCCGGCCATGTGCCGGTGCAGCGGATGGCCAACGTGTCGCTGCGGCCGGATCCGGCGGGCATGTCGACCGAGGGGCTCATCGGGAGCGTCGACCGGGGCATCTATGTCGTCGGCGACCGGTCCTGGTCCATCGACATGCAGCGCTACAACTTCCAGTTCACCGGACAGCGCTTCTTCCGGATCGAGAACGGGCGGATCACCGGGCAGTTGCGGGACGTGGCCTACCAGGCGACGACGACCGACTTCTGGGGCTCGATGGCGGCGGTGGGCGGTCCGCAGACCTACGTCCTCGGCGGCGCCTTCAACTGCGGCAAGGCCCAGCCCGGGCAGGTCGCGGCCGTCTCGCACGGCTGCCCGTCGGCCCTGTTCAAGGGCGTCAACATCCTCAACACCACGCAGGAGGCCGGTCGATGAACGTCAGCTTCGGAGTCGGCTGGGGGTCCGGGGGTTATCCCCCGGAAAAGCACAGTCTCAACACCACGCAGGAGGCCGGTCGATGAGCGCCCGTACCACCAAGCCGCACGAGGTCGTCGAGCGCGCCCTCGAGCTGTCGCGGGCCGACGGCTGCGTCGTCATCGCCGACGAGCAGTCGACGGCGAACCTGCGCTGGGCCGGCAACGCGCTCACCACCAACGGCGTCACGCGCGGGCGCACGCTCACCGTGATCGCGACGGTCGACGGCAAGGAGGGCACCGCCTCCGGGGTCGTCTCGCGGTCCGCCGTGACCCCGGACGAGCTGGAGCCCCTCGTGCGGGCCGCCGAGGCCGCCGCGCGCGGTGCGGCACCGGCCGAGGACGCGCAGCCGCTGGTCACGGGCGTGGCGCGGTCCCCCGAGTTCACGGAGGCGCCCGCGGAGACGTCGTCCGCCGTGTTCGCCGACTTCGCGCCCGCGCTGGGCGAGGCGTTCGCACGCGCGCGTGCGGGAGGCCGTGAGCTGTACGGGTTCGCCAACCACGAGCTGGTCTCGACGTACCTGGGCACGTCGACCGGGCTGCGGCTGCGGCACGACCAGCCGAACGGAACGCTGGAGCTCAACGCCAAGTCCCCGGACCGTACGCGCTCGGCGTGGGCGGGGCGCTCGACCCGGGACTTCAAGGACGTGGACCCGGCCTCGCTCGACGCCGAGCTCGCCGTCCGTCTGGGCTGGGCGGAGCGGCGGATCGAGCTGCCCGCCGGGCGGTACGAGACGCTGCTGCCGCCGACCGCGGTGGCCGACCTGCTGATCTACCAGATCTGGTCGGCCTCGGGCCGGGACGCGACCGAGGGCCGCACGGTGTTCTCCAAGCCCGGCGGCGGCACCCGGCTCGGCGAGAAGCTGACCGACCTGCCGCTGAGTCTGCGCAGCGACCCGAACGAGCCGGGCCTGGAGTCGGCTCCGTTCGTCATCGCGCACTCCTCCGGCGGCGATCAGTCGGTGTTCGACAACGGGCTGCCGGTGCGGTCCACCGAGTGGATCGGCGAGGGGCAGCTGAAGCAGCTGACGACCACCCGGCACAGCGCCGCCCTGACCGGCCTGCCGGTGGCTCCCGGGACCGACAACCTGATCCTGGACGGCGGTGACGACCGCTCCCTGGAGGAGATGGTCGCGAACACCGGGCGGGGGCTGCTGCTGACCTGCCTCTGGTACATCCGCGAGGTCGATCCGGCGACCCTGCTGCTGACCGGTCTGACCCGGGACGGCGTCTATCTCGTCGAGGACGGCGAGGTCGTCGGCGAGGTGAACAACTTCCGGTTCAACGAGTCGCCGGTCGGCCTGCTGGGGCGGGCGACGGAGGCGGGGCGCACCGAGAAGACGCTGCCCCGGGAGTGGAGCGACTGGTTCACCAGGGCTGCGATGCCCGCGCTGAGGGTGCCGGACTTCAATATGAGCTCTGTCAGTCAGGGCGTATAACCTCGTACTCGATTCACGAGACCACTCAAGGAGACAAGAGAACCGTGACGGACATCGTCGACGAGCTGAAGTGGCGGGGGCTGTGGGCCCTGTCCACCGACGAGGACGCTTTGCGCAAGGCGCTCGCGGACGGTCCCGTCACGTTCTATTGCGGTTTCGACCCGACGGCGGCCAGTCTGCACGTCGGCCACCTGGTGCAGGTCCTCACCATGCGCCGGCTGCAGCAGGCGGGCCTGCGTCCGCTGGCCCTGGTGGGCGGGGCGACCGGCCAGATCGGCGACCCGCGCCCCACGGCGGAGCGGACGCTGAACGACCCGGAGACGGTCGCGAACTGGGTGACGCGGCTGCGGGCGCAGATCGAGCCGTACCTGTCCTTCGAGGGCGAGAACGCCGCGGTGATGGTGAACAACCTGGACTGGACGGCCGGGCTGTCGGCCATCGAGTTCCTGCGTGACATCGGCAAGCACTTCCGCGTCAACAAGATGCTCACCAAGGACTCCGTCGCCCGGCGCCTGGAGTCCCAGGAGGGCATCAGCTACACGGAGTTCAGCTACCAGCTGCTGCAGGGCATGGACTTCCTGGAGCTGTACCGGAGGTACGGCTGCACGCTGCAGCAGGGCGGCAGCGACCAGTGGGGCAACCTCACGGCGGGCCTCGACCTGATCCACCGGCTCGAGCCGGAGGCCGAGGCGCACTGTCTGGCGACGCCGCTGATGGTCAAGGCGGACGGCACCAAGTTCGGCAAGACCGAGGGCGGCGCCGTCTGGCTCGACCCGGAGATGACGACGCCGTACGCGTTCTACCAGTTCTGGTTGAACGTGGACGACCGGGACATCTCGACGTACCTGCGGATCCTGTCCTTCCGGTCCCGTGCGGAACTCGAGGAGCTGGAGAAGCAGACCGAGGAGCGTCCGCAGGCCCGTGCCGCTCAGCGCGCGCTGGCCGAGGAGCTGACGACGCTGGTGCACGGCGCCGACCAGACGGCCGCCGTGATCGCCGCGTCCAAGGCCCTCTTCGGCCAGGGCGAGCTCAGCGACCTCGACGACCGGACGCTGGCCGCGGCCCTCTCCGAGGTGCCGCACGTCCAGGTCGCCGAGCTCGGCCTCGTCGTGGACCTGTTCGCCGAGGTCGGCCTGGTGGCGAGCAAGTCCGCCGCGCGGCGGACCGTGAAGGAGGGCGGGGCCTACGTGAACAACGTCAAGGTCACCGCGGAGGACTCCGTCCCGGCGAAGGAGGAGCTCATCCACGGGCGGTGGCTGGTGCTGCGGCGGGGGAAGAAGAACCTGGCGGCGGTCGAGTTCACCGGCTGACCTGCAGAGCGGCCGCGGGGTGACCTCCTGACGGAGGCCGGCCCGCGGCCGAACCCGTTCTCAGGCCTGTTGCTTCCGCTTGCCCAGCGTCGCCATGTAGAGCATGTCGCCGAGGGCGACGATGATGATCGCGGCGATCAGCTGGAAGGCGTGGCGGCTCCAGTCGATGCCGGGGGTGGACTCGACGCCTGCCCAGCGGGCGATCGCGTTGCCCACGATCGCGCCCAGCATGCCGAAGATGGTGGTCAGCCAGAGCGGGCTGTGCTGCTTGCCCGGGATGATCGCCTTGGCGATCAGACCCAGCACGAATCCCACGATGATCGCCCACAACCAGCCCATGACTGCCTCCTCGTACCGCTCGACGTGAGCATGGCCCTGCTCGACGTGAGCATTGCCCTTGAGTCTCGGTCCGCCCGCCGTACGCCGCACGTCGGGTACGGCCGTACGCGGGACGCCGCAGAGCCTTCGCCCGGACGGGAGACGACCCGGTCTCGAAGGCGGCGCAGGCGCGGCGTAACGTGGACGGTGTCCGGACCCGGATCCCCGATCGGGTGCGGACGACGGAGTGGCCGAGGCGAGGCCGATGCGGGCGGACGGTGGAATGTGATGCGGAAGCAGGGTGGCGGCGGGCACGTCGAGGTGTTCCGGATCACCGGTGCGCGCCAGGGGCTCCAGGACGATGTACGGGGCCGGCAACGGCGGTACATCATCTCCATGTCGATCCGTACGTTGTCGGTGATCCTCGCGGCGACGCTGTGGAACGTGGAACGGCACGTGGCCGTCGTGGCGTTGGTCCTGGGGGTGGTTCTCCCCTATATCTCGGTGGTGATCGCCAACGCGGGGCGGGAGAACGTGCCCTCGCTCCCCTCCACGTTCCTGAAGGCGCCGGTGCGGACCATGATCGCGCCGCCGCGGGCCTTCGACGATGCCGCGGAATCCGTCCCGGGAAAGACGGAAAAGGAAGGCTTCGCGGAATCCGTCCGGGAGGAATCCGTGCCCGGTCAGGCCGAACGGAAGCCATGAGCCCGCCCTGAACGGGCTGTGCGGCAAGCTCAGGAAAAGCTCAGATCAATCATGTTGTTCCAGTGCCGTGGGAGCGCTCGGCCGTGACATACTTCGTACGCGCTCCGCATCCCCCGTCGGAGCGACGGACCGACGCCGGGCAGCTCCCCCCGTGGCTGCTCGGCGTCGCCTTTTTATGCGCACACGTGAGACGGTTCTGTGACTGACGAGACCCCCATCTGTTCTGCCAAGGGCTGCCGCGTCGACGCCGTGTGGGTGCTCGCCTGGAACAACCCGAAGATCCACACGCCGGAGCGGCGCAAGACCTGGCTGGCGTGCGAGGAGCACCGGGAGCATCTGTCCCAGTTCCTCGGTGTACGGGGTTTCCTGAAGGATGTCGTCCCGCTGACCGAGTGGGAGGGGCCTCAGGCGCAGGGCTAACCGCCGATCGCCGACATCGGTCGGTCCGGCTGGAGGAAGCTCGGGTCGTCCAGGCCCGAACCCGCTTTCTTGCCCCACATCGCCAGGCGCCAGATGCGGGCTATCTCCTCGTCGGGTGCGTCGGAGCGCAGGGCCGCTCGCAGGTCGGTCTCCTCCCGGGCGAAGAGGCAGGTACGGATCTGGCCGTCGGCCGTGAGCCGGGTGCGGTCGCAGGCGGCGCAGAACGGGCGGGTGACGGAGGCGATGACGCCCACTCGGTGGGGGCCGCCGTCCACCAGCCAGCGTTCGGCCGGGGCCGCGCCTCGTTCGTCCCGGCCCTCGGGGGTGAGGTCGAAGCGGGTGCGCAGGGAGGCCAGGATGTCGCCGGCCGTGACCATGCCCTCGCGCTTCCAGCCGTGCTGCGCGTCCAGCGGCATCTGCTCGATGAAGCGCAGCTCGTAGTCGTTCTCCACGGCCCAGGACAGGAGGTCCGGGGCTTCGTCCTCGTTCAGGCCCGGCATCAGGACCGCGTTGACCTTCACCGGGGTGAGGCCTGCCTCGCGGGCGGCTTCGAGGCCTTCGAGGACGTCCTTGTGGCGGTCGCGGCGGGTGAGCTTCTTGAAGACGTCCGGGCGCAGGGTGTCGAGGGAGACGTTGACCCGGTCCAGGCCCGCCGCTTTCAGGGCGGCGGCGGTGCGGCGCAGGCCGATGCCGTTCGTCGTCAGCGACATCTGGGGGCGGGGGGTGAGGGCCGCGACGCGCTCGACGATGCCGACCAGGCCGGGGCGCAGCAGGGGCTCGCCGCCCGTGAAGCGGACCTCCTCGATGCCGAGCGTGGAGACCGCTATGTCGATCAGGCGGACGATCTCGTCGTCCGTGAGGAGGTCGGGCTTGGCCAGCCACTGCAGGCCCTCCTCGGGCATGCAGTAGGTACAGCGCAGGTTGCACCGGTCGGTCAGCGAGACTCTCAGGTCGGTGGCCACTCGGCCGTAGGTGTCGATGAGCACGTGGGCCCCCTCCCTCGCAGCAGATCGCTTGTCTTTCTCCGTCACTTGCGAGCCTACGTGACACCACTGACATCGAAAGAGCCCGATCCCACGAGGCAAGACGCGGCCGCGTCGTAGGGATCTACGACGCGGCCGCGGGGGGAGCGTGGCAGGTGGGTGCTCAGTGGGCTCCGGTGCCGGTGAGGGAACGGACCTCCAGCTCGGCGAACTTCTTCGTGTCGGGCTCCTCCTTCGACAGCAGGGTGCCGACGACGCCCAGCAGGAAGCCGACCGGGATCGAGATGATGCCGGGGTTCTCCAGCGGGAACCAGTGGAAGTCGGCGTCCGGGAACATCGAGGAGGGCTTGCCCGAGACGACCGGCGAGAACAGCACCAGGCCGACCGCGGTGACCAGGCCGCCGTAGATCGACCAGAGGGCCCCGGAGGTGGTGAACCGCTTCCAGAAGAGGCTGTAGAGGATCGTCGGCAGGTTGGCCGAGGCGGCGACCGCGAAGGCGAGCGCGACCAGGCCGGCGACGTTCAGGTCACGGGCGAGGGCGCCCAGCAGGATGGAGACCGCGCCGATGCCGACGGTGGCGTAGCGGGCCGCGTTGATCTCCTGCTTCTCGGAGGCCTGGCCCTTCTTGATGACGTTCGCGTAGATGTCGTGCGCGAAGGACGAGGACGACGCCAGGGTGAGGCCGGCGACGACCGCGAGGATCGTGGCGAAGGCGACCGCCGAGATGGTGGCCAGCAGGATCGCGCCCCAGTTGGAGTCGACGCCGCCGAGGTGCAGGGCGAGGAGCGGTGCGGCCGTGTTGCCGGCCTTGTTGGACGCGATGATCTCGTCCGGCTTGATGAGCGCGGCGGCGCCGAAGCCGAGGGCGAGGGTCATCAGGTAGAAGGCGCCGATCAGGCCGATGGCCCAGATGACCGACTTACGGGCGGCCTTGGCGGTGGGCACGGTGTAGAAGCGGATCAGGATGTGCGGCAGGCCCGCGGTGCCCAGGACGAGGGCGATGCCGAGGGAGATGAAGTCCAGCTTGGTGGTGCCGGTGGCGCCGTACTTCAGGCCGGGCTCCAGGAAGGCCGTGCCCTTGCCGCTGTTGGAGGCGGCCGAGCCGAGCAGATCCGAGACGTTGAAGTCGAACTTCAGCAGGACCAGGAAGGTGAGCAGCAGGGCGCCGGCGATGAGCAGGACCGCCTTGACCATCTGGACCCAGGTGGTGCCCTTCATGCCGCCGATCGTCACGTAGACGATCATCAGGACGCCGACCAGGGCGACGATGCCGATCTTGCCGCCGTCGCTGGTGATGCCGAGCAGGAGCGAGACCAGCACACCCGCGCCCGCCATCTGGGCCAGCAGGTAGAAGATCGAGACGACGATGGTGGAGGTGCCGGCGGCCGTGCGGACGGGGCGCTGGCGCATGCGGTACGCCAGCACGTCGCCCATCGTGTAGCGGCCGGAGTTGCGCAGCGGCTCGGCGACCAGGAGCAGGGCGACCAGCCAGGCGACGAGGAAGCCGATGGAGTACAGGAAGCCGTCGTAGCCGAAGAGGGCGATGGCGCCGGCGATGCCGAGGAAGGACGCGGCGGACATGTAGTCGCCGGAGACGGCGAGGCCGTTCTGGAAGCCGGTGAACTGGCGGCCGCCGGCGTAGAAGTCGGCGGCGTCCTTGGTCTGGCGGCCGGCCCAGACGGTGATGACGAGGGTCGCCAGGACGAACACCGCGAACAGTGTGATGATCAGTGTGCGATGCTCGCTGGCCTCACCGGCGGCGAGCAGGGTGGTGTGCTGTGCGGGGCTCATGCGCCGCCCTCCATCCGGGACTTGATGGCTTCGGCCTTGGGGTCGAACTTGGCGGCGGCGGTCCGTGCGTACCACCAGGCGATGAGGAACGTGGTGAGGAACTGACCGAGGCCCAGGGCGAGGGCCACGTTGATGTTGCCGAAGAGCTTGGTGCCCATGAAATCGCCCGCGTAGTTGGACAGCAGGACGTACAGCAGGTACCAGGCGATGAAGGCGATGGTCAGCGGGAAGGCGAAGCCACGGTAGGCGCCGCGCAGTTCACCGAACTCCGCGCTCTCCTGCACCGCGACGAACTCCTCGCTGGAGGGGAGTTGGGTAGGGGCTTTCGAAGGGGGCGGTGTCTCGGTGGCCACGGAGTCTCCTCGTGCTTGCAGGTGGCGGGTCGGGCGGGGGCTCGATCGTGCACGGGCTCCCTGCACAAGGGCACGGCGGCGCGCGAGGGCCGGTTCAACTCGATCGGGTTCTTTCGGAAGTCGCCGCATGGACCTCGTCCGAGCCACACCCGGACCTCGTCCGAGCCACACCCGGACCTCGTCCGAGCCACACCCGAGCCTCGTCCGGGCGACACCCGGACCTCGTCCGAGCCACGCCCGAGCCTGATCTGAGCCTCTTTCGGAAGTCGTCCCCAAAGGTCATTGCTGGCCAGCGAGTCCGGGAGATAGCTTCGGCACAGCACAACCCGTCATGTACCTGCCCAAGCAGCACCTGCGCTTGGGCCAGGTCCCGTTTCCGGATGATGTGGAGACCCCATGGCTCATCTGCCTTCCAGACGCCGCCTCGCTCTCGCGGTGCCCGTCGTGCTGTCGCTGACCGCCTCCCTCGGCTTCCTGCCGACGGCGGCCTCCGCGGCCCCCGTCACGACCTCCGCCACCCAGACGGCCGACGCCGGAACCCTGGCGTACGTCGTCAACACGAAGGTGGACCACCGCACGATCGGTTCGGTGAAGAAGGCGATCGCCGCGGCCGGCGGCACCGTCGTCGCGACCTACGAGAAGATCGGCGTGATCGTCGTCCACTCGGCGAACCCCGACTTCGGCGCCCAGATACGCGCGGTGCGCGGCGTGCAGTCGGCGGGTGCGACCCGTACCGCGCCGCTGAGCCTCGCCGGGACGACCGACGAGGGCGCGGCACAGATCCTGTCGCAGGCGCAGGCCACGAAGGTCGAGAAGGCGTCCGACGCCGCGGGCCAGAGCGAACCGCTCGAGGCCGACCAGTGGGACCTGCGCGCGATCGGCGCCGACAAGGCCGCCGAGATCAACCCGGGCAGCAAGAAGGTCACGGTCGCCGTGATCGACACCGGCGTCGACGACACCCACCCGGACCTCGCGCCGAACTTCTCCGCGTCCCAGTCGGCGAACTGCGTCGGCGGCGTCGCGGACACCAGCGAGGGCGCGTGGCGCCCGTACACCGCGGACGACTACCACGGCACGCATGTCGCCGGTGAGATCGCCGCGGCCCGCAACGGCATCGGCGTGGCGGGCGTCGCGCCCGGGGTGAAGGTCGCCGGCATCAAGGTGAGCGACCCCAAGGACGGCCTCTTCTACCCGGAGAACGTCGTCTGCGCCTTCGTGTTCGCCGCCGACCACGGCGTCGAGATCACGAACAACAGCTACTACGTCGACCCGTGGCT
The DNA here is from genome assembly GCF_040635845.1 of Streptomyces sp. NPDC006872. Taxonomy (NCBI): domain Bacteria; kingdom Bacillati; phylum Actinomycetota; class Actinomycetes; order Kitasatosporales; family Streptomycetaceae; genus Streptomyces; species Streptomyces sp. NPDC006872. The sequence goes on from NZ_JBEYIL010000015.1 coordinate 38,345, forward strand.
GTACAACTGCATGGACGACCCCGACCAGAAGGCCATTGTTGACTCGGTCAACAGGGCCCAGCTGTACGCCCAGAAGAAGGGCACGCTCAACGTCGCCTCGGCGGGCAACTCCAACCACGACCTGGACTCCGACTCCCTGGTCGACGCCTCGAGCCCGGACGACTCCACGCCGGTCGAGCGGACGATCGACCCGCACGAGTGCTTCGACGTGCCGACCCAGCTGCCGGGCGTCGTCACGGTGAGCGCGACGGGCGTCAAGGGCACCAAGTCGTACTACTCCACCTACGGCCTGGGCGCCATCGACGTCGCGGCTCCGGGCGGCGACAAGTACCAGATACCGGACACCCCGTCCGCCAACGGCCGCGTCCTGTCGACGATGCCGAACAACGCGTACGGCTTCCTGCAGGGCACCTCGATGGCGTCCCCGCACGTGGCCGGTGTGGCCGCGCTGCTGAAGTCGACGCACCCGTGGGCGACCCCGGCCCAGCTGCAGGCGCTGCTCAAGGCGCAGGCGAACAACCCGGGCTGCCCGACCGAGCCGTACGACGGCAACGGTGACGGTGTCGTGGACGCGACCTGCGTGGGCGGCAAGCGGGTGAACGGCTTCTTCGGCTTCGGCGTCGTGAACGCGCTGCGCGCCGTGAAGTAACACGCGCCGCGAGGGGCCGGGCGGATCATCCGTCCGGCCCTTCGTCGTGCCCGGAGCGGACCATATATTGATTGAATCAATACTGCACAATACAGTCATGACTGACATCAAGTTCGCCTGGTCGGAACTGGGCGGCGATCCCGCCCTCCTCGCGCGCGTGTCGACCGTCGCCCGGGAGGGCGCCCTACCGGCGCGCCTCCCCGTGCGGGAGCTGGCGCGGGCCTGCGTGGGCGCGTGTGCGCTGGCCGGCGCCGAGCTGGGGGCGCGGCGGGCCGGCCTCGCGGAGGTCCCCGCGGTGCGGGTGGACGACGGGGCGGTGGCCGCCGCGTTCACCAGTGAGCGGCAGGTGCTGGTCGACGGGCGGGCGCCGGTCCTCTTCGCCCCGCTGTCACGGTTCTGGCGGACGGCGGACGGCCGGGTGCGCACCCACGCCAACTACCCGCACCACCGCGCGCGGCTGCTGAAGGCGCTGGGCATGTCCGAGGACGCCGACCCGGCCACCGTCGAAGCGGCGCTCGGCGAGCGCTCCGCCCTGGACGTGGAGGACGCGGTGTTCGCGGCCGGGGGCCTGGCCGTGGCGCTGCGCACGCCCCAGGAGTGGGCGGCGCACGAGCAGGCTGCCGCGATCGCCGCTCGCCCCTTGGTCGAGCGGGGCCGGTTGGACGGGGCACGCGCGCGTACGTTCGCGCCGCTCGACGGCACCCCTGTGCTGCCCGCCGCCGGGCTGCGCGTGCTGGACCTGACCCGGGTGCTCGCCGGGCCGGTCGCCACCCGCACCCTCGCCCTGCTGGGCGCGGACGTCCTGCGCGTCGACGCGCCCCACCCGGCCGAGCTTCCCGACCAGCATGCCGACACGGGCTTCGGGAAGCGCTCGGCGCTGCTGGACCTGACGGCGACGGCGGACCGGCGCGTCTTCGAGGAGCTGCTCGCGGCGGCGGACGTCGTGGTCGCCGGGTACCGGCCGGGCGCCCTGGACCGGTTCGGGCTCTCCCCCGAGGCGCTGGCCGAACGTCGGCCCGGGCTGGTCGTGGCGCAGGTGTCCGCGTGGGGCGCGTACGGGCCGTGGGGCGGGCGGCGCGGCTTCGACAGCCTGGTGCAGGCGGCCACCGGCATCGCGGCCGTCGAGGGTTCGGCCGAGCGGCCCGGCGCACTGCCCGCGCAGGCCCTCGACCACGGCACCGGCTACCTGCTGGCGGCAGGCGTACTGCGGGCGCTGACCGAGCAGTCGCACGACGGCGGCAGCCGGTTCGTACGGCTGGCGCTGGCGCGGACCGCGGCATGGCTGACCGAAGACGCCCGGATGGACGAAGCCAAGGGCAAAGGGACGGCCAAGGCGGGAGCCCCGAAGACCGGCGGGGACGCCCGCGTCGACCCGCAGCCCTGGCTCACGGAGGCCGACGGCCCCATCGGACGGCTGCGGTATGCCCTTCCGCCGGTGTCGTTCGACGGCGGGCCGCGCGACTGGGCGCGTCCTCCCGGGCCTTGGGGGGCCGATCCGGCGCGCTGGCTGTGACCTCAGGCCGCAGTCAGGGCAGTCCAAACCGATTTGCCCCACTTTGATGCGCATGGTGAGGATCCTGCCATGGCGCTCATACGACCGACCGACGCAACCAGCTCCGGCTCTGAAGCCGGTTCCCGCTCCGCACGCCGTACCCGGCCCGGTCCCGGTCTCTACCGGGCGGTGGCGGTGCTCGTCCTGGTGGGACTCGGTGCGCTGGTCCCGCTGCTCGGGCCGTCCGTCGCCGCGCACGGCACCGGGGGGAGCGCGGCCCCCGACTCCGGTGTGGTCGCGCTGCTGCGGGCGGCCCTGTTCGCCGCGCTGTGCGTGCAGGTGGGCGAGGTGTTCGTGACCGGGTTGGCCCGGCGGGTGCCCGAGGCCCCGCCCGGCCGGCCGGGCGGCTGGGCGCCGTACGCGGCCGTCGTGGGGTTCGCGGCCGCGGCGACCGCCGGAGAGCTGGCGCCGCACGGCCACGGCTCACGGTCCGGCGTCCTGGCCCTGCTGGAAGCGATCGCGTTCGCCGTGGCGGGGCTGTGCGCACTCTCGCGTCGGCCCGGCCGTCAGATGTGGCCGCTCGCGGCGGTGGTCCTGGCGGAGGCGCTGCGCGCGCATCCGCCGACCGAGCACACGCCGTTGATCGGCTCCGCGCTGACCCTGGTGCATCTGACGTGCTCCGCGCTGTGGGCGGGCGGACTGCTCAACGTGCTCCGCACGCTGCGGCGGTGGGACGACGCGGAGGCGGGCGGCGCACTGCTCGGGCTCTACGCGCGCGTGGCGGCCGTCCTGTTCGCCGCGGTCACCGCGACCGGGCTGTGCAGTTCGCTGCGCCGACTGCCGTCGGGGCCGGTGCTCGATCAGCTGACGACGACGGCGTACGGGCGCGTGCTGCTCGCGAAGGTGCTGCTGGTCTGCGCGGTCGCCCTGCTCGCCCTGTGGGCGCGGACCCGGCTGCGCCGGGCCCCCGACCCACGGGCCGCCTGCATCCCCGCGCGCGTGGAGGTCGTCGCGCTGGGCGTGGTGGTCGCGGCGTCGGGGTTGTTGACGGCCTTGCCGCTGCCGATCAAGGGTTGATCCACCTGTTGATCAGGTGGACTGTCAGGTGGTGACCATCACCTTGAGGGCGGTGCGCTCGTCCATCGCCTTGTAGCCGTCCGGGACGCCTTCGACGTCCACGGTCAGGTCGAAGACGGGCGACGGGTCTATGGCACCGCTGAGGACGTCGGGCAGCAGCTCGGGGATGTAGGTGCGGACCGGGGCGACGCCGCCGCGCAGTGCGATGTTGCGGTCGAACAGGACACCGAGGTCGAGTCCGGTGCCGCTGCCGTGCGGGACGCCGACGAAGCCGATGGCGCCGCCGTCACGGGTGATGTCGACGGCCGTCCGCATGGACTGCTCGGTGCCGACGGCCTCGACGACCGCGTGCGCGCCCTGGCCCCGGGTGAGTTCGCGGACGGCCTCGACGGCCGCGTCCCCGCGTTCGGCGACGACGTCGGTGGCGCCGAAGCGGCGAGCGATGTCCGTACGGACCTGGTGGCGGCCGAGCGCGATGATCCGTTCGGCGCCGAGCCGCTTGGCGGCGAGCACCGCGCACAGGCCGACGGCGCCGTCCCCGACGACCGCGACGGTGGCGCCGGGCCGCACGCCCGCGCCGAGGGCGGCGTGGTGGCCGGTGCCCAGCACGTCGGACAGGGTCAGCAGCGCGGCCAGCAGACGGTCGTCGGAGGCCGCCTCCTTGGGCAGCCGGACGAGGGTGCCGTCGGCGAAGGGCACGCGCACGGCCTCGCCCTGGCCGCCGTCGTAGCCGATGGAGCCCCAGAAGCCGCCGTGCTCGCAGGACGTCGTCAGGCCCTCGCGGCAGTAGTCGCAGACGCCGTCGGACCACATGAAGGGCGCGACGACGAGGTCACCGCGCCCGAGCGTCGTCACCTCGGAGCCGGTCTCCTCGACCACGCCGAGGAACTCGTGCCCGATCCGCTGGCCGGGCCGGCGGGCGGCCTCGCCGCGGTACGCCCACAGGTCGCTGCCGCAGATACAGGCGCGCAGCACCCGGACCACGGCGTCGGTGGGCCGTTGCACCACGGGCTCGGGCACGTCCTCCACGCGCATGTCGAACGGGGCGTGGATGGTGGTGGCGCGCATGGCGAGGGTCCTTCTCGTTGCTCGTGCGATCTGTGCTGTTCGGTGCGCTCAGGGGGTGGTCGAGCGCACTTCACGGTACGTCGTCGCCGACGGGCGTCGCTCGCCGAGGGTGCCGCGGACCAGCAGGAACTGCGCGGCGAGGTACGTGAGCATGATCCAGAGGTCGGGGCGCGGGGGCTGCGGCCAGTCGGCGACGCCGGTCGCGATCAACGTGTCGGAGAGCAGGAACAGCGCACCGCCGGCGCCGGCGACCGGGCCGAGGCGGGTGGTGGCGGTGTACGCCATGGCGGTGAGCAGGGTGCTGTAGACGGCGACGGGGAGGCGCAGCTCCGGCGGGAGGCCGGGCCACAGCAGGGCGACGGTGGCGATGCAGGCGGTGGCGTAGCAGGGGGCGAGGAGCGCGCCACGCGCGCGTGGGCGGCCGACGCGGGCGAACAGCGCGAGGTAGCAGAGGTGCCCGGCGGCGAAGGAGGCCATGCCGGCGAGGAAGGCGGGGTCGGCGTCGGAGAGGAGCAGGACGTCGCCGCCCCAGCCGCACAGGAGGGCGACGACCAGGAGCCGAGGCGCGCCGCGCAGGGCCGCCCAGGCGGCGAGGAGGGGCATGAGGAGCGGCTTGGCCACGACATGCCCGGCGTCGAAGCCGACCGCGAGGCTGAGCAGGTCGACGGTGACGGCGAGCGCGAAGAGGACGAGGAGGACGGAAGGGGCGGCGAGGGCGCGGGGGCGGGTCACGCGGACGTGATCTCCTCGACCGGAGCGGCGGGGGCGGGCGTGGGTGCGGGCGCGGGCACGGGCGCGGGTGCGGGTGCGGGTTGCCAGCCGGGGCCGCGGAAGACCCGTCCGGCCCGCTCGCGCCAACTGCCCGCCGTCTTCACGTCCTTGACGATCGCGACGTATTCATGAGTGGCCACCTTGATCGGGTTGAACGTGTTGATGTTCTTGGTCAACCCATAGACGGGCCGGTCCACCTCGGGCACGAACGAGCCGAAGAGCCGGTCCCAGACAATGAGGATGCCGCCGAAGTTGCGGTCCAGGTAGCCGCCCTGGGAGGCGTGGTGGACGCGGTGGTGGGAGGGCGTGTTGAACACGAACTCGAACCACCGGGGCATCCGGTCGATCCGCTCGGTGTGGATCCAGAACTGGTAGACGAGGTTCGCCGAGGAGCAGAACGCGAGCGCGGCCGGGTGGACGCCGGCGGCGACGAGCGGGACGTAGAACGGCCAGACGGTCAGCGTGGTCCAGGGCTGGCGCAGGGCGGTGGTGAGGTTGAACTTCTCGCTGGAGTGGTGGACGACGTGGCAGGCCCACAGGACGCGGATGACGTGGTGGCCGCGGTGCGACCAGTAGTAGAAGAAGTCCTGCCCGAGCAGCATCAGCGGGAGCGTCCACCACAGGGCGGGGACGCGAAGGGGCGTGAGTTCGTAGATCGCCGTGTAGATCGCGACGATCGGGATCTTCCAGACGAAGTCGAAGACGAGACTCCCGAGCCCCATGCCGACGCTCGTCACGGCGTCCTTCGTCTCGTATCCGGCCGCGTCCTCGTCGGGATGGATCCGGACGCTGATCATCTCGACCACGGTGAGCAGCACGAAGGCGGGTATCGACCACAGCACGACATCGGGCAGGTTCGGCATGGGTGCACCGTAGAACCGCTGGTGGGCTGCGACTAGACGTTGTTACCCACAAGTATTACCAACGGTACGCGCTTGCTTGTTGGCGATCTCCGCCAACCGACCCCCAGGGCGGACGCGGCTTCGCGCCAGGTGCTCGCCGGAAACCCTCTCGACGCCGTCGGCAGGCGCGGCCAGGTGAGGTGGCCGCGATGGCGGCCCGGCTGCTGCCGGCTGGGCCGCGGGCGCGCGGCTACTGGGCAGCGAACTGGCCGACCTGGTGCGACCCGGTGGCCCCTGCGGTGCTCGCCGAGCCCTACCGGTCGGCCGCGACCGTATGGTCCCGGGAGTGGGTGGACGGCCAGGTCGCCGCGCATGCGGCGGCGGGGCGGTCGTGGGCGGAGGCCGACGCGCACGACGCGCTGTTCCCCTTCGAGGAGATCCCGTCCGCGGGTGTCGTCCCGGAGGCGTCGCCGTTTCTGCACGACGCTTTCCTGGGTGCGGCGCTGGCGCTGCCTCCGGGATACCGGTACCACCCGCGCCTGCCGTCGGCCTATCTACGGTGCAAGGCCCAGGTGGTGCGGCTGCTTCCCTCTGGGGCGCTGTCGGTGCTCCCCCGGCGCAAGCAGTACTTCGCCGGATCTCTGGGCCGTCAGACCACGGGCGGGCGGCCGGCGCCGCGGTGCGTCGAGGCCGGGCTGCTCGATCCGGTGGCACTGGCCGCCGAGACCGACACGGCGGTGTTGCTGACGGTGGCCGCGCTGGAGCGGTGGCTGGCCGGGGCGCAGCAGCACGTCGCGGCGGTGACGACCGGCTGACCCGCCCTCAGAAACCCGTGGAGCAGGGGAGACGGGTGAAGGAGAACAGGCGGTCGATCTCCGTCAGACCCGCCCGGTCGTACATGCGACGGGCAGCGGTGCGGTCACGCACGTCACCGGGCGGGGCGTCGTCGTCGACGTAAAGGATCACCTGGTCGGCGCCGAGTCGGGCGAGCAGGTGCAGGGTCGCCGGGCCGGACGGCGTAGGAGACGACGCCGAGCGCCTGACCGTCGGCGTCGTGCAGCACGTCCGTTGCGGGCGCCTCCAGTTCGGCCCACCAGGCACCGTCCACGGGCGACCGGCCGGCCAGGGCCTCGGCGAGCATCGCCCGGGTCGTCTCGGGCTGGCCGGTGAGCCGGTCCGCGTTGACCAGATCGAGCACGGCCCGCTCGTCGTCCGCTTCGCAACGCCGTACCGACAGCCGCGGGTGGCACGCATCGCACAAGGGCAGGTCACACATTCGGCGGACGAACTTCCCTTCGCATCCCGGCAGAGCACGCCCAGCCCCCGCCCGGAAGCGTCAGCGCTCACTCGCATACGCAAGAACACGCTCATACGTAGTCACGCGTCATCCGTTCCCGACCCCCGCCGCCCCCAGCACCGACCCCACCAGATACGTCACCCCCATCGCCAGCGCCCCGCCTCCCACGTTCCGCAGGACCGCGCGGCCCGGGGCAGCCGCGCCCAGGCGGGCGCTGCTCCAGCCGGTGACGGACAGGGCCACCAGGACGGAGACGACCGTCACCGGGAGGCGCCAGTCGGTCGGGGGCAGGACGATGGACAGGAGGGGGAGCAGGGCGCCGGCCGTGAAGGCGAAGAAGCTCGCGACGGCCGCGTGCCAGGGGTCGGTGAGGTCGTCGGGGTCGATGCCGAGCTCCACGCGCGCGTGGGCCTTCAACGCGTCCCGTTCCGTGAGCTGGACGGCGGCCTCCCGGGCCACCTCCCGGGTGAGGCCCCGCTCCTCCAGCAGCTCGGTCAGTTCGTTCAGCTCGGCTTCCGGCTGCTCGCGCAGTTCCCGGCGCTCCAGTGCGAGGGCGGCCTTCTCGGAGTCCCGCTGGGTCGACACGGAGACGTACTCCCCCGCCGCCATGGACATCGACCCGGCGAGCAGACCGGCCAGGCCGGCCGTCAGCAGCGCCGAGCGGTCGTCCGTCGCGCCGGCCACGCCGACGACGAGGCCCGCGGTGGAGACGATGCCGTCGTTGGCGCCGAGGACCGCGGCCCGCAGCCAGTTCAGCCGGGATCCGAGCGAGCCGTCGTGGGCCTCGGCGTGGGTTGGTTCGGTCACAGCAGGGAGGATGACACCTCAGGAGGGCACAATGCGCCAACCGCGAGGGTGACTTCGGGGGAGGTGCGACGAGGTGTCAGTGGCGGCCCGTATCCTCAATGACCATGCTCGAAGACCACACGACGACAGCGTCCTCCCCCACGGAGTGGCCGACCGCGTATCCCCAGGGGTACGCGGTCGTTGACGTGGAGACCACCGGCCTGGCCCGGGACGACCGGATCATCTCCGCCGCCGTGTACCGGCTGGACTCGCGCGGCGAGATCGAGGACCACTGGTACACACTGGTCAATCCGGAGCGGGATCCGGGGCCGGTGTGGATACACGGTCTGACCAGCGAGGTGCTGGAGGGCGCTCCCCTCTTCCAGGACGTGGCCGAGGAGTTCGCCGCCCGGCTCGACGGACGGGTGCTCGTCGCGCACAACGCGGTCTTCGACTGGCAGATGATCGCGCGGGAGTACGCGCGCGCGCAGCGCGAGGCTCCGGTGCGGCAGCGGCTGTGCACCATCGCCCTCTCCAAGGAGCTGAGGCTGCCGCTGCCCAACCACAAGCTGGAGTCGCTGGCGGCCCACTTCGGCGTCGTCCAGCAGCGGGCGCACCACGCGCTGGACGACGCGCGCGTGCTCGCGGAGGCGTTCCGGCCCAGTCTGCGGGCCGCGGCCGCGGGCGGTGTCCGGCTGCCGCTGATGGAGTGCCGGCCGCTGACGGAGTGGACCGACCGGCCCGCGCCCCTGATCGGTCGGCAGGCGAGCGGTCCCGGCGGCGGTCAGGGCGGCTACAGCAGCTACCGGCCGAGCAGTTGGCGACCGTCCCGCAAGCGGCCGGCCTGTCCGTATCCCAACCCCGGTCGATACGAAGACGACAAACCGCTCAAGCAGGGCATGCGGGTCGCCTTCTCCGGCGACACCTCGGTCGAGCGCGAACTGCTGGAGGACCGGGCCGCCGAGGCGGGGCTGCATGTGGCGACCAGCATCTCCCGGCTGACCAGCCTCCTCGTCACCAACGATCCCGACTCGGGCACGTCGAAGGTGGTGAAGGCACGCCAGTTCGGGACGCCGGTGGTGGACGAGGCGGCCTTCGGGCAGCTCCTGCGGGATGTGGAGAGCGCCGACGAGTGAGCCGTGCGCGAGCGACCCGTACGTACGGGTGATTGGCACGCGACTCGCCCGCCGCCCGCTCGCCCGCGCGGGGGCGACGGCTCACCCTGTGGCGCATGGCGAGATGCGAAGTATGCGGCAATGACTACGGGATGACCTTCGAGGTTCACGCTCAGGGCGCTGTGCACGTCTTCGACTGCTTCTCCTGTGCGATTCATCGCATGGCACCGATCTGCGAGCACTGCCGGGTCCAGATCATCGGGCAGGGCGTCGAGGTCGAGGGTCACTGGTACTGCGGCGCGCACTGCGCCCGCGCGGAGGGCAGGGTGGGCATCATCGACAAAGTGTGAATCGACGAAGCCTGAGCCGACCCGACCTGGAACACCCGAGGGTCACCCCCGGAAGGCCTGCTTCCGGTACCCGGCCTGATGCGCCCCACGACCGAGTTGTACGGTCGTGGGGTGTACCGCTTCCTGTTGTCCCGGCAGTGGGTGATCCTCACGCTGGTCTCCCTCCTCCTCATCCCCACGATGATCAGGCTGGGCATCTGGCAGATGCATCGCTACGACGAGCGCACCGCGCGCAACCAGCTGGTCTCCGACGCCCTGGGCGCCGAGCCGGTGCCCGTGGAGACGCTGACCACCCCGGGCCACGCCGTCACCCGCAGCGAGCGGTACCGCAGCGTGAGCGCCACCGGCGCGTTCGACACCGCGCACGAGGTCGTCGTCAGACGCCGGGTCAACGCCGACGAGACGGTCGGCTTCCACGTCCTCACCCCGTTCGTCCTGACGGACGGCAAGGTGCTGCTGGTCAACCGGGGCTGGATCCCCGCGGACGGGCCGAGCCAGACCGCGTTCCCGAAGATCCCCGCGCCGCCGAGCGGCCAGGTCACGGTCACCGGGCGGCTGATGCCCGACGAGACGACCTCGGCGAGCGGCATCAAGGACCTCAAGGGACTGCCGGACCGGCAGATCATGCTGATCAACAGCGAGCAGGAGGCCGAGCGCCTCGGCGTCCAGGTGCTCGGCGGCTACATCGCGCAGACCGCGCCCGAGCCGAAGGGCGACAGCCCGGAGCTGCTCGGCCGGCCCGGCAGCGAGGACGCGGCCCTGAACTACGCGTACGCCATCCAGTGGTGGCTGTTCTCGGTGGGCGTCCCCGTCGGCTGGGTGATCCTGGTCCGCCGCGAGTCCCGCGACCGGGCCCAGGCAGCCGCCCAGCCGACGGAACAGGCCGAACCGGCGACGGTGTAGCCCCCCGCCCCGCCATCCCCCGTCCCGCCCCCGCTGTTCAGCAGCAGCGGCTCTGGGGATGGTCCTCGCGGTGGCGGCTGCGCAGCGTCTCGTACTCGCGGCGGGTCGGGGTCGGAGCGAGTGGGTGACGGCGGCGGTGTCGCTCGCAGTGGCGGTCGTACTCCGCCTCCCCCGTCAGCTCGCGCAGATACCAGCGCACCGCCCGCGCCCAGCGCACGGCGACCCTCACGATCCCACCGCCGTGGGCACGTCGATACGGGACTCGACGTACGGCGCCTCGGTCGTCGGCAGCGGGACCGGGGACCGTACGGCCCGTACGCAGACGACCGCCGCGTTCACGATCACCACGGCGACCAGCAGCAGGAACACGGCGATCAGGACGCCGTCCACGGTGGAGTTGGTGACCACGGTGTGCATGTCGGCCGACGACTTCGCCGGGGCCAGCACCTGGCCGGCGTCGAGGGCGTCGGCGTATCGCGTGCGCTGGGCGAAGAAGCCGATCCTGGGGTCGTCGGAGAAGATCTTCTGCCACCCCGCGGTGAAGGTGATCGCGACCACCCAGGCCAGCGGGACGCCGGTCACCCAGGCCCAGCGCAGTCGTCCGGACTTGATGAGCACCGTCGTGCAGACGGTCAGGGCGATGGCGGCCAGCAGCTGGTTCGCGATGCCGAAGAGCGGGAAGAGCTGGTTGATCCCGCCGAGCGGGTCGGTCGCGCCGGAGTACAGGAAGTAGCCCCAGGCGGCGACCACCAGGCCGCTGCACAGCCAGATGCCGGGCTTCCAGTTGACCCGGCCGACCGGCTTCCACACGTTGCCGAGCATGTCCTGGAGCATGAAGCGGCCGACCCGGGTGCCCGCGTCCACCGTGGTCAGGATGAACAGCGCCTCGAACATGATGGCGAAGTGGTACCAGAAGGCCTTCATCGCGGCGCCGCCGAAGACGCCGGAGAAGATCTCAGACATGCCGACGGCGAGGGTGGGCGCGCCGCCCGAGCGGGCGATCAGGGTCTGCTCCTCGACCGCCTTGGCGGCCTGGGTGAGCTGGTCGGGGGTGATGGTGAAGCCGAGGCCGGCCACCGCGTGGGACGCCGACTCGGCCGTCGTGCCCAGCAGTCCGGCCGGGGCGTTCATCGCGTAGTACAGGCCCGGCTCCAGCGTGGCCGCCGCGATCAGCGCCATGATCGCGACGAAGGACTCCATCAGCATCGCGCCGTAACCGATGAGCCGGACCTGCGACTCCTTCTGGATCAGCTTGGGCGTCGTCCCGGACGAGACCAGCGCGTGGAAGCCGGACAGCGCGCCGCACGCGATCGTGATGAAGAGGAAGGGGAAGAGCGAGCCCGCGAAGACCGGGCCCGCGCCCGACCTCGCGAAGTCGCTCACCGCGTCCGCCCTGAGCACGGGCGCGGCCACGACCACCCCGACCGCCAGCAGCGCGATCGTGCCGATCTTCATGAAGGTGGAAAGGTAGTCGCGCGGGGCGAGAAGCATCCACACCGGCAGGACCGAGGCGACGAAGCCGTAGCCGATCAGGCAGAAGACCAGGGTCGTGGGGCTGAGGGTGAAGGCGTCCGCGAGGGAGGAGTTCTGGATCCAGCCACCGCCGACGATCGCCAGCAGGAGCAGCGCCACGCCGATGAAGCTCGTCTCGACGACCCGGCCCGGGCGGATGCGGTGCAGCCAGAAGCCCATGAAGAGGGCGATGGGGACGGTCATCGCGACCGAGAAGGTCCCCCAGGGCGAGTGGGCGAGGGCGTTGACCACGACCAGCGCCAGCACGCCCAGCAGGATGATCATGATGGCGAAGACGGCGATCAGGGCCGCGGCCCCGCCTACGCGGCCGATCTCGTCGCTCGCCAACTGCCCCAGCGACTTTCCGTTCCGCCGCATCGACAGGAACAGCACGACCATGTCCTGCACCGCGCCCGCGAAGATCACCCCGGCGACGATCCACAGGGTGCCGGGCAGATAGCCCATCTGGGCCGCGAGGACCGGGCCCACCAGCGGTCCGGCGCCCGCGATCGCGGCGAAGTGGTGGCCCAACAGGACGCGACGGTCGGTCGGCTGGAAGTCGACCCCGTCCTCCAGGCGTTCGGCGGGGGTGGCCCGGCGGTCGTCCGGCTCGAGGACGCGGCGGGCGACGAAGCGGGAGTAGAAGCGGTAGGCGATCGCATACGAGCCGAGGGCCGCGACGACCAGCCAGACGGCCGAGATCTCCTCGCCCCGGGCCAGGGCCAGGACGCCCCAGGCCACGGCGCCGAGCAGGGCGACAACGGTCCACAACAGCACGGACCTTGGTGATATACGCGACTTTTCCGGCACCGGACGGCCGGTTTCGGGCAGGGTGGACGTAGGCATGGCGGCTCCTCGCCTGGGCGGTGCGGCACACCTCGTGAACCGGGGTGCCTGGAGATCAGCGAAGGGCGGCTCTCCCGCTCGCTGTCGGTCTGTGCAAGAGTTGCCCGCCCGCCGGAAGTGGTTGACAGCGAATTCCCAGAGGATTTCCCGTCTGTTCCGCGTCAACCGAAACGGCCGTGAGCGCAACTGAACCGGTGAGGGTTCAGGCACACCAAGGACGGTGACCCATGGCCGACGGCGCCATGACCACGACGTTCCTCGCCGTGATCGGCGGGGCGTCGCTGCTCGCCGCGACCGCGCGTCGGCTGCGCCCGAGCGACCGGCTGCCCTCCCTGGAGGGCTGGGCGCTCGCCGACCGCTCCCTCGGCCCCGTCTGGACCTGGCTGCTGCTCGGCGGCACGATCTTCACCGCGTACACCTTCACGGCCGTCCCGGGCCTCGCGTACGGAAGTGGGGCGCCCGCGTTCTTCGCCGTGCCGTACACGGTGATCGTCTGCCCGCTCGCCTTCGTCCTGCTGAGCCGGCTGTGGAGCGTGGCCCGCAGAAACGGTTATGTCACCGCGGCCGACTTCGTCCGGGGGCGGTACGGGTCGCCGCCACTGGCCCTGGTCGTGGCGCTGACCGGGATCCTCGCGACCATGCCGTACCTGGCCCTGCAACTGCTCGGGATACGGGCGGTGCTGACGGCCGGGGGCGTGTATCCGCGGGGCGCGGCCGGGGATCTGGTGATGGTGGCGCTGTTCGCGGGGCTCGCGGTGGCCACCTACCGGCACGGGCTGCGGGCGCCCGCGGTGATCTCCGCGCTGAAGGCGGTGGCGGTGTTCGTGTCGCTCACCGCCGTCTGCTGGCTGGTGCTCCGGCGGCTCGGCGGGCCCGGGGCGGTGTTCGAGGGCGCGGCGCGCAGAAGCGGCGCGACGGATGTGGCGCACTCGGCGCTGGTCCTGACCCCCGCGCAGCAGCCGGCGTACGCCACGCTCGCGCTCGGGTCGGCGCTCGCGCTGCTGATGTACCCGCATGTGCTCACCGCCGGGTTCGCCGCCGACGGGCCGCGCACCCTGCGCAAGGTCTCCGCGGCGCTGCCCGTCTGGACAGGGCTGCTCGCCCTCTTCGGCCTGCTCGGCGTCGCGGCCCTCGCGGCGGGGGTGCGGGCTCCGGAAGGGGGCGCCGAGGCAGCCGTCCCGATGCTCGTCGACCGGCTGATGCCCGCTCCGCTGGCCGGGCTGGTGTTCGCGGCGATCACCGTGGGCGCGCTGGTCCCGGCGGCCGTGATGTCGATCGCCGCCGCCACCAGCTTCGTCCGCAATGTGTACGTCGAGTACGTCCATCCGACGGCCACGCCCAAGCGGCAGGTGCGGATCGCCAAGGCGGTGTCGCTGACCGCGAAGATCGGCGCGGTGGCGTTCGTGTTCGGGCTGCGCGACCAGGACGCCGTCAACCTCCAGCTGCTGGGCGGGGTGTGGATCCTGCAGATCTTCCCGGCCGTGGCCGTCGGGCTGTTCACCGGGCGGCTGCATCCGCGCGCGCTGCTCGCCGGGTGGGCGGCCGGCATGGCGGCCGGGACCTTCATGGTGGTGCGCGAGGGGTTCTCCTCCATCGTCAGCCTGGGGTTCGGACCGGTGGAGATCTACGCCGGACTCGTGGCGCTGCTGCTCAATCTGACCGTCGCGGTGGCCGGCACCGCGGCCCTCGACCGGCTCGGCGTCCCGCGCGGCGCCGACACCACCGACCTGCCCTCCCGCCTGGTCCTCAGGCGGCGCCCCGAGACGGGAGCGAACCACCCGTGAGACGCAGACCCCTGATCCCCGTGCAGGAGCCCCCCGTCGAGCCGCTCGCCCCCGTGGCGAGCGACCCGGCCGAGCTGGAACGCGAGGCGGGCCTGGCCCGGCTCTTCGCGCTGCACTACTCCTCGATGCTGCGGCTCGCCGTGCTGCTGGGCGCGGACGACCCGGAGAACGTGGTCGCCGAGGCCTACTACCAGATCTACCGCAAGTGGCGGCGGCTGCGGGACGTACAGGCGGCCGAGGCCTATCTGCGCTCCACCGTCTGCAATCTGACCCGGATGCGGATACGCCACCTCCAGGTCGCCCGCCGGCATGTGGAGAGCCCGCCGGAGCTGCCGGACGAGACGGTCGCCTCCGCGGAGAGCACCGCACTGCTGCGCGACGACCAGCGCGTGCTGATCGACGCCCTCCAGCAGTTGCCCGCCCGGCAGCGCGAGGCGCTCGTGCTGCGGCACTGGCTCGGGCTGAAGGAGAGCGAGATCGCCGCCGCGATGGGCATCTCCTGCGGGTCCGTGAAAACCCACACCTCACGCGGCCTGGCCGCGCTCACCCAGGCGATGGAGACCCGGCGATGAACGACACCGACCGCACCGAGCGGGAGCTGCGCGAGGCCCTGGAGGCGCTGGCCGGCGGGGTGCGGCCGCCCGCCCCGGACGCCTATCGCACGGCCCGCGGCGCGTGGCTGCGGCGCGAACGCCGACGGCGGCTGGTGCTCGCCGTGCTCATCGCCGTCGTCTTCACGCTGGCCACCCTGATCGGCCTGTGGGTGCTGAACCAGGCCCCGTCGGACCCGGGTGTCGTCTTCTCCGGGGCGGGCGCGCCGGTGAGCCTGCCGTCACTCGCCAGGCCGCACCCCTGATTGCCGCCCCGGTCCGCCGGGAACTCGCAATCCCATGCACCCCCGCATCGAGGACTACGCCCTCATCGGCGACGAACAGACCGCCGCCCTGGTCGGCACGGACGGTTCCGTCGACTGGCTCTGCCTGCCCCGCTTCGACTCCGGGGCCTGCTTCGCCCGCCTCCTCGGCGACGAGGAGAACGGCCACTGGCGCATCGCCCCCAAGGACGTCGAGGGTCCCTGCACCCGGCGCGCCTACCGGCCCGACACGCTCGTCCTGGACACCGAGTGGGAGAGCGACGAGGGCGCGATCCGGGTCACCGACCTGATGCCCCAGCGCGACGGGGCCCCCGACGTCGTCCGCGTCGTCGAGGGGCTGCGCGGCCGGGTCACCGTCCGCAGCACGCTGCGGCTGCGCTTCGACTACGGGTGGGTCGTGCCGTGGATGCGCCGGGTGGACGGGCATCGCGTGGCCGTCGCCGGTCCGGACGCGGCCTGGTTCCGCAGCGAGCCGGCCGTGCGCACCTGGGGCGAGGATTTCTGCACGCTCTCGGAGTTCACCGTCGCCGAGGGCGAGTCGGTCGCCTTCGTGCTGACCTGGCACCCCTCGCACGAGTCCCGCCCGCCGCTGGTGGACCCGTGGGAGGCGCTGCGCACCAGCGTCGAGGACTGGCAGAAGTGGTCCGCCCGCTGCCGCTACCGCGGGCCCCACCGGGACATCGTGATGCGTTCGATCATCACCCTCAAGGCCCTCACCTACGCCCCGACCGGCGGCATCGTCGCCGCGCTCACCACCTCGCTGCCCGAGGAGCTGGGCGGGGTCCGCAACTGGGACTACCGCTTCTGCTGGCTGCGCGACTCCACCCTCACCCTCGGGGCCGCCCTCGCGGCCGGCTACCACGAGGAGGCCGAGGCGTGGCGCAACTGGCTGCTGCGCGCCGTCGCGGGCGATCCGGCGGACCTGCAGATCATGTACGGGCTGGCGGGCGAGCGCCGGCTGCCCGAGTGCGAGCTGCCCTGGCTGTCCGGCTACGCCGGCTCCAAGCCCGTCCGCATCGGCAACGGAGCGGTGAACCAGCTGCAACTGGACGTCTACGGCGAGGTCATGGACTCGCTGTCGCTGGCCCGGACCGCGGGCATGTCGCCCAGGCCGCACATGTGGGCGGTGCAGAGCGCGCTGATGAACTGGCTGAGCGAGAACTGGCGCCAGCCCGACGAGGGACTGTGGGAGGTGCGCGGCGGCCGGCGGCAGTTCGTGCACTCCAAGGTGATGGTGTGGGTGGCCGCCGACCGGGCCGTCCGCGCGATCGAGGAGCACCCCGAGCTGGGCGGCGACCTGGCGGGCTGGCGGGCGATGCGCGACGAGGTGCACCGGGAGGTGTGCGAGCAGGGCTACGACCCGGAGCGCAACACCTTCACCCAGTACTACGGCTCGGCCGACCTGGACGCCTCCCTGCTGCTGATCCCGCGCGTCGGCTTCCTGCCGCCGGACGACCCTCGGGTCGTCGGCACCGTCGACGCGGTCCGCGCGGAGCTCGGGCGCGGCGGCCTGGTACGCCGCTACAGCACGGAAGGCGCGACCGTCGACGGTCTGCCGGGCGCCGAGGGCGCCTTCCTGGCCTGCTCGTTCTGGCTGGCGGACGCGCTGCACATGACGGGCCGTACGCAGGAGGCGCGGGAGCTGTTCGAACGGCTGGTGGGCCTGGCCAACGACGTGGGGCTGCTGGCGGAGGAGTACGACCCGGCGGCCGAACGGCACCTCGGCAACTTCCCGCAGGCCTTCAGCCACATCGGCCTGGTGCACACCGCCTTCGCCCTGTTCGACGGCGAGGAGGCAGGATAGGGACCATGGATCTTGGACTGAAGGACCGGGTGTACGTCGTCACCGGAGCCACGCGCGGCCTGGGCAACGCCGCCGCGCGCGAGCTCGTCGCGGACGGCGCGAAGGTCGTGCTCACCGGCCGTGACGAGAAGCGCACCGCGGAGGCGGCCGCCGAGCTGGGGCCGAACGCCGTCGGCGTGGCCGTGGACAACGCCGAGCCGGAGGCGGCGGCCCGGCTCATCGCCGCGGCCCGGGAGGCCTTCGGCGGGTTCGACGGGGTGCTGGTGAGCGTGGGCGGGCCGCCGCCCGGGTTCGTCGCGGACAGCACGGACGAGCAGTGGCAGGCCGCGTTCGAGTCGGTGTTCCTCGGCGCGGTCCGGCTCGCGCGGGCGGCCGCCGCCGAGTTGGAGGCCGGCGGGGTCATCGGGTTCGTGCTGTCGGCGTCGGTGCACGAGCCGATCCCCGGGCTGACGATCTCGAACGGGCTGCGGCCCGGGCTCGCGGGGTTCGCCAAGTCGCTGGCCGACGAGGTGGGGCCGCGGGGGATCCGGGTGGTCGGGCTGCTGCCGTCCCGGATCGACACCGACCGGGTGCGGGAACTGGACGCCCTCTCGGCCGACCCGGCGGCCACCCGGACCGCGATGGAGTCCCGCATCCCGCTGCGGCGTTACGGGACTCCGGAGGAGTTCGGCCGGACGGCGGCGTTCCTGCTGTCTCCCGCCGCCTCCTATCTGACGGGCGTCATGCTGCCGGTGGACGGCGGGATGCGGCACGGGTTCTAGCCGGCCCTTCAGGGAACGGGAGGGGAGCGCGACCGGGCCGGCGGCGGTCAACTCACCCTTTCCGCCTTGTGCTTGGCCGCCTTCAGACGGACCTCGGCCGGCAGCGCCGCCAGCGCCGCCGAGTTCCTGGCGTGCGTCAGCGCGTGTGCCGTGAGCTCGTCGAGGACGGTCGCCGGGTCCACATGGGGTTCCAGCAGGAGCCGCACCCGTGCCTGAGGCGCCTCCCGCCGGCCCGTCAACGCCACGTGCGCGTGGGCGACGCCGGCCGCCCGGCCCGCCTCGCCCGTGAGCACGCCCTCCAAGGCGCGGCCCCGCAGCAGGGCTCCCGCGCCGTCGCCCGTGTCGACGAGGACCTCACCGAGCCGACGGCGGCGCAGGACCGCCGTCAGCCACCACAGGGCGAGCAGGACGAGCAGGGCCAGGGCGGCGATGACCGTCGGCCACCACCAGGCCTCGTCGCGCCAACGCGTGCGTTCGGCGGCGCTGAGGAGGACGTCGTGGCGTCCGTCGTGGATCCACCAGGACGGCGGGGAGACCCCCAGGCCGACGGCCAGCACCGCGCCGCCGACGGCCAGCAGCACCAGTCCGACCAGACCGAGGAGCACCCGGTTCACGGTCGCGGGCATCGCGCTCACCCCTTCTTCCCGGGTCGCCGCACATGGACCGAGAGCGCGGGCGGCCGGGTCAGGCCCAGGCCGCGGACCGCGTCGGTGAGGACGGTGTCCAGGTCGGCGCGCACGTCGTCCAGGTCGCGGAAGTGGCAGACCGCGCGGACGTCGGCCTTCCGGCGGCCGGTGCGGACCCGTACCGACTGCACGCCGGCGACCTCCATGGCCCGGTCGCGCAGCACCAGCGCGGCGGCGGCCCGCTGGAGCCCGGCGCGGACGTCGGGCTGCGGACGGTTCATCGGCAGGACGTCCCGCAGCCCCGGGGTGACGGCCAGGAGGATCAGCCATCCGCCGAGGGCCGCCGCGATCCCGGCGCCGACCAGCACCCAGATGTCGTCGAGGGGGCGCTCGGCGAGCTGCCGGGCGAGGTTCCGCCGCCAGGCCATGGCTTCCCGGTCGGCGCGGACGGCGGCGACGTCGTAGAGGAAGCCGCCCGCGACGACCAGCAGCGCCACCGCCACGATGCCGGCCGGCACGCGGCGCGCCGACCAGAAGCGGTGACCCGCGGGCCCGCCCCGACCGGGGTGCTCGTCCGGTGGCGGCGCCTCCTTCTCCAGAACAGGCGCAGTGCTGCCGCCCCGCAAGCTTCCGGGCTCGCTCATCGCGTCCTCCCGTGTGCCGTGCCGGGGGCCGATGTCAGGTGCAGCCGTTCGACCTGGACGGCGACCTCCGGAACTTCCATTCCCACCAACGCGCCTACCCGCTCGGTGACATGACGACGCACCTCATGACAACGGGCGCCGATGTCGGTCGGATAGTCGAGTTCCAGATGGATCCGGACGTGCGCGGCCTCGACGGGCGTCCCGCCGCCCGAACGCTGGGAGTGGGCGCGTACGACGACGGTGGCGTGCGGGCGCCCCGCGTCGGCCGGCAGCGGGCCGACCGCCTCGCGCGCGGCCTGGGCGGCGATCTTCGCCACGACCCGGTCGGCGATACGGGTCGCGCCGCGTTGCCCCGGCGGGACGACGGTGGAGCCTGTGCCGACGGCGTCGCCCCTCGCACTGCCCTCGGTCACGGACGTCACCGGCGCCGGTCGTCGCGGGTGCGGAAGAAGTCGCCGAGTTCCAGGTCCCCTTCCAGGAACCGGCCGACGACGAACCCGATGGCGCCCAGTGCCGCCACCAACAGGAAGGCCCCGAACCCGCCGAAGTACCCGGCGAAGCCCAGCGCCATGCCGGCGATCATGCCGACCACGGCCATGCTCAAGGTGCTCTCCCCTCGACGGTCCGGTCACCCGGCCGTGTGTGCGTCACTGGATCCGGGGCTCCGGCTCCTCGTCCTCTTCGTCGGGCAGCTTGACGTCGCTCACCGCGATGTTGACCTCGACGACCTCCAGGCCCGTCATCCGCTCCACGGCCGCGATCACGTTCTCCCGCACGGCCTGCGCGACATCGGCGATGGCCACCCCGTAGTCGACGACGATCTCCAGGTCGAGCGCGGTCTGCACCTCGCCGACCTCGGCCTTCACCCCTCGGGTCACGGACTTCGAGCCGCCCGGCACCCGGTCGCGCACGGCGCCGAAGGTGCGGCTCAGCCCGCTGCCCATCGCGTGGACGCCGAGCACGTCCCGGGCCGCGAGGCCTGCGATCTTCTCCACGACCCCGTCGGCGATGGTGGTCCGCCCACGGGTCGCCGGGGCCCCGCCGCCGCGCTTCACGGCCTTGCGGGTGTGCAGCGGCTCGGCGCCGCCTTCGGGGGTCTGCGTCCGGTTCTGTTCCGCCTGATCGGTCATCGCCGTAGGTCCTCACATCCGGTTCGGCTCTCGTCCCTTCGACCACGGTAAGCGCGGTTGCCCGACCGCGCTCAGGTCATGCGGCAGGCTGGAGCAATGACTGGGGACGGATGGACGAGCGCGGTACGGCATCAGCTGGGCCTCGGCAGGCTGCTCCCGCTGGGCGGACCGCGGGACGGCGCGTGGATCACGGAGGCGGCGGCGGAGGCGGTGCTGCGGCGGGCGGTGCGGACGGTGCCGGGCGTGCGGCTGGGAACGCTGCGGCTGGGGCCGGCGGATCCGGAGGCGGAGTTCGAGTCCGTGGTGCCGGCTCCGCCGAGCGGGCTGGCGCCGGGACCGTTGCGGGTGACGGCGGAGTGCGCGGCCGGGCCGTCCGAGCCACTGCCGACGGCGGCCTCCCGGCTACGGGACGCGTTGGCGGCGGCTGCGGCGGACCGGCTGGGGCTGGCGGTGTCGGAGGTGGACCTCAGGGTGACGGCCCTCCTGGACGAGGACCCGGGGGCCGAGCCCGAACAGTCCCCCGCGCCGGTACCGGCCGGGCCCGACCTGACCGGAGACGAGGCACTCGCGGCCACGGCGGCGCTGTCCGTGCCGGGCGTGACGGGTACGAGCGCCGTCCTCGGACGGGGCGTCCGCATCGAGGAGCACCAGGACGCGACCACCGCGGCCGCGCTGCCGCGCCGCCACGCGCGCGTGGAGATCACGGTCGCCGCGGACCGCCCGGCCCTGGCCGTGACCCGCGCGGTCCGCACAGCGGTCGCGGAGGCCCTGCCGGACCACCCGACGGTCGCGGTGCTGGTGACGGCGGTGAGCTGACGGCAGCCGACTTGCCGCCGCCGGCGGCGGCCGGCCGGCACCGGCGGGCTGACCGGCGACCACTGACGGCTCTGGCAGCGGCAGCCACGTCACGGCCGTCGGTCGGCCGCTGCCGTCGGCTTGCGGCGGGCTGCCGACAGTGGGCAGCCGGACGCGGTCGGTCGGGGGCGGTCAGTCGGACGCGGTCGGTCGGACGCGGTCGGTCGGGGGCTACTCGCCGATGCCGGCCAGGTCGCGCAGGCGGCGGGCCTGGGCGGCTCGTTCCGCGGCGCGCTGGTCGTCGTAGGTGCGGTCGCCCGCGCC
The DNA here is from genome assembly GCF_040635845.1 of Streptomyces sp. NPDC006872. Classification (NCBI taxonomy): domain Bacteria; kingdom Bacillati; phylum Actinomycetota; class Actinomycetes; order Kitasatosporales; family Streptomycetaceae; genus Streptomyces; species Streptomyces sp. NPDC006872. The sequence goes on from NZ_JBEYIL010000015.1 coordinate 59,795, forward strand.
GCGCAGGAGGGCCTTGGTCTCGATGACCGCCTCCCGGGGCGCGGCCAGGACGGCCGCGGCCAGCTCGCTCGTGGCCGCGTCGAGCTCAGGCGCGGGCACGGCGAGGTTGGCGAGCCCGGTGCTCACCGCTTCCTCCGCGTGCACGAACCGGCCGGTCAGGCAGATCTCGACCGCACGGCCGTAGCCGACCAGCGAGACGAGGGGATGCGTGCCCGTCAGGTCCGGCACCAGACCCAGGCTGGTCTCGCGCATGGCGAACTGCACGTCGTCGGCGACGACGCGCAGGTCACAGGCGAGGGCCAGCTGGAAGCCCGCACCGATGGCATGGCCCTGAACGGCGGCGATGGACACGACGTCGTTGCGCCGCCACCAGGTGAAGCCCTCCTGGAACTCCGCGATGGCGGCGTCGAGTTCGGCGTCGCCACTGCGTGCGAGATCGATGAAGGACCGCTCGCCCTCGATCCCCTCGGGCGTGAACATCTGCCGGTCGAGCCCCGCGGAGAAGGACTTGCCCTCGCCGCGCAGCACCACCACGCGGACGGAGCCCGGCACCAGCCGCCCGGCCTCGGCGAGCGCCCGCCACATCGCGGGACTCTGCGCATTGCGCTTGGCCGGGTTGGCCAGCGTCACCGTCGCGAGCGCGTCGTCGACGGTGAGCCGTACGCCGTCCTTGTCGAGCAGGGGAACGAGTTCCTGGTCGGGCGTGGCCATGGGGCGCCTCCGATGGGTGCGGTCAGCTAGCGGTCAGCTAAGTGACTGCACAGTAACCACCCGGCCGCTCGGAAGAACGACCGGGTGGCCACCATCGAAGCCGGTGGGCCGCCCGGGGGTCAGGACGAGGCAGCCTTCTTGCCTCGCGTCGCCCCGCCACGCCCACGAAGCGTGACGCCCGACTCGCTGAGCATCCGGTGCACGAAGCCATACGAGCGGCCGGTCTCCTCGGCCAGTGCTCGGATGCTCGCACCGGAGTCGTACTTCTTCTTCAGGTCTGCCGCGAGCTTGTCGCGCGCGGCGCCGGTTACCCGGCTGCCCTTCTTCAGAGTCTCGGCCACCCGTGCCTCCTCATGGGAAGTGCGCTCTGGTCCCCTCATGATCACCCCTCCGGAGCCCGATGGCCACCCATTCGGCAAGGTCCGTGCGACAGGGTTTTGACGACAGGAGCGCTCACCCACAAGTGGAATCTGTGATTCCACCCAGCGGCGTTCGTGGGGCCGAACGGGTTGTTCCGAGAAGTAGCAGGTCAGAGACGCGCAACGGCCGATCCCTTGTCGACAAAGGGATCGGCCGAGAAATCGATGTAGGACACACCTCGATACGAGGAGATCTCACACAGATGATGGATCACCGGTAGGCCGAATGATCCAGACGAATGATCCAACGCTGTGGATCACGCATTCGATCAGGCCAGAGCGACCAGATCCGCGTAGTCGGAGCCCCACAGGTCCTCGACGCCGTCGGGCAGCAGGATGATCCGCTCGGGCTGCAGCGCCTCCACCGCGCCCTCGTCGTGGGTGACGAGGACGACCGCGCCCTTGTAGGTGCGCAGCGCGCCGAGGATCTCCTCGCGGCTGGCCGGGTCGAGGTTGTTGGTCGGCTCGTCGAGGAGCAGCACGTTGGCCGAGGAGACCACGAGGGTGGCGAGGGCCAGCCGGGTCTTCTCGCCGCCGGACAGGACGCCGGCGGGCTTGTCGACGTCGTCGCCGGAGAACAGGAACGAGCCGAGCGTCTTGCGGACCTCGACCAGGTCCAGGTCGGGGGCGGCGGAGCGCATGTTCTCCAGGACCGTGCGCTCCGGGTCGAGCGTCTCGTGCTCCTGGGCGTAATAGCCGAGCTTGAGACCGTGACCGGGGACGACCTCACCGGTGTCGGGCGTCTCCACCCCGCCCAGCAGCCGCAGCAGGGTCGTCTTGCCGGCGCCGTTGAGGCCGAGGATGACGACCCGGGAGCCCTTGTCGATGGCCAGGTCGACGTCGGTGAAGATCTCCAGAGAGCCGTACGACTTCGACAGGCCCTCGGCCATCAGGGGCGTCTTACCGCAGGGCGAGGGCTCGGGGAAGCGGAGCTTGGCGACCTTGTCGGCCTGGCGGACCGCCTCCAGGCCGGAGAGCAGCTTGTCCGCGCGGCGGGCCATGTTCTGCGCGGCGACCGTCTTGGTGGCCTTGGCGCGCATCTTGTCGGCCTGCGAGTGCAGCGCGGCGGCCTTCTTCTCGGCGTTCTGCCGCTCGCGCTTGCGGCGCTTCTCGTCGGCCTCGCGCTGCTGCTGGTAGAGCTTCCAGCCCATGTTGTAGACGTCGATCTGGGAACGGTTGGCGTCCAGGTAGAACACCTTGTTGACGACCGTCTCGACCAGGTCGACATCGTGGCTGATGACGATGAAGCCGCCGCGGTAGGTCTTGAGGTAGTCGCGCAGCCAGACGATCGAGTCGGCGTCGAGGTGGTTCGTCGGCTCGTCGAGGAGGAGCGTGTCCGCGTCGGAGAACAGGATGCGGGCCAGTTCGACGCGGCGGCGCTGACCGCCGGAGAGCGTGTGCAGGGGCTGGCCGAGCACCCGGTCGGGCAGGTTGAGCGCGGCGGCGATCGTCGACGCCTCGGCCTCGGCGGAGTAGCCGCCCTTGGTGAGGAACTCCGTCTCCTGGCGCTCGTACTGGCGCATCGCCTTGTCGCGGGTGGCGCCGCTGCCGTTGGCGATCCGCTGTTCGTTCTCGCGCATCTTGCGGATCAGGGTGTCCAGCCCGCGCGCGGAGAGGATGCGGTCGCGGGCGAGGGTGTCGAGATCGCCGGTGCGGGGGTCCTGGGGCAGGTAGCCGACCTCGCCGGAGCGGGTGACGGCGCCGCCCGCGGGGATGCCCTCGCCGGCCAGGACCTTGGTCAGGGTGGTCTTGCCGGCGCCGTTGCGCCCGACCAGACCGATCCGGTCGCCCTTGGCCACGCGGAAGGAGGCGTTCTCGATGAGGATGCGGGCACCGGCGCGCAGCTCGATGCCGGAGGCGGAGATCACGGACAGACTCCAGTGCGGGGAAGTTGGCGGGATGGGCGGCTGAGGACGTTCCCGCCGTCTAATGCGCGAGGAGAATGGCCATGACGCCAGTCTAACGGGACCGTGCAAGGACTTTTTTCGGTTCTGGTGTTCGATCACGGATCGGGGGGCGTTCCCGGGGCACGGGTCGTTGTCAGTGCCGGGTGCCATGCTGGGCGAGAGGTGAGCAAGGCGACAGATCCGGCATGCGGCACAAGGGAGTGATCGGCATGGCAGGCACGAACGGCGGGCGTCCCAGCATCTACCCGACGGTGTTGTACGCCGACGCGAAGGCGGCGATCCGGCAGCTCACGGAGGCCCTGGGCTTCACCGAGCTGTCCGTGTACGAGGGGGAGGACGGCTCGGTGGTGCACGCCGAGCTGGTGCAGGGCAACGGCGCGGTGATGCTGGGCTCGAAGGGCACCGGCAGCGTCTTCGACACGGCGATGAAGAACGCGGGCACGACCGGCGTGTACGTCGTGGTGGACGACGTCGACGCACACCACCGGCGGGCCGTGGAGCACGGCGCGGAGATCCTGATGCCCCCGACCGACCAGGACTACGGCTCCCGGGACTACATGGCCCGGGACATCGAGGGCAACCTGTGGAGCTTCGGCACGTACGCGCCCGAGATACAGGGCTGAGAGCCCCGTCGGGGCTCTCCCGGGCGGTCAGCTGCCCCCGGTGTGCACCTGGAAGGCGGCCCGGCGGACGGCCTTGGCCAGCGCCGGGTCGGGGTGCGCGGCGGCGAGCGCCACCAGCACCTGCACCGTGCGCGGGTGTCCGACGGCACGCACCTCGGTCAGCAGGGCGGGCACGGTCGGCTGCAGCGCGGACTCCAGGTGCCGTACGAGCATCGGCGCCTCGCCGTGGTCGGCGACGGCCGCGGCGGTGTCGACCCACAGCCAGGTGGCCTCCTCCCGGGTGAGCACCTCGTGGGCGTCCTCCGGGTCCACGCCGTCGTGCTCGGCGAGCCACAGCAGCGCGTACGGCCGCAGGGCGGGCTCGTCGACGACCGCGCGGACGTCGGGCTCGGCGGGGGCGCCGACGACGCGCAGCGCCTCGAAGGCGAGGCCGCGCAGCAGGGCGTCGTCCCCGCGGGCCGCGAACAGCAGCTCGCCGACGGCGCTGCCGACGGTCCGGGCCGCGAGCCAGGCGCGGTACTCGGCGCGGGCCGCGTTCGGGCGGAGCTGGGCGCAGCCGCGGAGCATGCCCTCGGCCGACTGCTCGATGTTGCCGGCGGGGCTCTGCGCGGCGACGCAGATCTGCTCCAGCTTGACCCAGACCGCCCAGCTGCCCAGCGGGGTCAGCGTGGCCTGTCCGGTGCCGTAGGTGAGGGCGCCGACGGAGGCGAGGGCGTGCAGTGCCCAGTCGAGGAGGGGGGCGAGCTCGGCGTCCTGCGCGGGCTCCGCGGGGTCGGTGTCGGCGACGGGGACCGCGGCGAGCGGGGTCGCGGCTTCGGACCCGGCGCCGTAGGGGACCTCGCAGCGTTCGGTGCGCAGTTCGGTGACGCGCTGGCGCAGCAGGTCCAGGAGCTGTTCCACGGGGACGGGCCCGGCGGACAGCTGGAGGAAGGAGAGCACCTGAGGCATGGCCGAGACGACCTCGGCGACCGCGGCGGGCTCCTGGTCCGCGGGTTCCGGGGAGGCGAGCGACCAGGCGTCGAACAGGGCGACCCAGCCGCGCAGCACGGCGCTGTCGTCCCGGTCCCAGGCGCGCAGCCGCCAGCCGGGGCGGGCGCTGTCGCCGTGCACCTCGACGAGACCGGCGAGGCGGGCGGTGTCCCAGTCGGCGCGGATCCGATCCGTGGTCAGGCCCAGATCACTGGCCGCCCGTTCGGCGGTCGTGTCGGAGAGCGTGGCCTTGCCGTCGGTGGTCGCGGCGTCTCGGCCGGGGCCGAGGGCGTTGTCGGCCCAGCGGGCGACACGCGCCGCGGCGGCCAGTCCGGAGCGCGCCATTCTGGCCAGCTCAGCGGGGGCCGGGGTGCCCTCCGGCGGGCGGGGTGCAGGGCGGCGCGGGCGCCGCTCGTTCACAGCTGAGGGGGCGGCGGCCAGGGGTCGCGGGCGGACGAGTCGAAGCCTGGAGTCGCGCGGGATACGGGACGTCACGGGTGCAGTCTTCCGGTTGACGGTCCGAAAACCCAAACGGAATGTCACGGCGGGCTACGGGACTGGCCAACGCACGGGGTTCGGCGAGGGCCGGAGAGGCGTCTTCCGGCCAGTGGTACGGCCTTAAACGGAACCTCCGGGACCGCTCCGGGCGCATCGGCCGCGGGCTCACATGAGCGGTCGCCGCAGGGTCACATCAGTGGGGTGAGGAAGCGGCGGAGGGCCTCCTCGTAGGCCTCGGGGTCGGCGTTCCACATGGCGCCGTGCGGGGCGTGCGCGACGGTGTGCAGGGCGACCAGGTCGGGGCGGCGGTCGGCCAGGCGACGGGAGACGCGCCAGGGGGCGACGGTGTCGTCGGGGCCGTGCAGGATCAGGGTCGGGACCCTCAGCCGGGCCGGATCGGCGGCCGCGTCGCCGAGGTCTCCGGAGCTGCGGGAGCCGCCGTAGCTGCCGCGCAGGCTGGTGCGGCCCTCGGCGGCGCGGACGGCGAGCGGCAGCAGGGCGCCGGGAGTGTGCCGGGCGGCGGCGAGGGCCCGCAGCGTCGCCCGCCAGTCGAGGACCGGGGAGTCGAGCACGAGCCCCGAGACGAGGTCGCGCAGCCCCGAGTCGGCGGCGGCGCGCAGTGCCATGGTCGCGCCGGTGGACCAGCCGAGCAGGACGACGCGTTCGGCGCCGTAGCGCACGGCGTACCGCATCGCCGCGTCCAGGTCGCGCCACTCGGTCTCGCCGAGGTGGTTGAGACCGTCCGGGGACCGGGGCGCCCCGAGGTCGCCGCGGTAGGCGAGGGCGAGCACGGGGAAGCGGCGGCGGTGCAGAAAGGCCATGACGTTCAGCGCGTGTTCCCGGGTGGTGCCCAGGCCGTGCACGGCGATCACCCAGGTGCGCCGGGCGCCGGGGACGAACCAGGCGGGCAGGTTGCCCAGCTCGCCCGGGATGTCGATGTCGGCGTGGTCGAGGCCGAGGGCGCTGCCGGGGTTGCCGATGTGCAGGTTCGGGGTGAGCCAGACCGCGTCCCGGGGGTTCAGGGTGCCGTGCGTGACGCGTTCCAGGCGGCGTACGACGGTGTCGGCGGAGTGCGGGGCGGTGGGCAGGACGGCGCCGACGACCGCGTGGGAGCCGTTCCCGGAGAGCCCGTAGGTGCCGGGACGCAGGGCGGCCAGGTCGCGGGTGAGGGTGATCTGTCCGGCGGCCGTGCTGTGCACGGTGAGCCGGGGTTCGGTGGGCAGGGGCCGGCCGGGCGGCGCCTTCAGCGCGGCGTCGCTGGCGAACCGGCCGACGGCGACGCCGGCCGCGCCGGCGGCCAGGACTGCGGTGACGGCGGCGGCCGTCGCTCTGACAGTGCGCACCCGTCCAGTGTCCTGGCCATCCCTGCGAGCGGCCAGTGGTGCGGTCGGCGAGAGTGACGGGGGCCGGTGGGAGCAGGGCCGGTGGGGAGCAGGGTCAGGGCCGCTGCCCGTACCCCCGGAGCCGCTCCCCCGCCTGCGCCACCTGTTCCTCCGTCAGTAGGGTGGGGTTCCGGCCGGGCAGCGACGAGGCCGTCAGCCACAGGCGGCACATCCACTCCAGTTGGGCCGTGCGGTCATAGGCCTGGTCGAGGGTGGCGCCGTAGGTGAGGGTGCCGTGGTTCTGCAGCAGGCAGCCGGTGCGGTCCGCAAGGGCCTGGAGCATGTTCTCGGCCAACTCCTCGGTGCCGTACGTGGCGTAGGGGGCGACCCGGACGGGTCCGCCGAGCGCGGCCGCCATGTAGTGGACGCGGGGAAGCTCGGTGACGAGGGTCGAGACGGCCGTGGCGTGCACGGCGTGGGTGTGGACGACCGCCCCGGCGTCGGTGCCGCGGTAGACGGCGAGGTGCATGGGCAGTTCGCTGGTCGGGACCAGGCCGCCGAGCACCTGACGGCCGGTGAGGTCGACGCCGGTGACGTCGTCCGGGGCGAGCCGGTCGTAGGGCACGCCCGACGGTGTGACCAGCACGGTGTCGCCGACGCGCACGGAGACGTTGCCGGAGGTGCCGACGACCAGTCCGTCGGTCACGGTGCGGCGGGCCGTCGTCACGAGCGCCTCCCAGGCGCGGGCCTCCTCGGGGACCGCACGCCTCCCCCGCCGCTCCGCCGCACCCTGTGCGCCGTCCCCGGAGTCCCGGGCGTCCCCCTGCTCGCGCCGCTGCTCAGCCATGCCGCGCTCCTCCCCTTGAGGTGATTTGGCCGGAGATCGACGAACACCCACCGATATTCGTGGATCTTCCCCTAACCTCTGGTTCGTTTTCGTTTCGTGCACGCCGCCGTTCCGGGGGAATCATGGCTCGCGCCCACGCTCCGTCGCCCACGCCGTCCACGCCGTCCGGGTGTCGCCGCGGCCTCGCGTGGGCGGCCTGTGCCGTGGCGCTCGCCGCCGCGGGGACCGCGCTCGCCCAGGCGCCCGCCCGCGCGGCGGAGCAGCCGAGGGGGCATGACGTCTCGTCCCACCAGAAGACCGTCGACTGGCAGCGGGCGAAGGCCGCGGGGGCGGGGTTCGTCTACGTCAAGGCGACCGAGTCCACCTCCTACCGCAATCCGTACTTCGACGCGCAGTACGAGGGCGCCGGCGCGGTCGGACTGCTGCGCGGCGCTTACCACTTCGCGTTGCCGGACAAGGGCTCGGGCAAGGCGCAGGCCGCGCACTTCGTCGGCAACGGCGGCGGCTGGAGCACGGACGGCCGGACCCTGCCGCCCGCCCTCGACATCGAGTACAACCCCTACGGCGGCTCGAACAAGTGCTACGGCCTGACCAAGGCGCAGACGGTCGCCTGGATCAGGGCCTTCAGCGACGAGGTGCACCGGCTCATCGGCCGTCGCCCGGTGATCTACACGACGACCCACTGGTGGAATCTGTGCACGGGCGGCAGCAGCGCCTTCGCCGCGGATCACGCCCTGTGGATCGCCCGTTACCGGTCCGCCGACGCGGGCGTTCTGCCGGCCGGATGGTCGACGTGGACCTTCTGGCAGTACGCCGACAGCGGCAGCCTGCCGGGTGACCAGAATCTCTTCAACGGCTCCGCCGACGGGCTGCAGAGGTTCGCAAAAGGGGACTAGCCGTGCGGCGTCTGTGCCGCCGGCGGCACAGAGAAGAAACAGAGCCCCGCTCCCGCCCCAATGGACACCGTCAAGCCCCCTTCAGTTCACCTTCCGTTCACCCAGGTTACTTACGTTCAACCGGCCGATTACTTCGAACGATTGCCTGGGTAAATGGAAAGCTTCTCGCTGATCCTCGCGATTGTGGTGGTAACCGCACTCGCGTTCGATTTCACGAACGGTTTCCACGACACCGCCAACGCGATGGCCACGACCATCTCGACCGGTGCGCTCAGACCCAAGGTCGCGGTGGCCATGTCCGCCGTGCTCAACCTCGTCGGCGCGTTCCTCTCCGTGGAGGTCGCCAACACGATCTCCAAGGGACTCGTCGACGAGACGGGCATCCGGCCCGAGGTCATCTTCGCCGCACTGGTCGGCGCCATCCTCTGGAACCTGCTGACCTGGCTGGTGGGCCTGCCCTCCAGTTCCTCGCACGCCCTCATGGGCGGTCTGATCGGCGCCACCATCGCCTCGGCCGGCATGGGCGCGGTGCACGGCGACGCCCTGGTCACCAAGGTCCTGATCCCGGCCATCGCGGCCCCGATCGTCGCGGGCATCGCGGCGATGCTGGCGACCCGCCTGTCCTACACCCTCGGCAAGAAGGCCGACGGCAAGGCCGCGGCGAAGGGCTACCGCGCCGGCCAGATCGCCTCGGCCGGCCTGGTCTCGCTCGCCCACGGCACGAACGACGCGCAGAAGACGATGGGCATCATCACCCTCGCCCTCGTCGCCGGCGGCGCCGTGGCCCCCGACTCGGATCCGCCCACCTGGGTCATCCTCTCCGCGGGCCTCGCCATCGCGCTCGGCACCTACCTCGGCGGCTGGCGCATCATCCGCACGATGGGCAAGGGTCTGACCGACCTCCAGCCGCAGCAGGGCTTCGCCGCCCAGACCAGCGCGGCCACGGTCATCCTGGCCTCCTCCCACCTCGGCTTCTCCCTCTCCACCACCCACTCGGTCTCCGGTGCGGTGATGGGCGCGGGGCTCGGCCGCAAGGGCGGAGTGGTCCGCTGGTCGACGGCGACACGGATGTTCGTCGCGTGGGGCCTGACGCTGCCGGCGGCGGCCCTGGTCGGCGCGCTGGCCGAGTCCGTGACCGACCTGGGCGACTGGGGCACCGCGGTGGTCGCGATCTTCCTGGTGGCCTCCAGCGCGGCGATCTGGAAGATCTCGCGGCGCGAGGTCATCGACGCCTCCAACGTCAACGGGACGGAGGAGCCGGCGGCGATCCCGACGGCGCCGGTCACCGACAGCCTGACGGCCACCATCCCGTCCCCCGCAGCCACCGCCACGGCCGTCGAGCCCACGGCCCCGGCCGTCTGAGCCCGCGCACCCGGTACGAAGGAAGAGAAGCAGCATGAAGATCGACTGGGCGGCCCTGGGCTCCGTCTTCGGCGTCAGCCTCGTGGTCACCGTGGGTCTGGTGACCCTGTTCACCCTGGGCGTCATGGGCCTGTCGCGGCAGGAACGCGCAACGGCGGAGGGCGGCTCGGCCACCCTCGCGGTGACGGGCGCGTACGCGTGCTTCGTCGCCTGCGCGGCTGCGGTGGCCTACGGGATCTCGTTGATCGTGGCCTGACGCTCGGCCAACGGCACTCACCGCCCTGTGCGGCTCTTCGACGAGCCGCACAGGGCGGTCCGTTTTTTCCTCCGCGAGCCGGGTGCGAGTGGCGGCCGTCGTAGTGGCGGTGTGGGGTTCTGCACACTCTCCCCGCGCAGGTCAACGGCAAGTTGACGGCCGTTCCGGGCCCGTGGTGGACTGCCGGAGCCATCAACGGCGGTAGGAGAGGAAGCCGGTGCGAATCCGGCGCGGTCCCGCCACTGTCACCGGGGTAGTAAGCCCCCGGGAGCCAGGAACTCTCCCCGCCGGTCTAGTCGAACCAGGGCGCGGACACCCTGAGTGAGGACATATCGCTATGCTCGCTGGGCCGTTGAGGTACCGCACCGGTTCGCTGCCCGACCCCACGGCCGGCTGAGCCCGTGCGTGCCGATCGCGTCTTCGCGTACGGCGCCGCCGCCGGCCTCCTCGGCGATCTGTTCCTCGGCGATCCCCGCCGAGGGCATCCGGTCGCCGCCTTCGGGCGGGCCGCGGGTGGCGTGGAGCGGGTGTTGTGGCGGGATCATCGGGGGTGGGGCGCCCTGCACACCCTGGTGTGCGCCGGGAGCGCCGTCGGGCTGGGGGCTGCCGCCTCGCGCGGCGGACGGTCCTCCGCCGCCGTCTCCGTCGTCCTCACCTCCGCCGCCACCTGGGCCGTCGTCGGGGGCTCCTCCCTCGTCCGCGAGGCGCGGGGCATCGGGCGGGCCCTCGAAGCGGGTGACGTCGACGCCGCGCGGGAGCGGCTGCCGCATCTGTGCGGGCGGGATCCGCAGGCGCTGGACGCGGACGGGATCGCCCGGGCCGTGGTGGAGTCCGTCGCCGAGAACACCTCCGACGCCGTCGTGGGGGCGCTGGTGTGGGGGGCCGTCGGCGGGGTGCCGGGGCTGGTCGGGTTCCGGGCCGTCAACACCCTGGACGCCATGGTCGGGCACCGGTCTCCGAGATACCTGCGCTTCGGGTGGGCCTCCGCTCGGCTCGACGACCTGGCCGGGTGGCCGGGGGCCCGGCTGACCGCTGTGCTCGCCGCCGTGGCCGGGGACGATCCGCGCGGGGCCGTTCGGGCCTGGCGGGCGGACGCGGGCAGGCATCCCAGTCCCAATGCCGGGCCCGTCGAGGCGTCGTTCGCCGGGGCGCTCGGCGTGCGGCTGGGCGGGACCCTGTCGTACGGCGGCCGGGTCGAGCACCGGCCCGTGCTCAACGCGGCGGCCGGGCGGCCCGTCGTCGCCCGGGACATCGAACGTGCCGCGCGGCTCTCCCGCCGGGTCGGCCTCCTCGCGCTCGGCGTGACCGTCGCCGCGCGCGCTCTCGCCACGACGGTGAACGCGAAAGCGAAGGGGCGTACTTCATGACGGGCGGCGGTCTTCTGGTCGCCGGCACGACCTCCGATGCCGGCAAGAGTGTCGTCACGGCCGGGATCTGCCGGTGGCTGGTGCGGCAGGGGGTGAAGGTCGCGCCCTTCAAGGCCCAGAACATGTCCCTGAATTCGTTTGTGACGAAGGAAGGCGCCGAGATCGGGCGGGCGCAGGCCATGCAGGCCCAGGCCTGCCGGGTCGAACCGACCGCGCTCATGAATCCCGTGCTGCTGAAGCCGGGCGGCGAGCAGAGCAGTCAGGTCGTGCTGCTCGGGAAGCCCGTCGGGGAGATGAGCGCCCGCGGCTATCACGGGGGACGGCAGCAGAGACTCCTGGGAACCGTTCTCGACTGTCTCGCCGAGTTGCGGGGCACGTATGACGCGGTGATCTGTGAGGGGGCCGGTTCTCCCGCCGAGATCAATCTTCGGCGGACCGACATCGTCAACATGGGGATCGCCCGGAATGCCGGGCTTCCCGTCCTCGTCGTCGGCGACATCGATCGTGGCGGGGTCTTCGCGTCCTTCTTCGGGACCGTCGCGCTCCTCTCCCCCGAGGATCAGGCACTCGTCGCCGGGTTCCTCGTCAACAAGTTCCGGGGGGATGTGAGCCTTCTGGAGCCGGGCCTGGACATGCTGCTCGGGCTCACCGGGCGGCGGACCTACGGGGTGCTGCCGTTCCGGCACGGGCTCGGGATCGACGAGGAGGACGGGCTTCGGGTGTCGCTGCGCGGGACCGTGCGGGAGTCGAACGTCTCCCCGCCCGTCGGCGAGGACGTGCTGCGGGTCGCCGTCTGCGCGGTCCCCCTCATGTCCAACTTCACCGACGTGGACGCGCTGGCCGCCGAGCCGGGCGTCGTCGTGCGGTTCGTGGACCGGCCCGAGGAGCTCGCCGACGCCGACCTCGTCGTCGTCCCCGGCACCCGGGGCACGGTCCGGGCCCTGGAGTGGCTGCGCGAACGCGGCCTCGCCGAGGCCCTGATGCGCAGGGCCGCCGAGGACCGGCCGATCCTCGGCGTCTGCGGCGGCTTCCAGATCCTCGGCGAGCACATCGAGGACGAGGTCGAGAGCCGGCAGGGTCACGTGGAAGGTCTCGGACTCCTTCCGGTCCGGGTGCGGTTCGCCCGGGAGAAGACCCTCACCCGGCCGGTGGGGGAAGCCCTCGGCGAGGTGGTCGAGGGGTACGAGATCCACCACGGGGTCGCCGAGATCCTGGGCGGAACCGCCTTCCTGGACGGCTGCCGGGTCGGCCAGACCTGGGGCACGCACTGGCACGGCTCGCTGGAGTCGGACGGCTTCCGGCGGGCGTTTCTGCGCGAGGTGGCGGCCGCCGCGGGCCGCCGGTTCGTGCCCGCCCCCGACACCTCTTTCGCCGGGCTGCGCGAGGAGCAGCTCGACCGGCTCGGCGACCTGATCGAACAGCACGCGGACACCGACGCGCTCTGGCGGCTCATCGAGTCGGGCGCGCCGCAAGGACTGCCTTTCATTCCACCGGGAGCGCCCGCATGAGCACAGTGTTGTTGTTGTCGACCGCCGACACCGATCTGTTGGCGGCCCGGGCCGCTTCCGGCGCCGACTACCGGATCGGCAACCCGACCCGCATCGGCGTCGCGGACGAGTTGCCCGCTCTCCTGGACGGCGCCGACCTCGCCGTCGTCCGGCTGCTCGGCGGGAAGCGGGCCTGGGAGGACGGGCTGGCCGCGCTGAAGGCGTCCGGCATCCCGACCGTGCTGCTGGGCGGCGAGACCGTGCCGGACGCGGAGTTGATGGCCGAGTCCTCCGTGCCGGCCGGCGTGGTGGCGGAGGCGCTGCGGTATCTCGTCGAGGGCGGGCCGGCCAACCTGACCGAGCTGGCCCGGTTCCTGTCCGACACCGTGCTGCTGACCGGCGAGGGGTTCGTCGAGCCGCAGAAGATGCCGGAGTACGGCGTGCACGGCGAGCGGCCGTCTCTCGACGGGCGGCCGACCGTCGGCGTGCTCTTCTACCGGGCCCACGAGCTCAGCGGCAACACCGGATTCGTGGACACCCTGTGCGACGCGATCGAGTCGAAGGGCGCCAACGCCCTCCCCGTGTACTGCGGTTCGCTGCGCGGCGCGGACCCCGCGCTGTACGAGATCCTCGGCCGGGCCGACGCCCTGGTCGCCACCGTCCTCGCCGCCGGCGGCACGCACGCCTCGCAGGCCTCGGCCGGCGGCGACGAGGAGGCCTGGGACATCGGGGCGCTCGCCGACCTCGATGTGCCGGTGCTGCAGGGCCTTTGCCTGACCTCGTCGCACGCCGCGTGGATGGCGTCCGACGCGGCCGTGTCCCCGATGGACGCGGCGATGCAGGTCGCCATCCCCGAGTTCGACGGGCGGCTGATCACGGTCCCCTTCTCCTTCAAGGAGCAGGGCCCGGACGACGTTCCCGTGTACGTCGCCGACCCCGAGCGGGCCGCACGCGTCGCCGGAATCGCCGTACGGCACGCGCAGTTGAAGCACAAGCCGAACGCCGAGAAGAAGCTGGCGCTCGTGTTCACCGCCTATCCGACCAAGCACTCGCGGGTCGGCAACGCGGTCGGACTCGACACCCCGGCGTCCGCGGTGCGGGTGCTCGACGCGCTGCGGGACGCCGGATACGCGGTCCAGGGACACCCGGACAACGGCGACGAGCTGATCCACCGGCTCATCAACGCCGGTGGCCACGACGTCGAATGGCTCACCGAGGAGCAGCTGGCCGCCGCTCCCGCGCGGGTGCCGCTCGCCGACTATCAGGCGTGGTTCGACCAGCTCGACCCGGAGTTGCGCAGCGGGATGCTCCAGGCGTGGGGCGAGCCGCCGGGCAGCCTGTACGTCGACGGGGACGACATCGTGTTGGCCTCCCTGCAGTTCGGGAACGTCGTCGTGATGATCCAGCCGCCGCGCGGCTTCGGCGAGAACCCGATCGCGATCTACCACGACCCCGACATGCCGCCGTCGCACCACTACATGGCCGCCTACCGCTGGCTGGACAACAGCTTCGGCGCGGACGCCGTCGTCCACATGGGCAAGCACGGCACGATGGAATGGCTGCCCGGCAAGGGACTCGGGCTCAGCGGCGGCTGCGCCCCGGACGCCGTCCTCGGCGAACTCCCGCTCATCTACCCCTTCATCGTCAACGACCCCGGCGAGGGCACCCAGGCCAAGCGGCGCGGGCACGCCACGGTGGTCGACCACCTCGTGCCGCCGATGGCGCGCGCCGACACCTACGGCGACCTGGCCAAGCTGGAGCAGCTCCTCGACGAGTACGCGCTCGTCTCCGACCTGGACCCGACCAAGGCCCCGGCCGTGCGGGCGCAGATCTGGACGCTGGTGAAGGCCGCCGAGCTGCACCACGACCTGCATGTGGACGACCAGCCGGACGACGAGGCCTTCGACGAGTTCGTCATGCACATCGACGGCTATCTGTGCGAGATCAAGGACGTACAGATCCGGGACGGCCTGCACATCCTCGGCGGCGGTCCGGTCGACGAGGCGCGGGTGAACCTCGTGCTGGCCGTGCTGCGGGCCTCGCAGGTGTGGGGCGGCACGGCGAACGCCCTGCCGGGGCTGCGGGCCTGTCTCGCCGAGCACTTCGGCCTGGTGGAGAAGGAGCTGCTGGCCGAGCCGGGCGCGCCGGTGAAGGCGCCGGTGGAGCTGACCGACCTGGTCGAGGGTCCGGCCCGTTCGGCCGCCGACGCCATCGACCTGCTGGAACAGCTGTGCCGCCGGTTCGCGGAGGGCATGGAGGAGCGGGGCTGGGCGACGGCCGCGGTCCCCGCGCTGGTACGCGAGGTCGTCGGGGTCGAACTCCCGGACGCCGTCGCGGTGCTGGAGTTCGCCTGCACCGAGGTCGTGCCGCGGCTGGCGAAGACGACCGACGAGATCGACCACATCCTCAAGGCCCTCAACGGCGGTTACGTCCCGGCGGGCCCGTCCGGCTCGCCGACCCGCGGGCTGGTCAACGTGCTCCCGACCGGCCGCAACTTCTACTCCGTCGACCCCAAGGCCATTCCGTCCCGGCTGAGTTGGGAGGTCGGGCAGGCGCTCGCCGACTCCCTCGTCCAGCGCTACCTCCACGACACCGGGGAGTATCCGAAGTCCGTCGGCCTGACGGTGTGGGGCACGTCCGCGATGCGCACCCAGGGCGACGACATCGCCGAGATCCTGGCGCTGCTGGGCTGCCGCCCGGTGTGGGACGACGCCTCGCGCCGGGTCACCGGCTTCGACGTGGTCCCCCTGGAGGAGCTGGGCCGGCCGCGCATCGACGTCACGGTCCGTATCTCCGGGTTCTTCCGGGACGCGTTCCCGCACGTCGTCGGGCTGATCGACGACGCGGTGCGGAGGGTGGCCGAGCTGAACGAGCCCGTCGACCAGAACTTCGTGCGCGCCCACGTCGACGAGGACGCCGCCGAGCACGGCGACCGACGGCGCGCGACGGCCCGTATCTTCGGCTCCAAGCCGGGGGCGTACGGGGCGGGGCTGCTGCCGCTGATCGACGCCCGCAACTGGCGCTCCGACGCGGACCTCGCCGAGGTGTACGCCGTCTGGGGCGGCTACGCCTACGGGCGCGGGCTCGACGGGCGGGCGGCGCGCGGGGACATGGAGACGGCGTTCAAGCGGATCGCGGTCGCGGCGAAGAACGTCGACACCCGCGAACACGACCTCGTCGACGCCGACGACTACTTCCAGTACCACGGCGGCATGGTCGCCATGGTCCGGCATCTGACGGGGGCCAACCCCGAGGCGTACGTGGGCGATTCGGCGACCCCGGACCATGTGAAGACCCGCACGCTCGGCGAGGAGACGCACCGGGTGTTCCGTGCCCGGGTGGTCAACCCGCGCTGGATGGCGGCCATGCGCCGGCACGGCTACAAGGGCGCCTTCGAGATGGCGGCGACCGTCGACTACCTCTTCGGGTACGACGCCACCGCCGGGGTCGTCGACGACTGGATGTACGAGAAGCTCAGTGCCGAGTACGTGTTCGACCCGGAGAACCAGGACTTCATGAAGAAGTCCAACCCATGGGCGCTGCGGGGCATCACCGAGCGGCTCCTCGAAGCCGCCGACCGCGGGCTGTGGGCGGAGCCGGACGCGGACACGCTCGAGCGGCTGCGCGCCACCTACCTGGAGCTCGAAGGCGATCTGGAGGGCGACAGTTGAGTACCCCGTTCCCGTTCACGGCCGTGGTCGGTCAGGACGATCTGCGGCTCGCGCTGCTGTTGAACGCCGTGTCCCCGGCGGTCGGCGGTGTGCTGGTGCGCGGCGAGAAGGGCACCGCCAAGTCCACGGCCGTGCGGGCGCTTTCGGCGTTGATGCCCACGTTGGACGTCGTCTCCGGGTGCCGGTTCTCCTGTGATCCCGGCTCCCCCGACCCCGCCTGCCCGGACGGGCCGCACGAGCCGGGGGCGTTCGAGTCCCGGCCGGCCCGGATGGTCGAGCTGCCGGTCGGCGCGTCCGAGGACCGGCTGGTCGGCGCGCTCGACATCGAGCGGGCGCTAGCCGAGGGCGTGAAGGCGTTCGAACCCGGGCTGCTGGCCGACGCGCACCGCGGCATCCTGTACGTCGATGAGGTCAACCTGCTCCACGACCATCTCGTGGACCTGCTGCTGGACGCCGCCGCGATGGGCGCCTCCTATGTGGAGCGCGAGGGTGTCTCCGTCCGGCATGCGGCGCGGTTCCTGCTCGTGGGGACCATGAACCCCGAAGAGGGCGAGCTGCGGCCGCAGTTGCTCGACCGGTTCGGGCTGACCGTCGAGGTGGCCGCCTCGCGGGAGCCCGACCAGCGGGTCGAGGTGGTGCGCAGGAGGCTCGCGTACGACGACGATCCGGAGGGCTTCGCGGCGCGCTGGGCCGACGAGGAGTCCGCCGTACGGGCGCGGATCGTGGCGGCGCGGGAGCTGTTGCCGTCCGTGCGGCTCGGCGACGGGGCGCTCCGGCAGATCGCGGCGACCTGTGCGGCCTTCGAGGTGGACGGCATGCGCGCCGACATCGTGATGGCGCGGACGGCGGTCGCGCTGGCCGCCTGGGCCGGGCGGACCGACGTGCTCGCCGAGGACGTACGGCAGGCGGCGCTGCTGGCGCTGCCGCACCGGCGGCGGCGCAACCCCTTCGACGCGCCCGGCATGGACGAGGACAAGCTGGACGAGACGCTGGAGCAGTTCGCGGGCGAGGACGAGGACCCCGATCCCGACCCTGATCCCGGCGGGCCCGGCGGCGGGGACGGCGGGCAGCCGCCGCCGTCCGACGGGGACGGCCCCGAGGGCGGTGACACCGCCGCGCGGCCCGAGGCCGGGGAGGGCGGGGAGCCGCAGCCCTCCGGCGCCGGGGAGCAGTCCGCCGTGCGGGCCGCCGAGCCGTTCCGTACGAAGGTGCTGAGCGTGCCCGGGATCGGCGAGGGGGCCGCGGGGCGGCGGTCGCGGGCGCGGACCGAGCACGGACGGACCACCGGGGCCCGGCGGCCGCAGGGGGCGCTCACCAAGCTGCACCTGGCGGCGACCGTGCAGGCCGCCGCTCCGCATCAGCGGGCGCGGGGCCGGTCCGGGCGCGGGCTGGTGATCCGGCGGGACGATCTGCGGCAGGCGACCCGGGAGGGGCGGGAGGGCAACCTCGTGCTGTTCGTCGTGGACGCGTCCGGGTCGATGGCCGCCCGGCAGCGGATGAGCGCCGTGAAGGGGGCGGTGCTGTCGCTGCTGCTCGACGCGTATCAGCGGCGGGACAAGGTGGGTCTGGTGACGTTCCGGGGGGCGGCGGCCGAGGTCGCGTTGCCGCCGACCTCGTCCGTCGACGCGGCCGCCGTCCGGCTGGAGTCGCTGCCCACCGGCGGGCGGACGCCGCTGGCCGCCGGGCTGCTCAGGGCGCATGACGTGCTGCGGGTGGAGCGGCTGCGCGATCCCGCGCGGCGGGCGCTGGTCGTGCTGGTCACGGACGGGCGGGCCACCGGTGGGCCCGAGCCGGTCGCGCTGGCCGGTCGGGCGGCCCGGCTGTTCGCCGCGGAGGGCGTCGCGTCCGTGGTCGTCGACTGCGAGTCGGGGCCGGTGCGGCTGGGGCTCGCGGCGCAGGTCGCGGGTGAGCTGGGCGGCAGCGCGGTGACGCTCGACGAACTGCGGGCGGAGTCGATCGCCGGGCTGGTCAGGGACGTTCAGGGGACTTCGAGGAGGGCCGCGTAATGCCGCAGGGGCAACCGAGTGTGGTGCCGGACGACGGGCTGACGACGCGTCAGCGACGGAACCGGCCGCTCGTCGTCGTGCACACGGGCATCGGCAAGGGCAAGTCGACCGCGGCCTTCGGGCTGGCGTTGCGCGCCTGGAACCAGGGCTGGCCCATCGGGGTGTTCCAGTTCGTCAAGTCGGCTAAGTGGAAGGTCGGCGAGGAGAACGCGCTGCGGGTGCTGGGCGCCTCCGGCGAGGGCGGGTCCGTCGACTGGCACAAGATGGGCGAGGGCTGGTCCTGGGTGCAGCGGGACTCCCAGATGGACAACGAGGAGAAGGCCCGCGAGGGCTGGGAGCAGGTCAAGCGGGACCTCGCCGCCGAGACGTACAAGCTGTATGTGCTCGACGAGTTCGCGTACCCGATGCACTGGGGGTGGGTGGACGTCGACGAGGTGGTGGAGGTGCTGCGGGAGCGGCCCGGGACCCAGCATGTGGTGATCACCGGGCGGAACGCGCCCGAGAAGCTCGTCGAGGTCGCGGATCTGGTGACGGACATGTCCAAGGTGAAGCATCCGATGGACGCCGGTCAGAAGGGGCAGAGGGGCATCGAGTGGTGACGCCGTGCTGACCTCCCCCTCTTCCGTCCCTCGGCTGGTCATCGCCGCGCCCTCGTCCGGGAGCGGGAAGACCACCGTCGCCACGGGGCTGATGGCCGCGTTCGCCGCGCGGGGGCTCGCCGTGTCCCCGCACAAGGTCGGGCCGGACTACATCGACCCCGGGTATCACTCACTCGCCACCGGGCGGGTGGGGCGGAACCTCGACGCGTATCTGTGCGGGCCGGAGCTCGTCGCTCCGCTGTTCCTGCACGGGGCTCGGGGGTGTGACATCGCCGTCGTCGAGGGGGTGATGGGGATGTACGACGGGGCCGCGGGGGAGGGTGAGCTGGCGTCCACCGCGCATGTGGCGAAGCTGCTGCGGGCGCCGGTGGTTCTCGTGGTCGACGCGTCGTCCCAGTCGCGGTCGGTCGCCGCGCTGGTGCACGGGTTCGCTTCGTGGGATCCGCAGGTGCGGGTCGGGGGCGTGATCCTGAACAAGGTCGCCTCGGACCGGCACGAGGAGTTGCTGCGGGAGGCGTTGGAGTCGGCCGGGGTGCCCGTGCTGGGCGCCTTGCGGCGCGCGCCGCAGGTGTCCACGCCCTCTCGGCACCTCGGGCTGGTTCCTGTCGCCGAACGGCGGGGGGCTGCGGTCGACTCCGTCGGGGCGATGGCGGCGCAGGTGTCGGCCGGATGTGATCTGGAAGCGTTGCTGGGGCTGGCGCGGAGTGCGGGTGCGTTGTCGGGTGCGGCGTGGGATGCGGCTGCGGTTGTGGGGGCTGCCGCCCCCAGGCCCCCGCTTCGGCCCGAAGGGCCTCGTCCTCAAGCGCCGGACGGGCTGGTGATCGCCATCGCCGGAGGTGAAGCGTTCACCTTCTCCTACGCCGAGCACACCGAACTCCTGACCGCCGCCGGCGCCGAAGTCGTCACCTTCGATCCGTTGCGCGACGAGTCCCTCCCGGAGGGCGCCGCCGGGCTCGTCGTCGGGGGCGGTTTCCCCGAGGTGTACGCCGCCGAGCTGTCCGCCAACGAGCCCCTGCGCAAGTCCGTCGCCGCCCTCGCGGAGTCCGGCGCTCCCGTGGCCGCCGAGTGCGCGGGCCTGCTGTATCTGTGCCGGGAGCTGGACGGGCAGCCGATGTGCGGTGTGCTGGACGCGACCGCGCGGATGGCCGAACGGCTCACCCTCGGCTATCGGGACGCCGTCGCCGTGAGCGACAGTGTGCTGGCACCGGCCGGGACGCGGATGCGGGGGCACGAGTTCCACCGGACGGTCGTCGAGCCGGGGGCTGGTGCGGCCCCCGCGTGGGGGGTGCGTACCCCCGAGCGGCGGGTCGAAGGCTTCGTACAACAAGGTGTGCACGCGAGTTATCTGCACACGCACTGGGCGTCCGAGCCCGGTGTGGCCCGTCGGTTCGTGGAGAGGTGCCGGACGTCATGAGCAGCATGAGCAGCGTGGGCAGCAGGCTGGTCGGGGTCGGGGTGGGGCCCGGGGATCCGGAGCTGGTGACCGTCAAGGGCGTGAACGCGCTGCGGGCCGCCGAGGTCGTCGTCGTGCCCGTGATGGACAGCGGTGAGCGGGGGCGGGCCGAGGCCACGGTGCTGCACTACGTGCCCGAGGACAAGGTGGTCCGGGTCGTGTTCGCGCTGAACGAGCGGTCCGACCGGGCGCGGCGGGAGGCCGCGTGGGACGCCGCCGGGGAGCGGGTCGCCGAGTTGTTGCGGCAGCACGGGAGCGTCGCCTTCGCGACCATCGGCGACCCCAACGTGTACTCCACGTTCACCTATCTCGCGCAGACCATCCTGGGCGCGGTGCCCGAGGTCGTGGTCGAGACCGTCCCGGGCATCACCGCCATGCAGGATCTGGCCGCGCGGTCGGGCGCCGTGCTGACCGAGGGCACCGAGCCGTTGACGCTCGTGCCGGTGACCGCGGGGTCGGCGGTGCTGAAGGACGCGCTGGCCGGGCCGGGGACGGTCGTCGCGTACAAGTTCGGGCGGCAGGCCGCCGAGGTCGCCGAGGCGCTGCGGGAGACCGGGCGGCTCGGGGACGCCGTGTGGGGGTCGGCGCTCGGGCTGGCGGACGAATCCATTCGGTCGGCCGAGGAGTTGGACGGGGAGCCGCTGCCCTATCTCTCGACGCTCATCGCGCCCGCGCGGCGGGACGGCGGTCGGGGCGGCAAGCTGTGAGACCGGGGATGGCGAGGGCTCGGGTCTCAAGCGGCCAGGCCCACCACCAGCCAGATGAAGGCCGCGCCCGCGATCGTGCACAGCACGGTCGAGCGGGCGGGGTGTTCGTGGTGGGCCTCGGGGAGGATCTCGGCGGCCGCCAGGTACAGCAGTGCGCCGCCGAAGAAGCCCAGATAGCCGCCGAGCAGTTGCTCCGGGATGGTGACGAAGGCCGTCGAGGCCGCGCCGACGACCGGTGCGGCCGCGTCCGCGACCAGCATGGCCTGGGCCTTGCGGCGGGCGTTCCCGTAGAGGCTCGTGATCGTGTAGGTGTTGAAGCCGTCGGCGAAGTCGTGGGCGATGACCGCGACCGCCACGGCGGCGCCCATGCCGCCGCCCACCTGGAAGGCCGCGCCGATCGCGATGCCGTCCATGGCGCTGTGGCCGACCATCGCCGCGGCCGCCGTCAGGCCCACCTCGGGGGTCCGGCCGTCATGCTCCTCGGCGCCGTGGGCGGCCTGGCGCACCGCCAGCAGGCGTTCCACCAGATGGGCCAGCAGGAAGCCCGCCACGAAGAGCAGCAGCGCGGCCGGGACGCCGAAGACCTCGGTGCCGGCCGCCTCCAGTGCCTCCGGCAGCAGGTCCAGGCCGACCACGCCCAGCATCAGGCCGCCGGCCAGGCCCAGCACCAGGTGGCGGCGGTCGGTCACGCGTTGTGCCGTCCAGCCGCCGGCCAGCGTCATGAGGAACGCGCCGAGCGCGACGAAGACCGCCATAGGCCCTTGCTATCCGATGAACCCCCGATCGCGCACATCCGGCCACGGCCCTGACATCCGTTACGACCCGTTGCGACCCGTTGTGATCTGCTAAGAGAGGACCTGAATCCATGGCCGATGCCCCCACCGGCAAGGTGACCTTCGTCGGTGCCGGCCCCGGCGCCGCCGACCTGCTGACGTTCCGTGCCGCGCGTGCCATCGCGGAGGCCGACATCGTGATCTGGGCCGCGAGCCTGGTCCAGGCGGAGGTTCTCGAACACGCGCGCGAGGGTGCGGAGATCCTCGACTCGGCGACCATGTCCCTGGAGGACGTCGTCGCCGTGTACGAGCGGGCCCGGCGGGAGGGGCTCAAGGTCGCCCGTATCCACTCCGGCGACCCCGCCCTGTGGGGCGGGACCCAGGAGCAGCTCGACCGGTGCCGGGAGATCGGCGTCGGCACCGAGATCGTCCCCGGCGTCTCCTCCTTCTCGGCCGTCGCGGCGCTCGCCCAGCGGGAGCTGACGATCCCCGAGGTCGCACAGTCCGTCGTCCTCACGCGGCTCGGCGGCGGCAAGACGCCGATGCCGCCCGGCGAGGAGGTGCGGGAGTTCGCCAGGCACGGCACCACCATGGCGATCTTCCTGTCGGCGGCCCGCAGCGGGCAGCTGGTGCGGGAGCTGCTGGAGGGCGGCTATCCGACGGCCACCCCGGTCGTCGTCGCCTACCAGGCGACCTGGCCGGAGGAGCTGGTCGTGAAGTGCACGATCGAGACGCTGGAGGAGACGGTCAAGGAGCACAAGCTCTGGAAGCACACCCTCTTCCTGGTCGGCCCGGCCCTCGACGCGCACGGCACCCGCTCGCACCTCTACCACCCCGGTCACTTCCACGGCTATCGCAAGGCCGACCCGCAGGCCCGCCGGGCGCTGCGCGAGCGGGGTGCCAGTACGTGATCACGGTCATCGGGACCGGCACGGGTGCGGCCCCGCCCGGCCCGGAGCAGCTGACCGGCGCCGAGCTGGTCGTCGGCGGACGGCGGCACCTGGACGCCGTGCGGGTCCCCGAGGGCGCCGAGCGGATCGTCCTCGGTCCGCTCGCTCCCGCCCTCGACACGATCGAGGAGTACGACGCGAAGGACCGGGCCGTGGTCGTGCTGGCCTCGGGCGACCCCGGGTTCTTCGGGATCGTGCGGGCGCTGGCCGAGCGGTTCGGGGCGGCGCGGCTGGAGGTACGGCCCGGGGTCTCCTCCGTGGCCGCAGCCTTCGCGCGGCTCGGGCTGACCTGGGAGGACGCCGTCGTCGTCAGCGCGCACGGGCGGGATCCGCGGACGGCCGTCAACGTCTGCCGGGCGCATCCGAAGGTCGCCGTCCTCACCGGGCCGGGCGCCGGGCCCGCCGAGCTGGGGGCCGCCCTCGCCCGTAGCGCGCCCGGGCGGGCGCTCGTGGTCGCCTCGGCCCTCGGCGACCCGGAGCGCGAGCGCGTCGAGCGGGTCTCCCCCGCCGACGCGGCGGCCCGCGACTGGGGGACGGCGGTGAGCGTCGTCCTGTGCCTGGACGAGACGCGCGTGCTCGGTCCCGTGCGGACGCTGGCCGGGGCCGGGGGCGGCGACCGGCCGGCCGGGTGGGCGCTGGACGAGGGCGACTTCGCGCACCGCGACTCGATGATCACCAAGTTCGAGGTGCGGGCGCTGGCCCTGGCCCGGCTCGGGCCGCGCACCGGCGACCTGGTCTGGGACGTGGGGTCGGGGTCGGGGTCCGTGGCCGTGGAGTGCGCACGGCTCGGCGCCGCCGTCAGCGCGGTCGAGAAGGCGGCGGACGGGGTCGGACGTGTCAGGGCCAACGCCCTCGCCCACGGCGTCGACGTGCATGTCGTCCATGGCACCGCGCCGGACGCGCTCGCCGAACTCGACGATCCCGACGCCGTGTTCGTCGGGGGCGGGGGGCGCGAGCTGCCCGACATCGTCGCCGTGTGCGCGCGGCGGGCCCGACGGACGGTCGTGGTCGCCATGGCCGCGCTGGACCGGGTGCCCGCGGTGCGCGGCGCGCTCGCCGACGCCGGGTTCGGCTGCGACGGGGTGCTGCTGCAGTCCTCGCGGCTCGCACCGCTGCCGGGCGACGTGACCCGGCTCGCGGCCACCAATCCCGTGTTCCTGTTGTGGGGCGCCAGAAGCCCCGTCGACACAAAACCCGTTGAACGAGAAGGAGTTGCTCAGTGATCGGCCTCATTTCCGCCACCGCGGCGGGGGCGGCGGCACGCGACCGGCTGGCCGCGGCGTGGCCGGACCGCACGCGCGTGTACGACGGCCGCGCGTACGACGGCGTCGGGGACGCCGTACGGCGGGCGTTCGCGGAGTGCGAGCAGCTCGTGTGCTTCCTGGCGACGGGGGCCGTCGTACGGCTCGTCGCGCCGCTGCTGTCCGACAAGGCGTCCGACCCGGGTGTGGTGTGCGTCGACGAGGCCGGGCGGTTCGCCGTCTCGCTGGTCGGCGGGCACGAGGGCGGCGCCAATGAACTCGCCCTCGCCGTGGGTGGGTTGCTGGGCGCCGAGCCCGTGGTGACCACGGCCACGGACGCCGTCGGCATCCCCGGCCTGGACACCCTCGGCCTCCCGGTGGAGGGCGATGTGGCCGGCGTGACACGGGCCCTGCTGGACGGGGAGCCGGTCGCGCTGGCCGCCGAGACGCCGTGGCCGCTGCCGCCGGTGCCGTTCGCGGAGCGCGGGGCGTACACCGTGCGGCTGACGGATCGGGCCGTCGAGCCCGATGCGCGGGAGGTGCTGCTGCGTCCGCCGTCCCTGGTCGTGGGGGTCGGCGCGTCCAAGGGTGCTCCGGTCAATGAGGTGCTCGCCCTGGTCGAGGGCGCGTTGCGGGACGCGGGACTGTCCGTCCGCAGTCTCGCCGAGCTCGCCACCGTGGACGCCAAGCGCGACGAGCCCGGCATCGTGGAGGCCGCCGCGCGGCTCGGGGTGCCCGTGGTGACGTACTCCGCCGAGGAGTTGGCCGGCGTCGAGGTGCCGAACCCGTCCGACGCGCCGCTCGCCGCCGTCGGCACCCCGTCCGTCGCCGAGGCCTCCGCACTCGCCCGGGGCGGTGAACTCCTCGTCCCCAAGCGGAAGTCGCAGCGGACGGACGGGCAGCCGGCGATGGCGACCTGTGCCGTCGTACGGCGGCCGGGGCGCGGGCGGCTCGCGGTGGTCGGGCTCGGGCCCGGCGCGCGGGACCTGCTCACCCCGCGCGCGAAGGCGGAGCTGGAGCGGGCCGCGGTGCTCGTCGGGCTCGACCAGTACGTGGACCAGATCCGCGACCTGCTGCGGCCCGGCACCCGGATCCTGGAGTCGGGGCTCGGGGCCGAGGAGGAGCGGGCCCGCACAGCCGTCGAGGAGGCCCGGCGCGGACAGGCCGTCGCGCTGATCGGCAGCGGGGACGCGGGCGTGTACGCGATGGCCTCCCCCGCGCTCGCCGAGGCGTCCGACGACATCGACGTGGTGGGCGTGCCGGGCGTGACGGCCGCGCTCGCGGCCGGGGCGATCCTCGGTGCGCCGCTCGGCCACGACCATGTGTCCATCAGCCTGTCCGACCTGCACACGCCGTGGGAGGTCATCGAGCGGCGGGTGCGGGCGGCGGCCGAGGCGGACATCGTCGTCACCTTCTACAACCCCCGCTCCCGGGGCCGCGACTGGCAGCTCCCCAAGGCGCTGTCGATCCTCGCCGAGCACCGGGAGCCGACGACGCCCGTGGGCGTCGTGCGCAACGCCTCCCGGCCGGACGGCACCAGTCGGCTGACCACGCTCGCGGAGCTCGACCCGGCGTGGGTGGACATGATGACCGTCGTGACCGTGGGCAACACGGCGACCCGGGACATCGCGGGACGCATGGTGACCCCGCGCGGCTACCGCTGGCAGGAGGAGCCCAAGTGAGCCCTGTGGACCGTGTGGACCGTATGGACCGCGTGATTCATCCGATCGAGGAGGAGTCCTACCGGCGGCTGCGCGCCCGGCTGGACACCTCGCACTTCCCGCCGTTGACCCGGGCGGTCGTGGAGCGGGTCGTCCACTCCGCCGCCGATCTGGAGTACGCGAGCGATCTCGTCCTGGACGAGGGCGAGTTGGCGAAGGCGCACACCGCGCTGCACGCCGGGGCGCCCGTGGTCGTGGACGTCGAGATGGTGGGCGCCGGGATCACCCGGCGGGAGACCGTCTGCCGTCTCAAGGACGCCGTGGCCGGGCCGGGGCTGACCCGTTCGGCGCACGCGATCCGGCTCGCCTACGAGCAGGTCGGCCCCGGCGCCCTCTGGGTGATCGGCAACGCGCCGACCGCGCTGGAGGAGTTGCTGACCCTGGACGCGGCCCCGGCCCTCGTCATCGGCCTGCCCGTCGGCTTCGTCGGCGCGGTCGAGTCCAAGGCCGCGCTGCGCGAGAGCGGGCTGCCCGCCGTGAGCAACGTGTCCGAGAAGGGCGGCTCGGCGGTCGCCGCCGCCGCGCTCAACGCCCTGCTGTACCACCCCGTTTCCACCGAGGAGAAACCGTGACCACCCCGCCCCCGCCCGCCCTGCTCATCGCCGGCCACGGCACCCGGGACGAGGCCGGAGCCGAAGCGTTCCGCGACTTCGTACGGGAGCTCGGGCGCCGCCACCCCGAACTGCCCGTGGCGGGCGGCTTCATCGAGCTGTCCCCGCCGCCGCTGGGCGACGCGGTGACGGAGCTGGTGGAGCGCGGCGTACGGCGGTTCGCCGCCGTCCCGCTGATGCTGGTGTCCGCCGGGCACGCCAAGGGGGACATCCCGGCCGCCCTCACCCGCGAGAAGGAGCGGCACCCGGGGATCTCCTACACCTACGGCCGTCCGCTGGGCCCGCACCCGGCGCTGCTGAACGTGCTGGAGCGACGGCTGGAGGAGGCGCTGGGCACCGTCGGGCGCACGCCGGACGACCTGGCCGACGTCACCGTGCTGCTGGTCGGGCGCGGCTCGACGGACCCGGACGCCAACGCCGAGGTCCACAAGGCCGCCCGGCTGCTGTGGGAGGGGCGCGGATACGCGGGCGTGGAGACGGCGTTCGTGTCGCTGGCCGCGCCGGACGTGCCGAGCGGCCTCGACCGATGCGTGAAGCTGGGCGCGCGGCGGATCGTCGTCCTGCCGTACTTCCTGTTCACCGGGATCCTGCCGGACCGGGTGCGGCAGCAGACCGAGGGGTGGGCGGCCGCGCATCCGGAGGTCGAGGTGCGGTCGGCGGACGTCATCGGTCCCGAGCCGGAGCTGCTCGACCTGGTGATGGAGCGGTACCGGGAGGCCGTCAAGGGCGATCTGCGGATGAACTGCGACTCGTGCGTGTACCGGATCGCGCTGCCGGGCTTCGAGGACAAGGTGGGGCTGCCGCAGCAGCCGCACTTCCACCCGGACGACGACGGCCACCATGACCATCACGGGCACCACCACCACGGCGGACACGCCCATGCCCACTGACCACGCCGCCGAGCACACCACCGGGCCCACCACCGGACACGACCTGCGTCACCACGGGGACTCGGAAGTCCGGGACGACGGGGCCGAGTTGATCGACCTCGCGGTCAACGTCCGTGCGGACACACCCCCGTCCTGGCTGCGCGAGCACATCGCCGGCTCGCTCGGCTCCCTGGCGGCCTACCCGGACGGGCGGGCCGCGCGGGCGGCGGTCGCGGCACGGCACGGACTCCCGGTGCAGCGCGTGCTGCTGACGGCGGGCGCGGCCGAGGCGTTCGTCCTGCTCGCCCGCGCACTGAAGATCCGTCAGCCGGTCGTGGTGCACCCGCAGTTCACCGAGCCCGAGGCGGCGCTGCGGGATGCCGGCCACACCGTGGGCCGGGTGCTGCTGCGGGAGGAGGACGGCTTCCGGCTCGACCCGGCGGCCGTCCCCGAGGACGCGGACCTGGTCGTCATCGGCAACCCGACGAACCCGACGTCGGTCCTCCACCCGGCGGAGACGATCCGGCGACTGGCCCGGGTCGGGCGGACCCTGGTGGTCGACGAGGCTTTCATGGACGCGGTGCCGGGCGAGCGGGAGGCCCTCGCCGGGCGGACGGACGTGCCCGGTCTGGTGGTGCTGCGCAGCCTGACCAAGACCTGGGGGCTGGCGGGGCTGCGGATCGGCTACGTCCTCGCCGCGCCGGAGACGATCGAGGAACTGGAGCGGGCGCAGCCGCTGTGGCCGGTGTCCACGCCGGCGCTGGCGGCGGCGGAGGCGTGTGTGGCGCCGCGGGCGCTGGCGGAGGCCGCGCACGCGGCGCACCGGGTCGCCGCCGACCGGGCGCATCTCGTCGCCGGTCTCGAGGAGTTCGCCGCCGACGGGGTGCGGGTCGTGGGACCGGCCGACGGTCCCTTCGTCCTCATACGGCTGCCCCGGGCCGCCGCCGTCCGCCGGCATCTGCGCAACCTGGGGTTCGCGGTCCGGCGCGGGGACACCTTCCCGGGGCTGGACGAGGAGTGGCTGCGGCTGGCGGTCCGGGACCGGGCGACGGTGAACCGGTTCCTTCAGGCGCTGGACCAGGCCCTGGCGCTGACTCGGGCGTGAGGAGACTGAGGGGATAGGGCGGGGCCGCGGACATCGGGGGGACATTCCGGTGTCCGCGGCCTGCGGCTCGTCCGGTCAGCCTCGGCGGCGGGCCAGCACCGCCGCTCCCCCGCCCGCGAGCAGCAGCGCCGCCGCGCCGCCCGCGATGTACGGGGTCGCCGAACTGCCGCCGGTCTGCGCCAGGTCCGCCTGTGCGGGCGCGCTCTGGGCCTTGACGTCACCGGCGGGGGCGGCTCCCGGCTCGGCGGCCTGCTCCTGCGGCTGCTCCTGCGGCTGTTCCTGCTCCTGCGTCTGCTCCTCTTCCTGTTCCTGGTCCTGTTCCTTCACCGGGGGTGTCTCACAGGTGGCCTTCGCGAGGGTCAGGGTGCCGGTGACCTCGGCGACGTTGAGGCTCAACGGGTTGACGGAGACGGTGAGTTCGAGGGCGGTCGCGGCGGCCGTGCGCGTGGTGGTCTCCCGTTGGGAGAGGTCCAGGCGGACCTCGCCCACGCCCGGCACCTTCACGTCCGTCGTGCCGCCCGCGCTCACCGACACCTTCTTGCCCAGGACCGTCACCGAGCCGAGCAGGTTGGAGGCGGCGACCGGGGCCTTGCCCGCCTCGCAGGTCGCCTTCGAGGTGACCGTGCCGACCTCGATGAGGGAGAGCAGCGGGAGGCCGGGGACGTGCAGCCTGGCGTGAGCGAGGCGGGTGGAGGCCTCGGCCTTCGTGTCGTCGACCGTCGCCTTGGCCTCGGCGACGTCCGCGCGCAGGACGCTGAAGGGCTTTCCGCCGTCGACGCCGTTCAACTCGGCCGTCAGCGCGGTCTTTTCGGCGCTCTGCGGCGCCTGCACCTCGTTGAGGGAGACGGCGAGCGGAACGTCGACGGTCTTGTCGAGCAGGGCCACGTCCAGGCCGGTGCGTAGGACGGACGCGCTCGCGCGGCCCTGGCCGTCGGTCGCGTGGGCGGTGCCCGCACCGGCCAGGGCCGCGGGACCTGCGGCCAGGGCCGTGGCCGCCGCCACGGCGGCGACGCGCCGGGTACGGGCGCGTGCGGGCATGCGGAAGGTGTTGCCGTTCAAGGGTGGGACCCCCAGAAGAGACGCTTCGGGACCTCGCAAGAATCGCGTACGAAGGGTGAACGGTCAGCAGGCCGACGCGAGTTCACTCCAACGTGAGTTTTCCGTGCACATCTTCGAATCCCCCAGCACGTACGTTCTCCACATTCCCCCGCGCCCCACGCCCCTCGCGCCCTCGCGCCCCCACGCCCCGGTGCCCTCAGCCCACCACCCGCCCGTTGAGGACCACCCGGCGCGGCGCCGCGAGCACGCCCACGTCCGCGCGCGGGTCCGTCTCGTAGACGACGAGGTCCGCCGGGGCGCCCTCCTCGAGACCGGGGCGTCCGAGCCACTCGCGCGCGCCCCACGTGGTCGCCGAGAGCGCCTCCAGCGGCGGGATGCCCGCCGTCACCAGTTCCGCGACCTCCGCGGCGACCAGGCCGTGCGGCAGCGTGCCGCCGGCGTCCGTGCCGACGAAGACCGGGATGCCGGCGTCGTAGGCGGCGCGGACGGTGTCGTAGCGGCGCTCGTGGAGCCGGCGCATATGGGCCGACCAGTTCGGGAACTTGGCCTCGCCGCCCGCCGCGAGCTGCGGGAACGTCGCGATGTTCACGAGGGTGGGGACGATCGCGACACCGCGCTCGACGAACAGCGGGATCAGGTCCTGCGTCAGGCCCGTCGCGTGTTCGATGCAGTCGATGCCGGACTCGACCAGGTCGCGCAGCGAGTTCTCGGCGAAGCAGTGGGCGGTGACGCGCGCACCGAGGCGGTGGGCCTCGGCGATCGCCGCCGCGGCCGCCTCCCGGGGCCAGCTGGGGGTGAGGTCGCCGGCCTCGCGGTCGATCCAGTCGCCGACCAGCTTGACCCAGCCGTCGCCGCGCTCGGCCTCCCGGGCGACGTAGGCGACCAGGTCGTCGGGCTCGATCTCGTGCGCGAAGCCGCGGATGTAGCGGCGGGTGCGCGCGATGTGCCGACCCGCCCTGATGATCTTCGGGAGGTCCGCGCGGTCGTCGACCCAGCGGGTGTCCGAGGGCGAGCCGGCGTCCCGGATCAGCAGGGTGCCCGCCTCGCGGTCGGTCAGCGCCTGCTTCTCGGCGACGCCCGGCTCGACCGGGCCGTGCGGCCCGAGACCCACATGGCAGTGGGCGTCGACCAGGCCGGGCAGCGCCCAGCCCGCGACGGTCCGGACGTCGCGGGCGCCGACGGGACGGTCGTAGGAGATCAGCCCGTCGACGACCCACAGCTCGTCGCGGACGTCGTCGGGCCCGGCCAGCACCCGGCCCTTCACATGCAGCACCGCGTGAACGCTCATGCACCGCACCCTAGTGACCGGCTAGTCGCTCTTGCCCACCTGGTCCGAGGTCTCCTCCTCCACCTCGGCCATCGCCGGGTCGAGGAGGCGGGAGAGGAAGTGGCGGGTGCGCTCGTGGCTCGGGGCGCCGATGACCTGAGCGGGCGCGCCGTCCTCGACGATCACTCCGCCGTCCATGAAGACGACCCGGTCGGCGACCTCGCGGGCGAAGGTCATCTCGTGGGTGACGACCATCATCGTCATGCCCTCGTTGGCGAGCATCCGCATGACGGCCAGGACGTCCCCGACCAGCTCGGGGTCGAGCGCCGACGTCGGCTCGTCGAACAGCATCACCTCGGGGCCCATGGCGAGGGCCCGGGCGATCGCGACGCGCTGCTGCTGGCCGCCGGAGAGGGAGGCGGGGTAGGCGTCCGCCTTCTCCGCCAGGCCCACGCGTTCGAGGTTCTCGGCGGCCACCTTCGCCGCCTCCGCCTTGCCGCGCCGGAGCACCCGGCGCTGCGGCAGCGTGAGGTTCTCGGTCACCGACAGGTGCGGGAAGAGGTTGAACTGCTGGAAGACCATGCCGATACGGCGGCGGACGGCGTCGATGTCGACGTCGGGGTCGGTGAGTTCGGCGCCGCCGACGAAGACCTGGCCCTTGGTGGGCTCTTCGAGGAGGTTCACGCAGCGCAGCAGCGTCGACTTGCCCGAGCCGGACGGGCCGATCACGCACACGACCTCGCCCCGGCCGATCTCCAGGTCGATGCCGCGCAGCACCTCGTTGGCGCCGAAGGACTTGTGCAGTCCGCGTACTTCGATCTCTGCAGTGCTGCTCACTTGGTGGCCTCCTGGGCCTTGGCCTCCATACGGCGCACGACGAAGCCGAGCGGGATGGTCACCAGCAGGTAGCAGAGGCCGGCGACGAGGATGGGCGTGGAGTTGGCCGTCGTACTGGCCAGGTCGCGGCCGTACTTGGACAGTTCGCGCTCTTCCAGGGTCACGCCCAGGAAGAGGACCAGCGAGGAGTCCTTGAAGAGGAGGACCAGTTCGTTGGTGAGGGGCGGGAGGATGATCCGGAACGCCTGCGGGATGACGATCGAGATCATCGCCCGGGCCGGCGAGAAGCCCAGCGAACGGGCTGCCTCCAGCTGCCCCTTGGGGACGGCCTGGATGCCCGCGCGGATCGTCTCCGCCATGTAGGCCGCGGCGACCAGACCGAGGGCGAGGGCGACCTTGCCGTAGGTGCCGCCGACGATCTCCGTGCCCGGGAAGGCCAGCGGGACGGCCACGCCGATGAAGATGAAGATCAGCAGGGCGGGCAGACCGCGGAAGATCTCGATGTAGATCCCGGCCAGCCAGCGGTACGGGCCGACGGAGGAGAGCCGCATCAGCGCGATGACCATGCCGAGCGCCAGTCCGACGGCGAAGCCGGACACCGTGTAGAGCACGGTGTTCTTCAGCGCCAGCGTGATGACGTCCGGGAACATCTCCTTCGCGATGCTCCACTGGGCGAACTGGTTCTTCAGCCTGCCCCAGTCGGCCGAGGCCGCGAAGGCGATCACGGCCGCGACGAAGACGACGTACTGCGCGCCGCGCGAGAGGCGACGCTTCTGGCGTCGCGTCAGCCCCTTCCTCCTGGGCTGGAGTGGTACGTCCGTGGAGGTCATGACGCGGCGGGCGACGCGGCCGAGTCGTCGTACGGGCCGATCCACTTCTCGTACAGCGTCTTGTACGTGCCGTCCGACTTGGCCGCACCGAGCGCCTTGTTGATCGCGGCGAGGAGCCCCGCGTTGCCCTTCTTCACCGTGAAGCCGTACTGCTCACCGGTGTTGATGTTGTCCGCGACCTCGAAGGCGGCCGCGTTCGCCTTGTCCTTCAGCCAGCCCTGGACCACCGGGTAGTCGATGACGACGGCCTTGACCTGACCGGAGCGCAGACCGTTGAGGACCGCGTCGGAGGACTCGAAGGAGACCGGGTCGAAGCCCTCCTTCTTCGCGTAGTCCTCGCCGGTGGTCTGCGCCTGGGTGCCGAGCTTGGCGTTCTTGGACTTCACGTCGGCGAGCGAGGTGAGGCCGGCCTTCTTGTCGACCAGGAGGGCCTGGGTGGCCTCGAAGTAGGGGTCGGAGAAGTCGACGTTCTTCTTGCGCTCGTCGGTGATGGTCATGCCGGCCGCGGCCACGTCGCACTCGCCCGAGTTGAGGAAGGCGCCGGTCTTGAAGTTCTCGAACGGCGTGTCGAGGATCTCCTGCTTCACGCCCAGGTCCTCGGCGACGAGGTCGATGAGCGACACGTCGAAGCCCTGCACCTTGCCGTCGATCTCCGACTGGAAGGGCGGGTAGGGCAGGTGGGTGCAGGTGGTGAGCTGGCCCGCCTTGACGAGCTCGACCCCGCCGGCGGCGGTCTTGGAGCCGCTGCCACCGTCGTCACTGGAGGTACAGGCGGACACGAGCAGCAGCCCGGCCGTCGCGGTGGTGGCGGCCAGAACGCGGGTCCGGCGCCCGGAGAGGGTGTTCACGGCGGGCCTTCCTGTAAGAGAACTATGAGTTCCGATTATAAGGAGAAGTTTGAGGCGCTCAAACCAAACCGATGGCTACGGGGCGGTTCGACCTACGAAGTCATCGATCCGGAAGGTGGGTACATCGATCCGGAAGGTGGGTACAGGGGCGGTTACTCTCGTCACCCATACCCCGTGAGCAAAGAGAGCACCGCCGTGACACACCCGTTCCTCGATCTGTCCCCGCTGAGCGCCGCCCACTTCGCCTCGATCGAGGACCGCGTGGCCCGTCTGCTGGACACCCGGCAGGACGTCGTGATCATGCAGGGCGAGGCGCTGTTGCCGCTGGAGGGCGCGATCAGGGGGACCGCCGGTCCCGGCACGGTGGCGCTGAACGTGATCACCGGTCCGTACGGGCAGACCTTCGGCGACTGGCTGCGGGACTGCGGCGCGAAGGTGATCGATCTCGCGGCGCCCTTCCACTCGGCTGTCACGGCCGCGCAGATCCGGGCGGCCTTCGCCGAGCACCCGGAGATCGACTTCGTGTCGCTGGTGCACGCGGAGGCGGCGACCGGCAACACCAACCCGGTCGCCGAGATCGGCGAGGCGGTGCGGGAGCACGGCGCGTTGTTCTACCTGGACGCGGTCGCCTCGATCGGCGCGGAGCCGGTGCTGCCGGACGCGTGGGGCGTGGACCTGTGCGTGATCGGGGCGCAGAAGGCGATGGGCGGCCCGGCGGGTGTGTCGGCGGTGTCGGTGAGCGAGCGGGCGTGGGCCCGGATGGCCGCGAACCCTTCGGCCCCGCGCCGCTCGTACCTCTCCCTCCTGGACTGGAAGCAGCGCTGGATCGACGGCGGCCGCAAGACCCTGCTGCACGCGCCGGCCCAGCTGGAGATGCTGGCCCTGGAGGCGTGCGTCGAACGGATCGAGACGGAGGGGCTGGAGACGGTGATGGCCCGGCACACGTCCGCCGCGGCGGCGACCCGTGCGGGCGCGGTTGCCCTGGGCGGCGGTCTGGAGCCATACGTCCACGACGCGGCGGACGCGGCCCCGGTCGCCACGACGCTACGCACCCCGCCCGGCGTGGTGGCGTCGGAGCTGGTGGCCCGAGCGCTGGCCGGCGACCCCACGCTGCCGCTGGCCGCGGGCGGGGGCGCCCTGGCCAAGGAGATGATCCGGGTCAACCACTACGGCGCCGACGCGACGACGGACGTCGTCCAGGCATGCCTGACCGCACTGGGCACCGCCCTGACGGAGAAGGGGCTGGCCGTGGACCTGCCGGGCGCACTGCGCGCGGCGGCGGAGGGCCGGCGGTAGAAGTCGGACCGGGGGCAAGAGCGGCGAACTCTTCAAAAGTCGTGAAGACGACGAGGGCAGGATTCGAACCTGCGTCCACCCGGGATTCGAGCCGGGCGCTCCTCCGCAGAGCTTCCTCGTCGTCGGTGTGATCATTGCCGCGGCCGCCGCATGGGTCAACTGCTTTACCGTCGCGGACCCGTGCGTGCGGTGGCGTCGATCACCACCATTCCTGGGCGGCGGCACGTTGGTGCTTGCCGGAGAAGATCCCGGCCGACCGCAGCGCACTGGCCGTCAGCGGGTCGGCGACGGCGACTCCGTGGACCAGTTCGGGCGTCCGCCGGAACGCGACGGCTTCGACTGCCGGTCTGGGGGCGGTCCAGGCGCCGGACACCGGGTCCACTCGATACCGGGCGCAGGCTGCCTCGACGAGTGAGCGTGGGCATTCCTTCTCACCCCTGAGCACTTCCCAGGGCAGCGGAAGCTCTGCCCAGACGTAGGTGTCCGGATGCAGCCCCCCGCCGCTCATGCGGTGCCAGTACGCCACGTCGGCCGCCATCAGTCGGGGCACCTTGCCGGGACAGAACCGGTCGAGGAGCTCGTCCTGGCCCAGCTCGCTCAGCAGCGCGAACCAGTGGGCCCGGGCCGTGTTCCACGCCTGTGCGGCCTGGTTCCACGTGGACGAGTCGTCGCCACGGCGCACGATCATCGTGTCCCGTTCGAGTGGGTGCCGGTTCCAGGCGTCCTCCAGCAGGTCGGCGACCTGGCGCAGGAAGCCGTTCCACCGCAGCAGCAGGTGCGTGAGGTCCTGGTCGGACACATGGGCCAGCACTTCGGCCGTGGGGTGCACGTGCGCGACGGCGTACCAGCACGTCCGCTCGGGGAAGTTCCGCAGCCGCTGGAACAGGGCCGCCGCGACCTCGTCGTAG
The DNA here is from genome assembly GCF_040635845.1 of Streptomyces sp. NPDC006872. Lineage (NCBI taxonomy): Bacteria > Bacillati > Actinomycetota > Actinomycetes > Kitasatosporales > Streptomycetaceae > Streptomyces > Streptomyces sp. NPDC006872. Next base: position 95,210 of record NZ_JBEYIL010000015.1, read on the forward strand.
GCCTGACGCTGCCGACCGTTGGTGAAGACGCTGCGCATGTGACCACGCGCCGTGAGGTACGCGATGAAGGCGGCCGTGTCCGGGTCGGTGGCGAACAGTTCGTACGGCAGGACGTGGGCGAGCGCGCCTTTGCCGGTCAGGGTCACTTCGCGGCGGCGCTGCTCGTGAATGACCCGGGCCAGTTTGGCTTCCATCCTGCGCAGCAGCCGGAAGCGCTTGTTGTACTGGCGCTTGGAGATCTCGCCGAGGCCCGCCGCCGTACGCTCCGCCCGGTCGAGGCGGTCCCTGCCGAAGTCGTTCTGCCCGTACGAGCGGCCGATCTCCTCGCCTGCCTGTCGGATCACCGCCTCGATGCGGGCCGGATCGTCCCCGGCGTCGCCCGGGAGTTCCGGCACGTTCGTGAACAGGGTTGCCGCTCGCAGGAGTTGTCGTTGCGCGCCGACGGGGCGGGCGAACTCCTCCCGCATGGAGGTGTAGCCGTGCCAGAGGTTGCGCAGCGAGTGCTCGGCGGCCTTGGCGAGCGCCGCCTCGGTCGCTGTGTCGAGGTCGGTCTCCTGCGCGGCGTAGAGGTCCTGGACGAGCCGGGCCACGTCTTCCGGACGCTTGCGCAGGGTGAGCGAGGTGTGCAGTTCAAGAAGCAGTCGTTCGACTACGGGCGACGGCATGGACCTCACCGTGCCATCGACACGACCAGGTCTCCACCGAATATCCGCCTGCGGCCCCTCGCTTCCCCTACTACGGGCTTCGATCTACAGACTTCGATCGGAGAGGACCGATGGGGCCACGCCCGAGGCGATGAGTCGTGCCTCCGCCCGGTTGGCGAGTCGCTTGTAGCGCGGCCAGACGGGGATTCCTGGAAACATGCCGTCCCGATGCTCGACGAAGGGTGCGGCGGCGTACTTCAACCGGCCCAGAGCCGGGGCCCAGAGCTCCAGGAAGTCCTCCTCGTCCACGTATTTCTTCTCGCAGTAGTACGCGGCGACGTCCAGGGCCGCCAGGGCCCGGTTGGCGAGTTCGTAGTCGAGCGGGCCGAGGTCCTCGACCGCGCCTTGCCGACGGTAGAGGTCGAACAGCACCTTCCGCCCTCTCTGTAATTCCGGAGAGATGAGCGTTTCGTGCAGCCTCAGGAACACATCCCGTTTGTCCGTCCGTGTCGCGTAGAGAACGGCGAGGCCGCTCACGAGCAGGGCGACGACCGAGATGACGAGTCCCGCGATCTGCATGTCCGACTCCCATCACCGGTGATCGATGTCAGTCCCCCGTGCCATCCTGCCCCGATGACCACTGACACACCCCACACCCTCCCCGACGGCCGACCCGTCCCCCTCCTCACCGGTGATGAACTCCCCATGCTGGAGAGCTGGTTGGAGTTCCATCGGAGCACGCTGGTGCTGAAGTGCGCCGGGCTGGACGACGAGCAGGTGCGGCAGGCCTCCGTCGAGCCGTCCGCGTTGACCCTGCTCGGGCTGGTCCAGCATCTCGCCGAGGTCGAACGGAACTGGTTCCAGCGGGCGTTCGCCGGACTCGACGTGCCTCCGGTCTTCGAGGACGCGAGCGGGTACGCGCTGGACGCCGGACGGGGGCTCGAGGAGGCGTTGGCCGTCTGGCGGCGGGAGATCGCGCGGGGGCGTGAGCTGATCGCCGGGCGGTCGCTGGACGACACCGGGCGGATCCTCGACGGGCCGATGGCCGGCGTCGAGGTCAGCCTGCGCTGGGTGCTCATCCACATGATCGAGGAGTACGCCCGGCACAACGGGCACGCGGACATTCTCCGGGAGCGTATCGACGGAGTCACCGGAACCTGAATTCACGGTGACTCAGGAATTCTCTTCCGGTTTCTTTGCGAGGATAGCTTTCCCGAGTTCTTCTGCCCGGATTCCCCGCTGCTAAACACGGGGAATTTCGGGCCGGTTCCGGGCGCGTGACGCATTGCACAATGAGTACGCTATGGGTGTTTTGTGTAGGTGGAAACCGCGCATATCAGGCAGCTGTCCGGGCGGCATCACGGAATCACCACGGCCCCTCCATGCGTTATTGAATTTCCCTGGGTAAGTTCCATCCGCATGACTGCCGCACAAGCAGACCTATGTATCGACCGTCCGTCGATGGCCGACGGGGCCGCGCTGTGGCGTATCGCCAAGGAATCCGGAACGCTCGATCTGAACTCGTCCTACAGCTATCTGCTGTGGTGCCGGGACTTCGCCGCCACCTCGGCGGTGGCGCGGACCGAGGGCGGCGAGCCGATCGGGTTCGTCACCGGTTACATACGGCCCGAGGACCCGCGCACCCTGCTGATCTGGCAGGTGGCCGTGGACGCCGCGCACCGCGGGCGGGGTCTCGCCGCGGCCCTGCTCGACGGGCTCACCGCGCGGCTCGTCGCCGACCGCCCGCTCGTCACCGTCGTCGAAACCACCATCACCCCGGGCAACACCGCCTCCGAGCGGCTGTTCGCCTCGTACGCCGCCCGGCATGACGCGCCCGTCAGCCGCGAGGTGCTGTTCGGCGAGGAACTGTTCCCGGACGGTCCGCACGACCCCGAGGTCATGTACCGGATCGGCCCCCTGTCCCGCTGAGCCGGCCCCTTCACCCCCCCCACACCCCACACCCCCCCACACCCCCCACACCGAGGAGTGTTTCGTCGTGAGCATCACCCAGCCCGACCTCAGCGTCTTCGAGACCCTCGAGTCCGAAGTGCGCAGCTACTGCCGCAGCTGGCCCGCCGTGTTCGACCGTGCGCAGGGCAGCCGCATGTACGACGAGGACGGTCATCGGTATCTCGACTTCTTCGCCGGCGCCGGGTCACTCAACTACGGCCACAACAACCCCGTGCTCAAACGGGCGTTGGTCGACTATCTGCTGCGGGACGGCGTCACGCACGGGCTCGACATGTCGACCGTCGCCAAGCGGTCGTTCCTGGAGACGTTCCAGGATCTGGTGCTGCGCCCGCGTGAACTGCCGTACAAGGTCATGTTCCCGGGCCCGACCGGCACCAACGCCGTGGAGTCCGCGCTGAAGCTGGCGCGGAAGGTGAAGGGGCGCGAGGCCATCGTGTCGTTCACCAACGCCTTCCACGGGATGTCGCTGGGGTCGCTCGCCGTGACCGGAAACGCTTTCAAGCGGGCCGGCGCCGGGATCCCGCTGGTGCACGGCACGCCCATGCCGTTCGACAACTACTTCGACGGCCAGATCCCCGACTTCCTGTGGTTCGAGCGGCTGTTGGAGGACCAGGGGTCGGGGCTCAACAAGCCCGCCGCCGTGATCGTCGAGACCGTGCAGGGCGAGGGCGGCATCAACGTCGCGCGTCCGGAGTGGCTGCGTGCGCTCAAGGAGCTGTGCGAGCGGCAGGACATGCTGCTGATCGTCGACGACATCCAGATGGGCTGCGGGCGCACCGGCGCGTTCTTCTCCTTCGAGGAGGCCGGGATCGTCCCGGACATCGTCACCGTGTCCAAGTCGATCAGCGGCTACGGACTGCCCATGTCGCTCTGCCTGTTCAAGCCGGAACTGGACGTGTGGGAGCCGGGCGAGCACAACGGCACCTTCCGCGGCAACAACCCGGCCTTCGTCACCGCCACCGCCGCCCTGGAGACCTACTGGGCCGACGGGTCCGCGATGGAGAAGCAGACCCGGGCGCGTGGCGAGCAGATCGAGCAGGGACTCATCTCGATCACCGAGGAGAACCTGGCCGACGTCAAGGAGTACCGGGGCCGCGGTCTGGTGTGGGGCCTGGAGTTCCACGAGAAGGCGCGGGCCGGGCGGGTCGCGGAGCGGGCCTTCGAGCTCGGGCTGCTGATCGAGACCTCCGGCCCGGAGAGCGAGGTCGTCAAGCTGCTGCCGGCCCTGACCATCACCCCCGAGGAGCTGGACGAGGGCCTCAGCATCGTCGCCCGCGCGGTGCGGGAGACCGTCTGACCTCCTCGGAACCCGCGACACGAACACCGTCACCTACCTGGGAGGCATCGCACCACCGTGATCGTCCGATCGTTCAAGGACATCGAAGGCACCGACCGGCATGTGCGGGCGGCGTCCGGCACCTGGGAGAGCAAGCGCATCGTCCTCGCCCGGGAACGCGTCGGATTCTCGCTGCACGAAACGATTCTGTACGCCGGCACCGAGACGTCGATGCGGTACGCGAACCACATCGAGGCCGTCGTCTGCATGGCGGGCGAGGCCGAGCTGACCGACCACGAGACCGGGCGGACGCACCGCATCACGCCCGGGACCATGTACCTCCTCGACGGGCACGAGCGGCACACGCTCCGCGTCCAGGAGGACTTCCGCTGCCTCTGTGTGTTCAACCCGCCCGTGACCGGACGGGAGGACCACGACGAGAACGGCGTCTACCCCCTGCTGACCGAGCCCGAGGAGGTGTGAGCAGCATGACCATGTCCACGCTCACCGATCTGTACCCCACCCGCGGCGCCGCGGAGGCGGCCGTCCCCCGCAAGGACCCCGTCGTCTGGGGCGCCCCCGACGCCCCGGGCCCGATCCCGACGGCCGGCCTCCAGACGTACGAACGCGACGGCTTCCTCGCCGTCGAGAAGCTGATCAGCGACGACGAGGTGACCGTCTGCCGGCGGGAGCTGGAGCGGCTCGTCGCCGATCCGGCGATCCGGGCCGACGAGCGGTCGATCGTCGAGCCGCGGTCCAAGGAGATCCGGTCCGTCTTCGAGGTGCACAAGCTGAGCCCCGTCTTCGCCGCCCTCGCCCGCGACGAGCGGGTCGCCGGGCGGGCCCGGCAGATCCTCGGTTCGGACGTGTACGTCCACCAGTCCCGGATCAACGTCAAGCCGGGCTTCGGGGCCGGCGGCTTCTACTGGCACTCCGACTTCGAGACCTGGCACGCCGAGGACGGGCTGCCGAACATGCGGACGGTGTCCGTCTCGATCGCGCTGACCGAGAACCTCGACACCAACGGCGGCCTGATGATCATGCCGGGCTCGCACCGGACGTTCCTCGGCTGCGCCGGGGCCACCCCCGAGGACAACTACAAGAAGTCGCTGCAGATGCAGGACGCGGGCACGCCGTCGGACGAGGCGCTGACCGAGATGGCGAGCGAGTACGGCATCCAGCTCTTCACGGGCGAGGCCGGTTCCGCGACCTGGTTCGACTGCAACTGCATGCACGGGTCCGGCGACAACATCACGCCGTTCCCGCGCAGCAATGTGTTCCTCGTGTTCAACAGCGTGGAGAACGCGGCCGTGGAGCCGTTCGCGGCGCCGATCCGGCGGCCGGAGTTCATCGGGGCCCGGGACTTCACCCCGGTCCGCTGACGGCTGTGGACCTCGGCCCCCCGGCTGCCGGCCGGGGGGTCAGCCCGCGAGCACGTCCAGCAGGCGATCGACGTCCGCGGGCGTGTTGTACAGGTGGAAGGCGGCCCGCAGGTTGCCCGCGCGGTTGGAGACCTCGATGCCCGCGGCGCTCAACTCGGGCTGGCGGACGCCGAGTCCGGGCACGGAGACGATCGCGGAGCCGGGCGCGGGCACCGGCTGGTGGCCGAGGCCGGCCAGGCCCGTGCGGAAGCGGTCGGCGAGGGCGAGGTCATGGGCCTGGACGGCGGCCACGCCGAGTTCCTCGACGAGGTCGAGGGAGCGGCGCAGACCGGCGTACGTGAACAGGGCGTGGGTGAGGTCGAACCGCCGGGCGGAGTGGGCGAGTTCGGTGACGGGGCCGTAGCAGCTGTCCCACGGGTTCTCCCCCGCGACCCAGCCCGCCAGCATCGGCGTCAGCCCGCCGAAGTCCTCCGGGACGACGAGGAACGCCGCTCCGTGCGGGCCGAGCAGCCACTTGAAGGCGACCGAGGCGGTGTAGTCGTACGCGTCGGCGTCCATCGGCAGCCAGCCGGCGGCCTGGGAGAAGTCGACGTAGGTGCGGGCTCCGTGCGCATGGGCCGCCTCGCGCAGTGCGGGCAGGTCGGCGATACGGCCGTCCGCGGACTGGGCGGCGCTGACGGCGACCAGCGCGGTGCCGGGCCGGACCGACTCGGCGATCCGCTCCAGCGGGACGGCGCGGACCTTGAGGTCGCCGCGGACGTGGAACGGGTTCAGCACGGAGGTGAAGTCGTCCTCGACGGTGAGCACTTCCGCGCCCGCGGGGAGCGAGGCGGCGATCACACCGGTGTGCGCGGCGACCGAGACGCCGAGCGCGACCCGGTCGGTCGGGACGCCGGCCAGCCGGGCGTACCCGGCCCGGCAGGCCTCCACGTCCTCGTACAGCGGAGTCAGCGGCCGACCCTCGGCCCGCAGCAGCGCCGCCGCCTGCAGGGCGGCGACGGTGCGGGCCGGCAGCAGGCCGTTGCTCGCGGTGTTCAGATAGGTGTTCTTCGGGGCGAACTCGGCGCGGACGAGGGTCTCGAACGTCTCCATGGCTCAACTGTGCGGCCGGGAGAAGTCGCAGTCCATTGCGAATTCCTACGTGGAACCCCTAAGCAACGCTTATGGCTCCGCTCCCACCTGCGCTTCTCAGGTCTGGGGCACGGCGCAGCCGTCCGGGCCGCAGGCCTGAGCGCCGCCGTCGTCGATCAGCTTCAGCGGGGAGCGGTCGCCCCAGGCCTGGGTCAGCGCCTGGGCGAAGACCTCGGCGGGCTGGGCGCCGGAGACGCCGTAGGCGCGGTCGAGGACGAAGAAGGGCACTCCGTTCGCACCGAGCTGGGCGGCCTCGCGCTCGTCGGCGCGGACCTCGTCGGCGTAGGCGGTCGGGTCGGCGAGCACCTTGCGGGCGGCCTCGGCGTCGAGCCCGGCCTCGACGGCCAGCTCCACGAGCCGCTCGTCGCCCTCGGAGAAGACGGACCGCTCCTCGGCGAAGTTCGCCCGGTAGAGGATCTGGATCAGCTCGTCCTGCCGGCCCTGCTCCTTGGCGAGGTGCAGCAGCCGGTGCATGTCGAAGGTGTTGCCGTGGTCGCGGTCACGGGTGCGGTAGTCGAGGCCCTCGGCGGCGGCCTGGGTGCCCAGGTTCTCCTCGCCGGCCTGCGCCTGCGCCTCGCTCATGCCGTACTTCTTGGTGAGCATCTTGATCACGGGCTGGACATCGCTCTTGGCACGGCCGGGGTCCAGCTCGAAGGAACGGTGCACCACCTCGACCTGGTCGCGGTGCGGGAAGGCCTCGAGCGCCTTCTCGAAGCGGGCCTTGCCCACGTAGCACCAGGGGCAGGCGATGTCGCTCCAGATCTCGACGCGCATGTCTCGGCTCTCTTCAGGTCGGGTGACTGATGTATCCGGTGACTGATATATCGCGTGACCGAATATATGAGTGAACCTTCAATCAGCTCGTTTCATTCCCGCCGTCTCCCCGCGCCGAGTCACGCTCAGCTTCCGTCCCTCAGGTCGTCCGGCCAGTCGGTCCGGAACTCGAGGTGGTCGTAGGTCACGACGCACCCCTCCCCCATCGGCGACTGCGTCATGAAGCCGACCAGAGCGGCGCCGGTCTCCTTCTCGTCACCGAGCGTGAACAGCCGGACGAAGGTCCAGCGCTTGCCGTCCCGGGAGGCGTGGAAGGCGAAGGCACGGCCGGTGCGGCTCACCCGCAGCCAGACCGAACTCCCCTCCACGGTGAAGGAGTTGGCATCGTCGGAGTGCCCCCGGGTGACCACCGTGCAGACGGTCGCCACATCCGGGGAGTACTCCAGACACAGCTTGGCCCAGGCCCGCTCGCCGACCTGGACGTACAACGCCCCCGCGTCGAAGGCCCAGTTGAACCCCACGGTGACGCGGGCGATCAACTGGAAGTCCCCCTCGGGCGCGCCGAGCAGCCGGGGCGCGTCGGCGGCGGGGTCCAGCGCCTCCCCGGTGGGCGGCACGAACCGGTCCTGCCGGGCCCCGGCCCACCCGGTCAACACCCCGCCCTCGTGGGACCAGTGCCCGTCGGGCCCATAGGTACGGAGGGGAAAAGGCAGTTCGGGCAGCGTGACGTCCATGCACTGATTATCCAGGGGGAGGACGCCCACTTGCTTGGGGGCGCGGGGAACTGCGCGGCCAGCCCCCTACCGGCCCGCAGCCCGCAAACAACCGCACCCCCAACGGCGCACCCCCAACGGCGCACCCCCAACGGCGCACCCCCAACGGCGCACCCCCAACGGCGCACCCCCAACGGCGCACCCCCAACGGCGCACCCGCGGAGCGCTACCGCTCCAGGCGCCCGTTGAACCGCCGCGGCAGCCCCAGCTCGTTCTCGTCCCGAAGCTCCACCGGCAGCAGCGCGGCGGGCGTGTTCTGGTACGCGACCGGCCGCAGCCACCGCTCGATCGCCGTACCGCCCACCGACGTGGACGTCGACGTCGTGGCCGGGTACGGCCCGCCGTGGTGCTGGGCCGGCGCCACGGCGACGCCCGTGGGCCACCCGTTGACCAGCACACGCCCGGCCAGCGGGGTGAGCTCCGCGAGGATCTCCACCCCGCGCCCCTGGCCGGCGGCCTCCCCCTCGGACAGCTGCACGGTCGCCGTGAGGTTGCCCGGCAGCCGCGACAGCACCGCCTTGACCTCACCCTCGTCCTCGTAGCGGGCCACCACGGTCACCGGCCCGAAGCACTCCTCCAGCAGCAGGTCGTGCGCACCCTCGGCGGTGAGCCGGGACGCGGGCACGGTCAGGAACCCCGCGCTGACGGTGTGCTCGCCGCCCGCGCCGGGCGTCACCGGCGACTCCACGTCGGCCAGCTCCGCGCGCTCGGCGACCCCGGCGATGAAGTTGTCCCGCATCCGGTGGTCGAGCAGCACGCCCGCGTCGGTGTCGCTGACCGCGTCCGTCAGCGACTTGACCAGCCCGTCGCCGGCCGCGCCGGAGGGCACGAGCACCAGGCCCGGCTTGACGCAGAACTGGCCGACGCCCATCGTCATGGACCCGGCGAGTCCGGCGCCGATGTCCTCGGCGCGCTCGACCGCGGCCGCCTCGGTCACCACGACGGGGTTCAGCGAGCCCAGCTCGCCGTGGAACGGGATCGGCACCGGGCGGGCCGCCGCCGCGTCGAACAGCGCGCGGCCGCCCCGGATCGAGCCGGTGAAGCCGGCCGCGGCGACCAGCGGGTGCTTGATCAGCTCGACGCCGGCCTCGAAGCCGTGCACCAGACCGAGCACGCTCTCCGGGATGCCGTGCTCGGCGGCCGCCGTGCGCAGCACCTTGGCGACCAGCTCGGACAGCGCCGGGTGGTCGGGGTGGGACTTGACGACGACCGGGTTGCCGGCCGCCAGCGCGCTCGCGGTGTCGCCGCCCGCGACGGAGAAGGCGAACGGGAAGTTGGACGCCGAGTACACGGCGACCACGCCGAGCGGCACCTTGTAGCGGCGCAGATCGGGGATGGGCGGGGTGGCGGCGCCGTCCGGGTGGTTGACGACGACGTCGAGGAAGGCGCCCTCGTCGACGATGTCGGCGAACGCGCGCAGCTGGTAGCAGGTGCGGGCGAGCTCGCCGTTCAGCCGGACCGGGCCGAGCGCGGTCTCGGCGTCGGCCACCTCGACGAGCGTGTCCTTGGCCGTCTGCAGCCGGTCGGCGGCGGAGCGCAGGAACGCGGCGCGGACGGTGCGGTCGGCGAGGGAGGCGCGCGCTTCGTGCGCGGCGCGGACCACGGTGTCGACCTCCTGGGCCGTTGCCTCCACCGCAACCTGTTCACGCTGCTTCCCGGTTCGGGGGTCGACACTCCAGACTGGTGCTGCTGCCACCGCGGGTCCCTCCACGTTTGGTACTGGCTCATTCACCAGGGTCGTTCGATATACTGAACGCTGTCTCTGATGATGAATATGCTGTCGGAGCGTATTTCCCGTCGAACGAAGGGGTCAAGGGCGATGTCGGCTGGCGAGACGGGGGGCGGAGCGCAGGTCAAGTCCGCAGTGCGGACGGTTGAGCTGCTGGAATACTTCGCCGGCCGCCCCGGAATGCATTCCCTCGCGTCGGTCCAGGAGGCCGTCGGATATCCGAAATCCAGTCTCTACATGTTGCTGCGCACGCTCGTCGAGCTCGGCTGGGTCGAGACGGACGCGACGGGCACGCGGTACGGCATCGGCGTACGGGCGCTGCTCGTCGGCACGTCGTACATCGACGGCGACGAGGTGGTCGCGGCGGCCCGGCCGACCCTGGACCGGCTCTCGGACGACACGACGGAGACGATCCACCTGGCGCGGCTCGACGGCACGAACGTCGTCTACCTCGCCACCCGCCAGTCCCAGCACTACCTGCGTCCCTTCACCCGGGTCGGCCGCCGGCTCCCCGCGCACTCCACCTCCCTCGGCAAGGCGCTGCTGAGCACGTATCCCGACGAGCAGGTCCGCAAGATGCTCCCGGAGACGCTGCCGGCGCTGACCGAGCACACCATCACCGACCGGGAGAAGCTCATCGAGGAGCTCCACCAGGTCCGTGACCAGGGCTTCGCGGTGGACCGCGAGGAGAACACCCTGGGCCTGCGCTGCTTCGGTGTGGCGATCCCGTACCGCACCCCGGCCCGGGACGCGATCAGCTGCTCGGTGCCGGTCGCGCGGCTCACGCCGGCGCACGAGCAGATGGTCAAGGACGCCCTGTTCGACGCGCGCGACCGGCTGACACTGGCGACCCGTAGGCTCTGAGGCATGCTGATCGATCTGCGTCGAGTACACGACAGCGACCTGCCGGTGTTCTACCGTCAGCAAAACGACCCCGAGGCCCTGCGGATGGCCGCCTTCACCCCGCAGGACCCGGCCGACCGGGACGCCTTCGACACCCACTGGGAAAAGATCCGCGCCTCGTCCGCCGTGCTGCGCACGATCCTGGCCGACGGGGACGTCGTCGGCAGCGCGGCGGTGTACGGGGAGCCGGGCGAGCGCGAGGTGACGTACTGGGTGGACCGGGCGTACTGGGGCCAGGGCATCGCCACGGCCGCGCTGGCGGCGCTGGTCGCCGAAGTCCCGGAGCGTCCGCTGTTCGCGCGGGCGGCCGCCGACAACGCCGGTTCGCTGCGCGTCCTGGAGAAGTGCGGCTTCCGCGCCACCGCCCGGGCCGCCGGGTACGCGAACGCGCGCGGGGCGGAGATCGAGGAGATCGTGCTGCGCCTGGAGAGCTGAACCGGCCGCAGACGCCCTGATGGTCAGATGAACGGACGATGAGAAAACGGGCGGGCGGGAACGAACCGTTCCCGCCCGTTCGTCCTTCTGTTCGCAATGAACAAGACGATCAGGCGCGCCTCGGTCTTCGCGCTGCTGCTGGTGTTCGCCCTGCTGCTCCGGGCGACCTGGGTGCAGTTCTACGAGGCACAGGCGCTCGCGGACGACACAGACAACCGGCGCAACGCGATCGAGACGTACTCGGAGCCGCTGGGGAACATCATCGTGGCCGGAGAGGCGGTCACCGGCTCGGCCGCCACGACCAGCGGCGACCTCAGATACAAGCGCACGTACACGGACGGCGAGCTGTACGCGGCGGTGACGGGCTACGCCTCGCAGAGCTACGCCCCGACCCAGCTGGAGGGCATCTACGCGGACCTGCTCAACGGCACGGACACCCGTCTGAAGACCGTGCTGGACACGGTCACGAACAAGCGGGCCGACCCGGGCAACGTGATCACCACGATCGATCCGGACGTGCAGAAGGCCGCGTACGACGCGCTCGGGGACAAGAAGGGCGCGGCCGTCGCGATCGACCCGACGACCGGCCAGATCCTCGCGGTCGTGTCGACGCCGTCGTACGACCCCTCGTCGCTCACCGACGCCAACACCGCCGGGACGGCCTGGAAGTCGCTGAACGCGGACTCCGACAAGCCGCTCACCAACCGGGCGCTGCGCCAGCCGCTGGCCCCGGGCTCGACGTTCAAGCTGGTGGTGGCGGCGGCCGCGCTGGAGGACGGGCTGTACTCGTCGGTGGACGAGAAGACCGACAGCGAGGACCCGTACACCCTGCCGGGCACACGGACGGTCCTGGCGAACGAGAACACGTCCGCGCCCTGTGAGAACGCCACGATCCGGGTCGCGCTGCAGTACTCCTGCAACAACGTGTTCGCGCACATGGCCGTCGAGCTCGGGCAGGACAAGGTCAAGGCGATGGCCGAGAAGTTCGGCTTCAACGACGAGAGCCAGGACGTGCCGGTGCGCGCGTACCCGAGCGTGTACCCGTCCGACATGGACGAGTCGTCCACGGCCCTGACCGGCATCGGCCAGTTCGACGTGACGGCGACCCCGCTGCAGATGGCGATGGTGTCGGCCGCCATAGCCAACGGCGGCAAGCTGGTCTCGCCGCACATGGTCTCGCAGATCACCAACGGCAGCGGCGATGTCCTGACGGACTACGACGACGAGGCGTCGACCACGCAGATCGTCAGCTCCTCCACCGCCGAGCAGTTGCAGTCGGCGATGCAGACGGTCGTCGAGAAGGGCACGGGCACGAACGCGATCATCAACGGCGTCACCGTCGGCGGGAAGACGGGCACGGCCCAGAACGGCGAGAACAACAGCAAGGCTCCGTACGCCTGGTTCACGTCGTACGGGAAGTCCGACTCCTCCGACAAGCAGGTGGCCGTGGCGGTCGTGGTCGAGCAGTCGGACGCGGCCCGCTCAGAGGTGAGCGGCAACGGCCTGGCGGCCCCGGTGGCAAAAGCCATGATGAAGGCGGCGCTGGAGAAGTAGACGTGAGGGGCGGCCCCTTCCGGAAGCCGCCCCTCACCTCACTGCCTCAGAACCTCACTTCACGCCGAGAACCTGCTCGATCGGGTCGATCGCGAAGTACACGACGAACAGCGCCGAAGCCCCCCACAGCAGCCAGTGGACCTCCTTCGCCTTGCCGAGCACGGTCTTGATGAGGACGTAGGCGACGAAGCCCGCGCCGATGCCGTTGGTGATCGAGTACGTGAACGGCATCACGGCGATGGTCAGGAACGCCGGGATGGCGATCTCGTACTTGTCCCAGTCGATGTTCTTGACCTGGGTCATCATCAGGAAGCCGACGGCGACCAGGGCCGGGGCGGCCGCCTGGAGCGGGACGATGGTGAGGATCGGCGTCAGGAACAGGGCGAGGGCGAACAGACCGCCGGTGACCAGGTTGGAGAAGCCGGTGCGCGAACCCTCGCCGACGCCGGCCGCCGACTCGATGTAGGAGGTCGCGGAGGACGAGGAGGCCGCGCCGCCCGCGACCGCCGCCGCGCCGTCGATGAGCAGCACGCGGCCGAGGTTGGGCACCTGCCCCTTGTCGTCGAGGAGTCCGGCCTCGGCGCTGATGCCGACGACGGTGCCCATGGTGTCGAAGAAGTCGGACAGCACGAGCGTGAAGACCAGCAGGACGACGGTGACGGCGCCGGTCTCGCCGAACGCGCCGAACAGGCTGAAGTGGCCGAGGAGCCCGAAGTCCGGGGTGTCGACGATCTTGTCCGGCAAGGACGGCGTCGTCAGGCCCCAGGACTTGATGTCGGCGATCGAGTTGATGACGATCGCGAGCACCGTCATGGTGACGATGCTGATCAGGATCGCGCCCCTGACCTTGCGGGCGAGCAGGCCGACGGTCAGCAGCACGCCGAGGCAGAAGACCAGGACCGGCCAGCCCGAGAGGGTGCCGGTGCCGCCGAGCTGCACGGGGACGGTCGTGCCCGCGACGTCGGGGATACGGGTGACGAAGCCGGCGTCGACAAAGCCGATGAAGGCGATGAACAGGCCGATGCCGACGCTGATCGCCTGCTTCAACGCCTGCGGGATGGCGTGCATGACGGCCTCGCGCAGACCGGTCACCACCAGCACGCAGATCAGCAGACCCTCCAGCACGATGAGACCCATCGCGTCGTCCCAGCTCATCAGCGGGGCGATCTGGAAGGCGACGACCGCGTTGAGGCCGAGGCCCGCGGCGAGCGCGAGGGGCAGGTTGCCGGCGACGCCCATGATGATCGTCATGACCGCGGCCACCAGGGCGGTGGCGGTGGTGAGTTGGACGGCGTCGAGCTGGTGCCCGAACTTGTCCTTGGCGCTGCCCAGGATGATCGGGTTCAGGACAAGGATGTAGGCCATGGTGAAGAACGTGGCGAAACCGCCGCGTATCTCCCGGCCGAAGGTGGATCCTCGCTCGGAGATCCTGAAGAACCGGTCGACGCTGTTCACCGCAGGTGGCGGGGCAGTTGGCCGGTCGGCCGCCTTCTTCGTCTCGGACATGGCTGGTACTCCTAGGTGCCTGGATGATCTGTGTGCGGATGCTGGCTGGATTGTTCCCTTGTTGAACCGTCTTCAGGTTTTCGCCGTGTTACGGAATCGGGCCCCCACGCAGCTTCCCGAGGTCACACGATGTTCGAACCCCCGTACCAATCCAGGAGTTGGATCACTGCTACGCTTCCGGATCTCGCCCGGCTCCTACCCGGGAAATCCGCAGGTCATCCACATGACATGCACAGTCACGCGAGAAGAGGTCACCCGTGGGCACAGTCGTCGACGACGCCGCCTCCGTGGAATTCCATGCCTTCTTCGACCGCCACTACGCCGAGCTGTCCCGGCTCGCCCACCTGCTGACCGGTGAGGCCGACGCCGCCGACGACCTGGCGGCGGACGCGCTCCTCGCGCTGTGGAACCGCTGGGACCGGGTGCGGGCGGCCGACCATCCGGTGGCGTACGCCCGCGGTGTCGTCGCCAACCTCGCCCGCACCCGCATCCGCAGCGCCGTCCGTGAGCGCCGCAGGATCGCGCTGTTCTGGTCGCAGCGCGAGGAGAAGACGGAGAACCCCGACGTCGCGGGCGTGGTGGACGTACAGTCCGCGCTGCGTAGACTTCCGTTCCGCAAACGGGCCTGTGTGGTGCTCCGGCACGCCTTCGACCTCTCGGAGAAGGACACCGCGCTCGCCCTGGGGGTCTCGGTGGGTACGGTGAAGAGCCAGACCTCGAAGGGGATGGCCGAGTTGCAGAAGCTGCTCGGCGCCAAGGGAACTCCGCTCAAGGTGCCTGCGATGGTACGCACCGGTCAGACCGGAGGAAGGGACCGATGACGATGCAGCGGGACGTGCACGACGAACTGCGCGCCCGGCTGCACGAGGCGGCCGAGGCGCACGAGCCCGACCGGGCGCGCATCCTGGCCCGGGTCGAGCGCGGCATGGCGGGGCAGGCACAGGGGCAGGACCGGTTCGATCACCGGGCGACCCGCCCGGCCCTGTGGGGCTGGACGCGGATCGTCGGCGCCACGGCGGCGGTCGCGGGCATGCTGGCGATCGGCGGCTACGCGGTGGCCTCCGCGGTGAAGGACGACACCACCCCGGCGCAGCAGACGGTCTCCGTCTCCTCGCCGCCGGTCGAGTCCCCGGACGCGACGAGCCGCCCGCCGGCCTCGCCGAAGGTCACGCCGAGTGCCGGCACGGGCGCGAAGGACCCGGTGCAGCCGAGCACCTCCGCGCCGAAGAGCTCCGCCGCGACGCCCTCCGCGCCCGCGGCCACGCTGCTGCCGGGCACCAGCGACGAGGAGGACGGCCCGCTCTGGTCGGACGGCTCGGTCGACCCGCACAGCAACGACTTCTGGGCGCAGAGCAACATCACGCTGAAGTCGTCCGAGGTGCTCACCGAGCTCACCGTGCAGTTGAAGGTCGCGCAGACCGGCGGTGTCTCGTCGGCCGGCGCCTGGCGCTCACTGCCCGAGGGCGACTTCACGTTCACGGTGGCCGAGCAGGACGGCTTCCTGGTCTACACCTGGGTGCTCAAGGAGGGCCGTACGGTCCCCGTGGGCGAGTGGGTGTTCGCCGGGCAGTACGACCACGACCGCGGCGGTCGCGACGCGAAGGACGACACGTACGCGGCCACCGGCACCTCGGACAAGCAACAGGGTTCCGTGGGCGGCGACTTCGCCTCCCACGAGAGCGACGAGGGCGACTCCTGAAAAACTTCTGAAACCGCGGCAACCCTTTCCTCACCGGTGACGACCACAAGGCGCAAGAGTCACCACGCACTTGAGGATTCGGTACATGACTGCTGCTCCAGCACAGCCGCGCGTCCGGCACCGCCGCAGGCTCACCCGTCGGCGGGCGCTGATCGCGGGGTCCACCGCCCTGGGCATCACCGGCGCGGCGATCGTCACCACGACGCTGCTGTCCACGGCGGGCGCCGCGTCCGTCTGGCCGACGGCCAAGGGCAGCAAGGCGGTCTCCTCGACGATCAAGGTGTCGGGGACCTACGACGGCAAGCTGAGGAAGTTCTACGGCTCGGGCGCGCTCGGCACCTCCGACCAGGACGAGTCGCAGGGCGCGATCTTCGAGCTGGCCGACGGCGCGGTCCTGAAGAACGTGATCATCGGAACCCCGGCCGCGGACGGCGTCCACTGCAAGGGCTCCTGCACGCTGCAGAACGTGTGGTGGCTGGACGTCGGTGAGGACGCGGCCAGCTTCAAGGGCAAGTCCGCCTCGTCCGTCTACCGGGTCATCGGCGGCGGTGCGAAGAACGCCGACGACAAGGTGCTGCAGTTCAACGGCGCCGGCAAGCTGACCGTCACCGGTTTCCGGGTCGAGAACTCCGGCAAGCTGGTGCGCTCCTGCGGCAACTGCAAGACGCAAGTCAAGCGCACGATCGTGCTGAGCGACATCGACGTCGTGGCGCCCCTGAAGGCGATCGTCGGCGTCAACGCCAACTACGGCGACACGGCCACCCTGTCGAAGATCCGTATCCAGGGCGACCCCAAGAAGAAGACCAAGACGTGCGTCCGCTTCAAGGGCAACAGCAGCGGCAAGGAGCCGACCGAGATCGGCACGGGCGCGGACGGAAAGACCTGCAAGTTCGCGTCGTCCGCCATCACCTACAAGTAGCTGCTGCTCACGCTCTCGGGCTCCCGGTTCGCCCTGGGCGGCCTGGGCCGTGCGCCCCGCCCCCTGCTCATCGCTCCGGTGAGCAGGGGGCGGCGGCGTCCGGCGCCGAGTCGGATGTCCGTCAGTTCATGGTGGATCCGATGGTCGTGGACCCGGTGGTGAGAAACGTCGTCGTCGGCAACGACCCGCCCGATCCGCGCCCGGCGTACGCGGAAGTCGCGTCCGTCGACTTGAACGCCGGCGTCGACACCCCGCCGTCCCAGTTGTTGGCCGCGGAGACCGCGCCCGACCCCAACTTGGACAACCCGCCCTTGTTGCCGACCGCAAGGTTCCGGGCCAGCCGGGCCTTACCCGTGGCGAAGTAGAAACCCGCCTCCGCGTTGGCGTACGCGGTGTTGCGGTTGAGGACGATCGCCCCGGTGTTGGAGTTCTCGGTGAACCCGTTCAGCGTGTTGTCCCAGGCCGCGTTGTTGTTGACGACGTGAGCCACCGCGACTCCCCCGCCGCCCAGCTTGAACCCGTTGCCGTTCCCCTCGAACGCGCTGTCGCTCCACCGGTTCTTCCCGTTGCCGAAGGCCCACGAGTGGTCGATGGTGACCGAGGTGGAGAACTGCCACAGGTCGAGCCCGTCGTCCGAGTTGTTGTAGAGGCGTGCGCCCGTGATCCGGTTGCCGGTCCCGGAGCCGAACTTGACGGCGATGCCGTCGGCGTTCTGCCCGTGCCCGGCGGCGTCGTAGTTGCCGTAACTGTCCAGGTTCTGCACGAGGTTGCCGACCGTGTTGTCGCCGCGGAGCGTGAACCCGGAGTCTCCGTTGTTCGCGGTGACCAGGTTCTTGAAGATGCCGCCGGTCGACGAGGTGACGACGAACCCCTGGGCCGGGGAGGACTGGAAGGTGAGGTTCTGGACGGTCCAGTAGCTGCCGTAGATCCCGGCGAGCCAGGAGCCGGCGGGCAGCTTGGAGCCGTCGATCTTCACCTTCTCGCTGCCGTAGGCCTGAAGGGTGATACGGGCCGAACCGGTGCCGCTGGCCGTCGACTTGAGGGTGGCCGTCGGGTAGTACGTGCCCGCGCGGACCTGGATGACGGTGCCGGCCGTCGCGTTCTTCACGGCCGACTCGAGCTGCGCGGTGGTGGACACCGTGACCGTCGAAGAGGCGGCCTCCGCGCCGCCGTTGGACAGACCGAGGTAGACGCCGCCCGCCCCCGCGGAGACGGCCACCGCGGCGGCGATCGACAGGGTGCGCGTTCTGCGGTGGCGTCCGGTGCTCAAGCGCACGGGGCGTTCCTTTCGCTGAGGGTGCTGGAAGGAAACGGGCCGGAGGGGCCGCCCCGGCCCGTTTCCGCACACCAGTCGCCGCCAGGCCGGGAAAGGGTTGCCGCGTCCGGCGAAAGAGATCGAAACTTTCGCTCCCTTCCCGCCCTGCCCCCACCGATTGACGCCCCGTCTTCCACTGGTGACACTCCGAAGGCACCACACCCCACAGAAACACCCAAGAGAAACCCTGGAACACCCCGGAAACACCCGGAAACCCCCACACTCACACAGGATGTGTCATGCGCCGCCTGGGTACCGTCCGCACACTGCTCCTGGCACTGTTCCTCGTCTTCCTCACCCTCCTCACCGCCCCGCCCAGCACCGCGACCTCCGGAGCCCCGCCCGTGACCCACCCGAAGTACGCCGGCTATCTCTTCGCCTACTTCACCGGCGAGGGAACGGCCGACGGCGAGCAGATCCGCTACGCGCTCAGCCGGGGCAACGACCCGTTGCACTGGCGGGAGTTGAACGGCGGCAGCCCGGTCCTGACCTCGACCGTCGGTGAGAAGGGCCTGCGCGATCCGTTCGTGATCCGCTCCCCCGAGGGCGACAGGTTCTTCCTCATCGCCACCGACCTCAGGATGTACCGGTACAGCAGCGGCGACTGGGACCATGTCCAGCGCCACGGCAGCAAGTCGATCATGATCTGGGAGTCGACCGACCTGGTCCACTGGACCGACCAGCGGCTGGTGCAGGTGGCCCCCGACAACGCGGGCAACACCTGGGCCCCGGAGGCCTATTGGGACGACAGCCGCGGCGAGTACGTCGTCTTCTGGGCGTCCAAGCTGTACGCCGACGACGACCCCGAGCACACCGGCTCGACGTACAACAAGATGCTGTACGCGACGACGAAGGACTTCCGTGCCTTCAGCGCGCCGAAGGTCTGGGACGACCCGGGCTACTCGGTCATCGACTCGACGGTCGTGAAGCACAAGGACAGTTACTACCGCTACACGAAGGACGAACGGGACCCGACCTCCAGCTCCCCCTGCTCCAAGTTCATCACCGGAGAGAAGTCGACGAGCCTCACCTCGACGCAGTACGACTTCGTCGCGGACTGCATCGGCAGCGGCTCGATCAGCCGGGGCGAGGGGCCGACGGTCTTCAAGTCCAACACCGAGGAGAAGTGGTACCTGTTCATCGACGAGTACGGCGGCCGCGGCTACGTCCCCTTCGAGACGGCCGACCTCGACTCGGGCCGCTGGACCCTGTCGAGCGACTACCAGTTGCCCGCAAGTCCCCGCCACGGCACGGTACTTCCGGTCACGCAGGCCGAGTACGACCGGCTGCTGGCGGCCTACCCGAGCACTCCGACGTCGGTCGTGGACGCGACGGCGAAGGACCAGAAGGGGTACGCCGTCGTCACGGAGGCCTCCTCGAAGGTCGTCCTGCCGATGCGGCCCGGCGCGGACCTCTCGCGGCTGGCCCCGCAGCTGTGGGTCGGCGAGGGCGCCTCGGTGAGCCCCGGGTCCGGTACCCGCCGCGACTTCCGCAAGCCGCAGACGTACACCGTGACGTCCGCCGACGGCACCGAGCGCACCTGGACGGTGGAGGCGGTTCGGACCGGAAGTCCCGTCCTGCCAGGGCTCAACGCCGACCCTGACGTGCACTATCTGAACGGCGAGTACTGGATCTACCCGACGACGGACGGCTTCCAGGGCTGGGGCGGCACCCGGTTCAAGGCGTACTCGTCGAAGGACCTCGTCCACTGGAAGGACCACGGCGTCATCCTGGACCTCGGTCCGGACATCGCCTGGGCGGACAAGTACGCGTGGGCGCCCGCCATCGCCGAGCGGGACGGCAGGTACTACTTCTACTTCTGCGCCGAGCAGCAGATCGGCGTCGCGGTGGCGGACTCCCCCGCCGGTCCCTTCACGGACGCTCTGGGCAAGCCGCTGGTGGCGAAGGGCGGTGCGTGGAGCGGCCAGATGATCGATCCGGCGGTCTTCACGGACGACGACGGGCAGGCGTATCTGTACTGGGGCAACGGGCACGGGTATGTCGTGCCGCTCAACGACGACATGGTGTCGTTCGACCCGGCGAAGGTGCAGGACATCACCCCGGAGAACTTCCGCGAGGGGTCCTTCGTGGTCGAGCGGAAGGGCACGTACTACTTCATGTGGTCCGAGGACGACACCCGCAGCGAGAACTACCACGTCGCCTACGCGACGGGACCGTCCCCGCTCGGCCCGTGGACCAAGAGGGGGACGATCCTGTCCAAGCGTCCCGAGTACGGCATCCTCGCCACCGGCCATCACTCCGTGGTGAACACGCCGGGCACCGACGACTGGTACATCGTCTACCACCGGTTCGCCCTGAACGGGCCCGGCAAGGCGGGCGGGGACGGCATGCACCGCGAGACGACCGTCGACCGCATGGAGTTCGCGGCCGACGGATCGATTCTGCCGGTGCTGCCGACCCTGGAGGGGATCAAGCCGGCCAGGAAGAACTAGCTGACGAAGTACGTCGGGTTCGGGAGCTTGTACGTCTTGTCGGCGTAGCCGCCCTCGAGGTCCGAGTACTGGTCACCGAAGTTGGCGACGATGTCGTACCCGAGGTCCTGCTCGATGTGCTTGCGGGTGCCGGACTTGTACTGCACGGTCGTGCAGGTCCAGGTGCCCGGCGTGGCGCAGGCGCTGAGGTAGGACGGCGGGTTGGCCTTGTCCTTGAGGAACACATGGTCGGCGTCGAGGTTCACATCGGCGCCGATCTTGTTCAGGTTCGCGACGGCCGCGGAGCGCTGCGCCTCGGACAGGCCCGAGTTGTAGAAGACCTCGACGCCCTTGGCCTCGGCGTACCGGACCAGCTCGGCGCTGCCGAAGACGCCCGGGCGGTCGGCCTTGTTCACGTAGTCGGCCCAAGTGGTCGAGTTGTACGTGTAGTTGGTCTTCTTCTCGTAGTCGAGGCTGAGCAGCAGCGTGTCGTCGATGTCGAAGACGACCGCGGGCTTGTCGCCCTTCTTCAGCGCCTTGCGGGCCGCCTTGTCGATCTGCTGCTTGGCGGCCTTGTCGAGCTTCGCCAGGTCCTTGGCGTACTGGCTGCTCGTGGACGCCTGGTAGACGCCGTTGGCGTCGACAGTGGTGCCGTAGTAGGTGTCGATGTCCTTGACCAGGAGCCCGATGTTGTAGGGCTCGTGGGTGCTGTTCGCGGTGGACTGGCCGGCCGTGGCCGCCCCGGCGCCGTAGAGGCCGGCACCGGCGACGGCACACGCGGCGGCAATGGCCGCGATACGCAGTGGCTTATGCATGACAGAGGTTCTACGCGCGTCACCCCGGTGGGCGCGAGACCCGTTGCCTGATCGATACCTCCTTCACAGGCAAAAATCGGGTCAAGCGCCCCGGTGGGTGGACGACTGGTCAGTCCATCGTGGCGCCGATGGTCGTCGAGCCCGTCTTGAGGAAGTTCGTCGTCGGCAGGGTGCCGCTGGAGCTGCGGGCGTTGTACGTCGTCGACGCGTCCGTGGAGATGAAGGACGGCGTCGCGATGCCGGAGTCCCAGTTGTTGCCGGCCGAGGTGACGCTCGAGCCCTTGCTGACCGAGCCGCCGCCGTTGCTCACCGCCAGGTTCTTGCCGAGCTTTGCGGAGCCGGTGGCGAAGTAGTAGCCCCACTTGCTGTTGGCGTAGGCGGTGGTGCGGTTGATGACGATCGCGCCGGTGTTGGAGTTCTCGGTGAAACCGTTTCCGGCGTTGCCCCAGGCGGCCGAGTTGTTGACGACGTGCGCGACGACCTCGCCGTCGCCGCCCAGCTTGTAGCCGTTGCCGTCGCCCGCGAAGGCCGAGTCCGACCAGCGGTTGACGCCGTTTCCGAAGGACCAGGTGTGCTCGACGGTGACGGGCGACGAGAAGGACCAGAAGTCCAGTCCGTCGTCCGAGTTGTTGTAGAGGCGGGCGCCGGTGATGAGGTTGCCGGTGCCGGAGCCGTACTTCACGGCGATGCCGTCGGCGTTCTCGCCGTGGTTCGCGGCGTCGTAGTGGCCGTAGGAGTCGATGTTCTTGACCGTGTTGTTCACGGTCCCGTCTCCGGTGAGGGTGAAACCGGAGTCGCCGCCGTTGATGGTCTTGATGTTGTTCCAGTTGGTGCCGGTGCAGGACTGGCAGACGACCGCGCTGTCCGGGGAGTTCTGGAAGGTCAGGTTGGAGACGTTCCAGTAGTCGGCGGTCAGCTTGAAGATCCAGTCGCCGTCGGGGAGCGACGAGCCGTCGATCTTCACCGTCTCCGAGCCGTACGCGGTGAGCGTGATCGGCGAGGAGGAGGTGCCGTTGGCCGTGGACTGGAGGGTGGCCGTCGGGTAGTAGGTGCCGGCGCGGACCTGGATGACGGTGCCTGCGGTGGCGTTCTTGATGGCGTTGGAGAGGTCGGTCGAGTTACTGACGACCACGGTCGCGGCCTGCGCCTGGGTGGGGAGGACGACGGCGAGTCCGGCGCCCAGGGTGAGGGCGGCGAGAGCGCTGAGAGCGGTACGACGAGACATGGAGTGCGGTCCTTTCTCGTACGGGCGGGGAGGGTGATTCACAACAGGACGGAGTCGAGCCAGGTGAAGACCTCGTCCTGCATGCGGTCGACGAAGACATGGCCGAGGTCGGGCCAGGTCTTCAGATGCAACCGCCCCTCGGCGTGACGGGAGCGCCAGACGGCGCGCAGCTTCTCGTGGGCGCTGCGGACACCGTCGGCGGGGAACAGCGGATCGAGTCCGCCGTCGAAGAACAGCATCGGCCTGGGTGCGGCGATGCTCGCCACGTCGGGGAAGTCGAGGAACCGGGGAAGCCCCGGGTGGAGCAGGTAGTACGAGGACTGCCCGCGCAGGGTGTTGTTGCCGGGCGCCATCATTTCCTTGAGGCCGGTCATCCAGCAGACGGCCGCCGCGGCCGCGAGGTCGTCGCTGAGCGCGGCCGTCTGCCAGGCGCGGAAGGCGCCCATGGAGAACCCGACGGCCGCGATCCTGCCCGGGTCGACCCGGTCGAGGCCGGCCAGGAATCCGGCGGCACGGGCGTCCTCGCGGGCCATGAGTCCGGCGAGCGAGGAGCCGAGGTTGTAGAAGTTGGAGGCGAGGGCCTGCTGTTGGTCGTAGCCGAGGGGGCCGCGGTCGCCCCAGCCGAGGGCGTCCGCGCAGAGCACGACATATCCGCGCCGGGCCAGCTCGTCGCCGACGAACCGTCCGCTGAAGTACCGCTGCGACCAGCCTTGCGCCGAGGCGAGCCGGGTGTCGTCGTACCAGGGACGGACCAGCTTCTCCTTCCCGATGTCGAACTTCGCCCCGTGGTCGTGCAGCAGGAGCACGGCCGGGAAGGGGCCGGGGCCGTCCGGGGTGAGGAGCACGGCGCGGACGCGTTCGTGGTGGGTGAGGGAGAGGGTCACCAACTCCCCGGTGTAGCCGTCCTGTTGCTGCCGCCCGCTGAACTCGGGGGCGTACGGGGTCCGGTCCGGGTCCACCCTGCCGACGATCAGCAGTTCCTCGACCTTGGCGCGGGCGGCCCGGCGCCAGGCGCGGAAGTCGCGGATCGGGGAGTTCCCCCAGGCCAGGGGGAAGGTCAGCGCGGCCTTGAGGGCGGGGTGGAAGTCGGGCAACGGACCGTCCACGACGGCGGCCTGTGCGGGTGTGGCGGCGGCTCCTCCCGCCAGCAGCGCGGCCCCGGTCCCGGCCACGAACGCCCGCCGCCCCAGCGCCGCCGGGTCATGGGCGGCCATAGGGCTGCCAGTCCCCGAGATAGGTGCGCCGGGTGTGCGTGGCCGCCTCTTCGGCGGTCAGTTGCGGACGGTTTTCGGGAACCGTTGTCACCGCGCCCGGCCCGGAGTTGGCGTGCTCTCTGAATCGCATGGTCTGCCAGGGGTAGGCGTCGCGCATGTTGACGTAAGGGGTTACGGCGTCGATCCCGGGGCCGATCCAGGTGTCCCGCACGACCAGCGAGGGCCAGGCGGTCGTCTCGTACGACGGCACCCAGGGCCGGGCGATCTTGTACGCCGCGTCCTCGGCGCCGGAGGTGATCCGGCCGCGCAGGGCGAGGAACCCGTAGGGGTTGGCCCGGGCGGTGGCCGGGGCGAAGACCATGCCCTTGGGGGTGAAGGTCACGTCCCGCTGGAGCGTGTGGAAGTGGCAGGCGTCGAAGACCGTCCGGCCCCGCCCGAAGACGAAGTCGACGTCGCCCTCGATGTAGCAGCGGTGGAAGTACTGCCGGTCGAAGGCGTCCAGCGCGGTGGTGTCCGCGAAGAGGGTGTCCTGGTGGGCGAGGAGGCGGACGTTCTCGAAGTGCGTGCGGTCGCCGGTGACATAGGCGGCCACGGCCTGGGTGCCGGTGATCTCGGGGTGGTCGGCGCGCAGCCAGTCGTTGGCGAGGGTGAGGTCGCGGACGGTGAGTCCGGGCGCGGCGGAGGTGAAGGTGGCGGAGCCCGCGGTGCCGTAGGTGCCCGAACCGTCGGGCCTCTGCGTCCCGTTGGCGTTGTCGTGGACGAGGACGGCGGCGCGTGGGTCGCGGCAGGCCCCGCGCAGGGTCAACTCCCCTTTGCTGGCGGGGATGTTGACGACCTCGCGGTAGGTGCCCGGGTGGACGACGATGGTCCAGCCGGGGCCGGTCACCGCGTCGACGGCCGTCTGGAGGGAGTCGCCGGGGCGGACGTGCAGGACACGGCGGGCTCCGGTGGCGAGGGCGGGGGTCGCGCCGGCGGCGATCAGCCCTCCGGCCATGCTCGCAAGAAGAGTGCGTCGGCGCATGTCAGCACGTGTCCTTCCACGGTCGCCAGTCGCCGAGGTAGGTCTCGCGGGTCGCCGACTCGGCCTGTTCTCTGGTGAGTTGGGGTCGGTTCTCGGGGACGGTGACGATGGCGCCCGGGCCGGTGTTGCGGTACTCGGCGAAGCGCTGGCTCTGCCAGGGGAAGGCGTCCGACATGTTGGCGTAGGGGGCGATCGCGTCGATGCCGGGGCCGAGGCGGGTGTCCCGCACGGTGAGCGAGGGACGGGCGGTGGTGTCGGAGCTGGGCACCCAGGGGCGGGCGAGCTTGTAGTGGGCGGCGGGGGCTTCGCTGCTCACCCGACCGCGCGTCACCAGGTAGCCGAGCGGGTTGGCGCCCGCGGTGGAGGGAGCGAAGACGAAGCCGTACGGGGCGGCCGCCAGGTCGGTGCGGTTCAGGGTGCGGAAGTGGCAGTCGTCGTACACCGCGGTCGCCCGGCCGAAGACGAAGTCGACGTCGCCCTCGACATAGCAGTCCGCGAAGTACTGGCGGGCGAAGACGGTCAGCGCGCGGGAGTCGGCGTACAGGGTGTCCTGGTGGCCGAGGAAGCGGCAGTGGTGGAAGGCGGAGCGGTCGCCCTGGACCTTGATGGCGACGGCCTGGGTGCCGGAGATGTCGGGGTGGTCGGCGCGCAGCCAGTCGTTGGCGAAGGTGATCCAGCGGGCGGTGAAGCCGTCGGCCTGCACGGTCGTGGTGGCCGACCCGGTGGTGCCGTAGGTGCCGCCGCCCGGCTTGGGGGTGCCGGCGGCGTTGTCGTAGACGATCACTACGTCTTTCGCGTTCTCGGAGGCGCCGATCCAGGTGGCCTCGGTGCGGGTGACGTCGAGGGCGACCGTCTCCCGGTAGACGCCCGGGGCGAGGACCAGGGTCCAGCCGCTGCCGGTGGCTGCGGCGACGGCGTCCCGGACGAAGGTGTGGTCGCCCCGGCCCAGCGGGTCGACGTACAGGGTCCGGCTGGTGAGCCGGGCGGCCGGTGAGCCGTAGCGGCCGAACGGGCGTCTGCCGGCGGCGGCCCGCGCGGGCTGTGCGGCGAGACCGAGCACGGTGGCCGTGCCGGCGACGGAGGTCGCGGCGAGGAACCGCCTTCTCGAAACGGGATGCATGCGGGTGCTCCTTGGTGGCGGTGCTGAGGGAGCCGGGGCGGAGCGAGGCGCCGCCCCGGCAGCCGTGGGGGACGGGGATCAGCCCAGGCGTCCCGCGCCCGCGCCGCAGTCGACGATCCGGGGGACCGACCTGGCGGGGTCGACCTTGGTGCGCAGGGTCGGCGTCCAGCCCGCGCCGGATTCGAGGGTCTCGGCGGGGATCTCCGCGTTGTGCACGGCGATCAGGTCGGTGAGCGTGCCGTTGACGTAGTTGTCGGCGGCGGTGACCGGCGCCACGTTCCACCGCTTCAGCACCTTGGCCGCGCTGACCCCGGTCGGCAGCGTGAACGCGTTGTGCTCGGCGACGAGTCGGGACTCCTTGCCGATGCCGAAGCTGTAGGCGAAGTCGCCGTTCGCGACGAAGTGGTTGTTGTAGGAGTCGACCTGCCCGAAGCGGACCCGGGGCGCGCGCTCGACCAGGTTCGAGAACAGGTTGTGGTGGAAGGTCACCTTCAGATGCCCTCGGTCGCCGACGGCCGTCGACTCGCTGTCGCTGTTGCCGACGAGGATCGTCTTGTCGTGCTCGGTGAAGACGTTCCAGGAAGCGGTTACGTAGTCGGCGCCCCGCACGATGTCCAGCTCGCCGTCGTGCTGCTGGTAGAGCATCCCGAAGTAGGTGGGCGCGGCGCTGTCCGGGTGCGAGCCGTCGGTGAACGTGTTGTGGTCCAGCCACACATGCGTGGAGCCGTAGACGACGGCGGTGTCGTACTCGGAGTTCCAGTTGCCCTTGGCGCCGTCGGTCGGGTCCCACTGCGGGAAGCAGTCGATGGGCGACTCGAAGGCCAGGTTCCGGACGATCACGTTGTCGACGGCCTTGATCTGCAGGCTGACGCCCTTGAACCCGGCGTTCCTCCCGATGCCCACGATGGTGGTGTTGGCGGGGATGTTCGCCTTGATGGCCTTGTCCTGGGCGGCGGCGGAGGCGCGCCGCAGGCCCTCCGGGCTGTCGTCGGGCTCGGCGCTGAGGTCGGTGTCCAGGCCCCAGGCCTCGGGCGAGTACCTGGCGAGGTAGGCGTCGAAGTCGTAACCGGTTGCGGCGAAGGCGTCACACCCTTCCGCGACGGCGTCGATGACGCCCTTGACCTTGATGATCTTCGGGGTCGAGCCCCCGGCGGCGAGGGCCGCCTTGAACTCGGCCCAGGTGGTGACGGTGTAGACGTGGTCGGCGTCGGCGGCCGATCCGCCCGTGGTCCCGGTGCCGTACGAGGCCCAGCCGTCGTTCGCGGCGAGGACCTGCCGGCCGAGGTCGCGGGCGGCGGAGCGGGAGGTGGATTCCGCCTGGGCGGCGGACGCCGTGCCGGTGACGGACAGCACCAGCGCGGTGCACCCCACCAGCGCACCAATGACGCGTCCATGACATATCTGTGTACGCACTGTGCGAGTCTCCTCTTTGCTGCGAGAGCGGTTGCGCGAACGGTTGCGAAAGCGGTTACGAGAGCGGTGAGGACAGCTGTTGTGAGAGCGGTTACGACAGCGACTCGGGCCAGCTGATCCAGGACGTGGGGATCTCGTCGTTCAGCCGACGGACGTCACACGGCGCGAGCACCCGGGTTCGCAGCAACTCCCGCGTGACGAGCCGCGCCACGGCGATCGCGCCCGGCGGATTGAAGTGCGTGTTGTCCTGTTCGGTCGCGGTCCAGTTGAAGTACGTCTTGGTCTCCTCGACCCCGAGCTCCTGCCACAGCGCGAGGGACAGGGCCTGGACGTCCAGCAGCGCCACCCGCTCCGCCGCGGCGAGCGCACGCATCGCTGCGGGGTACTCGCCGTGCGTCGGCAGGGCGTTCCCGTCCGCGTCGAACCTGCGCCGCTCGACGGGCGTGGCGAGCACCGGTCGCGCGCCCTTCGCACGGGCTCCGCCGATGTACAGGCGCAGATAGTCCTGGTAGGTCGTCCAGGGTTCGGTGTAGCGGGTCGGGTCGGTGGTCTTCTCGTCGTTGTGCGCGAACTGGATCAGCAGGAAGTCCCCCGGCCGGATGGCCGCGAGGACGGCGTCGAGCCGGCCTTCGTCGACGAAGCTCTTGGAACTGCGTCCGTTCACCGCATGGTTGGCGACGGGCCGGTCCGTCTGGAGGAAGAAGGGCAGCGCCATGCCCCACCCGGTCTCGGGCGCGGCGTCGGCGTACTTCTGGGCGGCGGTGGAGTCACCGGCGATGTAGAGCGTGCGGGGCCGGCCGTGGGCTTCGGCGGTACCGGCCGCGGCAAGCGAGAGGGGTACGGCGGCAAGGGCCGCCGAGGTGACCTGTCTGCGGGTAAGAGACAACGAACGTCCACCTCAAGTTTTTTTGGGGGCGCGGGGAACTGCGCGACCGGCCACAACGGACCCGCAGTCCCCCGCGATCGAAGCCATGCGACTACGCGTGGTTCTTCTTCCAGTCGGCCTGCGCCGTGTTCAACTGCTCAGCCACCGTGTCCAGGAAGTCCTTCGCGCTCATCTTCCCGAGCAGCACCTTCTGGAAGTTCGGCTCGTTGTCGGCCTTCGAGATCGTGTTCCAGTCGGGCAGGTAGTAAGGCAGCTGCACGATCTTCGTGGTGGTGCCCGCCAGCGCCTCGGCGGCCAGCTTCGTCGCCTCGGACTCCTGCACCCAGCTGTCCTGCGCCGCCTCGAGGTTCGCCGGCACCTGGCCCGCCGTCTTGTTCCACTTGCTGTTCGACTCGTGCGACGCGGCGAACTCGATGAACTTCCAGGCGGCCGCCTTGTTCTTGCCGGACTTGAACAGCCCGAGTCCGTCGACCGGGTTGGAGACCTGCACGCGCGTGCCGTCGTCCTGCGTCGGCGCGGGAATGCCCTTGAACTTGCCGGCCAGCGCCTTCTGGTGGTCGCCGTAGGAGCCGAGGTTGTGGCTCAGCATGCCGATGGTGCCGGAGTCCCACTGGGCGACCATCTTGGTGAAGTCGTTGTTGACGTCGGCGGCCGGTGTGTCCTTCTTGTACAGGCCGACGTACTTCTCCAGCGCGGCCACGTTCTTGGGGTCGTTGAGCGTGGTCTTGTCACCGTTCCAGAACGCGGTGATGCCGCTCTGCCCATAGGTGGCGTCCAGCGCCTGGGCGATGGATCCGGCGCCGCCGCGGATGGTGTACCCGAACGCGTTCTTGTCCTTGTCCGTCAACTTGTCGGCGGCCGCGTAGAACTTCGTCCAGGTCGTCGGCGCGTCCAGCCCCGCCGCCTGGAACAGGTCGGTCCGGTACCAGAGGGTGCCGTTGTTGGCGGAGGTCGGCACGGTGTACGTCTTGCCGTCGACGCCGGCCGCCTTGACGCCGTCGAGGAACTTGGCGTTGAGCTGGCTGTTCAGCGGGCTCTTCGCGATCCGGCCGTCCAGCGGTTCGAGGGCGCCCTGCGCGGCGATCTCGGCGAGCATGGCGGTGCCCACGCCGCCGACGTCGGGCAGTCCGCCGCCCTGGATGGCGGTGTCGTACTTGGACTGGACGCTGTCGGAGGGCACACCGACGTACTTCACCTTGATGTCCGGGTTCGCCTTCTCGAAGTCGGCGATGATCTCCTTCCAGACATCGGTACGGACACCGCCGTTGTTGTCCCAGAAGGTGATCTCGCCCTTGCCGGAGCCGTCGCCTCCCTTGTCCCCCGCGGCGCCGCTGCCGTCGTCGCCGCAGGCGGTGGCGGTCAGCGCGAGCACGGAGCCCAGGGCGACGGCCAGGGCGGCGCGCCTGCTTCTGCGGATGCTGCTCTTCATGTGATCGGCTCTCTTCTTCTGGATCCCGACGGAGATATGAAGTTGTGGGGGGTCAATGGGTGGGGCAGTGGGTGGGGCTGTGGAGGTGAGGTCAGTGGGCGGTGCCGGTGCGGGCGGACGGCGCCCAGCCGTCCGTGCCCTTGAGGTAGTTCGCGACGGTGTACGCCTTCGCGTCGGCGTCGCTCAGCTGCGGCCGGTCGGCCGAGACGGTCGCGCCGGGCCCGTGGTTGCGGTACTCGGCGAACCGCGCGT
The DNA here is from genome assembly GCF_040635845.1 of Streptomyces sp. NPDC006872. Lineage (NCBI taxonomy): Bacteria > Bacillati > Actinomycetota > Actinomycetes > Kitasatosporales > Streptomycetaceae > Streptomyces > Streptomyces sp. NPDC006872. Next base: position 125,028 of record NZ_JBEYIL010000015.1, read on the forward strand.
CCCGCCACGAGAACCCGCTCATGTCGGTCCACGGCGTGGACTTGACCGCCGCCGGCAGCTCGGTGTCGCGGATCAGCACCTGCGCGACCGCCGCCGGCTCCCCGCCCGGATGCCACGGCCGTCCCAGGTGGAAGGAGTCGGCCGGGGCGTCGCTGACGACCTTCGACCTGGTGATGAGGAACCCGTACGGGTTGCCCGTCCACGTCGAAGCGGCCGTCAGGTAACCGTTGTTGGTGGTCGATCCGCGACTCAGCAGCCGGATGACCGAGCGGTCGATCACGGTCGTGGCCCGCCCGTAGACGAAGTCGACGTCGCCCTCGACATAGCAGTCGCGGAGGTAGACCCGGCTGACGGTGGTCAGCTTGGGGCTGTCGGTCATCAACGTGTCCTGGTTGCCCAGGAAGGCGGTGTTCTCGAAGACGATCCGGTCGCCGGTCGTCTTCATGGCCAGCGCCTGCTCGCCGTCGAGTTCGACCGCGGCCTCGTCGAAGTCGTTGCTGAAGGTCAGGTTGCGGGCGGTGACGTCGTTCGCGGCGATCCGGACGGTGGCGCTTCCCGTCGAGCCCCCGTACGCGGCAGGCGTGTCGTGGACGATGACGGTGTCCGAGCGATCGCGTCCGGTCCCCTGGAGCAGGATGTTCGGCTTGGTCGCCGGGACGAAGACCTTCTCGCGGTACGTGCCCGGCGCGACGGCCACGGTCACGGCGTCGGCGTTGCCCTCGGGCACGGCGTCGACGGCGGACTGGACGGTCGGGTAGTCGGCCGGGACGTGCAGCGTCACAGCGGCGCCGATCCGCTTCTGCGGTCCGGAGAGCCGGGTGACCAGCGCGGGAACCGCGGCCGCGGGATCCAGCCGGTAGGCGTAGAACTCCCGCGGATCGAAGGCCGCGCCCCATGCGTCGGTCCGTCCACCGGTGTTCTTCAGGATCGACCCGCGCTGCACCAACTCGGCGGTCGCGTCCGCCTGATAGGGGTGCTGGACACCGTCGTAGTAACCGTTCTCGATGACCATCTTCGTGTGGCCCCGCGACCAGTTCCCGTACGTCCACACCGGGTCCCCGTCGACGACCTGCGCCGAGATGTAGTTGTTGTACAGGTGGGCGTAGGCGCAGTTGTCCGCCGAGGGATTGCGCTGTTTCGTGCCGGTGAACCAGTTGTGGTCGATGGTGATCTGGGTGAGGACGTTGGTCGTCCAGCCGATGCCGAACGCCTTGTTGTGGTTCGTGAACCGGTTGTAGGAGACGGTGATGTACTGGCTGTCCTTGCGGATGTCGAGCAGCCCGTCGCCCATGTGCGTGAAGCGGTTGTGGTCGATCCAGACGTGGTCGACGGTGTCCATCTGGATCGCGTCGAAGTCGGTCGTCTTGCCGTCCCAGTCGCCCTCGACATAGGAGTCGCGGATCGTCAGGTTGCGGATGATCACGTTGTGCGTGCCGGGGTTCAGGTGCAGTTCGCCGTGCACGATCTCGCCGGTGTCGCCGACGCCGATGATCGTCTTGTTCGAGGTCACGACGATGTCGGAGCCGAAGGGCTCGACGGCCACCGCGCCCTTGACCCGGATGACGTACGGCTCCTCGGCGGCCGCGTACCGCGCCAGCGAGGCCTGGTCGGCGACGGTGACGACCTTGCCGCCGGCGCCTCCGGTGGTGCCGCCGGCGAGCGAGGCGAAGCCATGGGCCCGGTCGGTCCAGCGGGCCGCCGAAGACAGAGAGGCGTCGGCGGCCACCGGGCCGGCGGCGGCCACCGGCTCAGCGGCGGCTGTCGCCTCGCCGACCGCGCCCAGGCAGAGAGCCGCCACCAGGCCGACGACGGCCGCCAGGACCGCACCCGGTCTCGGCAAGCGCTTGCTAGGGAAGTGCGTCATTGCGGCTCCCAACAGGCGTACAGGAAAAGTGAGTCAGAGAGGTCTGATCCGGAACTCGTCGAACGAGGCCGCCCCTGCGTGTCCCGTCCCGACGGGTGCGAGGGCGAAGAGGCCGAGCAGGGCGCCGACCCAGCGCCAGGGGGTGGCGGCGAAGACGGGGCCCGAGTACCGCAGGCCCTCGCCGTCGCCGACGTCGTAGGCGAACCGGCAACGGGCTCCGGAACCGATTTCTATGCGCAGTCGCGCCCGGCCCTCGGGGGCGAGCCGTGGGTGGGCCGCGTCCCGCTCCTTTTCCGCAACCGGTTCCGCGAAGCGATGCACGAGGTGGACGGCGCCGTCGGCCTCCCGCTGGAGGCCGATCCAGCCGAAGGCGTCCCCGAGGACCGCGAGGCCGGCGCGTGCTCCCGGTTCCTCGCTGTGCAGCCGCAACTCCACCTCGACGGCGGACGGGAGCCCGGGCAGGCGCTGGGTGAGCACGTTCGGCAGGGTGCGCAGATCGTGCGCGTCGGCCGTCCGTACGCAGGTCAGGCGCAGTCCGTCGGCGGAGTGCTGGGGGGCGAAGCCGTCCTGTGGGTTGGCCGTCCACGACCACTGGCGGCCGAAGCGTCCGCCGGGGAAGTCGTCGTCGGTCGCGGGCGCGGCGGGCGGCCCGGCGGGCAGGTCGGGCCGCCGGTGCTCCAGGACGGGGGCGCCCTCGTCGCCGATGACCGGCCATCCGTCCGTCCCCCAGCGCATGGGCTGGAGGTGGACGACCCGGCCGTAGGCGCCGCGCTGCTGGAAGTGCAGGAACCAGTCCTCGCCGGACGCGGTGCGCACCCAGCCGCCCTGGTGGGGGCCGTTGACCTCGGTGTCCTTCTGTTCCAGGACGATCCGCTCCTCGTAGGGGCCGAAGAAGTCCCGTGCGCGCAGCGCGCCCTGCCAGCCGGTCTCCACTCCGCCGGCGGGCGCGAGGATCCAGTACCAGCCGTCGTGCCGGTAGAGCTTCGGTCCTTCGAGGGTGAACCAGCCGGGGATCCGGTCGCCTTCGACGATCACCTTGCCCTCGTCGAGGACGGCCGTTCCCTCCGGGTGCATCCGGTGGCCGGTGAGCCGGTTCTTGACGCCGGCCCGGGACTTCGCCCAGGCGTGGACCAGGTAGGCCTCGCCGGTCTCCTCGTCCCACAGGGGGCAGGCGTCGATGAGCCCCTTGCCCTCCTTCACCAGGTGCGGACGGGTCCAAGGGCCCCGGATCTCGGGCGCGTTGACCTGGAAGATGCCCTGGTCGGGGTCGCCCCAGAAGATCCAGAAGCGGTCGTCGTGGTGCCGGAGCGAGGGCGCCCAGACGCCGCAGTCATGGCGCGGGGTCCTGAACTCGTCGGCCGGTTCGAGGCGTTCGAGGGCGTGTCCGACCAGCGTCCAGTGGACCAGGTCGCGCGAGTGCAGCAGCGGCAGGCCGGGGGCGCGGCCGAAGCTGGAGGCGGTGAGGTAGAAGTCGTCGCCCACGCGCACGACGTCCGGGTCGGACCAGTCGGCGTTCAGGATCGGGTTCGTGTACGTCCCGGGCTGCTCGTCCGTCACTGGCTGACCGCCTTCCTGACCAGTGCCGCCGCTTCGCCGCGGCCCAGGCGGCCGTCGGCGACGACGGTGACGATCCGGCGGACGGCCGTCTCGCCGGGCGGGATCGGCAACCGCTCGGCCGAGGCGAGCGAGGAGCCGACGCCCGGGTACTCGGCGGTGCGGACGAACCAGGGGTCGCGGCGGGTGGCGTCGGTGGCGCCCGCGAAGACGAGCGTCCAGCCGGCGCCCGCCAGGGCGAGCCAGTCGGCGCGGGTCCCGTGGACCGAGGCCTCGCCCTCGGCGCCGGCGGTGAAGACGTCGGGGGCCGCGTCCTCCTTCCGGGCGCGCCAGAAGAAGCCGCCGTAGGCCGCGCCGGGGCGTCCGTTCGTCGCCGGGCTGCCGATGGACAGCGGTGCGGAGGTGACGTTGGTGAGGGAGAAGGTGAAGTCCAACGCCCAGGCGGTGTCGGTGAGTTCGGTGGCCGCGACCGTACGGCGCTCGCGCAGCAGCTCGGTTCCGGAGGCGACCCAGCGCAGCTCCTCCACGAAGCCGTCGGGGTCGCGGAGTTGGAAGGAGCCGTGGCGCTGGGCGCCGTGGTTGTCGAGCTCGGTCGGGCCCTGGTCACGGACGTAGGTACGGCCGCCCCAGAAGTTGTGCCCCTCGACGTCGGGTACGGCTACACCGACGCCGAGGTGGTGTGAGTGGTCGGCCGGACTCAGTTCGGTGACCGCCGTGCCGGCCAGGGTGGTGACGGGGTGCAGGTAGGGGCGCGGGGAGAGCCGGGCGGGCAGCTCGGGCCGGGTGACGTACCGGCCGACCGGGCGGCCGGCGACACGCAGGACGACCGGTGCGTCGGGTGCCGGTGCGGTCATCAGGGGCTCACCTCTTTCGGATGCGCGGTCGTGAACGCCCAGGGGGCGCCCAGTTCGGAGTAGAGGGCGAGGGTGTCGGCGGCGGCCGCGACGAGCCCGTCGATGCCGGGGACGACGCGTCGGTCCTCGTCGGGCAGCAGATGCCAGGCGTCGTCGGGCAGTTGCACGGGATCGGGGGCGACCCGGATCGCCTCGACGACCCGCATGAACGACTCGGTGGCGGTGGGCGGGACGAGCAGCCGTGCCCCGTCGGTGAGGTGGTCGACGAGGTTCTCCAGCAGGTCGGTGCTGCCGTACTCCAGCTCCTCGGGGCCGTGGTCGGCCCGCTGGAGCAGCACGCGGTCCTGCTTGTACCAGTAGGTGATCCGGCCGCGGCTGCCGTGGACGACGACGTACGGGTCGTCGGGGTCCTCGGCGCACAGCGTGGCCGCGACGACGATCCGGAGGCCGTCGGCCGTGGTGACGCGGACGCAGGAGGTGTCGTCGGAGGCGATGGCGTTGGCGTGCGCCAGTTCTGTCTCGATGCCGGTGACGTCCTCGGCGCGGGTGGCGCCGGCCAGCGCGAGGGCGGTGGCGACGGCGTGCGCGAGCGGGTTGGTGAGCGCCCCGTCGATCACGTCGACGCCGTTCAGCCGCCGCTTGCCCGCCCAGGGCGCCCTGCGGTAGTACCCCTGCGCACGCGCCCAGGCCCCGGCGCCGCCGACGCCGTCCACGGCGCCGATCGCACCGTCGTCGATCAGCTTGCGGATCGCGGGCACGGCGTGCGAGCCCAGCGACTGGAAGCCGATCTGGCAGACCACGCCCGCCTCGGCGACCCCGTCGGCCATCCGGCGGAACTCGGCGTAGGACGGGGCGGGCGGCTTCTCCAGGAGCAGGTGGACTCCCTTGCGGGCCGCGATCAGGGCCAGGTCGGTGTGGGTCGGGATCGGGGTGCAGATCACCGCGATCCGGGCGCCGGTCGTGTCGAGGAGCGTGCCGAAGTCGGCGGACTGCTCGGGGGCGCCGAGGCCCTCGGGGATCTCGGCCGGGGTCAACGGGGTCAACTCGCAGACGCCCGCCAGCCGGACGATCCCCTTGTCCTGGAGCCGTCGGATGTTGTCCAGGTGCCAGCGGCCGTGGCCGCGCGCGCCCGCGAGAACGATCGGGACCGGTGCGTTCATCGGTTCTGCGGTGCTCATGGGATCCTCCCTGCGCCCGCGCCGCGTGCCACCTCGCGGTCGGCTGCCGCGGCGCTGTCGATCTTTCCGTGCAGGGTAGGCGTCCAGCCGACGTCCGCCGTGAGATCCCGCTCGCTGCCGCTGTTGTAGGCGTTGTGGATCGCGAGGAGATCCACGGGCCAGCCGTTGAAGAGGGTGCCGGTCTGGTGCAGGGCGGTGCCGTTCCAGCTCTTGACCAGGTCGGCGACCTCCACGTGCCCCGGGGTGTGGAAGGCGTTGTTCTCGGCGTAGATCGCGGACTCGGTCGACACGCCGAGCGAGTACCGGTAGTCGGCGCCCTCGGGGACCACGTACCGGTTGTCGTACAGGTGCACCTGACCGAAGCGGACGCGCGGGGCGCGCTGGACGACGGACTCGAACTGGTTGTGATGCACGGTTACCCGGAGTTTTCCGCGGTCGCCGGTGGCGGTGTCGCCGCTGCCGATGAGCATCGCCTTGTCATGGCCGACGAACCGGCTCCAGGAGACGGTGACCAGGTCGGAGCCGTTGGTGATGTCGAGCAGGCCGTCGTGGCGGAGGTAGTTGCGGGCGAAGTAGGTGGGCTCGTCCTCGTCCGGGTGGCCCTGGTCGCTCGCGGTGATGTGGTCGACCCAGACATGGGTCGCGCCGGTCAGCCAGATGTTGTCGTACGCCGTCTTCCAGTCGCCGAGGCCGCCGGTGTTGGGCTGCCAGACGGGGAAGCAGTCGTAGGCGTCGCGCAGGTCGAGGTTGCGCAGGATGACGTTGTCGGCGTTCCTGACCTGGAGGCTCGCGCCCTTGAGGACGGCTCCTCGGCCCAGGCCGACGATGGTGGTGTTGGAGCCGACGGGCAGCACGATCCGCTCGGCCTGCTGCGCGGCCGACGCCTGCCGGGCCTCCTCCTGCGGGCCGCTCGGCTTGGCGGCGCCCCAGGTGCGGGGGTCGTAGGCGGCCAGGTAGGCCTTCGGGCTGTAGCCGTCGGTGGCGTAGTCGGCGCAGTCCAGGCGGTCGCCGTCGTCGTCGGTGTTGGCGTCGATCGTCCCGGCGATCCTGATGATCTTCGGGGTGTCGCTGCCGCCGTCGAGGGCGCGGACGAGTCCCGCGCGGTCGGTGACCGTGTGGACGTGGGCGTCGTCGGCGGCCGCGCCTCCGGTGGTGCCTGCTCCCGCGGAGGCCCAGCCGTCGTTCGCCGGCAGGGTGTCGCGGCCGATGTCCCGGGACTCGGCGCGGGCGGGCACGCAGAGGGTTCCCAGCACCGCTGCCAGGACAGCGATCCGACGGAACCTCACCCCGTTCCTCATCCCGTTCCTCATCCCTTCACCGCCCCCGCGCTGAAGCCCGTGATCAGCCACTTCTGGATGAAGGCGAAGACGATCACCACGGGGACGGCGGCGATGATGCCGCCGGCGGCCAGCGCGCCCAGGTCGACGCTGTCCCCGCTCATCAGGGTGTTGAGGCCGACCGGAATCGTCTGCTTGCTCTGGTCGGAGAGGAACATCAGGGCGAACAGGAAGTGGTTCCAGGCGTGTACGAAGGCGAAGGAGCCGACCGCGATCAACCCGGGCCGCAGCAGGGGGAGGATGACGATCCGGAAGGCGGTGAGCCGGTTGCAGCCGTCGACCCAGGCGGCCTCCTCCAGGGAGTACGGCACGTTCCGGATGAAGCCGCTGATCAGGATCATCGAAAGAGGCAGCTGGAAAACGGTTTCGGCGATGATGACACTCGCCAGCGAGTTGATCATCTTCAGCTCGGCGAAGATCTGGAAGAGCGGCACGAGAAGCAGTGCGCCGGGCACGAACTGGGTGCACAGCAGGGCGAGCATGAAGCCGCGCTTGATCTTGAAGTCGAAGCGGGCCAGGGCGTAGCCGCCGGCCAGGGCGACGCCGGTGGTGAGCAGCAGGGTCGCCACCGCGGTGATCACGCTGTTCTGGAAGTAGATCCCGAAGTCACGCTCGTTCCAGACCTTCTCGAAGTGCTCGGAGGTCATCGGCCAGGGCACGAGCGAGGTCGAGCCGGCCGGGCGGAGCGCGAAGAGGAGGATCCAGTAGAAGGGGACGAGGGTGAAGACCAGGTAGATCGTCAGGGGGAGGTAGATCTGCCAGCGCGGGGCTTCGTCCCAGGCGTGCTTTCTCTTGGACGGCCGTCGGTCGGCGGCTTGGGGCAGGTGCACGGGGACGGGCCTGACCTCGGTGGCCTCCTTGGTGATCACTTGTCGCCTCCTCCGAACTTGCTCAGCCGCAGATAGACCATCGAGCAGAAGAGCAGGATCACGAACGCGACCGTGGTGAGGGCGGACGCGTAGCCGAAGTTGTGTGCGTCGACGCTGGTGTTGGCGATGTAGAGCGGAAGGGTGGTGGTCTCCCCCGCCGGGCCGCCGCCGGTGAGCGTGTACAGCAGGTCGACGTTGTTGAACTCCCACACCATGCGCAGCAGCGTGGACAGGACGATGGCGTCCTTCAGGTGGGGCAGGGTGATGTACCAGAACTGCTTGACGCGGCTGGCGCCGTCGACCTCGGCGGCCTCGTACAGGTCCTTGGACACGGACTGGAGGTCGGCGAGGATGAGGATCGCGAAGAAGGGGACACCGCGCCACAGGTCGGCGACGACCACCGCCGAGAAGACGGTGGAGGTGTCCGAGAGCCAGCTGGTCCCGTACTCGCCGATGCCCATGTCGGCGAGGTAACGGGTGATGCCTGTCTGCGAGTTGTAGAGCAGCACCCAGATCGCGGAGGTCAGCACGCCGGAGACGGCCCACGGGGAGAAGACCAGTGCGCGGCCGAGCGAGCGGCCGACGAAGGTCTGGTTGACGATCAGCGCCAGCGCCAGACCGAACAGCAGCTGCAGTCCGACCTCGACGAAGACCCACTTGGCGCTGAAGGTCAGCGTGTCCCAGAACTGCGGGTCGTCGGTGAAGATCTTGACGAAGTTGTCGAAGCCCGCGAAGCCGTTCCGCCACGGCTTGGTGGGGTTGTAGTTCTGCAGGCTGTAGTAGAAGACGCTGATGACCGGATAGGCGATGAAGCCCACCATCAGCAGGGCCGCCGGCGCGATCAGCAGGTACGGCAGCCTGCGCGGCGTGGCGGAGGCACGGCGCCGCCGCCCGGGCGCGGGCGGTTTCGCCACGGCTGCGGCTTGGGCCATGACTGTTCTCCGTTCTCAGTTACGTCGTGCGTGCGTGGTGCGTGCGTTCGTCGTGCGTGCGTTTGTGGTCCGTGCGTGGTGCGTGCGTACGTTTGCGGTCCATGCGTGGTGCGTGCGTCGCGCTCGTGCTCGTGCTCGTGCAGGAAGCGCTTTCCCCCTGTACAGGCGTGTGCGCTGCGATGCTTGCCGTGGCTTCAGCCCGCGTACGGGTCCGCGACCTTGCCCGGGCGGGCCAGGAACTCGAAGTCGCAGCCGGTGTCGGCCTGGGTGATCTGTTCGTTGTAGAGCGCGCCGTAGCCGCGCTCGTACCGGGTGGGCGGCGGCGTCCAGTCCGCCCGGCGTCGCGCCAACTCCTCGTCGTCCACGTTGAGTTGGAGCGAGCGGGCCTCGACGTCGAGGGTGATCGAGTCGCCGGTGCGCACCAGGGCGAGGGGTCCGCCGACGTACGACTCGGGCGCGATGTGCAGCACGCACGTGCCGTAACTCGTCCCGCTCATCCGGGCGTCGGAGATCCGCACCATGTCCCGGACGCCCTGCTTGAGCAGGTGGTCGGGGATGGGCAGCATGCCGTACTCGGGCATGCCCGGGCCGCCCTTGGGACCGGAGCCGCGCAGCACCAGCACGGTGTCGGCGGTGATGCCCAGCTCCGGGTCGTTGATGGTGCGTTGCATGGTCCGGTAGTCGTCGAAGACGACCGCGGGGCCGGTGTGCTTGAGCAGGTGCGGCTCGGCGGCGATGTGCTTGATGACGGCGCCGTCCGGGCAGAGGTTGCCGCGCAGGACGGCGACCCCGCCCTCGTCCGCCACCGGGTTGTCCCGGTGGCGGATGACGTCGTCGTTGTGGACCTGGGCGCCGGCGAGCTGTTCGCGCATCGTGTCGTACGAGACGGTCGGGCGGTCCAGGTGGAGCAGGTCCGGGATCCGGGAGAGGAAGCCGGGCAGGCCGCCCGCGAAGTGGAAGTCCTCCATGAGGTATGTCCGGCCGCCGGGGCGGACGTTGGCGAGGACGGGGACGGTCCGGGCGATGCGGTCGAAGTCGTCGAGGGTGAGCTTGACGCCGGCCCGGCCGGCCATGGCGATGAGGTGGATCACGGCGTTGGTGGAACCGCCGAGGCCCAGGACGGTCGTCACGGCGTCCTCGAAGGCGTCGCGGGTGAGGATCGACGAGAGAACACGGTTCCGGTGGACTTGTTCGACGATCCTCATGCCGGATTGCGCGGCCATCCGATCGTGCCCCGAGTCCACGGCCGGAATGCTCGACGCGCCCGGAACCGTCACGCCCAGCGCCTCCGCCGCGGCCGTCAGGGTGGACGCCGTGCCCATCGTCATGCAGTGGCCCGGTGAGCGGGCGAGGCCGTTCTCCAGCTCGGCCAGCTCGCAGTCGCCGATGAGACCGGCCCGCTTGTCGTCCCAGTACTTCCACATGTCGGTGCCGGAGCCGAGGACCTCGTTGCGCCAGTGGCCCGGCAGCATGGGCCCGGCCGGCACGAAGACCGTCGGCAGGTCGACGCTGGCGGCGCCCATGAGCAGTGCGGGAGTGGTCTTGTCGCAGCCGCCCATCAGGACGGCCCCGTCGACCGGGTAGGAGCGCAGGAGCTCCTCGGTCTCCATCGCGAGCAGGTTGCGGTAGAGCATCGGGGTCGGCTTCTGGAAGGTCTCGCTGAGCGTGGAGACCGGGAACTCCAGCGGGAACCCGCCTGCCTGCCATACGCCCCGCTTGACCGCCTGGGCGCGGTCACGGAGGTGCACATGACAGGGGTTGATGTCCGACCAGGTGTTGAGGATCGCGATGACCGGCTTGCCGAGGTGTTCCTCGGGCAGATAGCCGAGCTGGCGGGTGCGGGCCCGGTGGCTGAAGGAGCGCAGGCCCTCGGCGCCGTACCACTGGTGACTTCTGAGGTCCTCGGGACGCCGTTGAGGAAGATCGCCGGGAAGATCGTCGAAGCGCTTCATATGGACCATCCGGCTGCTATGGCGGCGACCTCGGCCCGCTCGCCCTCGGGCAGCATCCGGCTCGGCGGGCGGACCTCCCGGCGACACAGGCCAAGGGAGGCAAGGGCTTCCTTGACGACGGTGACGTTGTTCGCGGAGCCGCCCGCCGCCCTTAGCTCCTCGAAGCGCCTGATCTGTTCCCACACTTTCATCGCAGCCGGATAATCCCCTGATCGAAGCGCTTCGATCATGTTCAGCGAAACAGCCGGGGCGACGTTCACGAGCCCCGAGGTGAATCCGGTGGCGCCCGCGGAGAAGTAGGAGGGGGCGTACGGCTCGGCGAGACCGGCGACCCAGACGAAGCGCTCCAGACCGGCGTCGCGCGCGAAGGCGGCGAACCGGGAGGCGTCCGGGACGGCGTACTTGACGCCGATGACGTTGGGACAGTCGTCGGCGAGTTCGGCGAGGCGTTCGCCGAGCAGTTGCGCGTTGCGGATGTACGGGACGACCCCCAGCTCGGGCACCGCCCGCGCGATCTCCCGGTGGTAGTCGACCCAGCCGCTCTGCGAGACGTAGGGGTGGACGGGCTGGTGGACCATCACCATCTGCGCGCCCAGGTCACGGGCGTGCCGGGCGGAGGCGACGGCGGTCGGCACATCGTGGCCGACGCCGACGAGGATCGTCGAACGCTCCCCCGCCTCATCGATCGTCAGTTCCGTGACGAGCCGCCGCTCGTCGGGGGTGAGGGCGTAGAACTCGCCGGTGTTGCCGTTCGGGGTGAGGGTGGTGATCCCGCCGTCGAGCAGTCGGCGCAGCAGGGCCCGGTGGGCTTCGCCGTCGACGGAGCCGTCCTCGGCGAACGGGGTCACCGGGATCGCCACCACGTCGGCCAGGGCCGCCCGCTGGGTCTCGAACGCCACGCTGCTCATTCCTGACCTTCCTGTTCAGGTAGCTGTGCCTCTCGGTCGATCTCGGGGAACGCCCGGTGCACGAAGGACGCGATGTGGGCGTGCAGGGCGCGGCCCGCGCCGTCCGCGTCGCCGGCCAGGGCGAGCCGCAGGATCTCGCGGTGCTCGCCGGCCTCCCGTTCCCAGGAGGGCGAGGCGGCCCAGGCGACGGCGGAGACCAGGGCGGCCTGGTCGCGGACCTCGTCGAGCATCCGGCCGAGCAGCGGGTTGCCGCACGGCAGATACAGGGCGCGGTGGAACTCCCGGTTGGCCAGGGACCGTTCGGCGGTGTCGGTCGCCTCGTCGGCCCTGGTCAGCGCGGAACGCGCGGCGTCCAGGGAGGCGCCTCGGCGCACGGCCCGCTTGAGCGCCTCGGGTTCGAGGAGCAGGCGTACGTCGTAGACCTCGCGCGCCATGTCCGCGTCCACCATGCGCACCGTGACGCCCTTGTACTGGCTCATGACGACCAGTCCGGTGCCGGCCAGGGTCTTGAGCGCCTCGCGCACCGGGGTCTTGGAGACCCCGAACTGCGCGGCGAGCTCGGTCTCGACCAGGGCCTGACCGGGCGTCAGCCGCCCGGTGAGGATGCGGCGTTTGATCTCCTCCAGCACGTATTGCGTGCGGGACGGGATCGGCGTGGGCACAGAGGTCATGCGCGCCTCTCGGATCTCACGGATCTCGGGATCGGATCTCGCATATCGCGTCTCATATATGACGTACGAAGTACGACGGGTTGAAGGTAGGAGCAGCCCTGTGTTTCGTCAATGCTTCTGACAAAGGAAGCTTCAGAACGGGATGGTCTCGCCCTCGCGTGCCGTGCGGGTGGGCCCTCCGAAGGCGGTGGCGGCCCGGGCGGTCGCGTCCTTGCGGTTCAGCGTGGGTCCGACGTGGGTGATGTACAGCTCGCGCACCCCCGCCTTGCGGGCGGCCTCGCCGGCGTCCTCCGGCGTGAGATGAACCTGCGGCTCGCGTTCGCCTTCGCGATGCCGGTCGATGTCCGCCTCGCACAGGAACAGCTCGGCCCCGGAGGCGAGTTCGGTGAGCGCGTCGCACGGCCCGGTGTCTCCGGAGTACGCGAGGACACTGCCCTGGCACTCGACCCGCAGCCCGTACGCCTCGGTGTCGTGCGCCATCCGGCGCGAGCTGAGGCGCAGGTTCCAGTGCCGTACGGTGTGCCCGTCGAACAGGGCCCTGAAGTCGAGGTACTCGCTCAGGAACCGTACGTCCGGCCGGCCGAAGAAGCCCGCCATGCGCCGGGCGCAGTCGAGCGGCGCGTACACCGGGATCGGGGCCGGCGGGGCCATCCCGCCGTAGGCGAACGCGTAGGCGGCGGCCAGGAGATCGGCGCTGTGGTCGACGTGGAGGTGGGAGATCCAGATCGCCGTAAGCCGGTCAGGGTCCGTATGCCGCTGCAACTCCGCGAACGATCCCGGCCCCGCGTCCACCCACACCTCGGCTCCCGCGCCGCGCAGCAGATAGCCGGAGCAGGGGCGGCCGGGCCCCGGGTGCGGAGAGGCGGTGCCGAGAACGGTGAGGCTGAGGGGCATGCTCGGGAGCGTACGTTTCGACCCCACCGCACGCGCCCCGTTTACGCGTACGCGCCCTGTTTACGTCCGTCTGTGGCGGCCGCAGGGTGCGTCGGTCAGCGCGTCCATCCCGGGGCACGGCCACTCAGGCCGACCGTACGGTCGAGCAGGGGGGCGTCTCCCGGAACCTCGACGACGGGGCCGAAGATGCCGTCTCCGCGGTCGTTCTCGGCCGCCGCGGCGGCGAGGAAGTCGTGCGCCGCCGACAGCGCCGCCGGGTCGGGCCGGTACTCCTGGCCCGTGGCCCGCGCCAGGTCCCAGCCGTGGATCACCAGTTCGTCGACGGCGACGGCGGCCGCGATCGCGCCGGGCAGGTCCACACCGCCCGCGCGGGTCATGCCGCTCCAGGCCGTCGGGTCGCGCCAGGCCTCGGCGAGGTCGTCGAGCGCCTCGGCGAGTTCCTCGCGCCAGCCGGGGCCGATGTCCGGCAGGGCGGTCGCCGGCGGGGTGTCGGTGGTGGGGCCGAGGTCCTTGCGGGCTGCGTCACGGAAGGCGACGGCGAGGCCGGTCAGATGTCCGAGCAGGTGCCGGACCGCGTAGTCCGGGCAGGGCGTCCCGTCCGCGAGCCGCTCGTCGCGCACCGCCTGCGCGAGGAGCGCCACGATCCGGGTCTGGGGTCCGAGGTCGAGGGTGATCGTCGTGTAGGTCATACAGGGTGGACCGGCGGCGGCCCGCGAACTCATCGGTGCGGCGCCGCGAACTCCCGGCCGCGCTTCTAGGGCATCTGCCCGATGCCCGGGTGACCGCCTTAGAACCACGATGACCAGGCATGACGAAGAACTGGTCCGTGGTGCGCGTGCTGCGGGACCGCGACGCGGGGCTCTATCTGGCCGCGTCGGTGGTCTCCGGGTTCGGCACCTCGGCGCTGTGGCTGGTGTCCGGGGTGTGGGTCAAGGACCTCACCGGCTCGAACGGGCTTGCGGCGCTGTGCGTGCTGGCGCTGTGGCTCCCCACCCTGTTCGGCCCGCTGCTGGGCACCCTCCCCGATCGCACTCCCCGAAAGCCCCTGCTGGTCGCGCTCAACCTGGGCCCGGCGGCCCTGCTGCTCACCGTCCTCGCCGTGGACTCCCCCGGCCGGCTGTGGCTGCTGTTCACGGTGCTGGTGCTGTACGGCGCCGCCTCGGTGGTGGCCGACGCGGCCGAGTCCGCGCTCGTCGCCGGCGCCGTCGCACCGGAGCTGCTCGGCGACTTCAACGGGCTGCGCACGACGGCCGTGGAGGGCATGAAGCTGGTGGCCCCGCTGGCGGGCGCGGGCGTCTACGCGACCTACGGCGGCCCGAGCGTGGCGCTGCTGGACGCGGCGAGTTTCGTGTGCGCGGCGGGGCTGTACGCGTGCGTGCGGGTCCGCGAGGAGCGCCCGGAGCCCGCGACGGGCAGTTGGCGGGCGCGGACGGCCGAGGGCGTCCGCTTCCTCCGGGGGCACCCGGCGCTGCGTCCGCTGGCCGTGGCGGGCGGTACGACCATGCTGTTCGCGGGGGTCAACGGCGCGTTGGTCTACGCCGTCGTGGAGGGCCTCGGCCGCTCCCCCGCGTTCACGGGCGTGCTGTACGCCGTCCAGGGCGCCGGTTCGGTCGTGGTCGGGCTGCTCTCGGGGCCCGCGCTGCGGTGGCTGGGCGAGCGCCGGTTCGCGGCGTGCGGGATCGCCCTGACGGCCGTCGCGGTGGCCGTGCGGGCCGTCCCGTCGGAACCGGTGGTCCTGGTGTGCGCCGCCGCTATCGGGGCCGGGCTGCCCTGTGTGCTGATCGCCGCGCTGACCGCCGTCCAGCGGGAGACTCCGGACGCGCTGCTGGGCCGGGTCGCCGCCACGGCCGGCACCCTGCTGTACGCGCCGAACGTCTTCGGTCTCGCGGCGGGCGCCGCGCTCGTCGAACTGGTGCCGTACCAGCCGCTGTTGGTGCTGTTGGGCGTGACGCGGCTGGTGACGGTCCTGCCGCTGTTTCAGCGCGCCGCGAGCGCCTCGCGCACGGCGGCCAGGTCTCCGTCCGACGCCAACCCGGCGTGATACAGCCGGATCTGCGTCGCCCCGAGCTCCTTCGCCCGGGCCGCGTCGGCCGTGAGGGTCCCCGGGCTGCCGCCCATGCCGGAGACGACGCCGAGGTTGGCGGCGATGACCGCGCCCTCGCGGCGCTGCTCGGCGAAGGGCGTGAGCAGGCCGGGCCCGCCCGCGCAGGGCACCACCACACCGTCCGCGACGGACAGGATGTGCGCGGGGTCGACGCCCGGGTTGGCGCCCACGTGGTAGCTCACGGGGTCGGCGTGCAGCAGGACCTGGAAGCCGGCGGGCGCGGCGGCCCGGACGGCGGCGACGGCCGTCTCCTGGAGGGTGCGGGCGGTTTCGTCGCGCCACGCGCGCGTGGCCGCCGCCGTCTCCTCCCCGAGGAGCTTCTCGACGGCTGCCCAGCCTCCGTCGTCCGGCGCCCCCCGCCACAGCGGCTCCAGCGCCTCGCGGACGGCGGCGGCGAGCGCGTCGGCGTCCAGGCCCCGGGCGCCGTAGCCGGAGCGGCAGTCGGGGCAGAAGCAGAGCGCCATCAGGTACTGGCCGGTGTCCCCGAGGCCGACGCCGCCGGTCTTGTCGTGGGCGTGCAGATGCTGGAGGCCGTACCAGCCGAGGGACTCCAGTTCGGTGCCGCCCGCGCCGGGGCGCACGGCGGCCTCGGCGGCGAGGTCGACGAGGTACGCGCGCGTGGCGGGCTGGGCGATGCAGGGGGCCCACGGGTAGCGGTCGCCGTAGGCGTTGACGACCGAGGTGTCCGGATGGTCGGCGCCCAGGCGGGAGTTGTGCGCGAGGACCACCCAGGTGTGCACCTCCAGGCCCGCGTCCGCGAGCGCCTCGGCGGCCTCTGCGAAGGCGTCGCCGGGGGCCCAGTCGCCGGCCGGGTACGGGCGCAGGGCGCGGCCCTCCCAGCGGTCGTCCGGCGGGTACAGCACGGCCGCGTGCTCGGCGGTGACGATGCGGTGGCGCGGGTGGCGGGGGGTGAGGGCGCGGGTGGAGTGGTAGGCGGCGGCGAGGGTCACCTGTTCCACTCCGAGCGCGGCGGTCCGGGCCGGGGCCTCGGGATCGCCGATGACGTCCCAGGGGTAGACGAATGTCGACGCCTTCACCTACTTGTCCTCCTCCAGCAGCGCGCAGCCGCGTTCCAGCATCCGGGCGAGTTGTTTGACGTGATCCTCGCTCGGTTCGTGCAGCGGCGGGCGGACTTCGCCGACGTCGAGACCGCGCAGCCGGACACCGGCCTTGACGAGGGAGACGGCGTAACCGCGGCCCTGGGCGCGCAGTTCGACGAACGGCCGGTAGAACCCGTCGAGCAGGCGGCGGGCGGTGCTCTCGTCGCCGGTGGTGAGCGCCCGGTGGAAGGCGAGGGCTATGTCGGGGGCGAAGCAGAACACGGCCGAGGAGTAGAGGGTGACGCCGAGGGCCCGGTAGGCGAGCTGGGTGAGCTCGGCGGTCGGCAGGCCGTTGAAGTAGAGGAAGTCGCCGGGGACCTCGGTGCGCACGGCGCTGATGATCCGCTGCATGAGGTCGAGGTCGCCGAGGCCGTCCTTGAGGCCGATGATCCCCTCGGTGCGGGCGAGTTCGACGACGGTCTCGGGGGTGAAGACGGCGTTGTCGCGCTGGTAGACGATCGCGGGCAGCGCCGTCGCGGCCGCCACCGCCCGGTAGTGCTTCAGCAGACCCTCCTGGGCGGCCACGACGAGGTAGGGCGGCAGGACGAGCAGGCCGTCCGCCCCGGCCCGCTCCGCGAGCCTCGCGTAGCGCACGGCGAGCGCGGTCCCGTAGCCGGCGCCCGCGACGACCGGCACCCGCCCGGCGGTCTCCTGCACGGCCGCTCGTACGCAGGCCTCGAACTCCTCCGGTGCGAGCGCATGGAACTCCCCGGTGCCGCAGGCCGCGAAGACGGCGGCGGCGCCCGCCTCCACCCCGTGGCGGACGTGCGTGCGGTAGACGTCCAGGTCGAGGGAGCCGTCGGGGCCGTAGGCGGTGACGGGGAAGAAGAGCGGTCCGCTGGGGACGCGGAGGCGGGCGGCGAGCGGGGCTGACGTCACAGGCTCTCCCGGGTCCATACGCTCATGATTCCCGAGAATCACAAGCATCACGAGCAGTCCATATTCTTGAGCAGCGTCCATATTCCTGAACAAGCTCACGCTAAGGTGCCCGATCGAGCCCGGTCAAGCGCGCCAACCCCCGAGACACCAGCAGTTTTGGCACCCCTGCAGGACACTTGACGAGCACCGCCGCCGCTCCTTAGCGTGTCCATGAATGTGAACCTCGGCCATGCATGTGCCCGCTGGCGGGGGTGCCCGCTCAAGTGATCCAAGGAGACCCGAGGATGCCCGCACCGCGCACCGTCCTGCTCACCGGCGCCGCCGGCGGCCTCGGCACCCTGATGCGGGACCTGCTGCCGGCCTACGGCTACGAGCTGCGCCTGCTCGACCTGCGCCCGATCGACGGCGAGCCGGCGGCGATCGTCGCGGACCTGGCCGACAGGGAGGCGGTCCGGGAGGCCGTGCGGGGCGTCGACGCGATCATCCATCTCGCGGGCATCTCGCTGGAAGCCCCGTTCGAGAAGATCCTCAAGGCCAACATCGAGGGCACCTACCACCTGTACGAGGCGGCCCGCGAGGAGGGCGTCGGCCGTGTCGTCTTCGCCTCCTCCAACCACGCGGTCGGCTTCACGCCCCGCCCCGACGGCGACGACCCGCTGATCCCGATCGACGCCCCGCACCGCCCGGACACCTTCTACGGCCTGTCCAAGTCCTTCGGCGAGGATCTCGCCCAGCTCTACTGGGACAAGCACGGCCTGGAGAGCGTCTCGGTGCGCATCGGCTCCTGCTTCGCCGAGCCGACCAGCGTGCGCATGCTGTCGGTGTGGATGAGCCCGGCCGACGGCGCCCGCCTCTTCCACGCGGCCCTGACCGCCGAGAACGTCGGCCACACGGTGGTGTACGGCTCCTCCGCCAACACCCGGCTGTGGTGGGACCTGAGCACCGCGCGGGCGCTCGGCTACGAGCCGCAGGACGACTCCGAGCCGTACGCCGAGAAGCTGATCGCCGAACAGGGCGAGCTGGACCCGGAGAACATCGCCCACGCCTACCTGGGCGGCCACTTCGTCAGCGATCCGCCGATCTGGCCGTACTGACCGGAGAACGGACCTCGCGAACGGCGGGCGGGCACCGAACGGGCCCGCCCGCCGCCGTGTCCGGGGCACCCGCCCTGCCCGATCCCACCCGCCGCACGGCCGCCCCGCAGGTCCGAGCCGGGCAGGCCGCAGCGCGAACGGGCCCACCCGGGCCGTATCGGGCCCGCAACAGGCCTGGTCAGTGCCGCGCACCCGCTGTAGAACTTCCCCCATGGGCCCGCACCGGGCCCGAACGGGCGAGACAGCGGGAGAGCGAGGTGAGGGCATGACCCCGAGAACGGCGGAGGAGCGCCAGCGCGAGATCGTGCGCACCGCACGGGCCGCCGGCTCGGTCGACGTCGCCGCGCTCGCCGCCGAACTGGGCGTGGCCAGGGAGACCGTACGACGGGATCTGCGCGCCCTGGAGGACCACGGCCTCGTCCGCCGTACGCACGGCGGCGCCTATCCCGTGGAGAGCGCCGGCTTCGAGACGACGCTCGCCTTCCGCGCCACCAGCCACGTCCCCGAGAAACGCCGGATCGCCGCCGCGGCGGCCGGGCTGCTCGGGGACGCCGAGACGGTCTTCGTCGACGAGGGCTTCACCCCGCAGCTCATCGCCGAGGCGCTGCCCGGGGACCGGCCGCTGACCGTGGTCACCGCGTCCCTGCCGGTCGCGGGCGCGCTCGCCGAGACCGGCAACATGTCCGTGCTGCTGCTCGGCGGCCGCGTGCGCTCGGGCACCCTGGCCACCGTCGACCACTGGACGACGAAGATGCTGGCCGGATTCGTCGTCGACCTCGCCTACATCGGTGCCAACGGCATCTCCCGCGAACACGGTCTGACCACCCCGGATCCCGCTGTCGGCGAGGTCAAGGCGCAGGCCGTGCGGGCGGCCCGGCGCACGGTCTTCGTGGGCGTGCACGCCAAGTTCGGGGCGGTCAGCTTCTGCCGGTTCGCCGAGGTGGGCGCGCTGGAGGCGATCGTGACCAGCACGCTGCTTCCGACGGCCGAGGCACACCGGTACTCACTGCTGGGACCTCAGGTCATCCGGGTCTAGGCGAGCACGCCCAGCGAAACGAGTTCGACGAGCAGACCCACGCACCCACAGAACGCCTCCGCGTGCTGGAGCGGGTGGCCGAGGCCGGACCCGATTGGCCGCCGGGTAAGGGAACGGCAAAGTGGGCCCGATCGTTCACGAGGCATGACAGCTATGACCCCCGGCTCGAACATCCCACTCCCCGTCGCCCGAGTGACGGTGGACGTCGCCGCACCGGTGCGGCTCGACGTTTCGGGCCTGCTGCTCACCGGCGACGGCAAGGTGCGCTCCGACGACGACTTCATCTTCTACAACCAGCCCGCCGGCCCGGGCGTCACGTACCGCTCGGGCGGCGGCACCGCGCCCGACGCGATCACGGTCGACACCACCGCCCTCCCCCCGGGCATCGAGAAGATCGTCGTCACCGCGAGCCCGGACGCCGCGGGGCAGACCTTCCAGGGCGTCGAACCGACGGCGACGATCCGCGGCGCGGACGACAACAGCGTCCTGGCCACCTTCACGCCCCCGCAGCTCGGCAACGAGACGGCGCTGGTCGTCGTGGAGATCTATCTCCGCAACGGCGCCTGGAAGGCCCGCGCGGTCGGCCAGGGATACGCCAACGGCCTGGCCGGCATCGCGACCGACTTCGGCGTCACGGTGGAGGAGCCGACGCCGGCCGTCCAGACCCAGCCGGTCGCCCCGCCGCCGCCCGTGCAGGCGCCGGTCGCTCCGCCTGCCCCGGGCTGGGACCCGCGCACCGCCACGCCTCCGCCGCCCGCCGCTCCCCCGGCCGCGCCCGCCGCTCCCCCGGCCACCGGAAAGATCAACCTGGACAAGGGCCGGGTCAGCCTGCAGAAGAACCAGACCGTGTCCCTCGTCAAGGGCGGCCGCCCGCTGCTCTCGCAGGTCAAGATGGGTCTCGGCTGGGAGCCCGCGTTCCGCGGCAAGGACATCGACCTGGACGCCTCGGTGATCGCCTACGGCCCCCAGCGCAACCACATCGACAGCTGCTACTTCGGCAAGCTCTCCATCGTCAACGGCGCGATCAAGCACTCCGGCGACAACCTCACCGGCGAGGGCGGGGGCGACGACGAGGTGATCGTCGTCGACCTCGGCCGCCTCCCGCAGGAGGTGAGCGGTCTGGTCTTCACGGTGAACTCGTTCTCCGGCCAGAAGTTCACCGAGGTCGCCAAGGCCTACTGCCGGCTGCTGGACGCCGCGACCGGCGAGGAGCTCGTCCGCTTCGACCTCACCGGCGCCGAGCCGCAGACGGGCGTGCTGATGGCCAAGATGATCAGGCAGTTCTCCGGCGAGTGGGAGATGACGGCCATGGGCGACTTCGTGAAGGCGCGCACGGTCCGCAACATGGTGAAGCCGGGGGCGCAGGCGCTGTAGTCGGCCGCACCCGCAGTCACGCAGGCCGACGGGCGCCCGCCACCACCGGGGCGCCCGCCACCGTCACCAAGTGGGCCGCAGCCGTCACGAGTGGGCCGCCGCCGTCACCGCGTGGACCGCAGCCCCTGTGCCAGCAGCCCCTCCGTCAGCAGCGACACATACCGGCGGATGGCGCCGCCGTCCCCGTTCGCCAGCTCCGACGCCGTCGCCACCCCGTGCGCGAGCCGCAGCACGTCGATCGGCTCGACGTCCGCCCGCAGGGTCCCCTCCCGCTGCGCCGCCCCGACCAGCCGGGCCGCCGCCGCGTTCATGTTCGTGCCACAGGCGGTGACCGCGGCCGCGCTGCCGTCCGTGACGGCCGAGCCCAGCAGGGACTTCATGCCACGGACCTGGATCGTGCCGACGCACAGCTCGTTGAGCCACGCCACCAGCGCCTCGCCCGGCGGGAGCTGCGCGCCCAGTTCGTCGGCCCGTGCGGCGAGCGCCTCGACGCGGTCGAGGTAGGCCGCCTCCAGCAGCGCCTGCCGCGTCGGGAAATGCCGGTACAGCGTGCCGGAGCCGACGCCCGCCCGCTTGGCGATGTCGTCGAGGGAGGCGCCCTCCCCATGCTCGGCGAAGGCCTCGGCCGCCACCTTCAGCAAGCGCTCGTAGTTGCGGCGAGCGTCCGCGCGCATGGGTCTTCCTTGCGTCATCCAGCTGACTCCTTGCGAACCGGGGACTCTCTCGGGCGACCGGGTCCTGTCGCGCTGTCCGCATGGTCCACCAGATCACGCAGTGACACCAGACGGGCAGCAGCCCGGGGCCGCCCGTCCGGTGCCGGGTTCACATCTTCGTCGCCCCCGCCGCGAGGTCCCGCAGGAAGTGGCGCGCGCCGATCAGGAAGACGATGATCAGCGGGATCACGCTCATCAACGCCCCGGCCATCACCAGGGAGTAGTCGGTGTTGTAGAGGACGTTGAGGTTGGCCAGGGCGACCTGGAGGGTGACCTTCTCCGGGTCGATCATGACGACCAGCGGCCAGATGTAGTCGTTCCAGATGCCGATGAACGTGAAGATGCCGAGGAACGCCAGGGCCGGCCGGAACAGCGGCAGCGCGATCTGCCAGTACAGCCGGAAGAACCCGGCGCCGTCGATCCGTCCGGCGTCCAGCAGTTCGTCGGGCAGCGAGTTCTGCGCGTACTGGCGCATCCAGAAGATGCCGAAGGCGTTGGCCGCACCAGGGACGATCAGCGCCTTCAGCGAGCCGGCCCAGCCGAACTCGGCCATGGTGACGAACTGCGGCACCAGCGACAGCTGCGCGGGAATCATGTACGTGATCAGCAGCATGCCGAAGAGGAACTTCTTCGCCGGGAACTCGTACTTGGCGAACGCGAACGCGGCCAGCGAGTCGAAGAACAGCACCAGCACGGTCCCGAACACGGCGACCACGATCGTGTTGAACAGCGAACCGAAGAAGTCCACCGTGTCGAGCACCCGCCGCATGTTGTCCAGCAGATGTGGGCCGGGCACCAGCTTGGGCGGATAGCGGTAGATGTCCTGGGTGGTGCCGGAGGCCATCACCACCAGCCAGTAGAAGGGGAAGAGCGAGATCAGCACACCGAGCAGCAGCGCCACCCGGACGCAGATCCGGGTGAACCTGCTGCCGGCGCCGATGGCGAGCCCGGCGTTGCCGGTCGCCCGGTCATGGGAGTCAGCGGCCACTGCGGGCCCCCTTCCTGCGCAGCAGCTTGGGACGGTCGTCGCGGTCGGAGCCGGAGACCAGCCGCCAGTTGACGACGGTGAACACCGCGATGATCGCGAAGAGGAGCCAGCCCATCGCGGCGCCGTAGCCGAACTGGTGGTCCCTGAACGCCTTCTGCCACAGATAGAGCACGATCGTCATGCCCTCCTGGCCGGGTCCGCCCGTGGTGCCGACGTCGCCGGACTGGAAGAGCACCTGGGACTCGGTGAAGATCTGCAGGCCGTTGATGGTGGAGGTGACGGCGGCGAAGAGGATCACCGGCCGCAGCTGCGGCACCACGACCCGGAACAGGGTCTGCCAGCTGTTCGCGCCGTCCACGCGGGCGGCCTCGAAGTGCTCGGTGGGGATGGCCTGGAGACCCGCCAGGAAGATCAGGGCGTTGTAGCCGACCCACCGCCAGATGATCATGATGGACAGGGCCGACTTGATCCCCCACTCGGAGGACAGCCAGCCGACGCCGTCCAGGCCGACCGCCCGCAGCGCCGAGTTGGCCAGGCCGCCCTGGGCGAAGACCGAGCCGAACACGATGGTCATGGCGACCATCGAGGTGACGTTGGGGACGAAGTACGCCACCCGGTACGCGCCGGTGAAGCGGACCTGCGAGTGCAGCAGGAACGCGAGCACCAGCGCCAGGAACAGCATCGGCACGGTGGACAGGAACCAGATCTCGAAGGTGTTGAGCACCGAGTGCCAGAACACCGAGTCCTCGATCAGCCAGCCGTACTGCTTGAGGCCGACGAAGCGCATGTCGCCGATGCCGTCCCAGTCCTGGAAGGACAGGTACAGGGAGAAGACCACCGGGAACGCGCCGAAGACGGCGAACAGCGCGTAGAACGGGGAGATGGCGAGGAGCGGCGGGACGACTCGTCTGCGCCCGCCCGGCACACCGGAGCGGACACCGCCACGACTACGGCGTCCAGGGCGCCGCTCGTCGGCCGGCGGCGCGCCCGCCGGATCGAGAATCGTGGCCATGTCAGCTCACCCCCAGCCGGGACAGCGTGGTCTCGGCGGTGTTCACGGCGTCCCGCCAGGCCCGGTCGGCGTTCTTGCCGAGCGTCTCCACATTGGTCAGCTCCTGGAAGAACGGGGTGTTGGCGGTCTCCTCGTAGGGGCTGAAGTAGACGACCGGGGCCTTCTGGGCGGCGGGGCCGAAGACGTCGATGGGCCGCTGACCGCCGAAGAAGGGGTCGGCCCGGTGCATCGCGGGGTCGGCGTAGGCGGCCGGAGTGGTGGGGAACAGGGATATCTCCTGGTAGCTCTTGAGCTGGTTCTCCGGGCCGAGCAGCCACTTCAGGAAGGCGAAGGCGCCCTCCGGGTCACGGCAGTAGCGGGTCAGGGTGAGGTACGAGCCGCCGTAGTTGGCCGGGCCGTCCGGCATGGTCGTCAGCCGCCAGGCGCCCGACGTCTTCGGCGCGGTGTCCTTCAGTCCGTTGATCGCCCACACCGCGGTGGTCATGGTGGCGATCCGGCTGCCGCTCATGGCCGCGTTGTAGTCGGGCGTGCCGTCCCTGATCCGGGCGCTGAGGCCCTGGCGGAGGATCTCCAGGGACAGGTCCCAGGCACGTCTGACGTGCGCCTGGTCGCCGATGAAGCGGTTGTCGGCGTCCACGAACTGCTTGGTGCTCTGGAGCAGGATCTGCTGGAAGACGTTGCCGACGTTGCTCACCAGGTACGGCTTGCCGGGCGCCTTCGCCCGGAGCGTCAGTCCGGTCTCGAGGTACTTCTCCCAGGTGGAGGCGGCCTCGGCGACCTCCTGCGGCTCATCGGGCAGTCCGGCCTTCGCGAAGAGGTCCTTGCGGTAGTAGAGCGCGGTGGGACCGGCGTCCAGGGGGAAGCCGATCATCCGGCCCGACGGGGTGAAGCAGCTCTTCCACTTCCAGTCCAGGTACTGGTCGCGGACGCTCTCGGCGCCGACCGTCCGCAGGTCCAGGAACTCGTTCTCGTCGGGGAAGAACGTGGCGAGGTTGTCGGAGTTCGCGACCGTCAGGTCCGGCACATAGGCGCGGGCGGCCAGACTGGTGCGCACCTTCGAGTCGATGTCGCCGTCGGGGATCTGCGCGCCTCTCACCCGCACCCCCGGCACGCCGGGCACGGCGCGCGCGGCGGTGGAGAGCAGGGTCTCGCTCAGCGCGCCCTTCCAGTACCACAGGCTCAGGTGATCCGTGCCGGCCGAGGCCGAGCCGCTGCCGGCCCCGCATCCCGACAGGCCCAGGAGGGCGCCGCCGACGCCGCCGAGGGAGGCCCCCAGCAGACGACGGCGGGACAGCGTTCGGTGTTCCATCACGCACTCGCTTCACGAGAAGGGGAAAACGCGAGGACAACGATGTCGGCGGATGGTTCCGGGCTCTGGCCGACACCGTCAGACGGGCCGTGAACGTTCACGTGAACGTTGCCGTCGAGTATTGGGGCGGCCGAAAACCACTGTCAAGACACGTACATCGGCAATGTGTTGACACCGTGTCAGTGCGGGTGGCCGGTCAGGCGGAGGCCCGCACCACCAGCTCGGGGATCACCCAGGCGTCCGCGCCGCTCAGCGGTTCCTGGCCCGCGCGCAGCCGGGCCACCTGCTCGACGGCCAGCCGTCCCAGCCGGCGTTTGTCCAGGTGCAGGGTGGTCAGGGCGGGCTCCACCAGCTCGCCCAGCGACAGCCCGTCGAAGCCCATGACGGCGAGGTCGTCGGGGATCCGCCGGCCGCGACGGCGGGCGGCGCGCATCGCGCCGACGGCGATCAGGTCGTTGAAGCCGAAGACCGCGGTGATCTCGGGCCGGGCGTCCAGGAGGCGCTCCATGCCCGCCTCGCCGCCTGCCACGCTGTGCTCCGGAGACAGCACGATCCAGCTGTCGTCGACGGACAGGCCGTGCCGCCCGACCTCCGCCAGGAACGCCTCCCGCCGGGCACCCGGCACGGTGAGCCGGTCGCCGTCCACCATGCCGATCCTGCGGTGGCCCGCGCGCACCAGATGGGCGATCCCCTGCTCCAGACCGGCCGCGGCGTCGATGCCCACGGCCGCGAACCGGGTCTGCTGCGGGCCGCGTTCGAGCAGCACGAGCGGCACCCCGCCGAGGTGCCGGGCGAGGACCTCGTCCTCGTTCTTGAAGTAGCCCACGACCGCGTCCGCCTGGTGGGACAGCACGTCGAGCGCCTCACGCTCCCTGGCGTAGTCGATGCGGGAGTCCCACACCACGACCTGCCAGCCGCGCTGCTCGGCGGCCTCCAGCACCCCGGCGGCCACCTCGGGGAAAAACGGGTTCATCAGGTCCGGGATCACCAGCCCGGCCGTCACCGCCCCCTTGCGGACCAGCCCCCGGGCGAACCGGCTCGGGCGGTAGTTCAGCAGCCGCGCCGCCTCCAGCACGCGTTCCTTGGTGGCCGGGTCGATCTCGCCCTTGTCGTTGACGGCCCGGGAGACCGTCTGGCGCGAGACTCCGGCCAACTGTGCGACGTCATGGATGGTGGCCCGGCGGCTGGGACCGCCGGACTCGTCGACACGCGGCTCCCGCGGCTGATCGTCGGCCCACACGCTGTGCACTGTATCCGGCCATCACGTGAATGCTCCCCTGTCGTCCGGCGGGGGCGCCTCGCGGGCGACGGCCGGAGTCCCGGGTCGGAACACGCACTGCAGCCGGAGTCCCGGGCCAGAACAGCGCGCTGCAGCCGCAGTCCCGGGTCAGAACAGCGCGCTGTAGCCGTTGAGCGCGGGCTGGCCGCCGAGGTGGGCGTAGAGCACGGTGGAGTCCGCGGCGATCTCGCCGCCGGCGACCAGGTCGATCATCCCGGCCATCGACTTCCCCTCGTACACCGGGTCGGTGACCATTCCCTCGGTGCGTGCCGCGAGCCGCATCGCGGCCAGGGTCGTCTCGTCCGGGACGCCGTAGACGCCCGCGTGCCAGCGCTCGTCCAGCTCGACGTCCTCGACGGTCAACTCGCTGCGCACGCCGATCAGTCGACCGGTGCGGTGGGCGATGCGGGCGACCTGCTCGCGGGTCTCGGCGGGCTTGGCCGAGGCGTCGATGCCGATCACCCGGCGGGCCCGGCCGCCCGCCTCCTGCAACGCGGCGAACCCGGCGACCATCCCGGCCTGTGTCGAGCCGGTCACCGAGCACACGATCACGGTGTCGAAGAAGACGCCCGACTCGCGTTCCTGTTCGGCGACTTCGTACGCCCACCCGGCGAACCCGAGCCCGCCGAGCGGGTGGTCGGAGGCACCGGCCGGGATGGCGTACGGCTTTCCGCCCGCCTCCTCGACGTCCCTGAGCGCCTGCTCCCAGCTCTCCTTGAAGCCGATTCCGAACCCGGCCCGGACGAGCCGTACGTCCGCTCCGGCGAGCCGGCTGATCAGGATGTTGCCGACCTTGTCGTACACGGAGTCGGGCCAGTCCACCCAACTCTCCTGCACCAGCACGCACTTCAGCCCGGCCCGGGCGGCGACGGCCGCGACCTGACGGGTGTGGTTGGACTGCACCCCGCCGATCGACACGAGCGTGTCGCACCCCTGCGCGAGCGCGTCGGCGACCAGGTACTCCAGTTTGCGGGTCTTGTTCCCGCCGTACGCGATCCCGGAGTTGCAGTCCTCCCGCTTGGCCCAGAGGGCGGCTCCGCCGAGGTGGGCGGTGAGCCGTTCCAGCGGGTGGACCGGCGAGGGGCCGAAGAGGAGGGGGTAACGCTCGTACGAGGAGAGGGACTTGGGGGACATGGAGCCTCCTTGGCTCAGTCGGTGTCGGCCGGATCGGCCGGGTCGGCCATATCGGCCAAGTGGGCCAAGTCGGCGAGGGTCCGCCAGATCTCCGCCGTGACCCGGACCGCCTCGTCCACGTCACCGTCGGCGCAGGCCTCGATCAGGCGTCCGTGCAGTCCGGCCGAACGGCAGGTGCCGCCCTCGCCGAAGCGCCGGCGCTC
The DNA here is from genome assembly GCF_040635845.1 of Streptomyces sp. NPDC006872. NCBI lineage: Bacteria > Bacillati > Actinomycetota > Actinomycetes > Kitasatosporales > Streptomycetaceae > Streptomyces > Streptomyces sp. NPDC006872. The sequence goes on from NZ_JBEYIL010000015.1 coordinate 152,266, forward strand.
CAGCCGCCGGATGAGCGGGGTGTAGCGGGCTACGGTGGCGGCGGCCGCGCGGTTGCCGGCGGCCCGGACGAGGATGTCGTGGAGTTCGTCGTCGGCGCGCAGGGCGGCGTCGACGTCACCGGCGCCGACCGCGGCCGTGAAGCGCTCGTTGGCCGCGCGCATGCCTTCGACGTCCGCCGCGAACAGCCGGGGCACCGCGACCCGGGTGACCAGCTCGTGCATCGCGCCGACGACGGCCGCCGCGTCCCGTACGTCGGCCGCGACGACCGGGGTGACCCGCGTGTAGCTCTGCGGCTTGCTCTCCAGCAGCCCCTCGTCGACCAGCCGCGCGAACGCCTCCCGCACGGGCGCCCGGGACAGTCCCAGCCGCTCCGCGAGATCGGCGTCGCGGACCACCGTGCCGGGGGCGATGTCCCCGGCCACGATGGCGTCCCGGATCGAGGCGTAGGCGCGGTCCCTGAGGAGGGTGCGGGGTACGGCTTCCATGAACTGAAATGTTAGATATCAGTCTGCCGGGCGGCAAGGGCCCGGCTCGCGAAGAGTCCGGCCGGCGAGGAGTCCGGCTCGCGAGGCGTCCGGCTCGCGCCGTGCAGGACAGGTCCGGTAGCCGCCCGGTCCAGTAGACGACCGGTCGTACACTCGATGTCATGGGACGGACCAGCGATGCCCGGGAGAAGATCCTCAGCGCCGCGCAGACGCTGATCGAGCTGCGCGGCTACTCGGCGCTGGGGGTGGCCGAGATCTGCAAGACCGCCGGGGTGCCCAAGGGCAGCTTCTACTACTTCTTCGAGTCCAAGGAAGCGCTCGCGCTGGCCGTCGTCGACGAGCACTGGGCGGAGCAGCGGCGGGCGTGGACGGCCGTGCTGACCGGTGCCGCGGAACCGCTGCAGCGGCTGCGGCGGCTGTTCGAGGAGACGGAGGCCGGGCAGCGTGCCGGGCAGCGGGGCTGCGGAACCGTGGCGGGGTGCCTGTTCGGGAACCTCACGCTGGAGCTGAGCAACCAGACGGAGGCCGTCCGCGTCCGGCTCCAGGAGATCTTCGAGGCGCAGGTCGAAATGGTCGAGGCGGTCGTCGCCGAGGCGCTCGGGCGCGGTGAGATCAGTGTCGCCGACACCGGAGCGGCCGCACGGGCGGTCGTCGCCCAGCTGGAGGGCCAGGTCATGTTCGCCAAGCTCTACAACGACACCGACCGGCTCGGCCCCCTCTGGGAGAACTGCCTGGCCCTGCTGGGCGCGGCACGCGAACCACGGGTGAGCCCGGCCGGGACCGGGGCCGGGGCCTGACGGCCAGTCCGGCTGACGATGGACAGCGGACGGCTGACGACCGACAGCTGACGGCTGACGGCTGACGGCTGACGGCTGACGGCTGACGGCTGACGGCTGACGGCTGACGGCTGACGGGAGGCCGGTCGCCGTCCGAAGGCGGTTTCGTCAGGCGTCGCCTTGGTTCGTGGCCGGTTGCCGGGGCGTGGGCCGTCGTCGTGTGCGGGTGGCGGCTGTGGGGTGCCGAAGGCCGACGCGCAGCGCCGCCGCGGCCACCGCGGACGTGAGGACCACCACGGCGGCCAGGAGCAGTGCCGGGCGGTAGCCGTCGCGCAGCAGTGGGGTGACGGCCAGTGGGCCGAGGATCTGGCCGACGGAGTAGCCGACGGTCAGCAGCCCGACCGAGCGGTGGACCTGAAGCCGGGCGCCCGTGGCCAGGGCCAGCGTGCTGATCCCGATGAAGGTCGCGCCGAACAGCACGGCGGAAAGCAGGGCCGCCGCGACACCGCTCACCAGGGCGGGCAGGGCGATGCCCAACGCCTGCACGACCAGCGCGGCGAGCAGCAGGTCGTGCAGGGGCCGGCGGCGTCCGAGCCTGGTCCACAGCGCCGAGGACGGCACGGCCGCCAGGCCGACCAGCACCCAGGCGCCGCTGCCGACCCAGCCGGGCGAGGTCTGTGCGACCGCGGCGACCAGGAAGGTGCCGGCGACTATGTACCCGGTGCCTTCCAGGGTGTAGGAGGCGAGCAGGACGGCGAACCAGCGACGCCGGTGCCTGGTCGCGGTCGGACGCCCGACCCCCTCCCCGACCGATACCGCCGATACCGGCGGTATCACCGGTACCGCCGACGCCGTCGATGCCGTCGCCGCGGGGAGTTCGAGGCGCAGTCGCCATGCCGCACCGGCGAGGAGGGCGGTGAGTGCGGCCGAGGCCCACCAGACCGCCCGCCAGTCGGCGACGGGACTCAGGCCCAGGACGAGCAGGCCGGACGCCGCGATACCGGCGCCGACCCCGCCGAAGGCCCAGCCGGGCAGGTGCGCCGGATGCCCGCGCAGGAGGCCCAGTACGGAGGTCACCGCGATGACGAACACCAGGGCGCTGGCCACCCCGGCGACCAGCCGCAGCCCCAGCCACACCGTCGTGCCGTGGGTGACCGGCATCGCGGCCAGACTTCCGGTCAGCGCGACCAGGGACGTGCGCAGGGCGGCCGGTGAGCGGACCAGTCCGGGGATCAGGGTGCCGGCGAGCGCTCCGCCGAGATAGCCCACGTAGTTGGCGGTCGCCAGGTGCGCACCGGCGCTCGCGGACAGTCCCGCCTGCGTCTGCATCAGCGGCAGGGCCGGCGTGTAGACGAAGCGGCCGACTCCCATGCCTGCGGCCAGCGCGGCCGCCGTCCGGGCGACATGACCCCAGGGAGCCTTCACGGCCTGCCGTCGGCACCGTCCCGGCCGGGGTCGTTGGGGTGGGACTCGAGCGCGGTGACGATGAGGGTCATCCACGGGCGCAGCGGCAGCGTGCCGAGCACCTTCTCGTGGAGTTCCGCCTCGTCGGCGGCGCGCCAGACGCCGATGCTGCGCAGTTCGCCGACCGGCCGCCACAGTCGGGCCAGGTGACCGGTGGCGGCCAGTTCGCGAGCCCGGACGGCTTCGGCGGCGCGCCGTTCGTCGACCTCGTTCTGGCCGGTGCCCTCGGGGACGGTGGTGGTGATCTCGACCAGGAACTCTCTCATGGTCCTGCTCCGCTCGGTCATGTCAGTTCAGTTCAGGTCAGTTCAGGCCAGGCCAGGCCAGTACAGGTCAGGTTCTCGGCGGATCGGATCGCGGCGGCCGGATGCCGTCGCGCTTCGCGATCCCATCGTCCGCCCGGCACCGCGCCGGCTGCCACGACCGCCGTACTCCCTGCTGGTAGGAACAGCCTCCTACCGGCCCGCCTCGGACGTAGCATGGCGGGCGTGGAGCTGCGCCAACTGCGGTACTTCGTCGCCGTCGCCGAGGAGCTGAACTTCGGGCGGGCCGCCGAGCGGCTCCTGATCGCCGGTCCGTCCCTGTCCCAGCAGATCAAGGCGCTCGAGCGCGATCTCGGCGTGCGCCTCTTCGACCGCGACCGCCGTTCGGTGTCGCTCACCCCGGCCGGCTCCGCCCTGCTCCCGCACACCCGCGCCCTGCTGGAACGGGCCGACGACCTCCAGGTCCGGGCACGCCGGCTGTCGGGCTCGCAGCCGGTGCGCCTCGGGTACGTCAACTGGCTTCCGGCGGACCTGACCCGACGCACCTCCGCGGCGGCCCAGGTCCACGTCGACGCATGGGTCGCGCCCTCGCACACCCAGGCCGCCCGGGTCGCGGACGGCAGCCTCGACCTCGCCGTGTGCTGGGTGCGCAACGAGGATCTGAAGCGGCACGGGCTGCGGGCCCGGCTCATCGGCGCCGACCGGCTCTACGCCGTCGCCACGGGCGCCGACACCACGGACGTGCCGGCCCGGGACACCGACGTCCTCCTCGACGACGACGTCATCTCCTGGGCGTCCTGGAACGTCTACGCCGAGGAGTTGGCGGAGGCCGGCGGGGCCCGTGAGGTGCGCATCTCCGACGGGGCGGTGACCGGTCCCGCCTTCTTCGACCATGTCCGCCGCTGCCGTCGTCCGATCGTCAACTGCCCCAAGGGGCAGACCGCTTCGCTGCCGTCCGACCTGGTCCGCCGGGAGATCGTCGCGCCGAAGGTGTACTGGACCTGGTCCCTGGTCCGGCGCGAGACGGAGGAGCGTGCGGAGGTCCTCGCCGTCGTCGACGCCCTGTGTGAGGGCGTCGACGCCGACGCCCTCGGGATCCACGCCCCGGACGCCTGGCTGCCCGCCGACGACCCGTACGCACTCCCCCGCTGACCCGTACCGACCTGCGCTGACCTGCGCTGACCTGCGCTGACCTGCATTGGGAGCCTGCTCCTCCCAGGCGGGAGGAAACAGGTCCCGACCAGGGCCCTCCTGACCTTTGACGTCGACCGACGAGCGACTTACGTTCTAAATAGTCGACCGGTCGGCTAGTAGCAGGCGAGTACCGGTCCAGTCGTCCCATCTCATCGCATCGCATCGCATTCAGGAGAAGATCACCATGAGCGTTCAGCACCAGAAGGTCGCCGTCGTCACCGGCGCGTCGCAGGGCATCGGCGCCGGACTGGTCGACGCCTACCGCAAGCTCGGTTACGCCGTCGTCGCCACCTCGCGCACCATCGCGCCCTCCGACGACGCCGACCTCGTCACCGTCCAGGGCGACATCGCCGACCCCGCCACCGCCGAACGCGTCATCGCGGCCGGCGTGGAGCGGTTCGGCCGGATCGACACGCTGGTCAACAACGCGGGCGTGTTCGTCGCCAAGCCCTTCACCGACTACACCGCGGACGACTACGCCACGGTGACCGGCGTGAACCTCGACGGGTTCTTCCACATCACCCGACTGGCCGTCGAGCGGATGCTGGAGCAGGGCGGCGGGCACATCGTCAGCATCACCACCAGCCTCGTCGACAGCGCCGACTCCAGGGTGCCCTCCGTGCTGGCCTCGCTGACGAAGGGCGGTCTGCAGTCCGCGACCAAGTCCCTCGCCATCGAGTACGCCGCTCGTGGCATCCGCGCCAACGCCGTATCGCCGGGCACCATCAAGACGCCGATGCACGCCGAGGAGACGCACGACTTCCTGGCCGCGCTGCACCCCGTCGGCCGGATGGGCGAGCAGAGCGACATCGTCGACGCGGTCGTCTACCTGGAGAACGCCCCGTTCGTCACCGGCGAGATCCTCCACGTCGACGGCGGCATGAGCGCCGGCCACTGACCGACCCGAACGCCCGCACCGAACGACCCGACCGGGAGAACCCCATGACCAGCACAGCAGACGACGAGACGGTCCTCCGCGGCGTCCTCGACCGGTGGAAGACGGCCGTCGACCGGCACGAGTCCGAGCAGGTCGCCGCCCTGTTCACCGAGGACGCGATCTTCCAGGGCCTGCACCCCTACAGCGTGGGGCGGCCGGGAGTCGAGGACTACTACGCCTCCCAGCCGCTCGGCATGACGGCCGACTACCGGATCCTGGAGACGAGACGCCTCGCCGACGGGCTCGTCCTCGGCTACCAGAGCGTGGACTTCGCCTTCACCGACCGGCCCACGCTCTCCGTCCACCTCGCGGTCGTGGTGAAGCGGGTGGCGGCGGACTGGTACATCAGCCACTACCAGGTATCCCGCCTCGGCTGACCGCGAGGCCGGTCGCAGGGCCGACCACAAGGCCGGCCCTGCCACCCGGCCCTGCCACCCGGCCCTGAGACCGGCCGTCAGGCAGCCCAGGGCCAGTCGGCGTTCCGGGCCGCTTCCAGCAGGGGCACCATCCGGAAAGCCGCGTCCGAGAGGCCGCCGAAGGTGTGGCGGTTGGCCTTTCCGGACGGACCGTGGCCCGCTCGGTAGCCGGCCAGGTTCCAGGTGTACACCGGGATGTGCGCCGGGATCTGCTCGGTCGGGTCGCCGTGGTGGTTGTAGGCGTACTGCTCGTCGGTGACGATCAGCACCCGGTCCTGGCCCCGGTAGTGCGCGCGGATCGCCGAGGTGGTGTCGGTGCCGCCCAGGTCTCCGAAGCGACCCAGGATCTTCAGCACCGACTCGCCCTTGTCGAACGTCAGGCGGCGGCTGTTGGTGCCGAACTCGACGAGGTCCGCGTCCGCCGCCCGCAGCGCGAGCGCCGTGCCGAAGATCGCCGCCGCGTCGGCCCGGTTGAGCTCCGAGCGGTCCGACAGCCGCGAGTAGAACATCGAGCCCGAGCGGTCGACGAGCACCAGCGTGCGGCCGGGCAGCGCGGGCACGTTGGCCAGCGAGTGGCCGAGCGCCTGCTCCAGCGGGTACGCCCAGCGCAGCGAGGGCGCGTGCTGGTAGGCGGCGAGGTACCGGAACGGGAACTGCCGCGAGCGCGCGACCTCCGCCGGGTCGCTGATCTTCGCCGCGACCCGTGCCGCGACCTCGTCGGACACCCCGGCCTGGTCGAAGTTGCGCAGGTTGCGGACCAGCGCCATCGCACCCATCGACGGAATCACCGCCTCCCAGGCCGCCTTGTCCATCGGGCCCTGCAGCCAGCCCGCCAGCGCCTCCCAGGTCATCCCGGCCGCCGCGAGCCGTTCGGCCCCGGCCGGCGAGGTGACCACCGCACGCCGGTCCTCGACGGGCAGCGCCATCAGCTCGCGGTGCGCGGTCAGGACCCGGTTCGAGGCGGGCGGCACGGCGGTGTCGGGGTTGTGCCGGCGGTCCAGGGCGTACTGGAACAGCTCGCCCTGCCACGGCTTGTCCGGGTCCGGCGCCGCGTGCACGAGGTTGAGGATGTCGCCGAAGCGGTAGCCCTTGGACGCGGTGTCGTACTTCAGCAGCGACTTGCCCCCGTACAGCCGTCGGACGGCGTCGGCGACGCCCCGCTTGACGGGCTTGGGGACGTTGCGGCCGTACACGCTCGTCCAGTAGGCGAGCAGCTCGCCGGGCTCGTCGGGCCGCTGCAGCACGGAGTCCACGACCTGCCGGTTCGACGGACCGTCGGTCGCGCCCGCGTCGAGGCGCGCCTTGACGTACTCGGCGGCGCCGACGACCGCGGCCGTACGGAGGTTGCCCGCGCCGCGCAGCCAGCCGAGCAGGCCGGCCGTCCAGGACGGGTCGCTGACGGCGAGCTCCCGCACGAGCTTCGCGAACCGGTCGTCGCGGTCGGCGCCGGACTCGTAGAAGGTCTTCTGGGAGACCAGGTTGGAGACGGCGAGCAGGAAGAGCTCGGAGCGCGCGTCCCGCTCGTGGCCGCGACCGCCCTGGTGGGTGCGGAGCACCCGGCCGGTGGTGGTCACGGGCGAGGTGGGCTGGGCCTTGGTCGCACGGACGTTGAAGCGAGCCATGATGAATTCCCCCGAATTCGTCGGACGACCTTTCGGTCGCGTTTCGGAGGGAGGCGCAGCAAAAGGAGGGTGCCCGAGGTCGAAGTCGACTGCGGTTGCTTATAACTGGCGCGTCTTCCGTTCCGCCACACCGCCCGAAGCGATGACGGGATTTGAACCCGCACGGGGATTCTCACCCCACCAGCTCCCGAAGTATCCGCCGCCTGCGCACCGGGCACCCACCATGTGCTGCGCCTCCCGAGATCAATTCGGCGGCGGCCTGGATTCTGTGAAAGAGAAGTAGCCGCAGCCTGCGCACCGGGAGGTGCATGAAGTTGTGGTGTCCAGAGTTCAGGTCGGCGGAACCGACATTAGGTGCTCTAACCCCTGAGCTACACCGGCGCGTTGTACCGGTGGCGGGACTCGAACCCGCGGCCGCCCCATTATCAGTGGAAGTAGGTCCTGCCTTCGCACCTGGACGTGCATCACTCTAGGAGGCGTGCCGCGGGACGGGCGAACGAATTAAATTCAGCCGCGCTTCTGCCGCTTCCAGGGGCCGGTGATGGCCAGCATGATTCCCGGGTCCTGGATGTTGGCGAACAGGGTGTGGCCGTCGGGGGAGAAGGTCACGCCGGTGAACTCGCTGTAAGCGGGCTCGTCCGCGGTGCCCATGTTCAGTTCGTTGCGGGCGATGGGGTAGGTGCGGCCGCTGTCGGTGGCGCCGAAGAGATGCTGAACGCCCTCGCCGTCCTCGGCGATGACAAGGCCGCCGTAGGGGGAGACGGTGATGTTGTCGGGGCCGTCGAAGGCGCCGTCGACGGACGGGTCGGGGTTCACGCCGAGCAGTACCTTCAGGGTCAGCGTGCGGCGCTTGGGGTCGTAGAACCAGACGGCGCCGTCGTGGTGGACGGGGCTCTCGTCACGGGCGTAGGAGGAGACGATGTAGGTGCCGCCGTCGCCCCACCACATGCCCTCCAGCTTGCGGGCGCGGGTGACCTGCCCGTCGGCGAACTGCTTGCGGACGGGCACCGACTTGGCGTCGCGGTCGGGGACGTCGATCCAGTCGACCCCGTACACCGTGCCGATCTTCGTGGCGCGGGAGAGGTCGTCGACGAACTTGCCGCCGGAGTCGAAGCACTTGAAGGCCTGCAGGACGCCGGCGTCGTCGGCGAGGGTGCGCAGCTTGCCGCGGCCGTGGTGGAAGCCGGCCGGCGGGGTCCAGCGGTAGAGCAGGCCGTTGGGGCCGGAGGCGTCCTCGGTGAGGTAGGCGTGGCCGCGCTTGGGGTCGATGACGACGGCCTCGTGCGCGTAGCGGCCCAGCGCCTTGATCGGCTTGGGGTTCCGGTTGGCGCGGCGGTCCTCGGGGTCGACCTCGAAGACGTAGCCGTGGTCCTTGGTCATGCCGTTCTGGCCGGCCTTGTCCTCGGTCTCCTCGCAGGTGAGCCAGGTGTCCCAAGGGGTGCTGCCGCCCGCGCAGTTGGTGGAGGTGCCGGCGATGCCGACCCACTCGGCGACCCGGTTGCCGGGGCGTACCTCGACGACCGTGCAGCCGCCGGAGGCCGCCGGGTCGTAGACGAGGCCCTCGGTGAGCGGGACGGGGTGCTTCCAGGCGGCGCGCGGGCCCTTCAGCTCGTGGTTGTTGACGAGCAGGGTCGCGCCGCGCGGGCCGCAGAAGGCGGCGGTGCCGTCGTGGTTGGACGGGGTGATCTCGCCGGACTCCAGCTTGGTCTTGCCGCTGTAGGTGACGATGCGGTATTCGAACCCGGCGGGCAGCGCGAGGATGCCGTCGGGGTCGGGGAGCAGCGGCCCGTAGCCGACCCCGTGGTGCCCGGTCGCCGACGCCTGCGAAGCGTCCGCGGTGTCTTCGACGTCCGTGGACGCGAGGGCGTTCGGCGCGGTGGCGAGGGCGCCGACGCTGCCCGCCAGCGCGACCCCGGCTCCGGTGATCGCGGAGGTTCTGGCGAAGTCCCTGCGGGTGAGCGACATGGTGTCTCCTGAGACGGTGGAAGTGCCGTGGAGGGTGGCGAACCTCGGTCCGGCGACACCGTCCCGCCCATGCCTGAACGGGAGTTGAACGGGGGGCGACTTCAGCGGACCCGCTTCCGTGAATCCGGTCCGGGGGCGCCCGCGGGAAGCCGTCAGCCCCCCTGCTGCGACCGCGCCTTGAACGCCGCCTTGCGCGCCTCCTTCGCGATGCGCTTGTCGGGGTGCAGACGGCCCATCGCCTCCAGGACGTCCGGCGTCGCCGGGTGATCGACGCGCCAGGCCGCCGCGAAAAAGCCGCTGTGCTGCTGGGCGAGCCCCTCGACGAGGGCCTGGAGTTCCTCGGAGTTGCCCTCGGCGGCGAGCTGGGCGGCCAGGGTGTCGATGGTGAGCCAGAAGACCAGGTCCTCGGAGGGGGCGGGTACGTCCGCCGCGCCGAGCTCGCTCAGCCACACGCGCGCGAGACCGCCGAGCTCGGCGTCGTCGAGGACCTCGCGCACGGCGGGTTCGGCCTGGGCGCCGACCAGCGAGAGGGCCTGCTGGCAGCGCAGGCGGCGCAGCGGTGCGCCAGGGTCCGAGCCGCGGGCGGCGGCCAGCAACTCCCGGGCGGCGGCGAGGGGCTCGCGGTGGGTGAGCCAGTGCTCGGTCTCGGCGAGCGCGGCGCGCGGGCCGTAGCCTGCGCTGCCGTCGAGGAGGGCGTCGGCGCCCTTGTCGGCGAGGTCGCCGACGGCCGGGGCGTCGAAGCCGGCCTCCAGCAGCCGGGCCCGCAGCCCGTAGAGGCCGAGCGGGGTGAGCCGGACCATGCCGTAGCGGGAGACGTCGGTCTCGTCGACCGGGGCGGCGGGCTCCGCGGCCCCGTCGTCGGGATCCGCCATCAGGGCCTCGTCGACGGGCTGGTAGACGACGAGGCCGATGGGCTCCAGGAGCCGGAACTGGTCGTCGAGCCGCATCATCGCGTCCGAGACCTGTTCCAGGACGTCGTTGGTGGGCTCGTCCATGTCACCGGGGATGATCATGGAGGCGGCGAGCGCGGGGAGCGGGACGGGGCCGTCGCCGGGGCCCTCCTCGTTGGCGGTCAGCAGGTAGAGGTTGCCGAGCACGCCGTCGAGGAACTCGGCCTCGGCCTCGGGGTTCCAGTCGAGCCGGGAGAAGTCGACCTGGCCACCCTCGTCCATCGCGTCCATCAGCTCGTCCAGGTCGGGGACGGCCGCGTCGGCGAGCACGGTCTCCAGGGCGCCGAGCCAGACGGCGAGGATGTCGTGCGGGGAGCCGCCGGTCAGCAGGGCCAGTTCCTCGCCGGTCGTGACGGTGCCGGCCTCCTCGTCGACGACCTCCACGAGCCCTGCGTCCACGGCGACCCGCCAGGCCTCGCTCGCGTGGCCGGCGGCGTCCTCCCCGGTCAGTCCGAGCGCGTCCGCGGCGGCCGCGAGCTGTTCCTCGACGAGGCCGCCGCCCGCGTCGACCCGGGTGTCGGGGCCGGCCCAGCGGGCGAGCAGGGCGGCTCGGGAGAGCAACGGCGTGGACAGCGCGTCGCGCGCCAGCTCCGCTTCGGGGTGCAGCCGCACCGGCGGCAGGGGGGAGCTGTCTGACATCGGCTGGTTCTCCTAGGGCGCGTGTGCCACCGGCCCGCTGGGCACTGGGCCCGCTGGGGCACTGGGCCACTCAGCCTAGACGGATATGGACCCATGCCGCCCGGTTCATCTACCCGTCGGGCTGCGTACATGGCTGAAACCTTGACAAGTGGACTGACCAGGCACGAGATTGACGCGCGTAGAAATTCACTGGACACCTGTTCACCGTATTTTCTGCTCGCGGTATTTTCTACGCGCGTCGCGCTCCGGTCACCGGTCGCGGCCCCTCGACCCCTGCACCACCCTCGTTCCACCCGGCTCCACCCAGCTGCACCTAGTTCCACCCTCGTTCCACCTCGTTCCACCCTCGTCCCGGCGCTCACGTACGTCCCCGGAGGGATTCCGTTGCCGAGCAACAAGTCCGCGCGTCTCGCCGCGCTCACCGTCGCCGCCGTCTGTTCCGCGGCCTCCACCGTCGCCCTCACCGCACCCGCGCACGCGGACACGGTGGCCGTTCACGACATCCAGGGCACGACCCGGATATCCCCGTACGCCGGCAAGGCGGTCACGGGTGTGGCCGGAATCGTCACCGGCGTGCGCACCTACGGCTCGTCCAAGGGGTTCTGGATCCAGGATCCGAACCCGGACGCCGACCCGGCCACCAGTGAGGGCGTCTTCGTCTTCACCGGCTCCGCCCCCAAGGTCGCCGTCGGCGACTCCGTCACGGTCACCGGCACGGTCTCGGAGTTCGTGCCGGGCGGCGCCTCGACCGGCAACCAGTCGATCACCGAGATCACCAAGCCGACGGTGACGGTGCTCTCCAGCGGCAACGCGGTCCCGGCCGCGACCGTCGTGAACGCGAAGTCGGTGCCGGCCGCGTACGCCCCGGCCGGCGACGCCGCCGCGAGCAACTCGGTCAACGGCCTCACCCTGGAGCCGAAGAAGTACGCCCTGGACTACTACGAGTCCCTCGAGGGCATGAACGTCCAGGTCGCCGACGCCCGTGTGGTCACCGCCACCGACCCGTACACCGAGCTGTGGGTCACGGTGAAGCCGCGCGAGAACACCACCCGCCGCGGTGGCACGCTGTACGGCTCCTACACCTCGCAGAACACCGGCCGGCTGCAGATCCAGTCGCTCGGCGCGACGGCGGACTTCCCCGTCGCGAACGTCGGCGACACCCTCACGGGCGTCACCGCGGGACCGCTCGACTACAACCAGTTCGGCGGTTACACGCTCGTCGCCAACACGATCGGCACGCTGAAGAGCGGCGGTCTGGAGCGGGAGACGACGCAGAAGCAGAAGAAGGGCGAGCTGGCGGTCGCGACGTACAACGTCGAGAACCTGGACCCGTCCGACGCCACGTTCGAGGAGCACGCCTCCGCGATCGTGAACAACCTGAAGTCGCCCGACATCGTGTCCCTGGAGGAGATCCAGGACGACAACGGCGCGACGAACGACGGCACGGTCGCCGCCGATGTGACGGTCGGCAAGCTGATCGACGCGATCGTGGCCGCGGGCGGCCCGAAGTACGACTGGCGCTCGATCGACCCGACGAACAACACCGACGGCGGCGAGCCGGGCGGGAACATCCGTCAGGTGTTCCTGTTCAACCCGCAGCGGGTCTCCTTCACCGACCGCGCGGGCGGCGACGCGACCACCGCCGTCGGCGTTGCCAAGGTGCACGGCAAGGCGCAGCTCACCGCGTCCCCCGGGCGGATCGACCCGGCGAACACGGCCTGGGCGAACAGCCGCAAGCCGCTGGCCGGCGAGTTCGTCTTCCGCGGCCGCACGGTCTTCGTGATCGCCAACCACTTCAACTCCAAGGGCGGCGACCAGGCACTGCACGCGCAGTACCAGCCCGTCGCGCGCAGCTCGGAGACCCAGCGCCACCAGCAGGCGACGCTGGTCAACGCGTTCGTCAAGGACATCCTCGCGGTGCAGAAGAACGCCGATGTCATCGCGCTCGGCGACATCAACGACTTCGAGTTCTCCGGCACCGCCCAGCTCCTGGAGGGCGACGGCGCACTGTGGTCGGCGATCAAGTCGCTGCCGAAGAGGGAGCGTTACACCTACGACTACCAGGGCAACCAGCAGGTCCTGGACCAGATTCTGATCAGCAAGTCGATCAAGCACGGCCGTGACTTCGAGTACGACAGCGTGCACATCAACTCGGAGTTCCACGACCAGATCAGCGACCACGACCCGCAGATCCTGCGCTTCGAGCCGTAGGTCCCGGTGCCGGATCCTGATCCGGCTTCGGCTTCGGCTTCGGCTTCGGCTTCGGCTTCGGCTTCGGCTTCGGCTTCGGCTTCGGCTTCGGCTGTCAACTGGGCTGGCTGAACACTCCGTTCAGCCAGCCCTGCCATGCGTCCTCGTTCGCCTTGCCGTCGGCGTCCGGCGCGAAGTCGTGGATGCTGACGCCGACCGGCGCGCCCCAGTGGTTGCGCCCGAAGACGCGGATCAGGGCGGTGTCGGTGCGCAGCCCGATGAAGTACGCGTTGCGGTAGTCGAGCACGGCGTCGAAGCCTTCCGGCCCGCTGACGCTCACCCGGTCGCCCACGCGCGCGTCGTCCGCGAGCCCGAGCGCCGGCCCCACGGCGGCGAAGGCGTCGGCCGCGGTGGATCCCGCGGGGCCGTCGAGCTGGGCGAAGGTCACCGGGCGGGGCGCGAAGTGGACGAGGTACTCGCGCAGGGTGTGCAGATAGAAGTCGGTGTGCTTGGCCGCGCCGTCGTACTGGTTGTCCCAGTCGTCGACGAAGATCCCGCTGTGCACGTACCGCACCCAGGCGCGGCGTCCGCCGTCCCGCGGCTCGACGACGTGTTCGAGCTGGTTCACGCTCTGGACCGAGAAGCCGACGTCCTCGCTGCGGACGGTGAGGTGGTGCGGCGGGTCCCAGGCGGTGACGGTCGAGCCGAAGGCCGCCGTGCCGCCCACCTTGGGCTCCGGGGCCTCCATCGGCCACAGATACCCGCCGGTGCCGTTCGTGATCGCCTCCCACACCTCCTCGGGCGTGGCGTCGACCTCGAACTCACGGACGATCTCGAATTCCTTGGACATGGTGACTCCTGTGCTGACTACTGGTCCAGTTCCGGGGTCGGCTGGTCCTTGACGGTGGGGTGTACGGCGACGACGATCCGGTGATCGCGGCCGCCCTCTGTGTCGGGGGCGTCGTACTTGCGGATGAGCGCGCCGACGCCCGCCGTCAACTCCTGGATGAAGGCGGCCCGTTCGGCTGCCGAGGCGAAGCGCACCTCGCCGTCGAGCGCATAGGTCGCCAGCCGCTTGTTGGCCTTGGTCGCGCCGGTGATCAGCGAGCCGACGTCCCGCACCAGGCGGGCGCCGAGCGCGAGCAGCCAGCGCGCGGAGAGCTGGTCGCGGAAGCGGTCCGGGTCCGGCTGCACCGCGGCGAGGGCCAGCGGCGAGATCACGTACGAGGCGGCGGTCGCCTGCATCAGCCGCTCGGTGACATTGCCCTTGCGGCGCTCGCCGGCGAGCTCGACCAGGCCGTGCCGCTCCAGCGCCTTGAGGTGGTAGTTCACCTTCTGCCGCGGCAGCCCGACCTTGCCGGCCAGCATCGCGGCCGACGCGGGCCCGGCCGCCAGCTCGGCGAGCAGCCTGGCCCGTATGGGGTCCAGGGAGACGGCTGCGGCCTCGGGGTCCTCGATCACGGTGACGTCCAACATGCGTCCACCGTCTCACCGAAAACTTTTTTTGTCCAGGAGGCTTGAGTTTTCGGCGAGAGATTGCAGAACTTACAGAGTCACTTATCAATACTTCGTAGAAAAATTAAGTAGAGCTTCACTGTGGCGCGGCCGAGACTACTCCCATGACGACAGACAGCCCCTTCGGCCGCACCCTCTGCGCGATGGTCACGCCCTTCACCGGCTCCGGCGCGCTCGACCTCGACGGAGCGCAGCGGCTCGCCGACCGGCTGGTGTCGGCCGGCTGCGACGGGCTGGTGCTCTCCGGGACGACGGGCGAGTCGCCGACCACCTCGGACGCCGAGAAGGCGGAACTGGTCGCGGCGGTACGGGAGTCGGTGGGCGACCGGGCGTCGATCGTGACGGGGGTGGGCACGTCCGACACCCGCCACACCCTCGAACTCGCCGCGGCCGCCGAGAAGGCGGGCGCGGACGGCGTCCTGGTGGTCAGCCCGTACTACAGCCGGCCCCCGCAGGACGCCCTGGAGGCGCATTTCCGGGAGGTCGCGGACGCCTCCGGGCTACCGGTGATGCTGTACGACATCCCCGGCCGCACCGGCACCCGGATCGAGCCGGAGACGGTGCTCCGGCTCGCCGAGCACCCCCGGATCGTCGCGGTCAAGGACTGTTCCTACGACTTCCTGGGCGCCCAAAAGGTGCTCGCCCGCACCGGGTTGGCGTACTACGCGGGCTGCGACGAGCACAACCTCGCGCTGTACGCGGTCGGCGGGGCGGGCTGTGTCAGCACGGTCGCGAACATCGTTCCGGACCGACTCCGCGCCGTCCTCGACGCGTTCGACGCGGGAGACACCGCCGAGGCCGCCCGGCTCCAGCAACGGGCCACCGAGCTCGTGGAGCTGGTGATGGCCTCGGGCCTGCCCGGCACCGTCACCGTCAAGGGGCTGCTGAACGACCTCGGTCTGCCGTCCGGTCCGGTCCGCGCGCCGCTGCGGCCCGCCGACCGGGACACGGTGGGCGGGCTGCGCGCGGCCTACGAACGTCTCGTGGCCTGACCGGCCCGGCCGCCGCTCACGGCCGGACCCCGGGCGAGGGCCAGTCAGCGGTCCGCAAAGATCGGCGTCCAGCGTCCGACGGTGTTGTCCTTGGGCGACCGGAAGTCGCTGAGCGGGACGACCTTGTCGCTGCCGAGCGTCACCAGCACCAGCCGATTGTGGAACTCGTCGCCGTCCGCCCCGACGTCCCAGGCGATGAGCGAGGAGTCGTCGGCCCAGGCGAGCAGTAGCTGGCCGCGCGTCTCGGTGAGCTTCTTGCCGGTCTTGGGGTCCAGGATCCAGGAGGACGACTTGTACTTCTCGGCCGCGAAGGGACCGGCGAGCTTCTTGCCGTCGGGCGAGAAGTAGGCGGCGCCGTCGACGTACCACTCCACGTACCGCCCGTCGGCGGGCGGGGCGACCTTCTTGCCCTGCCGGTCGTAGTACTGGTAGCCCGGCGCCATGGGCATGCCCGACCAGATGAGGCTGCCGTCCCTGGTGAAGACGAAGTCCTGGCGGCTGTTGAGGAAGTCGATCTCGCCGAGCTTATTTCCCGTCTTGAACTCGACCTCCCTCCAGGAGCCCTTCCCGGAGGCCACGTCGAAGACGTAGAACCCGGTGCGGGAGCCCTGCTGGACCTCGTACGAGTCCGTGGGGCCCGCCAGCTTGACCCGCAGGTCGGGGTTCTCGCCGTAGGTCGTCGCCACGAGTTCGCGGCCGTCGGGGGAGAACGCCAGCCCGCCCACGGCGTGGTCGACGGCGATCCACCGCTTGACCTCGCCGCTGGCCAGGTCGAGCAGGCCGATCCGGCTGACGGGCAGGTTCTGCTCCAGGACGGCGGCGGTCCGCAGGCCGGGGGCGACGGCGACCCACGACCACTTGGTGGTCTTCTCGTACTTCTGCGTCGTCGGGTTCAGCAGCCAATAGGTGCGCGTCGTGACCGACCACTGTGCCGACTGCGGGACGAGGGTCGTCGTGTAGTAGGCGGCCAGCGCCGTCCGCCCGGCGGCGATCAGGTCGCGCGGCGGCGACTGGTCCGGGTGGGCGCTGATCCTGGTGGGCGCCGGGACGTCGGCGGGGCGGACGTCGGTCGTGCCGGAGCCCTCCAGCGTGGGCACCGCCACGGCGACGACCACCACGGCGACGGCCGCGGCCGCCACGGTCGCGAACCTCCGGGTGCGGCGGCGCCGGCGCAGGGCGAGCACCCGGTCGGCGAGGCCGAGCCCGGTCGGCTGCTGTTCGTCGGCCTGCTCGCGCAGGGAGTCACGGACGAGTTCGTCGACGTTCACGGGCGCACCTCCGCGGGCGAGAAGTCGGGGGACGGCGCCTGCTCGGCGGCCGCCGGGCCGAGAGCGGCCAGTTCCGGTGCGAGGGAGCGCAGCCGGGCGAGGGAGCGGTGGGTCGTGGACCGCACGGTGCCCACGGAGCAGCCCAGGATCGCGGCCACCTCGGCCTCCGGCAGGTCCTCGAAGTAGCGGAGCACGAGCACGGTGCGCTGGCGCGCGGTCAGCCGGGACAGCGCCGCGCGCATCACCACGCGCAGTTCGGCGGCCGAGGACGCGTCCGGGCCGGCTCCGCCGTCCGGCGGCTCGGCGACGCTGACCTCGCGCCGGGGCCACTTCAGGCGCCAGCGGCTGATCTGCTGCCGGTAGAGGACCTGGCGTACATAGGCCTCGGGTTCGTCGATGCGGTGCCAGCGGCCGGCCGCCTTGGCCAGGGCGTTCTGGAGCAGGTCCTCGCCGGCGTGCCGGTCGCCGCCGCTGAGCAGGACGGCGGTTCTCAGCAGCGCCGACGACCTGCTGTCCACGAAGTGTCGGAAGCTCTCCAGCGCTTCGGCATCCATCGTCACCTTCACTCTTCCCCCGGGAGCGGACCTGGTGTCCGGCCCCTGTGTCCCTTGTGACGCGTGCGGCCCGCTCCCGCTATGCCTGCGCTCCACGGCGGCGCACAGAAAATTCCGGCGGGCACCGGTCCGGCTTCCGTACGGTGGCCGTATGAGTCGGCCCCTGCTCTATCTCGACGTCGACGGCCCCCTGAACCCGTACGCCGCCAAGCCCACCAAGCGGCCCGCGGGCTATACGACGATCAGGGCGTCCGTGGGCCGGGCGCGGCCGCTGCGGGTCTGGCTGAACCCCGAGCACGGCGCGGCCCTCCTGCGTCTCCCCTACGAGCTGTGCTGGGCCACGACCTGGATGGCCGAGGCCAACCGCTGGATCGCCCCGGTGATCGGTCTGCCCGAGCTGCCGTACGTCGACTTCGGCAAGGTGCTGTTCGCCCACCGGTCCGACGGCGTCCACTGGAAGACGCAGACGATCGTCGCCCACGCGGCGGGCCGCCCCTTCGCCTGGGTGGACGACGAACAGTCCCCCGCCGACACGACCTACGTCACCGCCCACCACCCGGCGCCGGCCCTCCTGCACCACGTGAGCCCCCGACTCGGCCTCCGCGACGAGGACTTCACGACCCTGACGGAGTTCGCGACGGGCCTGCCCGCATGAACCGGCCCCCATGGGGGCCGCATGCCGAAGCGCCCTTCCGCCGGCGGCGAGAGGGCGCTTCGGCATGCGGGTCGATCAGTTGTGGCTGTGCAGGATCTCGTTCAGGCCGCCCCACACCGCGTTGTTCGGGCGGGCCTCGACCGCGCCGGTGACCGAGTTGCGGCGGAAGAGGATGTTGGAGGCGCCGGAGAGCTCGCGGGCCTTGACGATCTGGCCGTCGGGCATGGTGACCCGGGTGCCCGCGGTGACGTAGAGGCCGGCCTCGACGACGCACTCGTCGCCCAGGGCGATGCCGACGCCCGCCTCGGCGCCGATGAGGCAGCGCTCGCCGATGGCGATGATGACGTTGCCGCCGCCGGACAGCGTGCCCATCGTGGAGGCGCCGCCGCCGATGTCCGAGCCGTCGCCGACGATGACGCCCGCGGAGATACGGCCCTCGACCATCGACGTGCCGAGCGTGCCGGCGTTGAAGTTGACGAAGCCCTCGTGCATGACCGTGGTGCCCTCGGCGAGGTGCGCGCCGAGCCGGACCCGGTCGGCGTCGGCGATCCGGACCCCCTTGGGGGCGACGTAGTCCGTCATCCGGGGGAACTTGTCGATGGAGGTGACCTGGAGGTGCAGGCCCTCGGCGCGGGCGTTCAGCCGGACCTTCTCGATGTCGTCGACGGCGACCGGGCCGAGCGAGGTCCAGGCGACGTTGGCGAGGTGGCCGAACATGCCGTCCAGGCTCTGCCCGTGCGGCTTCACGAGCCGGTGGGAGAGCAGGTGCAGCCGCAGGTAGACGTCGTGCGCGTCGAGCGGCTTGTCGTCGAGGGAGGCGATGACCGTGCGGACCGCGACGACCTCGACGCCCCGACGGGCGTCCGGACCGGTCGCCTTCGCCGCGCCCTCGCCGAGCAGCTCCACCGCTTTGTCCGCGGACAGCCGCTCGGTGCCGGACGGGCCGGGCTCCAGGGCGAGCGCGGGCGCGGGGAACCAGGTGTCGAGAACCGTGCCGTCGGCGGCGATCGTGGCGAGGCCGGCGGCCACGGCGCCGGTGGTGCGAGGAGCAGTCATATCGGTCATGAGGGCAACCTAACCGGCCGGGGGCCGCAGAGGCGAACCCGCACAGCGGTGTCTCAGCAAGCGGGCCGGCAACCCCTCCCACCTCGGGAGTTCCTACGGCATCAGCCGCGCCAACGCCTCCCGCGCGTACCCCTCGTCGTAGGGCACGTCCGTCAGCAGCACCTGCAGGCAGATGCCGTCCATCAGCGCGAGCAGCGCGCGTGCGGTGAGCGGGTCCGTACGGCGCACGAGGAGGGCGCTGAGGTCGTCGGCCCACTCGGCGGCGACGGGACGCAGCGCGGGGCGGCGCAGGGCGGCCAGGTAGAGCTCGTACTCCAGCTCGACGCCGGTGCGGTCGCCGGCCAGCCATTCGCCGAGCAGTCCGGCCAGTTCGGTGGGCAGGTCGACGCGTGCGTCCGCCAGCCCGCCGCGCGCCGCGACCACCTTGGCGAAGCCCTCGTTGGCCTGTCGCAGGGCGGCGATCATCAGCTCGTCGAGGGTGGCGAAGTGGTACGTGGTGGAGCCGAGCGGCACATCCGCCTCGGCGGCGACCGAGCGATGGCTGAGCCCGCTCAGGCCCTTCTCGCCGACGACCCGGATCGCCGCGTCGATGATCCGCTGCCGCCGTTCGGGGTCGTAGCGGCGGGCCATCAGTGCGCGCCCCCGAGGTTCAGTACCACCACTCCGCCGATGATCAGCAGGATGCCCGCGACCTTGGTGAGCGTCAGGGACTCGCCGAACAGGGCCAGGCCCAGGACGGCGATGGCCGCGGTGCCGGCCCCGGACCAGATGGCGTACGCGGTGCCGATCCCGACGCTCTTCAGGGTCTGGGCGAGGAGAAGGAAGGAGACGACGTAGCCGACGGCCGTCAGCAGCGAGGGCCAGAGCCTGCTGAAGCCTTCGCTGTACTTCATGGCGGTCGTCGCGGCCACCTCGGCGGCTATGGCGCCGGCGAGTGTCAGATATCCCATGCGTACGAGTGTACACAACGATGCGTACACCCGTACACATCGCTGGAGACATCGTCGTACACATCGGCACACACCCGATATCGCCCTTGTCCCAACTGGCCGCAGAGTCGAAAGCGTTATGGAAAGCGCTCCCCCAAACGGCTGAACGTGAGACACAGGTTCCACTACTGTTTCACCGTTCACATACCGGGCCATCGCAGCCGCGGCAGCCGCCAGAAGCGCCGCTGGAGGAACAGCGCATGCCAATAGACAAGTCCCGGCCGTCCCAGGAGCAGCCTTGGGAGAACGGCTGGGCCCCGGACAGTTCCCGGGCCCCCGGAACACGACGCCTTTGGTTGGCCGGCGGTCTCGCCGTGGCCACCATCGTGGCGTGCGTGACCGCAATCGCCTTGAACGACAAGCCTGTTGACGACGAGAAGGCCGCTGCCCGCGAGGGACAGACCCTGTCGGACGACGAGACGGCGGGCGGTCTGATCTCCTTCGCCACGCCCTCCGCGAGCGCGTCGTCGACGCCGACGGCGGGGAAGAGCGGCACGTCTGTGTCCGCGTCGCCGAAGACGTCGGCCTCGTCCTCGGCCTCGTCCTCGCCCAAGCCGCAGGGCAGTTCGACGCCGCACACCTCGGCCGCACCCTCCGCGTCACCGACGAAGAAGCCTGCCGACCCCAAGCCGACCTCCATCCGGCGCTCGGTCCGCTCGGTCAACTACCCCGACCGCTACTGGCATGTCAGCAACGGCGTGGTGAAGCTCGACGCGCCGCGCGGCTCGGAGTCCCGCGCGGACTCCACGTTCACCGTCGTCGCGGGCCTGACCGACAGCTCCTGCTACTCGTTCAGGACGTCCGACGGCGACTACCTGCGGCACCGCAACTTCATCCTGCGTTCCGAGCGCAACGACGGCTCCACCCTGTTCAAGCAGGACGCCACCTTCTGCTCCGTGCCGTCCTCGTACTCGGACGCCGTGATGCTGGAGTCGGTCAACTACCCCGGCCGCTTCCTGCGCCACCAGAACTTCGCGCTGCGCCTGGACCCGTACGGCTACAACACGAGCAACCGCTCGGACTTCTCGTTCCGCGTGGTGGCGGCCCTCGGCTGAGCCGAGCCGAACCCGCACACGGATGGGGCCCCCGGCGCACGCCGGGGGCCCCACTCATGTCACGTCTCTCAGATCACGTTCTCAGACGTTGAACCCGAGCGCGCGAAGCTGCTCGCGGCCGTCGTCCGTGATCTTGTCCGGACCCCACGGCGGCATCCAGACCCAGTTGATGCGCAGCTCGTTGACCAGGCCGTCGGTGGCGGACTTCGCCTGGTCCTCGATGACGTCGGTCAGCGGGCAGGCCGCCGAGGTCAGGGTCATGTCGATCGTCGCGATGTTCGCGTCGTCGATGTGGATGCCGTAGATCAGCCCGAGGTTGACGACGTCGATGCCCAGTTCGGGGTCGACGACGTCGTACAGCGCCTCGCGGAGTTCTTCCTCCGAGGCCGGCTTCATCTCAACGGTCTCGCTCATGCGGTGTTCCTTTCGGCGTCGGCTCCGCCCAGGGCCTGGGCCGTCGCGTCCTTCCATGCCATCCAGCTGAGGAGGGCGCACTTGACCCGGGCCGGGTACTTGGAGACGCCGGCGAACGCGACCGCGTCCTCCAGCACCTCCTCCATCGCGTCGTCGGGCTCGATCCTGCCCTTGGACTGCATCAGCTCCAGGAAGGTCTCCTGGATCTTCTGCGCCTCGGCCAGGCTCTTGCCGACCAGGAGTTCGTTCAGCACGGACGCGCTCGCCTGGCTGATCGAGCAGCCCTGGCCCTCGTACGAGACGTCCTCGATCTTCGTGCCGTCGTACTTCACGCGCAGGGTGATCTCGTCACCGCAGGTCGGGTTGACGTGGTGCACCTCGGCGTCGCCATCCCGCAAGCCCCGCCCGTGCGGGTGCTTGTAGTGGTCCAGGATGACTTCCTGGTACATCGAATCCAGCTTCACGATCTCAGCCAGCCCCTCAGCCGAAGAAGTTCCGTACGTGCTCCAGACCGTCGACCAGAGCATCGATCTCGGCCGGTGTGGAGTACAGATAGAACGACGCTCGCGTGGTCGCGGGAATTCCGTAGCGCAGGCAGACGGGTCGCGCGCAGTGGTGTCCCACCCGGACCGCGATGCCCTGCTCGTCCAGGACCTGGCCCACGTCGTGCGGGTGGATGTCGCCGAGCGTGAAGGAGATCGCCGCGCCCCGGTCCTCGGCCGTGGTCGGGCCGATGATCCGCAGGTCGGGGACCTCGGCCAGCCGCTTCACCGCGTACTCGGTGAGCGCGTGCTCGTGCGCGAGGATCTTGTCCATGCCGATCGCGGACAGGTAGTCGATGGCCGCGCCCAGTCCGACCGCCTGCGCGATCGGCGGGGTGCCCGCCTCGAACTTGTGGGGAGCGGGGGCGTAGGTCGAGGAGTGCATCGACACGGTCTCGATCATCTCGCCGCCGCCGAGGAACGGCGGCAGGTCCTCGAGCAGCTCCTGACGGCCCCAGAGGACGCCGATGCCGGTCGGGCCGCACATCTTGTGGCCGGTGAAGGCCACGAAGTCGGCCTGCAGGGCCTGCACGTCCATCGGCATGTGCGGAGCGGCCTGCGAGGCGTCGATGCAGACCAGCGCGCCGACCTCCTGCGCACGGCGGACTATCGCCTCGACCGGGTTCACGGTGCCGAGGATGTTCGACACCAGCACGAAGGAGACGATCTTCGTCTTCTCGGTGATGATCTCGTCGATGTTCGACAGGTCGAGCCGACCGTCGTCGGTCAGGCCGAACCACTTCAGCTTCGCGCCCGTGCGCTGCGACAGCAGCTGCCACGGCACGATGTTGGAGTGGTGCTCCATCTCCGTGATGACGATCTCGGTCTCGTGGTCGACGCGGTAGGGCTCGTCGGCCCAGCCGAGCATGTTCGCCACGAGGTTGAGCGATTCGGAGGCGTTCTTGGTGAAGATCACCTCGTCGCGGCTGGGCGCGTTGATGAACGCGGCGACCTTGTCCCGCGCGCCCTCGTACAGCGCCGTGGCCTCCTCGGCGAGCACATGCACACCGCGGTGGACGTTGGCGTTGTAGCGCTCGTAGTACTCGTTCAGGGCGTCCAGCACCTGGCGCGGCTTCTGCGAGGTCGCCGCGTTGTCCAGGTACACGAGCTTCGCGCCGTCGTGGACCTGGCGGTCCAGGATGGGGAAGTCCTTGCGGATCGCCTCTGTGTCGAGGAGGCCCGGCAGCTGTGTCACTCGGATGCGCCACCCTTCGTGTAAGCCTCGTAGCCCTCGTTCTCCAGCTTGTCCGCGAGCTCGGCGCCGCCGGACTCGACGATGCGGCCGCCGGAGAAGACGTGGACGTAGTCGGGCTTGATGTAGCGCAGGATGCGCGTGTAGTGCGTGATCAGCAGGGTGCCGACCTCGCCGGTCTCGCGGACGCGGTTGACGCCCTCGGAGACGATGCGAAGGGCGTCGACGTCCAGACCGGAGTCCGTCTCGTCGAGGATCGCGACCTTCGGCCTGAGCAGCTCCAGCTGAAGGATCTCGTGGCGCTTCTTCTCGCCGCCGGAGAAGCCCTCGTTGACGTTGCGCTCGGCGAAGGCGGGGTCCATGTTGAGGCGCTGCATGGCCTCCTTGACCTCCTTCACCCAGGTGCGGAGCTTGGGGGCCTCGCCGCGGATGGCGGTGGCGGAGGTGCGCAGGAAGTTCGACACGGAGACACCGGGAACCTCGACCGGGTACTGCATCGCCAGGAACAGGCCCGCGCGGGCGCGCTCGTCGACGGACATCTCCAGGACGTCCTCGCCGTCGAGCAGCACGGTGCCGCCGGTGATCGTGTACTTCGGGTGGCCCGCGAGCGAGTAGGCGAGCGTCGACTTGCCGGAGCCGTTCGGGCCCATGATGGCGTGCGTCTCGCCCTGCTTCACGGTGAGGTCGACGCCCTTGAGGATCTCCTTCGTGGCGTTGTCGGCCTCGACGGTGACGTGCAGGTCGTGGATTTCAAGCGTTGCCATGGGTTCCTCAGGACTCCTGGGTGAGGGAGACGAGCACGTCGTCCCCTTCGATCTTTACGGGGTAAACGGGTACGGGGCGCGTCGCGGGAAGGCCGGACGGCTTGCCGGTGCGCAGGTCGAAGCTGGAGCCGTGCAGCCAGCACTCGATCTGGCAGTCCTCCACCTCGCCCTCCGAGAGCGAGACGTTCGCGTGGGAGCAGATGTCGTGAATGGCGAACACCTCCCCCTCGGTACGGACGACCGAGACCGGCGTGCCGTCGAGTTCCACCCGCTTCGGGGTGCCCTCCTCCAGCTCGCTGAGTCCGCAGGCGCGTACGAAGGCGGCCATCAGACGGTGGCCTCCAGCTCGGTCTCGATCTTGGCGAGCAGGCGCTCCTCGATGTCGTCGACGCCGATCTGCTGGACCAGCTCGGCGAAGAAGCCGCGGACCACCAGGCGTCGGGCGTCGTCGGCCGGGATGCCGCGGGCCATCAGGTAGAAGAGCTGCTCGTCGTCGAAGCGGCCGGTGGCGCTCGCGTGCCCCGCGCCGACGATCTCGCCGGTCTCGATCTCCAGGTTCGGCACGGAGTCGACGCGGGCGCCGTCGGTCAGCACCAGGTTGCGGTTCATCTCGTAGGTGTCCGTGCCCTCGGCCTTGGCCTCGATGAGCACATCGCCGATCCACACCGCGTGGGCGCCCTCGCCCTGGAGCGCGCCCTTGTACATGACGTTGGACTTGCAGTGCGGGGTGTTGTGATCGACCAGGAGGCGGTGCTCCTGGTGCTGACCGGCGTCGGTGAAGTACAGGCCGAAGAGCTCGGCCTCGCCACCGGTGCCCGCGTAGGTGACACGCGGGTGCAGGCGGACGACGTCGCCGCCGAAGGTGACCACGAACGACTTGAAGGTGGCGTCGCGGCCGATCAGCGCGTTGTGCTGCGCCACGTGCACGGCCTTGTCGTCCCAGTCCTGGACGGAGACGACGGTCAGCTTGGCGCCGTCGCCCAGGAGGTAGTCGACGCCCGCGGCGAGCACGGCGTCACCGGTGTGGTCGATGATGACGACGGCCTCGGCGAAGGCGCCCAGCTCGATGACCTGGTGGCCGTAGGAGACCCCGCCCTCGCCGTGCACGGCGATGCGGATCGGCTCGGTGAGCACGGTCTCCTTGGGGACGGTGATCACACCGGCCTTCTCGAACGCGGAGTACGCCTGGGCGGCGACGCGGTCCACCGGGGCGCCGGCCCTGCCGAGGCGCGGGTCGGCACGGTCCACGAGCTCGACGGTGACGCCCTCGGGGGCCTCGACGGCGACCTTGACGCCCTCGCCGACCGCGACGGCGGTGCCGTCGTGCAACCCGCGCAGCCGCTCCAGCGGGGTGAACCGCCACTCCTCCTCGCGGCCGTGCGGGACCGGGAAGTCCGCCACGTCGAAGGACGGGGGCGCGCTCATGCGCGTGGCGACGGTCGACTCGGCGGCCACCGCGATCGATCCGGCGGTGGTGGAGGACCCCACCGTGGAGTTCTGAGCCTCAGCCATGGCTGTCGTAGTGCTCGCTTTCTGAAGTCAAGAAATGTGCTGGCCGAAGGGCGGGGTCAGCCGACCGCGCCTTCCATCTGCAGCTCGATCAGCCGGTTGAGCTCCAGCGCGTACTCCATCGGCAGCTCCTTCGCGATGGGCTCGACGAAGCCGCGCACGATCATCGCCATCGCCTCGAACTCGCTCAGACCACGGCTCATCAGGTAGAAGAGCTGGTCCTCGGAGACCTTGGAGACGGTCGCCTCGTGGCCCATGGACACGTCGTCCTCACGGACGTCCACGTAGGGGTACGTGTCGGAGCGGGAGATGGTGTCGACGAGCAGCGCGTCGCACAGCACGTTCGACTTGGAGCCGTGGGCGCCCTCGCCGATCTCGACGAGACCGCGGTAGGAGGTACGGCCGCCGCCGCGCGCCACGGACTTCGACACGATGTTGGAGGAGGTGTTCGGCGCCATGTGGACCATCTTGGAGCCGGCGTCCTGGTGCTGGCCCTCGCCCGCGAAGGCGATGGAGAGGGTCTCGCCCTTGGCGTGCTCGCCCATCAGGTAGACGGCCGGGTACTTCATCGTCACCTTGGAGCCGATGTTGCCGTCGATCCACTCCATGGTCGCGCCCTCGTACGCCACGGCGCGCTTGGTGACCAGGTTGTAGACGTTGTTCGACCAGTTCTGGATGGTCGTGTAACGGCAGCGGGCGTTCTTCTTGACGATGATCTCGACCACGGCGCTGTGCAGCGAGTCCGACTTGTAGATCGGGGCCGTACAACCCTCGACGTAGTGCACGTACGCGCCCTCGTCGACGATGATCAGGGTCCGCTCGAACTGGCCCATGTTCTCCGTGTTGATACGGAAGTAGGCCTGCAGCGGGATCTCGACGTGCACGCCCTTCGGCACGTAGATGAAGGAGCCGCCCGACCACACCGCGGTGTTCAGCGACGCGAACTTGTTGTCGCCGACCGGGATGACGGTGCCGAAGTACTCCTTGAAGAGCTCCGGGTGCTCCTTCAGCGCGGTGTCGGTGTCCAGGAAGATGACGCCCTGCTCCTCCAGGTCCTCGCGGATCTGGTGGTAGACGACCTCGGACTCGTACTGGGCAGCGACGCCCGCGACGAGGCGCTGCTTCTCCGCCTCGGGGATGCCGAGCTTGTCGTACGTGTTCTTGATGTCCTCGGGCAGGTCCTCCCAGGACTCCGCCTGCTTCTCCGTGGAGCGCACGAAGTACTTGATGTTGTCGAAGTCGATGCCCGAGAGGTCGGAGCCCCAGTTGGGCATGGGCTTCTTCTCGAAGAGCCGAAGGCCCTTGAGGCGGAGCTTCGTCATCCACTCGGGCTCGGACTTCTTCGATGAGATGTCCTTGACGACATCGTCGTTGATGCCGCGCTTGGCAGAGGCACCGGCCACGTCGGAGTCGGCCCAGCCATATTCGTAGTTGCCCAGACCCTCGAGCTCGGGGTGGGCAGTCTCCTCGATGGGGAGCGTCATGCGGGGTTCCTCCCGGCGGTACTTGCAGATGCGTGGTGAGTGGCTGTGGAAACTTTGGGGATGAACGTCGTGCAGACGCCGTCGCCGTGGGCGATGGTCGCCAGTCGCTGGACGTGGGTGCCGAGCAGCTGGGAGAAGATCTCGGTCTCCGCCTCACAGAGCTGCGGGAACTTTTCCGCGACATGGGCGACGGGGCAGTGGTGCTGGCACAGCTGCTCGCCGACCGGTGCGCTGCGCGCCGTAGCAGCGTACCCGTCCGCGCTCAGGGCCTTGGCCAGGGCTTCGGTGCGCTCCTCGGGGGCGGCGGCCTCGATCGCCTTGCGGTACTCGGCGGCCTGTTCGGCGATCCGCGCGCGGGCGAAGGCGACGACCGCCTCCTCCCCGCCGAGCCGCTCCTGGATCCAGCGCAGGGCGTCGGCCGCGAGCGTGTCGTAGGACTGGTCGAAGGCGTCGCGGCCGCAGTCGGTGAGCACGAAGACCTTGGCCGGGCGGCCGCGGGTCCGCGCTCCGTACACCCGCTGCTCGCGGGCCTCCACGACGTCGTCGGCGACCAGCGCGTCGAGGTGGCGGCGGACGGCGGCCGGGGTGAGGCCCAGTCGTCCGGCCAGTTCGGTCACCGTCGACGGGCCGTGGTCCAGGATGGACCGCGCGACCCGGTTGCGCGTCGAGCGCTCTCCGGTCGCGAGCTCCTCCTGGGGGGTCCCTGTACGGGTCTCCCGAGCCTCGCCGACGTTTTTCACAACACCATTGTTGCTTAATTCCTCAGAGGCAGGCAAGCCGCGCCCGGACGACCGGGCGGTGCCCTGCGTCACTTAGGCATACCTAATCTGACCTGCACAAACGATCTTTGATCGATCAGAGCGAGCACCGACGGCCGATTAAATCACTGGCCCCCGAAGCCCTCCGCGAGGACACTGCCGGACCATGCCCACACCACCTCCCACCGGCCCACTTGTCACCCAGGACACCCTGACGGCGGAGCTCCGCGCACTGGGCGTCGAACCCGGCGAGATCCTGCTCGTGCACTCCTCGCTCAGCTCACTCGGCTGGGTGTGCGGAGGCGCCGTCGCGGTCGTGCGAGCGCTGCTCGACACGGTCGGCCCGGACGGCACACTCGTGGTCCCCACCCAGTCCGGCGACCTGTCCGACCCCGCCCTGTGGAGCAATCCGCCGGTCCCCGAGCAGTGGTGGGAGCGGATCCGGGCGAGCATGCCCGCCTACGACCCCCTCGTCACCCCCTCCCGCGGCGTCGGCGTGATCCCGGAGACGGTCCGCACCTGGCCCGGCGCGCTGCGCAGCGGCCACCCGCAGACATCGTTCGCGGCGCTCGGGGCGCGGGCCGCGGAGGTGGTCGAGGGCCACTCCCCCGACTGCCGGCTCGGCGAGCGCAGCCCGCTGGCCCGGCTGGAGAAGCTCGGGGCACGCGTGCTGCTCCTGGGCGCCGGCTACGACACCTGCACCAGCTTCCACCTGGCCGAGTACCGGATACCGGCCCCCGTCGTCACGGTGGGCCGGCCGGGAGCCGACGGCGGCTGGGAGGCGGTGACCGAGGTGTCGATCGACTCCGACCGCTTCGACGAACTGGGCCACGACTTCGAACGCGACCGTGCCGTCGTCCGGGGCAGGGCGGGCGCGGCCGACGTACGGCTGTTTCCGGTCGCGGACGCCGTGGCCTACGCCCAGCGGTGGCTGCCCCTGCACCGGTCCCGCGAGGACGAATTCTGAACACGCCCGCCGCAGCCGCCGTCGCGAATGGCCGCTTCCCGTACCCCCCGGTCCGAGCCCCCGTCCGCGAACCTAGACTCTTGAGCCATGCGAAGTGAGCCTGTCGTCCAGGTCCAGGCCCTGGTGAAGCGGTACGGGACGAAGACCGCGGTGAACGGCCTCGACCTGACGGCCGGGCCGGGCGTCACCGCCGTCCTCGGACCCAACGGCGCCGGCAAGACGACCACGATCGAGACCTGCGAGGGGTACCGCAAGCCGGACTCCGGCACGGTGTCCGTCCTCGGCCTCGACCCGGTGCGACAAGCCTCCGACCTGCGCCCCAGAATCGGGGTGATGCTCCAGTCGGGGGGTGTGTACTCGGGTGCGCGGGCCGACGAGATGCTCCGGCACGTGGCCGGGCTGCACGCCCACCCGCTGGACGTCGACGCCCTCGTCGAACGCCTCGGCCTCGGCTCCTGCGGCCGCACGACCTACCGTCGCCTCTCCGGCGGCCAGCAGCAGCGCCTCGCGCTGGCCATGGCCGTCGTCGGCCGCCCGGAGCTGGTGTTCCTGGACGAACCGACGGCCGGCCTCGACCCACAGGCCCGCCGCGCCACCTGGGAGCTCGTACGGGACCTGCGGGCGGACGGCGTCTCGGTCATCCTGACCACCCACCACATGGACGAGGCCGAACAGCTCGCCGACGACGTCGCGATCATCGACGCGGGCCGGGTCATCGCCCAGGGCTCCCCCGAGGAGCTGTGCCGCGGCGGCGCCGAGAACACCCTGCGCTTCACCGGCCGCCCCGGCCTCGACGTCGCCTCGCTGCTCAAGGCCCTGCCCGCCGACAGCGGCGCCGCCGAGCTGACCCCGGGCTCCTACCGGGTCAACGGCAAGGTCGACCCGCAACTGCTCGCCACGGTCACCTCGTGGTGTGCGCAGCACGGGGTGATGCCGGACCGGATCTCGGTGGAACGGCACACCCTCGAAGACGTCTTTCTTGAGCTGACCGGCAAGGAGCTGCGCTCGTGACCGCCACTGGCACCTACACCCCCCGGCCCGGCGCGGCCCCCCTCCCCCGCATGATCGCGACGCAGGCGGCGCTGGAGACGAAGATGCTCCTGCGCAACGGCGAGCAGCTGCTGCTCACCGTGGTGATCCCGGCGCTGCTGCTGGCCCTGTTCGGCAGCGTGGACATCGTCGACACCGGTGCGGGCAAGGCGGTGGACTTCCTCGCCCCCGGCATCCTCGCGCTCGCCGTGCTGTCGACGGCGTTCACCGGGCAGGCCATCGCGACCGGCTTCGAACGCCGCTACGGGGTGCTGAAGCGGCTCGCCGTCTCGCCCCTGCCCCGCTGGGGCCTGATGACGGCGAAGACGCTGTCGGTGCTGGTCACGGAGATCCTCCAGGTGATCCTGCTGACCGCGATCGCCTTCGCGCTGGGCTGGGACCCGCACGGCGCTGGGACATTCAAAGGCGTGCTGGCCGTGCTGCTCCTGCTCGTCCTGGGCACGGCCGCCTTCTCCGGCCTCGGTCTGCTGATGGCGGGCACCCTGAAGGCCGAGGCGACGCTGGCCGCGGCCAACCTGGTCTTCCTGCTGCTCCTCGTGGGCGGCGGG
Source organism: Streptomyces sp. NPDC006872 (assembly GCF_040635845.1). Classification (NCBI taxonomy): domain Bacteria; kingdom Bacillati; phylum Actinomycetota; class Actinomycetes; order Kitasatosporales; family Streptomycetaceae; genus Streptomyces; species Streptomyces sp. NPDC006872. The sequence goes on from NZ_JBEYIL010000015.1 coordinate 182,489, forward strand.
GTGATCGTCCCGCTCGACAAGTTCCCGCCGACCGCCCAGGACGTGCTCGGCCTGCTCCCGATCACCGCCCTCTCCGACGGCCTGCGGGACGTCCTCCAGCACGGCGCGGGCATGCCCTGGGGCGACCTGGGGATCCTGGCCGGGTGGGCGGTCGTCGGACTCGCGGCGGCGGGGAAGTTCTTCCGCTGGGAGTAGCCACGAGCAGCGGAGACCGGCGACACGGGGGACCCTCGTGAAAGCGTGCACAAGCGGCCGCCTACGATGGGACGCGTGCCAAAAGTGACCCGTGCCGACGCCGTAGCCGCCGTGCGCAACCCCCTCGTCTTCATCGCCGCACGCTGGACCCCCACACCCCGGACGGTTCAGCGAGCGGCCCTCTTCGCGCTCGTGATGTCGGTGGTCATCGTGGTCACCGGCGGTGCCGTCCGGCTCACGGGCTCCGGCCTGGGCTGCCCGACCTGGCCGAAGTGCACCGACGACTCGCTCACCGCGACCAGCGCGATGGGCTTCCACGGCGCCATCGAGTTCGGCAACCGCATGCTGACGTACGTGCTCTGCGCCGCCGTCGGCTGGGCGATCATCGCCGCGCGCTCGGAGAAGCCGTACCGCCGGAGCCTGACCCGGCTGGGGTGGGCGCAGTTCTGGCTGGTGATGGGCAACGCGGTCCTCGGCGGGATCGTGGTGCTCGTCGGCCTCAACCCGTACACGGTCGCGGCGCACTTCCTGCTCGCCTCGGCGCTCACCGCCGTCGCCACGCTGATGTGGCAGCGCACCCGGGAGGGTGACGCGGCGCCCAAGCCGTTGGTCGGCGCGTCCGTGCAGCAGCTGGTGTGGTTCCTGGTGGTCGCCTCGGCGCTGCTGATCGCCGTCGGCACGGTGGTCACCGGCTCCGGTCCGCACGCCGGCGACTCCAGCGAGGTCGAGCGGATGCCGCTGGACTGGGAGACGGTGGCCAAGCTGCACGCCGTGCTGGCCTGGATCGTGGTGACGCTGACCTTCGCCCTGTGGTTCGTCCTGAAGGCGGTCGACGCCCCCAAGGGCCCCCTGGACCGCACCCGCGAGCTGTTCCTGGTCCTCCTCGCCCAGGGCGCCATCGGCTACGTCCAGTACTTCACGGACCTCCCGGAGGTCCTGGTCGGCGCGCACATGTTCGGCTCGTGCCTGGTGTGGATCGCGGTGCTGCGCGTACTGCTGGCGCTGCGCGAACGCCCCCTGACGACGATCGACCTGCCGGGCCCGGCGACCGAGGCGACGGTCGGCACGCGCGCGTAGACCCGCGCCTGCTTCGGCCTTACGCGCTTCAGCCGTACGTCTTCACGAGGTCGTCGATCGCCGGTCCCAGGTAGCCCCGGGTCAGCTCGCCCCGGCGGTCGAGCCATGGCCCGTCCGGCTGCCCCGGCCGCCCGTACCGGCGTCGCTCGATGTCCTCGACGACCTCCACCGGCGCCCCGAGCCCGGGCAGCGCGTCCAGTGCCTCTCGCTTGGAGACGAGCCGGCCCTCGCGCAGGGTGACGGTGGCCCGGGCGTACGTCAGCAGCCCCAGGTCGACCCAGACGTCACGGTGCCAGAGGTCTGCCTTGTCGAGCGCGGGCCGCCAGAAGTCCCGCTGGTCGCGGACGACGAAGTCACCGAGTTCGCGGTCCGTCACCGGCGGGAGGAGGGCGCGGGGCGACTGCCCGTGCAGCACCCGGCCGAAGTCGTGCAGTTCGCGCCGGGTCACCGGGGTGACGGTCCGCCGGAACAGCTCGCCGTGGGCCCACGTCAGGTGCCGCCGCCCCGGCTCTGCCGCCCTGGCGGGGGTCAGGTAGGTGCAGTGCAGCTGCGGGGCGAGCGGCTCGCCGCGCAGCCGGGCGTGCAGCCGGGCCAGGTCCCACACCGCGCGCGGGGTGAGGGGTCCGGCCGGCACCGCGACGAGGTCCAGGTCGCTGCGGCCCTCCTGGTAGTCGCCCCCGGCGAGCGAGCCGTGCGCCCAGACGGCGACCGGGCCCGCCGGCGACAGCTCGGCGAGCTCGGCCAGGAAGCGTTCGAGCAAAGCGTCCGTGCGGGTCGTCATCCGCCCAGTCTGTCCAGCTCACCCCAGCCCGTACACCCTGCGCGCGTTGCCCGCCGCGATCAGGCCCGCCACCCGCTGGGCGTCCGTCAACGACCACGCGCCCTCCGCGACCCAGGTGCCCAGCACCCGGGCCAGGGCCTCGCGGAACAGCCGTGCCCCGACCACATGCAGCTCGGGCAGCCCCTGGGCCCCGCTGGAGAACAGGATCTTGCCGAAGGGGGCCAGTTCCAGGATCTCCGCGAGGATCGTCCCGGCGCGGGCGCCGGTCCGTACGAGGGCCGCGCCGGAGTCCGCGTACACATGCGAGAAGACTCCGGCGAGATGCGCGGCGTGCCGGTGGTACGGGTAGCCGTGCAGCAGGACGAGGTCGGTGCCGAGGCCGGCCGTGGCGCGGACGAAGTCGGTGAGCAGGACGGGGTCGGTGCGGTCGATGCGCGCCCCCGGCGCCCCGAGTCCCGCGTGCAGTTGCAGCGGCAGGCCCGAGGCGACGGCGATCCACAGCAGGTGCCGCAGCAGCACCGGGTCGCTCAGCTCGCCGCCGACCCGGCGCGCGGCCAGCCAGCGGCCCGCCGCACCGCGCACCTCACCCGGGCCGGGCGGTTCGGGCGCGAGGGCGAGGCCGTGCCGGACGCCCGCGACGGAGGTGAAGGCCACGGCGTTCGCGGCGGCCGCGTGGACCGCCTCGGCGAGGTTGGCGAGGAAGGACTCGACGGTGCCGGAGGTGTCGGCGACCTGCTCCGCGAGAAGTTCCAGCCGCACGATCTCGCGCGCCTCGGCGGCACCCGCGGAGGCCAGCTCGCCCGGTCCGGTGAGGTCGCCGGGCAGGCCCGTGTCGACCAGATACGTCGTGATGCCGCTGCCGCGCAGCAGCCGGCGGCCCGATTCCAGTACGCCGAGTTCACGACGCCGGGCGAGATAGCGGGCGGGCGGCGCGTGCGGTTCCAGGCCGAGCAGCGGCGGACACCAACGGCGTACCGCGAACCCCGTCTGGGTGTCGAAGAGCGTCGTGCCCGGGGCGGGCGGGCCCTCGGTGCGGGCCAGCTGGGCCTCGAACGTGCCGAGACCCAGCTCCGTTCTCAGGACGCCGTGGCAGTACTGGTCCACCAAGGACGGCGTTTCGATCATCCGGACTCCCCGGGAGCTGGACCACGTCGCTTCCACGGGGCCTAACGGGTGACCGGGGTGTCAGGTGTTGCTGCGCAGCCGTTTGTTGCTGCTCAGCCGTTCTTCGGTCCGCCGACCTGGATGCCCGCCATCCGGGTCCACTCGTAGCGGCCCGTGGTCACCTTCGACGCGAACTCGCCGTCGAAGGACTCGTGGACGGTGATCCCGGCCTTCTCGACGGCCTTCTCGGCGACCGCGACCGAGGGGGCCACCAGGTCGCCCCAGCCGCCGTCCTCGCCGACGAGGACGATCCGGGCGCCGCGCTCGCCGATGTACGCGACCTGGCCCTCGGCCCCGCCGTGCTCCTTGGAGAAGGCGCTGATCTGCTTGGCGAGCCGCGTCGCGGTGCGCTCGGCCTTCACGTCCTGCTTGGTGTCTGCCATGGCCAGGATGCTACCGACGGGTAGATCGAACGGCGACGGCCGGGGTGCGTGGCCTTGACCACGCACCCCGGCCGTCGCACGGACCGGCTCAGTGACCCGTCAGCGCAGGAAGGGGTCCACCGCGACCGCCACGAAGAGCAGCGACACATAGGTGATGGACCAGTGGAACAGCCGCATCTCCTTCAGCTTCCCGCCCGTGCTCTCGGCCTTCGCGCGGTTCTGCAGCGCGTGCGCCTCCCACAGCCACCAGCCGCCGGCCACCAGCGCGACCGAGGTGTAGAACCAGCCGGTGTAGCCGAGCGGGGTCAGCAGCAGCGAGACGACGACCATCACCCAGCTGTAGAGGACGATCTGCTTGGCGACGACCTTGTTGGAGGCGACGACCGGCAGCATCGGCACGCCCACGCGCGCGTAGTCGTCCCGCACCTTCATGGACAGCGGCCAGTAGTGCGGCGGCGTCCAGAAGAACATGACGAGGAAGAGGACGACCGGCGCCCAGGACATCGAGTTCGTCACGGCCGACCAGCCGATCAGCACCGGCATGCAGCCGGCGATGCCGCCCCACACGATGTTCTGCGAGGTGCGCCGCTTGAGGATCATCGTGTAGACGACGACGTAGAAGAGGAGCGCGCCGAGGGCGAGCCACGCCGACAGCCAGTTGACGGTCAGACCGAACAACAGCGTCGAGACCACCGCGAGGGTGAAGCCGAAGGCGAGGCACTCACGCGGGCTGACCATCCCGGTGACCAGCGGACGCTGCGAGGTGCGGTCCATCAGCGCGTCGATGTCACGGTCGATGTACATGTTGAGCGCATTGGCGCCGCCCGCGGAGAGGTAGCCGCCGAGGCAGGTCAGCACCACCAGGCCGAGGTCCGGAACGCCCTGCTGCGCCAGGAACATCACCGGGACGGTGGTGATCAGCAGCAGCTCGATGATCCGCGGCTTGGTCAGCGCCACGAATGCCTTGACCCGGGCCCCGAACGGCCGCCGGCTCGGGCTCTGGCTCGTCCCGATCATCCCCACTGGACGGGATTCAACGGCCGTCACGCACACCCCTGACAGAGACTCCCAGCAAGCCCGCGGGTGTGAACTCCCCGTAAAGGCTCGCGCGTACCACGCCACTGTAGACGTTGCCCATACCCCGACATTCGCGGGGGTGGGGTCGTGTTGGGAGGCGGCCCCGGAAGAGCTGATCGGCACTCCGTTGAGCACTCGTACGAGCGCCTCCGTATTCACATGCCGAACAGGAAACACACCGGTCGGGAGGCGGATCCCGAAGACTCCCGGCAGTCTGGAATGACTCGAAAAATTGCACGTTCTGACGGGGGTAGGCTCGACAACGGCCGGTGGGCGCCGCGTGCACCGGCATTCGACATGCGTGACATGTGGAGAGGAGCCCTGACCCAGGGTGAGCACCAAGCCGACCACCACAGACCTCGAGTGGACCGAGTTGGACCAGCGGGCCGTGGACACCGCCCGCGTCCTGGCCGCCGATGCCGTACAGAAGGTCGGCAACGGCCATCCCGGTACGGCGATGAGCCTGGCGCCTGCCGCGTACACCCTCTTCCAGAAGGTGATGCGGCACGACCCGGCGGACGCCGACTGGGTCGGCCGCGACCGCTTCGTGCTGTCCGCCGGCCACTCGTCCCTGACCCTCTACACCCAGCTGTACCTGGCCGGCTTCGGCCTGGAGCTGGAGGACCTGAAGTCGTTCCGTACGTGGGGTTCGAAGACCCCGGGTCACCCGGAGTACGGCCACACCACCGGCGTCGAGACGACGACCGGCCCGCTGGGCCAGGGTGTCGCCAACGCCGTCGGCATGGCGATGGCCGCCCGCTACGAGCGCGGTCTGTTCGACCCGGAGGCCGCGCAGGGCGAGTCGCCCTTCGATCACTTCGTGTACGCGATCGCGGGTGACGGCTGTCTGCAGGAGGGCATCTCCGCGGAGGCGTCCTCGATGGCCGGCCACCAGAAGCTGGGCAACCTGGTCCTGCTGTGGGACGACAACCACATCTCGATCGAGGGCGACACGGAGACGGCCGTCTCCGAGGACACGGTCAAGCGGTACGAGGCGTACGGCTGGCATGTGCAGCGCGTCGCCCCGAAGCCGGACGGCGACCTGGACCCGCACGCCCTCTACAACGCGATCGAGGCCGCGAAGCAGGTGACGGACAAGCCGTCCTTCATCGCGATGCGCTCGATCATCGCCTGGCCCGCCCCGAACGCGCAGAACACCGAGGCCGCGCACGGCTCGGCGCTCGGCGACGACGAGGTCGCGGCCACCAAGCGCGTCCTCGGCTTCGACCCCGAGCAGTCCTTCGAGGTCGCCGACGAGGTCATCGCCCACACCCGCAGGGCGCTCGACCGGGGCGCCGACGCGAAGGCGGACTGGGAGAAGTCCTTCCAGCTGTGGCGCGACGAAAACCCGGCGCGGGCCGCCGAGTTCGACCGCATCGCCGCGGGCGAGCTGCCGGCCGGCTGGGAGGAGAAGCTCCCGGTCTTCGAGCCCGGCAAGGGCGTCGCCACCCGCGCCGCGTCCGGCAAGGTGCTCCAGGCGCTCGGCGCGATCATCCCCGAGCTGTGGGGCGGCTCGGCCGACCTCGCGGGCTCGAACAACACGACGATCGACAAGACGTCGTCCTTCCTCCCCGCGGACAACCCGCTGTCGGAGGCGGACCCGTACGGCCGCACGATCCACTTCGGCATCCGCGAGCACTCCATGGCCGCGGAGATGAACGGCATCGCGCTGCACGGCAACACCCGTATCTACGGAGGCACCTTCCTGGTGTTCTCCGACTACATGCGCAACGCCGTCCGGCTGTCCGCGCTGATGCACCTGCCGGTGACCTACGTGTGGACCCACGACTCCATCGGTCTCGGCGAGGACGGCCCCACCCACCAGCCGGTCGAGCACATCGCCGCGCTGCGCGCCATCCCCGGCCTGAACGTCGTCCGCCCGGCCGACGCCAACGAGACCGCGATCGCCTGGCGCGAGATCCTCAAGCGCCACACCAAGGTCTTCGGCAAGGGCGCCCCGCACGGTCTGGCCCTCACCCGCCAGGGCGTGCCGACGTACGAGTCCAACGAGGACACCGCGCGCGGCGGTTACACGCTGTTCGACGCCTCGGGCGGCACGCCGGAGGTCATCCTCATCGCGACCGGCTCCGAGGTGCACATCGCCGTCGAGGCGCGCGAGCAGCTGGAAGCCGACGGTGTGCCGACGCGAGTCGTGTCCATGCCGTCCGTGGAGTGGTTCGAGGAGCAGGACCAGGCGTACCGGGACAGCGTGCTGCCCCCGTCCGTCAAGGCCCGCGTCTCGGTCGAGGCGGGCATCGGACTGACCTGGCACAAGTACGTCGGGGACGCCGGTCGCATCGTTTCCCTGGAGCACTTCGGTGCTTCCGCCGACGGCAAGGTCCTCTTCCAGGAGTACGGCTTCACTGCCGAGAACGTGGCCGCGAAGGCCCGGGAATCCCTCACCGCCGCCCAGCGCTGACGCTCACATACGACACGTAGGAGATGCAATTTCCATGACAGACGCACTCAAGCGCCTCTCCGAGGAGGGCGTCGCGATCTGGCTGGACGACCTGTCGCGCAAGCGGATCACGTCCGGCAACCTCGCCGAACTGATCGACCAGCAGCACGTCGTGGGCGTCACCACCAACCCGTCGATCTTCCAGAAGGCGATCAGCAGCGGCGACGGCTACGAGCAGCAGCTCGCCGACCTCGCCGCCCGCAAGGTCACCGTCGAAGAGGCCATCCGCATGATCACGACGGCGGACGTCCGGGACGCCGCCGACATCCTGCGCCCGGTCTACGACGCCACCGGCGGCCAGGACGGCCGGGTGTCGATCGAGGTCGACCCGCGCCTGGCGCACCACACGGCGCCGACGGTCGCCGAGGCCAAGCAGCTCGCCTGGCTGGTCGACCGGCCCAACACGCTGATCAAGATCCCGGCCACCAAGGCGGGTCTGCCGGCCATCACCGAGGTCATCGGCAACGGCATCAGCGTCAACGTCACGCTGATCTTCTCGCTGGAGCGCTACCGCGAGGTCATGGACGCCTACCTGGCGGGCCTGGAGAAGGCGCAGGCCAAGGGCCTGGACCTGTCCCTGATCCACTCCGTGGCGTCGTTCTTCGTCTCCCGCGTCGACACCGAGATCGACAAGCGGCTCGACGCGCTCGGCACCGACGAGGCCAAGGCCGCCCGCGGCAAGGCCGGCGTCGCCAACGCGCGGCTCGCCTACCAGGCGTACGAAGAGGTCTTCTCGAACGGCCGCTGGGCCGCGCTGGAGAAGGCGGGCGCCAACAAGCAGCGTGCGCTGTGGGCCTCTACCGGTGTGAAGGACCCCGCGTACAAGGACACCCTGTACGTGGACGACCTGGTGGCGCCCAACACGGTGAACACCATGCCGGAGGCGACCCTGTTCGCCACCGAGGACCACGGTCAGATCACGGGCGACACGATCGCCGGCACCTACGAGCAGGCCCGTGCCGAGCTCGACGCCGTCGAGAAGCTCGGGATCAGCTACGACGACGTGGTCCAGCTGCTCGAGGACGAGGGCGTCGAGAAGTTCGAGGCCTCCTGGAACGACCTGCTCAAGTCGACCGAGGCAGAGCTGGAGCGCCTCGCCCCCTCGGAGGGCTGACACCTTGGCATCTCTTGCCGGATCCGGAGCCAACCCGCTCCGTGACCCCGCAGACCGACGGCTCCCGCGTATCGCGGGGCCGTCGGGCCTGGTCATCTTCGGCGTCACGGGCGATTTGTCCCGGAAGAAGCTCATGCCCGCCGTGTACGACCTCGCCAACCGGGGTCTGCTCCCGCCGGGCTTCTCGCTGGTCGGGTTCGCCCGCCGCGAGTGGAAGCACGAGGACTTCGCACAGGAGGTCCACGACGCGGTCAAGGAGCACGCCCGCACGCCCTTCCGCGAGGAGGTCTGGCAGCAGCTGGTCCAGGGCATGCGCTTCGTGCAGGGCGTCTTCGACGACGACGACGCGTTCGAGCGGCTGCGCTCGACGATCGAGGAGCTCGACAAGGCGCAGGGCACGGGCGGCAACTTCGCCTTCTACCTGTCCGTGCCGCCGAGCTCCTTCCCGGTGGTCATCCAGCAGCTGAAGAAGCACGGGCTGGCCGACCAGGAGGGCGGCTCCTGGCGCCGCGCGGTCATCGAGAAGCCCTTCGGCCACGACCTCGCCTCGGCCGAGGAGCTCAACAAGGTCGTGCACGAGGTCTTCGCCCCGGACCAGGTCTTCCGCATCGACCACTACCTGGGCAAGGAGACCGTCCAGAACATCCTGGCGCTGCGCTTCGCCAACACCATGTTCGAGCCGATCTGGAACCGGTCCTTCGTGGACCATGTGCAGATCACCATGGCCGAGGACATCGGCATCGGCGGCCGGGCCGGCTACTACGACGGCATCGGCGCCGCCCGTGACGTCATCCAGAACCACCTGCTCCAGCTGATGGCCCTCACGGCCATGGAGGAGCCGGCCTCCTTCGACGCGGACGCGCTGGCCGCCGAGAAGACCAAGGTGCTCGGCGCGGTACGGCTGCCGAAGGACCTGGGCCTGGCCACCGTGCGCGGTCAGTACGCGCCCGGCTGGCAGGGCGGCGAGAAGGCCGTCGGCTATCTGCAGGAAGACGGCATCGACCCCAAGTCGAAGACCGACACCTACGCGGCCATCAAGGTCGAGGTCGACAACCGCCGCTGGGCGGGCGTCCCCTTCTATCTGCGCACCGGCAAGCGGCTGGGCCGCCGGGTCACCGAGATCGCGGTGGTCTTCCAGCGGGCCCCGCACTCCCCGTTCGACTCCACGGCCACCGAGGAGCTCGGCGCGAACGCGATCGTCATCCGGGTCCAGCCCGACGAGGGCATCACGGTCCGCTTCGGCTCGAAGGTGCCCGGCACCTCGATGGAGATCCGGGACGTGTCGATGGACTTCGCCTACGGCGAGTCCTTCACCGAGTCCAGCCCCGAGGCGTACGAGCGCCTCATCCTCGACGTGCTGCTGGGCGACTCGAACCTCTTCCCCCGCACAGAAGAGGTCGAGCTGTCCTGGAAGATCCTCGACCCGATCGAGCAGTACTGGGACAAGCACGGCAAGCCCGCCCAGTACCAGTCGGGCACCTGGGGGCCCGTCGAAGCCGACGAGATGCTCGAGCGAGACGGACGGAGCTGGCGCCGGCCATGAAGATAGACCTCACGGACACCACTGCCAGCAAGATCAACAAGGCGCTGGTGAAGGGCCGCCGGGCCATCGGCACCCCCGCCGTCGGCATGGTGCTCACCCTCGTCGTCGTGACGGACGAGGAGAACGCCTACGACGCCCTGAAGGCGGCGGGCGACGCGTCGCACGAGCACCCCTCGCGCACGCTCGTGGTCATCAAGCGGGTCTCGCGCTCGGCCCGGGGCCGCACCGACTCCCGCCTCGACGCCGAGGTGCGGGTGGGCGCGGACGCGGGCACCGGCGAGACGGTCATCCTGCGGCTGTACGGCGAGGTCGCCGACCACGCCCAGTCGGTCGTCCTGCCGCTGCTGCTGCCGGACGCGCCGGTGGTGGTCTGGTGGTCGGTGGACGCCCCGCGCGATCCGGCGGGCGACCCGCTGGGGGCCCTGGGCCAGCGCCGGGTCACCGACAGCTACGCGGCCGAGAAGCCCATCAACGAACTGCGGGCGCGCGCCGAGAGCTACGAACCGGGTGACACCGACCTGGCGTGGGCCCGGATCACCCCGTGGCGCTCGATGCTGGCCGCGGCCCTCGACCAGATCTCCTGCGAGATCGTCTCCGCCGAGGTGGCGGGCGAGGAGTCCAACCCGAGCGTCGAGCTGCTCGCCATGTGGCTCGCCGACCGGCTCCATGTGCACGTCCGGCGCGCGGTCTCCGCAGGTCCCGGTCTGACCCAGGTCCGGATGGAGACCACCGCGGGCCCCATCACCCTGCACCGGTCGGACGGCGCGATGGCCACCCTGGCGCTGCCGGGCCAGCCCGACCGCGCGGTGGCGCTCAAGCGGCGCAACACGGCCGAGCTGCTCGCGGAGGAGCTGCGCAGGCTCGACCCCGACGACACCTACGCGTCCGCCCTGCGCTTCGGGGTGGACCGGCTCGGCGGGATCCAGTCGGCGGAGGAGCGCGCCGAGGAGCGGGCCGGGGCGGGCGCTCAGCCCACGCCGGCCCTCCCGGTCCGCGGGGTGCCGGAACCGGCGGCGGCCGCCCGGAAGCCCGCGCCGACCGCGTCGGCCGAGCCGGCCGCCGAGCCGGCCGCCGCGCCGTCGGGCGCCGGTGACGCGGACCGGCCCACTCCGGCGCAGATGCCCCCGGTCAGGAAAGCGGATCCGCAGTGAGCACTCCCCAGCTGGTCGTGCACCGCGACAAGGAGCTGATGGCGCAGGCCGCCGCGGCCCGCCTGATCACGAAGATCGTGGACGCCCAGGCCTCCCGGGGTCAGGCGTCCGTGGTCCTCACGGGCGGCCGCAACGGCAACGGTCTGCTGGCCGCGCTGGCCGCGGCGCCGGCCCGCGACGCCATCGACTGGGGCCGTCTCGACCTGTGGTGGGGCGATGAGCGGTTCCTGCCCGAGGGCGACCCGGAGCGCAACGTCACCCAGGCCCGCGAGGCCCTGCTGGACTCCGTCCCCGTGGACCCGAAGCGCGTGCACGCCATGCCCGCGTCCGACGGTCCCCACGGCGCCGACGTGGAGGCGGCCGCGGCCGCCTACGCCGAGGAGCTGGCCCGCGCGGCCGGCCCCGAGAACCACGGCGCCGTGCCCACCTTCGACGTCCTGATGCTGGGCGTCGGCCCGGACACCCATGTGGCCTCGCTCTTCCCGGAGCTGCCGGCCGTACGGGAGACCGAGCGCACGGTGGTCGGCGTCCGCGGGGCGCCCAAGCCCCCGCCGAACCGGGTCACCCTCACCCTCCCGGCGATCCGGTCGGCCCGTGAGGTGTGGCTGCTCGCGGCCGGCGAGGACAAGGCGCAGGCCGCGGCGATCGCCCTGTCCGGCGCGGGCGAGATCCAGGCCCCCGCGGCGGGCGCGCAGGGCCGGGCCCGCACCCTGTGGCTCCTGGACACCGCGGCGGCCTCCCGGCTCCCGCGGTCGCTGTACCCTCCCGCGTCTCCCTGACGCACTCGCCCGGCAAGCCCCGCAACGGAACCCGTACGGTCAACCGCCGTACGGGTTCTGTCCGTTGTAGGGCTGGTAGGGGCCGCCGCCGTACGGGTTCTGCGGCGGCGGGGCGTACGGCGCCCCCTGGGGATGACCGTACGGATGGCCGTACGGATGGCCCTGCGGCGGGACCGGGGGCGGCGCGGCCGCGGACGCCTGCGGCAGGGTGGCCGGGTGGGCCGAGAGGCGGATGCCGTAGCGCCGCTTGAGCCGGCGCGTCTCCAGCAGGGCGATGCTCGTCACGGTCAGCGGCGCGCCCAGGATGAAGACGATGCCCATGGTGAGGCTCAGCCCGTGCAGGTCGCCCGTGACGAGGTCGGGGAGAGCCATCAGCCAGGTCGTCACCGTGGCGAGCAGCGGAGGCAGGGACCGGTGGACGGCGGCCGTGCCGAAGAAGTTCCCGGAGACCTGCACCGCTCCGTAGATCACCATGCCGGTCAGCCAGAGCGCGGCGAAGCCGAGCGGCACCAGCCAGAAGCCGCCGAGCGTCATCGTCCCCTGCCACAGGAACACCAGCCCGACGACCGAGCCGATGAAGAACAGCAGCAGCTTGAGCGAGTTGAGGAGCGGCACCCGCATCTGGCGGACGGTCCCGGTACGCCGCCACACGAAGAGCATCACGCCGACCGTCAGCGGCGTGATGAAGAGCACGACGACGGACGCCGTCAGCATGTTCTCCAGCACTTCTTCGAAGGCGAACTTGCGCTGCACGAAGGTGTACACGCCGAAGGCCGCGACGGCTCCGGCGATGATGCGTGCCTTCTTGAGCCGATCCACGGACGGATCGACCGACGCCGGGATCCACACCGGGTGGTACAACGCCTGCGCCACCTGTTTCGGCTGCAGGATCGACCGCATCGACAGTCTGTCGCTCATCCAGTTCCCGCGCGTGCCGGCCAACTTCCACTCCCCCGAGTCGTCGCTGCGTGATCCTCGCGGATTTTACGGGAAGCGGACGGACTCCCGCCGCCCGCTTCCCCGTTCCTTCCCGCGTCGGCTACCGGCCGCTACCGGCCGCGCAGTTCCCGGTACCTGGCCACGAGTGCCTTCGTCGACCCGTCGAGCCCCGGGACGTCCGCGCCTTCCGTCAAGGCCGGCTCGATGCGCTTGGCGAGGACCTTGCCGAGCTCCACGCCCCACTGGTCGAAGGAGTCGATGTTCCAGATCGCGCCCTGCACGAACACCTTGTGCTCGTAGAGGGCGACGAGCTGGCCGAGGACCGAGGGGGTCAGCTCACGGGCCAGGATCGTGGTCGTGGGGTGGTCGCCCTTGAACGTCTTGTGGGCCACCAGTTCCTCGGGCACGCCCTCCGCGCGCACCTCCTCCGGTGTCTTGCCGAAGGCCAGCGCCTGGGTCTGCGCGAAGAAGTTCGCCATCAACAGGTCGTGCTGGCCCTCCAGTTCGGCACTCAGTTCGGCGGACGGCTCGGCGAAGCCGATGAAGTCGGCCGGGATGAGCTTCGTGCCCTGGTGGATCAACTGGTAGTAGGCGTGCTGCCCGTTGGTGCCCGGGGTGCCCCAGACGACGGGGCCGGTCTGCCAGTCGACCTCGCGGCCGTCCCGGCCGACGTACTTGCCGTTGGACTCCATGTCCAGCTGCTGCAGGTAGGCAGCGAACTTGGACAGGTAGTGGCTGTAGGGCAGCACGGCATGCGACTGGGCGTCGTGGAAGTTGCCGTACCAGACGCCCAACAGGCCCAGCAGCAAAGGCACGTTGGACTCGTCGGGGGCGGTGCGGAAGTGCTCGTCGACAAGGTGGAAGCCGTCGAGCATCTCGCGGAAGCGGTCCGGGCCGATGGCGATCATCAGCGACAGGCCGATCGCCGAGTCGTAGGAGTAGCGGCCGCCGACCCAGTCCCAGAACTCGAACATGTTGACGGTGTCGATGCCGAAGTCGGCGACCTTCTCGGCGTTGGTCGACAGCGCCACGAAGTGCTTGGCGACGGCCGCGTTGTCGCCGAGCGCGCCCAGCAGCCAGGTGCGGGCCGAGGTCGCGTTGGTGATCGTCTCGATGGTGGTGAACGTCTTGGACGCGATGATGAACAGCGTCTCGGCCGGGTCCAGGTCGCGGGTGGCCTCGTGCAGGTCGGCGCCGTCCACGTTCGACACGAAGCGGACCGTGAGGTCGCGGTCGGTGTAGCCGCGGAGCACCTCGTAGGCCATCGCGGGGCCCAGGTCGGAGCCGCCGATGCCGATGTTCACCACGTTCCGGATGCGCCGACCGGTGTGACCGGTCCAGGCGCCGGAGCGGACCCGGCCGGCGAAGTCGGCCATCTTGTCGAGGACGGCGTGCACCGCCGGGACGACGTTCTCCCCGTCGACCTCGATCACCGCGTCGCGAGGGGCGCGCAGCGCGGTGTGCAGGACCGCGCGGTCCTCGGTGGTGTTGATCTTCTCGCCGCGGAACATGGCGTCCCGCAGGCCGAAGACATCGGTGGCTGCGGCCAGCTCGCGCAGGTGGCGCAGCGTCTCGTCGGTGACGAGGTGCTTGGAGTAGTCGATGTGCAGGTCACCGACCTGCAGCGTGTACCCGGCGCCGCGCTCGGGGTCGGCGGCGAACAGCTCCCGCAGCCGCACCTCGCCGAGTTCCTCGCGGTGTTTGGCCAGAGCGGTCCACTCGGGCGTCTGGTTGAGCCTCGTACGGCCGTCTGCGTTCATGTCGGACTTCAGCCCTCTTTCCTCATCTGTCCTTGCCCCGCGCCTCTCAACCTAGTTGATCAGGAGGGGACGTCAGCCGTCGCGGCACCGTCGTACGGGGCAACAACAGGTACGTCCGCCTTGCCCGCGGGTATCAACGCGGCGACTGCGAGTGCGAAGAGCAGAGCCGCCAGCAGTGCGGGCGTGTTGAGGCCGAAGGCCCGGGCGGCCGCTCCGCCGAGCAGCGCGCCCAGCGGCGCGCCGGAGGTGGAGGCCGTCCGGAAGGCGGAGGCGATACGGCCCACCATGGACGCGGGGCTGCGCTGCTGCATGAGCGTGACCTGGTTGACGTTCCACACCATGTTCATGATGCCGAGCAGCAGCATGCCCACGAGCAGCGCGCCGAGGTGCCGAACCGTGCCCATGAGCAGCAGTGACACCGTCTGGACGCTCCCGCCGAGCAGCAGGGCCCGGGCCCGCCCGACGCGGCCCGCGATCCGCTGGGCGACGAAGCCCCCGACGAGGCTGCCGAGCGCGTACACGGTCATCGCCGCGGCGAACTCGGTGTCGCCCGCGTGCAGCCAGCGCGTCACATGCAGCACCAGCGTGGCGATCAGGGCGCCCATGCCGATGTTGCACAGCAGGGTGGCCAGGCAGATCGACCGCAGGACGCCGTCGCCCCACAGGTGCCGCAGGCCTTCGCCGATCTCCGCGCGCAGGGTGCTGCCGGCGGGGCGCGGCTCGCGCTCGGGCGGTCGTATCCGCAGGGAGGCCACCAGGGCGGCGGCCAGCAGATAGGTGCCCGCGTCGGCCGCGAACGGCAGGAAGGCGCCGACGCCGAGCAGCAGCGGCACGACCGGGCCGGCCAGCAGACCGCCCGCGAGCTGTTGACCGGTCATCAGGCGGGCGTTGGCCCCGCCGAGGGTCTCGGCGTCCACCAGGGAGGGCAGCAGGGCCGTGGCGGCGTTGTCGAAGAGCGTCTGAAGGGTCGTCAGCAGGAAGGCGAGGGCGAGCAGCAGCGGGATGGAGGCGTGCCCGAGGGCCACGGCGAGCGCGAAGGCGGCGACCAGCAGACCGCGCACGGTGTCCACGGCCCACATCGCGCGCCGCTGGTCCACCCGGTCGGCGACGGCCCCGCCGAGCAGGCCGAACAGCAGCCACGGGAGGTAGGCGCAGGCGGTCACGGAGGCGATGACCAGGGGATCGTCCGTGAGTTGGACGGCGAGCAGGGGCAGCGCGGTGGTTCGCAGCGCGTCCCCGAAGCGGGAGATCACGGCGGCGCTCCACAGCCGCCCGAACCCCCCGCGCCACGCGGGCGCGCGCACCCCCGCCGTACCGACCGCCGTCACAACTCCCCCTCCCGGTTCGCGGGTTCACCGCGAGACACGGGAACCGCTGTGAAAACCGTAGAGGGCACCACTGACAATCGGCCCGCGAAGCAGCGTCTGCCTCGGGTCGGATCGGATCGGGGCAGCGTGAAACAGGTCCGGCCAGGCGCCCTGGGGCGCCCGGCCGGTCCTGGAAAGTCGCTAGATCTCGCCCCGCAGTTTGGCGAGCGCTTCGGCGAGGATCGCCTCGCCGTCCGCGTCGCTGCGCCGCTCCCGCACATAGGCGAGGTGCGTCTTGTAGGGCTCGGTGCGCGGCGGGTCCGGGGGGTTGTCCCGGTCCTGTCCGGCGGGGAATCCGCAGCGGGGGCAGTCCCAGGTGTCGGGGACCTGCGCGTCGCTGGCGAAGCTGGGCTGCGTCTCGTGTCCGTTGGAGCACCAGAAGGAGATGCGCAGACGGGGCGCGGACTCGCCCCGCTCGGCCTCGCCCATCGGCCCCGCCCCGACCCGGCTTCCTCGGATCGCGTTGCCACTTGCCACGGTCGTAACTCCCTGCGTGATGGTGCCGCAAAGCGAGTCGGCGTTTCGCTTCGCTGCGAGCGCCTCAGTCTACGTAAGGCCCAACGCGCGTCCAGTGATTCGAGTTACAGCTCCCACACCTAGACGCAAGCCCCATGATAGGCCGCGCTCAGCTGCGCGTACCGAACATGGGGCCTTACGTACCGGATTGTGCGTGCCTGTGCGACGCTGATCAGCTGTTCGTCTTCATCAGCAGGCCGAGGACGATGATGGAGGCGAACCACAGCATGCCGACCACGACGGTGATGCGGTCGAGGTTGCGCTCGGCGACCGAGGAGCCGCCGACGGAGGACTGCATGCCGCCGCCGAACATGTCGGAGAGGCCGCCGCCCTTCCCCTTGTGCATCAGCACCAGCAGCATCAGCAGCAGGCTGAAGACGATCAGGGCGATCGAGAACCCCAAAACCACGGCTGGACCAACTTCCTCGGAATCGGATAACGACGGGGGCACGGCACGACGGCCATGCCCCCGCAAGGGTACGACGGATCGCCGCTACCGCATACTCACTGGTCGCGGAAGCGCACGATCTTGACGAACTCGTCGGTGTCCAGCGAGGCGCCGCCGATCAGCGCGCCGTCGATGTCGGCCTGCGCCATGATCTCGGCGACGTTGCCGGACTTGACGGAGCCGCCGTACTGGATGCGGACGCCGTCGGCCAGTTCCTGGCTGTAGAGCTCGGCGAGCTTGGCGCGGATGGCGGCGCAGACCTCCTGCGCGTCCGCGGCGCCGCAGACCTTGCCGGTGCCGATGGCCCACACCGGCTCGTAGGCGATCACGACGGACTCGGCCTGCTCGGCCGGGAGGTCCTTCAGACCGCCCTCGACCTGGGCGAGGGTGTGGGAGACGTGGTTGCCCGCCTCGCGGACGTCCAGCTCCTCGCCCACGCACAGGATCGGGGTCAGACCGTGCTTGTAGGCGGCCTTGACCTTGGCGTTCACGACGTCGTCGGTCTCGTTGTGGTACTGACGGCGCTCGGAGTGGCCGATGGCCACGAACGTGCACTTCAGCTTGGCGAGCATCGGACCGGAGATCTCGCCGGTGTAGGCGCCGGAGTCCTGCGCCGAGATGTCCTGAGCGCCGTACTTGATCTTGAGCTTGTCGCCGTCGACCAGGGTCTGTACGGAGCGCAGGTCGGTGAAGGGCGGCAGGACGGCGACCTCGACGGCCTCGTAGTCCTTGTCGGCCAGGGCGAAGGCGAGCTTCTGGACGTGGGCGATGGCCTCGAGGTGGTTGAGGTTCATCTTCCAGTTGCCCGCCATCAGCGGCGTGCGAGTGGTCATACGGGGTCAGTCCTCCAGTGCGGCGAGGCCGGGGAGCGTCTTGCCCTCGAGGTATTCGAGGGAGGCGCCGCCGCCGGTCGAGATATGGCCGAATGCGTTCTCGTCGAAGCCCAGGATGCGGACGGCCGCGGCGGAGTCGCCGCCGCCGACGACCGTGAAGGCCGGGGAGTCGACGAGGGCCTGGGCGACCTCTTTGGTGCCCTCGGCGTAGTCGGGGTGCTCGAAGACGCCCATGGGGCCGTTCCAGAAGACGGTGGCGGCGTCGGCGAACTTCGAGGCGTACAGCTTGCGGGTCTCGGGACCGATGTCCAGACCCTCCTGGTCGGCGGGGATCGCGTCCGCGGCGACGGTGGCGGGGTTCGTCGGGGCCTTGGCCTTCAGGTCCGGGAACTCGGTGGAGACGAGGACGTCGACGGGCAGGACCAGCTCGACGCCGGTCCGCTCGGCGCGCTCGAGGTATTCCTGTACGACCGGGACCTGGTCCTCCTGCAGGAGGGAGATGCCCACCTCGTGGCCCTGGGCCTTGAGGAAGGTGTAGGCCATGCCGCCGCCGATGAGGATGCGGTCGGCCTTGCCGAGGAGTTGGTCGATGACGGCGAGCTTGTCGGAGACCTTGGCGCCGCCGAGGGCGACGACGTAGGGCCGCTGGACGTCCTCGGTGAGCTTCTTCAGGACGCCGACCTCGGTGGCGATGAGGAAGCCGGCGGCGTGCGGCAGCCGGGCCGGGAGGTCGTAGACCGAGGCGTGCTTGCGGTGCACCGCGCCGAAGCCGTCGCCGACGTAGACGTCGGCGAGCTCGGCGAGGCGATCGGCGAAGGCGCCGCGCTCGGCGTCGTCCTTGGCCGTCTCGCCCGCGTTGAAGCGCAGGTTCTCGATGACGGCGACCTGGCCGTCGGCCAGGCCCGCGACGACCGAGCGCGCGGAGTCGCCGACCGTGTCGGTCGCGAAGGCCACGGCGGAGCCGAGGAGCTCGCCCAGCCGGGAGGCGGCGGGGGCGAGGGAGAAGGCCGGGTCCGGCGCGCCCTTGGGACGGCCCAGGTGCGAGGCGACGACCACCTTGGCGCCCGCGTCCGCGAGGGCCTTGACGGTGGGCAGGACGGCGCGGATACGGCCGTCGTCGGTGATGGCGCCGCTCTCGAGCGGCACGTTGAGGTCGGCGCGGACGAAGACCCGCTTGCCTGCGACGCCTTCGGCGAGAAGTTCGTCGATCGTCTTCATAGAGAGGGCTCCCGAGGAGGACTTGTCGTGCTCGTGATCGTAAGAGGGCTGATCTGTACGTGAGTCAGGGCCCGGACGGCGCGTCCCTGCGCCGCCCGAGCCCTGTGCTCACATCGAAGTGCCTGATCCGACGATCAGAGCTGGCCGCCGACGAAGACCGTCAGGTCGACGAGGCGGTTGGAGTAACCCCACTCGTTGTCGTACCAGCCGAGGATCTTCACCGTGTTGCCCTCCTGAACCATGGTCAGGGAGGAGTCGAAGGTGCAGGAGGCCGGGTCGCCGACGATGTCCGAGGAGACGATCTCGTCCTCGGTGTAGGCCAGGTAGCCCTTGAGGTCGCCGTCCTCGGAGGCCTTCTTGAACGCGGCGTTGACCTCGTCCTTGGTGACCTCGCGCTGCAGCGTCACGACCAGGTCGGTGGCCGAGCCGGTGGGGACCGGGACGCGCATCGCGATGCCGTCGAGCTTGCCCTTGAGCTGCGGCAGGACCAGGGCGGTGGCCTTCGCGGCGCCCGTCGTGGTCGGGATGATGTTCTCGGCGGCGGCGCGGGCGCGGCGCAGGTCCGAGTGCGGGAAGTCCAGGATGCGCTGGTCGTTGGTGTACGCGTGGACCGTCGTCATCAGACCCTTGACGATGCCGAAGTTCTCGTCGAGGACCTTGGCCATCGGCGCCACACAGTTGGTGGTGCAGGAGGCGTTGGAGATGACGTGGTGGTGCGCCGGGTCGTACTTGTCCTGATTGACACCCATCACGATGGTGATGTCCTCGTCCTTGGCCGGAGCCGAGATGAGGACCTTCTTGGCGCCGCCGGCGATGTGCTTCGCGGCGTCGGCCTTCTTCGTGAAGATGCCGGTCGACTCGATGACGATGTCGACGCCGAGCTCGCCCCACGGGATGTCGGCGGGGTTGCGCTCGGAGAGCACCTTGATGGTGTGACCGTCGACGGTGATCGTGTCGGCGGTGTGCGACACCTCGGCCTTGAGGCGGCCCAGGATGGTGTCGTACTTCAGGAGGTGTGCGGTGGTCGCGGTGTCACCCAGGTCGTTGACAGCCACGATCTCGATGTCAGCACCCTGCTCCAGCAGCGCGCGGAAGTAGTTACGACCGATGCGGCCAAAGCCGTTGATGCCTACGCGGATCGTCACGAACCGATCTCCTCGTTGATACACCGGCTATGCGGTGCCGGCGAGCTGTATTTGGGATGTCCCCGACCACCCACGACCCTACCTCTCCGCGGGCCCCGTGGTGACATCGAGTCGCCCCATACACGGCAGGACGGTCCGTACCCGCCAGTAGGGGTACGGACCGCCCGGGCCTGAAGGCCTCGTCACTCGATTTGATCTCGAACTTTCACACGGGGTTGACTGTGGCGTGTCACCCCTCAAGTGAGTCGAGAGCCTTTCCGATGAGCGCTTTTCGGTCGGCCGCCGAGGTCAGGTGCTCCAGGCCGAAGCCCAGCAGCACGGTGTCGTCCGTGGTGACCGCTCCATAGGTCTGGAAGAGGGTGCCGGTGCGCGTCCAGTCCTTCAGGACGGCCGGGCTGCCCGCGGGCGGACCGCCGACCTGCCAGGCGCCGAGCGAGGTCTCGAAGCCCTCGGTCCCGGTGGCCGTGCCGCCGACGACCAGCGAGGCGTCGTCGGCGAGGAGGCCGTGGCCGCCGCTGCCGGGGTCGGTGACGTAGGAGATCGAGACCTCCACCTTCTTGCCCGCGTACGCGCTGAGATCGAAGTTCACCTGCTGCCAGCCGCTGGAGGCGCCGGTGAGGGCGTTCCAGGAGCCGGTGGCGCCGGTGGCGGTGCAGCCGCCCGAGGCGACGGTGAGGTAGTGCCGCAGCCACGGGTGCTCGCCGACGTAGAAGCCGGCCCCGCACTCGGCCGGCACGACGGCACTGGTGGCGCCGCCCGCCTCGGGGAGCGTGGTCCAGTCGTCGGCGCCGACCGTGTGGACCTCGACGATCGCGTTGTCGTAGCCGGGCTCGGTGTCCCACAGCAGCCGGGTGCGCAGCGCGGGGGCGCTCGCCGCGCCGACACCCGTGAGGTCGATGGTGCGGATGAGGCGCTTGTAGGCGTCGTCGGTGTGCACCGCGGCGGCCATGTACGAGCCCGCGTACGGCCCGTACGGGTTGACCGTCCCGGCGAACTGGCCGGCGCCCGCGCTCGCGAACTGCGGGTGTGTGGCGACGGGCAGTTCGTCCGAGGTGACCCCGTAGGTGCCCGCCCTGTCGAGCGGGTTGCCGGCCGCCGGGCCGAGGGCCCCGCTCAGGCCGCCGAGCTTGCCGGAGCCGGTGAAGCCGGTGGCGCCGGGGGTCGACGTACGGGAGTAGGCGCCCAGGTAGTACTGGCTGAAGTCGTCCGACGGCGTGCCGTCGCCGAGGTCGACCGCGCCGCCCGCCCGCTCGCCCGCCTCGATCAGCTTGCCGCCCTCGTTGAGGAAGGCGCGCAGTTCGAGCTGGGTCGGATTGCCGGGGACGCTCGCGCCCGTGTAGTGGACGACCGTGCCGAAGTGGCTCAGCACGCCGAGCGCGTCGGGCACGCCCTGCGTGGCGACGTCCCAGACGATCGCCCTGCGGCCGTTGGCCTTCAGCGCGTCGACGTAGGTCTGCGCCTGCGTGGCGGCGGCGCCCTCCTCGGCGACGACGAGGGTGTCGGCCTTGGGGCGTGCGGCGACCGTGTAGGTGAAGCGCGAGCTGGAGACCTTCTTGCCGTCCTTGGTCTCGCCCGTGAACCACACCTCGACCTTGTCGCCCGGTTCGCCGTCTCGCACCTTGGCGCGGTACTCGTCGAAGTACAGGTTGTCGTCCCCGCCGTAGGTCTCGCCGCCCTTCCAGGCCCTCAGCGCCTGGTCGTGCGTACGGCCGCCGTTGACGCGGTACTTGAGCTCCTTGTCGCGGATCGCCTTGCGTGCGACGACGGAGACCTCCTGGTCGGCGCCGCGCGAGTAGGACGTGGTGAACGGCGCCGGGGTGAAGTCGGCGGCGCTCCGGCCGATCGAGGACTTCGGCTGGTCGGGGCGGGCCGCGGACTCGGCGACGGAGAGCGCGAACGGGACGTTCTTGGCGAACTCGTCCTGGATCAGCTTCTCGTCGTCCGGGAAGTTGAAACCCGACTGGCAGTCGGACGCGTTCCACTGGTCGTTCGGATCGATGTCCGACGCGGTCTGGCACGTCGACATCTCCGGGGTGAACATCGCCGTGCCGTTGACGTTCGCCGCGTGGCCGTCCGCCTCGCCGTTGGTCGTGTACAGCTCCGAGGCCACCTGCGGGCGGTAGCCCGGGATCGCGGAGTCGTCGGGGGTGCCGGCGAGCGCCTTGTAGACGACGTCGTCCGGGGTGTCGGTGGCGACCTGCCAGCCGACGCCGTAGAGGATGAGTTCGGCGGCGGAGTGGTAGTTGACGCCGTAGGTGAAGCCGATCCGCGCCTCGAACGCGTCGAGCGCCTTCGTCTCGGGCTCGGAGCCGGGGCTCGCGCCGCGGTAGGTCTGACTGGTGGGGTTGGGGGACGAACCCTCGTCGTCGTAGCCCCACTTGTAGGCGAAGTTGCGGTTGAGGTCGACGCCGTCGCCGGTGGTGATCGCGCCGTCGCCGTTGACGTCCCGCAGGTTCTTGCGCCACAGCCGGTTGTCGGTGCTCTGGAAGGTGTAGTCGTAGCCGTCGGGGTTGGCCGACAGGACGAACCACAGCTCGGTGGAGTCGACGATCTTCTTGATCCGCTTGTCGGTGCGGTAGTTGTCCAGGTAGTGGTGCATCAGCCGCCGGGTCATCTCCGGGGTGATCCACTCACGGGCGTGCTGGTTGGACATGTACAGCACCGCGGGCTTGGCGCCGTCCTTGGAGCTCTTCGCGTTCTTGGTCAGTTTGACCGCGAGGATGTCCTGGCCGTTCACCGTCTTGCCGAGGGAGACGACCTTGGTGAGGCCCGGGTTCTCCTGGCCGGTGCGGAGGATCTCCTCCCGCAGGCCGCCGGTGCCGCTGTAGGGGCGGAACACCCCGTCCGAGGCCGCCTTCAGACGGCTCTCGGTCCGGGCGGAGAGGGTGTGCTCGGTGAGCTCGACCCCTTGCTTCCCGAGTTTCTTCGCCTGTTCGTCGGTCAGGAACACCTCGACGGTGGCGGTGCCCTGCTCGGGAGCCTGTTCGCTCAGTTCGTGGCCGTCCTGGCCGGCCGCCAGCAGCAGGGGCACCTGCTGCTTGGTGACCTCGGCGCGGAAGACCTTGACCTCGTCCGGGTCGGGCGTGGGTGAGCTTCCGGGCTGTGCCTGGGCGATGGGTGCGAGTGCCGCTCCGCCGAGCAGCAGCGCGCCGACGGCGAGGATCGATCTCGCTCTGCGTCTCATGAAACCCCCTGGCGTGAGTTCGCCACGGCAGCGAACTCTGCCAGGCTCATGACAGTTCATGATCCAGTCAAGAGCGCCTCAAAGCCCCGCAAATGCCGGTGGTGGGGGGGGGGGGGGGGGGCCCCCCCCGCGGGGGGCGGGGGGGGCCCCCCCCCCCCCCCCCACCACCGGCATTCTGACGGGTGATCAGCCGACCAGATTGTCGGCGAGGTCCTCGCTGAGGTTGGCCTCCGTGCCCGGGATGCCGAGGTCGGAGGCACGCTTGTCGGCCATCGCCAGCAGCCTGCGGATACGGCCGGCGACCGCGTCCTTCGTCAGCGGCGGGTCGGCGAGCGCGCCGAGTTCCTCCAGGGAGGCCTGCTTGTGATCCATGCGCAGCCGGCCGGCCGCCGCGAGGTGCTCGGGCACCTCCTCGCCGAGGATCTCCAGCGCGCGCTGGACACGGGCTCCCGCGGCGACGGCGGCGCGCGCCGAGCGGCGCAGGTTGGCGTCGTCGAAGTTGGCGAGCCGGTTCGCCGTGGCACGCACCTCACGGCGCATCCGGCGCTCCTCCCAGGCCAGCACCGACTCGTGTGCGCCGAGGCGGGTGAGCAGCGCGCCGATCGCGTCGCCGTCGCGGACGACGACCCGGTCGACGCCGCGCACCTCTCGGGCCTTCGCGGCGATGGAGAGCCGACGGGCCGCGCCGACCAGCGCGAGCGCCGCCTCCGGGCCCGGGCAGGTCACCTCCAGGGAGGAGGAGCGGCCGGGCTCGGTGAGCGAGCCGTGCGCCAGGAAGGCGCCGCGCCAGGCCGCCTCCGCGTCGCAGGTCGCGCCGGAGACCACCTGCGGGGGCAGACCCCGGATCGGGCGGCCGCGGCCGTCGACGAGTCCCGTCTGCCGGGCCAGCTGGTCACCGCCCGCGACGACCCGCACGACATAGCGCGAGCCGCGGCGCAGACCGCCCGGGGCCATCACGATCAGCTCCGAGCTGTGGCCGAAGATCTCCAGGATGTCCCGCTTGAGCCGACGGGCCGCCATCGCCGTGTCCAGCTCCGCCTCGATCACAATGCGCCCGCTCACCAGGTGGAGGCCGCCGGCGAACCGCAGAATCGCGGAGACCTCCGCCTTTCTGCAGCAGGTCCGGGTGACGGGAAGCCGGGAAATCTCATCCTTCACCGCTGCCGTCATCGCCATGGGCCGATCCTTCCATGCATCCGAAAAATACGGTCGTACGCGGCGGCCAACAACTCCGGGTCGTGCCTCGGGGTTCCGTCGGGCCGGGCCACCGGCGCCAGCTCGACCGCGGCCCCGAACCGTTTGGCGGCGTCGGTCAGCGAGTCGCGGTCGGGCACGGCGGCCTCGTCGGCCAGCACCACGTCCAGGGCGAGTTTAGGGGCGTGTCGTCCCAAAACCTCCAAATGACGCTGCGGGGAGAAGCCGTCGGTTTCTCCCGGCTGCGGGGCGAGGTTCAAGGAGAGCACCCGGCGGGCCTTGGTCTCCATGAGCGCGTCGAGCAGACCGGGCACCAGCAGGTGCGGCATGACCGAGGAGAACCAGGAGCCGGGCCCGAGCACCACCCAGTCCGCGTCCAGGACGGCGGCGACGGCCTCCGGGACGGCCGGCGGGTCGTTCGGCACCAGGTGCACGGACTGCACCTCGCCGGGCGTCAGCGCCACGGTCGCCTGTCCCCGGACGGTGTCGATGTCGTCCGGCCGCAGCGGATCGTGCCCCTTGACCAGCGCCTGGAGCTCCAGCGGCACGGCGGACATGGGCAGCACCCGGCCCTGCGCGCCGAGCAGCTTGCCGACCAGGTCCAGGGCCTGCACATGGTCGCCGAGCTGCTCCCACAGGGCGACGATCAGCAGATTGCCGACCGCGTGGCCGTTGATCTCGCCCTGCGACTGGAAACGGTGCTGGATGACCCGGGCCCAGGTCTGGCCCCAGTCGTCGTCGCCGCACAGCGCGGCCAGCGCCTTGCGCAGGTCACCGGGCGGCAGCACGCCCAGTTCGTCCCGCAGGCGGCCGCTGGAGCCGCCGTCGTCCGCCACCGTGACGACGCCCGTGAGGTCGCCGGTGATCCGGCGCAGCGCCGTGAGCGAGGCGGACAGACCCATGCCGCCACCGAGGGCGACGACCTTGGGCTGGGTGCCGCGGCGGCGCGGTTTGCCGCCCCGGGCCTCGACCGGCCGGCCCGCGCGCCCCTCCAGGGCGACCCTGCGCAGCCGACCGAGCCGTGGAGTACGTCCTGTCATTCCCGTCCCATGTCCCGGTGCACGACCACCGTCTCCACGCCCTCGGCCGCGAGGCGCGCGGCGAGCTTCTCCGACATGGCCACCGAGCGGTGCTTGCCGCCCGTGCAGCCGACCGCGATGGTCACATAGCGCTTGCCCTCCCGGCGGTAGCCCGCGGCAACCAGCTGGAGGAGCTCCGCATACCGGTCGAGGAACTCCTTCGCGCCGGGCTGGTTGAGGACGTACGCCGAGACCTCCTCGTTGAGGCCGGTGTAGGGGCGCAGCTCCGGGACCCAGTGCGGGTTGGGCAGGAAGCGCATGTCCACGACCAGGTCGGCGTCGACCGGCAGGCCGTACTTGAAGCCGAAGGACATCACGGTGGCCCGCAGCTCGGGCTCCTCGTCGCCCGCGAACTGGGCGTCCATCTTGGCGCGCAGCTCGTGCACGTTGAGGCTGGAGGTGTCGATCACCAGGTCGGCGTCCCCGCGCAGCTCGCGCAGCAGCTCGCGTTCGGCGGCGATGCCGTCGACGATGCGGCCGTCGCCCTGGAGGGGGTGCGGGCGGCGCACGGACTCGAAGCGGCGCACGAGGGCGTCGTCGGAGGACTCCAGGAAGACGATCCGCCGGGTGACGCCCTTGGTCTCGAGGTCGGCGAGGGACTCACGGAGGTTGTCGAAGAAGCGCCGGCCGCGGACGTCGACGACCACCGCGATCCGCGCCACGTTGCCCTGGGAGCGAGCGCCCAGCTCCACCATGGTGGGGATCAGGGCGGGAGGGAGGTTGTCGACGACGAACCAGCCGAGGTCCTCCAGACACTTGGCTGCCGTCGAGCGACCCGCCCCGGACATGCCGGAGATGATCACCAGCTCGGGGATGGCCGCCTCGGGGATCCCGGGCGGCGTGACGTCCGTACTCACCTGTGCTCCGTCTTCGTGGCGTGCTTCTTGCCGGGGGCTGTCGGCGGCCCCGGGGTCCGGGGGCGCCTGTTCTCTCTGGGCTGTGGGGTGTGCATCGTGCTCGGTCATGTCTCCTGCCCCAGTCGTTCTTCCGGGGCGCCCGCCGTCACGGGATCTCCGGGGGGACCCGCCGTCGTATCGGGTTCCTCGTCTTCAATGATCTCTCCGGTCGCGGTGTTCACGGCGGGAGCGGGCGGCGCCGCCTGCGCGAGGGCCGCGGCGATGGTCTCGGCCGTCTTGCGGCCTATGCCGGGGACCTCGCAGATCTGGTCGATCGTCGCAGCCCGCAGCCTCTTCACCGACCCGAAGTGCTTGATCAGCGCCTGCTTGCGGGTCTCGCCGAGGCCCGGCACCTCGTCCAGCGGACCGGCGCGGAAGCGCTTGGCCCGCTTGGTGCGCTGGTAGGTGATCGCGAAGCGGTGGGCCTCGTCGCGGACGCGCTGCAGCAGGTAGAGGCCTTCGCTGCTGCGGGGCAGGACGACCGGGTCGTCGTCGCCGGGCAGCCAGACCTCCTCCAGGCGCTTGGCGAGGCCGCAGACGGCGACGTCGTCGATTCCCAGTTCGTCCAGCGCCCGCTTGGCGGCCGCGACCTGCGGCTGTCCGCCGTCGACGACGACGAGCTGGGGCGGGTAGGCGAACCGTTTGGGACGGCCGTCGTCCTCGGTGAGGGTGCCGGCCAGGACGGTTTCCATGGCGTCGGCGTCGGCATCGGCGCCGGCGGTGAGCGGGACGCCGTCCGTGAGCGGGGGCTCGCCGTCGGTCCACTCCCCCGTCTTGCCCTTCTCGGCGATGTAGCGCCGGAAGCGGCGGGTGATCACCTCGTGCATGGAGCGGACGTCGTCCTGGCCCTCGAAGCCCTTGATCTGGAAGCGGCGGTACTCGCTCTTACGCTGCAGACCGTCCTCGAAGACGACCATGGAGGCCACGACGTCGTCGCCCTGGAGGTGCGAGATGTCGTAGCACTCGATCCGGAGCGGGGCGCTGTCCAGGTCGAGGGCCTCGGCGATCTCCTCCAGGGCACGCGAGCGCGTGGTCAGGTCGGAGGCCCGCTTCGTCTTGTGCAGGACGAGCGACTGCTGTGCGTTGCGCTCGACGGTCTCCATCAGGGCCTTCTTGTCGCCCCGCTGCGGGATGCGCAGCGACACGTTGGACCCGCGGCGCTCGGTGAGCCACTCCTGGACGGGCAGCGCGGGCTCGGGCAGGGCGGGGACCAGCACCTCCTTGGGGACGGAGTCGCCCCGCTCCTCGCCGTACAGCTGCTGAAGGGCGTGCTCGACGAGGGCGCCGGTGGTGACGTCCTCGACCTTGTCGGTCACCCAGCCGCGCTGGCCGCGCACGCGCCCGCCGCGGACGTGGAAGATCTGGACGGCCGCCTCCAACTCGTCCTCGGCGACCGCGATCAGGTCGGCGTCGGTCGCGTCCGCGAGCACGACCGCGTTCTTCTCCATGGCCTTCTTCAGGGCCTCGATGTCGTCGCGCAGGCGGGCGGCCCGCTCGTACGCCATCTCCTCGGCCGCCTCCATCATCTGCTTCTCCAGACGGCGGAGGTAGGCGCCGGTGCGGCCGGCCATGAAGTCGCAGAACTCGTCGGCCAGTTCGCCGTGCTCCTCGGGGGTGATCCGGCCGACGCAGGGCGCGGAGCACTTGCCGATGTAGCCGAGCAGACAGGGCCGGCCGGTGCGGGCTGCGTTCTTGAAGACACCCGCGGAGCAGGTGCGCACGGGGAAGACGCGCAGCAGCAGGTCGACCGTGTCCCGGATCGCCCACGCGTGCGCGTACGGCCCGAAGTACCTGACGCCCTTCTTCTTGTGGCCGCGCATCACCTGCACGCGCGGGAACTCCTCGTTCATCGTGACCGCGAGATAGGGGTAGCTCTTGTCGTCGCGGTACTTGACGTTGAACCGGGGGTCGTACTCCTTGATCCAGGAGTACTCCAGCTGCAGCGCCTCGACCTCCGTGGACACCACCGTCCACTCCACCGACGCGGCCGTGGTGACCATCGTGCGGGTGCGCGGGTGAAGGCCTGCCACGTCCTGGAAGTAGTTCGCCAGGCGCTGGCGCAGGCTCTTCGCCTTTCCGACGTAGATCACCCGGCGGTGCTCGTCGCGGAATCGGTACACCCCGGGAGAGTCCGGGATCTGTCCCGGCTTGGGGCGGTAGCTGGAGGGGTCGGCCATGTCTCACACCCTACTGGCGCGGAGTGACACTCCGGCGGGGCTGTGGACAACGGCAGGGGTCTCCGGCAGGGCTGTGGACGACCGGGCACAGCAGGGACGGGCCCGAGGGCAGCGACTCGGCCACACGCACGTGCCACTCGGGCATCAGGTGTTGTCGGGACTTGGTCAACACGCTTCAATGCGGGGGAACTCGGGGCCCTGAAGGGCGCCTTACGGATGTGAAGGAGCTGCTGCGTCACGGGCAAGACCCCGACCACCCACGCGAACGGTCCGACCAGCCGTCGTGAGCATTCACAGAAAGGCCCCTGCATGCCGCACGCCACACAGCACGCGGACGCCGCCGTCGTCGCCGCGACCACCGCGGAACTGGACACGGCCCTGCGAGGCGGCCCCTTCCACGTGGCGCTGCGTGCCGCGATCGCCGCCCGTGGACTGCCGCTGCAGCGCGTCCAGCATCATCTGTCGCGCTACGGGGTCAAGGTGGGCGTGACGAGCCTGAGCTACTGGCAGCAGGGCGCCCGGCGTCCGCAGCGCCCCGAGTCGTTGCGGGCGGTGCGTGCGCTGGAGGAGATCCTGCACCTGCCGGACGAGTCCCTGATCCGGCTGCTCGCGGACGCCGACGGCGGGAACGGCGGCAACGGCGCCACGACGGCCGGGCAGTCCGCGGGCCGCTCCTACCGCTCGTTCCTGGAGGCCACCGGCGCTCTCGAACAACTGCTCGTTGAACTGGAGTGCCCCGTCGACGGCGGACTGCACACTCTCGGCCACCATGAGCGGGTCCGCATCGGGGCGCGCCGTGAGCTCCTGGGGCGCGAGTCGCAGCACATCGTGCGCGCCCACCGCGACGGCGTCGACCGCTTCGTGGCCGTCCACCACGGCGACCCCGGGTGCGCACCGGAGCGGATGGCGGTGCACGCCCTGGAGAACTGCCGGGCCGGTCGCGTCCGCCGCCATCACGACACCGGCGTGCTCGTGGCCGAGTTCCTCTTCGACACCCGCCTGCGGGCCGGCGACACGTTCCTCTTCCGCTACGGCGTGGAGGACGGGACCGCCGACGTGTGCCGCGAGTACGTCCGCGGCTTCGGTGCGGCGGGCGGCCAGTACGCCCTCCAGATCCGCTTCGACGAGCACGCCCTGCCCGTGCGCTGCCACCGGTTCACCCAGCACTCGGCGGCGGCCCCGCGCGGCGGCCGCCAGGAACTGCCGATCAGCGGCCGACACCGTTCGGTGCACCTCGTGGAGCCGCGGGTGCGGTCGGGCATGGTGGGCATCGGATGGGACTGGGAGTGAGTTCGCGTGACTGTTCGCCCGACCGTTCGACTGACGTAAACGCTTGCGCAATCGTTTACGCAGGGCGCTGAATGAGATAGCTTCCCGCCGGAAGGACGGGCACGGGCCCGGACTGCGGGGCCCCAGGAAGGCGAGGCGACCGGATGCCGACCATGGCCGACGTCGCACGGCACGCGGGAGTGTCCGTGGCGACCGTCTCGCACGTGCTCAACGACACCCGTCCGGTGCTCCCCCACACCCGCCAGGCCGTCCTCGACGCCATCGACGAGCTCGGCTACACGCCCAACACCCTCGCCCGCTCCCTGGTGACCTCCCGCACCCGTTCCATCGGGCTCGCGGTGTCGGCGATCAGCAATCCCTACTTCACGGAGATCCTCCAGGGTGTCGAGGCCGGCGCCCTGGAGCAGGGGTACAGCCTCCTGATCGCCGATCCGCACGACGAGCCCGAGCACGAGCGCAAGGTCGTCCAGCTCCTGCACGAGCGCCGCGTCGACGGCCTGATCGTCGCCCCGTCCGCCGACCCGCGCGGCCTCCTCTCCTACCTCACCCGCCACGCCGTGCCGACCGTGCTCCTCGACCGTGTCGTCGACGCGGCGGCGGACGGCGCTCCCCGCTTCGACCAGGTCTGCGCCGAGAACGCCGCACCGACGGCCCGACTGGTCGCCCACCTGGCCGAACTGGGCCACCGCCGCATCGCCCTGGTCGCCGGCCTGCCCGGCCTGAGCACCACCGGCGAACGGATCTCCGGCTACCGGCACGGCCTCGCCGCCGCCGGGCTCCCCTACGACGAGCGTCTGCTGGCCCACGGGGACTCCGCGTCGGCCGGCGCCGAACGAGCCACCGCGGCCCTGCTCGCCCAGGCCGCGCCGCCCACCGCCCTCGTCACCGCCAACAACGCGATGACCATCGGCGCCCTGCGCGCGCTGCGCGACCGCGGCCTCTCCGTGCCCGAGGACATCGCGCTGTGCTGTTTCGACGACTTCGCCTGGGCGGACGTGTTCTCCCCCCGGCTCACCGCGATCGCCCAGCCCAGCCGGGACCTCGGCGCCCTGGCCGTCCGGGTGCTGCTCGAACGCCTCGCCGCGCCCGACCGCCCGGCCCGGACCGTACGGCTCCCCTGCACCTTCGTCCATCGCATGTCGTGCGGCTGCACGGACGGCACAAGCACCGATGGCTCCGACAGCTCCGATAGCTCCGATAGCTCCGAGGAAGGATCCGCCCTGTGATCGTCGTTGCCGGTGAGGCCCTGATCGACCTGGTACCGCAGGGCACGGGCGCCCTCGCGGGGCTGCAGCCGGCACTCGGCGGCGGCCCCTACAACACCGCGGTCGCACTCGGCCGCCTCGGCTCCCCCACGGCCTTCTGCTCGCGCACCTCCTTGGACGCCTTCGGCGAGGCGCTGCTCGACAGACTGCGGGAATCGGGCGTGGACGTGTCCGCGGTGCAGCGCGGCACCGAGCCGACCACCCTCGCGGTCGCCACGGTCGACGGGGACGGTTCGGCCGCATACTCCTTCTACGTCGACGGCACCGCCGACCGGCTGTTCACGGCCCCGGCCGCGCTGCCCGCAGGGACGCGTGCGGTGTCCTTCGGCACCTGCTCACTCGTCCTGGAGCCGGGTGCGAGCGCGTACGAGGAGCTGATGCGGACCTCCGCGGCGCAGGGCCTGTTCACCGCGCTCGACCCGAACATCCGGCCCGGGCTGATCCCGGACGCCGACGCTTACCGGGCCCGCTTCAAGAGCTGGCTGCCCTCGGTGTCCCTGCTCAAGCTCTCCGAGGAGGACGCCCGGTGGCTGGGCGGCACCCCGCACGAGTGGCTGTCCGCCGGGCCGGCGGCGGTGGTGCTCACGCACGGCAGCGCCGGACTGAGCGTCTTCACCCGCGACGGCTCGATCCACCCCGTGCCCGGCGAGGAGGTCGAGGTCGTGGACACCATCGGCGCCGGGGACACCGTGAACGCGGCGCTGCTGCACGGCCTCGCGCTGCGCGACGCCCTGTCCCCCACCGCCGTCGAGTTCCTCGGTGCCGACGACTGGACGCGGTTGCTGCGGTTCGCCGCACGCGCGGCGGCGATCACCTGTTCCCGGGCCGGTGCGGAACCGCCGTACGCCTCCGAGGTGGGCGAGCTGTAGGAAGAACGGACGGCGCCCCACGGGGAGTTCCCGCGGGGCGCCGTCCTTTCGCGCGTGGTGTCAGGCCTTGGCCGCCCGCGTCGACTTCGTCGTCTTCTTCGCGGGCGTCGCCTTCGTCGTCGCCCCGGCGGCCTTCTTCGTCGCCGTGTCGTTCGCGGCGGCGGACTTGGCCGTGGCGGTCTTGGCGGTCGCCGTCTTGGCGGTCGCCGTCTTCCGTGCCGGCGCCGTCCTGGCCGCGACCGTCTTCTTCGCCGCCGTCTTGCGCGGGGCCTTCACCGCAGCCGCGTCGCTGATGCGCTCGGCGCCGAGGACCTCCCGGAGGAACTTGCCGGTGTGGCTGGTCGACACCGCGGCCACCTCCTCCGGCGTGCCCTCGGCGATGACGAGGCCGCCGCCGGCGCCGCCCTCGGGGCCCATGTCGACGACCCAGTCGGCGGTCTTGATCACGTCGAGGTTGTGCTCGATGACGATGACCGTGTTGCCCTTGTCGACCAGGCCGGCGAGGACCGTCAGGAGCTTGCTGATGTCCTCGAAGTGCAGACCCGTCGTCGGCTCGTCCAGGACGTAGACCGTGCGGCCGGTGGAGCGGCGCTGGAGCTCGCTGGCGAGCTTGACGCGCTGGGCCTCACCGCCGGACAGGGTGGTCGCGGACTGGCCGAGCCGGACGTAGCCGAGGCCGACGTCCTTCAGGGTGTTGAGGTGGCGGGCGATCGAGGGGACGGCCTCGAAGAACTCCGTCGCCTCCTCGATCGGCATGTTCAGGACGTCGGCGATGGACTTGCCCTTGTAGTGGACCTCCAGGGTCTCCCGGTTGTACCGGGCGCCGTGGCAGACCTCGCACGGGACGTAGACGTCCGGGAGGAAGTTCATCTCGATCTTGATCGTGCCGTCGCCCGCGCAGTTCTCGCAGCGGCCGCCCTTGACGTTGAAGGAGAAGCGGCCGGGCAGATAGCCGCGGACCTTCGCCTCGGTCGTCTCCGCGAACAGCTTGCGGACGTGGTCGAAGACGCCGGTGTACGTGGCCGGGTTGGAGCGCGGGGTGCGGCCGATGGGCGACTGGTCGACGTGTACGACCTTGTCGACGAGGTCGTCGCCGTCCACGCGCGTGTGCCGCCCGGGAACGTTCCGGGCGCCGTTCAGCTCGCGGGCCAGGTGCGTGTACAGGATGTCGTTGACCAGCGTCGACTTGCCGGAGCCGGACACACCGGTGACCGCGGTGAACACGCCCAGCGGGAAGGACACGTCGATGTCCTGCAGGTTGTTCTCGCGGGCGCCGTGCACGGTGAGCCGGCGGGACGGGTCCTGCGGGCGCCGGATGTCGGGCAGCGGGATCGCCTTCTTGCCGGACAGGTACTGCCCGGTCTGCGACTCGGCGTTGTCGAGCAGTTCCTTGTAGGAGCCGCTGTGCACGACGTTGCCGCCGTGCTCGCCGGCGCCGGGGCCGATGTCCACGATCCAGTCGGCGACCTTGATGGTGTCCTCGTCGTGCTCGACGACGATGAGCGTGTTGCCCATGTCCCGCAGCCGGACGAGGGTCTCGATCAGCCGGTGGTTGTCGCGCTGGTGCAGACCGATGGACGGCTCGTCGAGGACATACAGGACGCCGACGAGACCGGAGCCGATCTGGGTGGCCAGGCGGATGCGCTGGGCCTCGCCGCCGGAGAGCGTGCCGGCCGCGCGGTTGAGCGAGAGGTAGTCCAGGCCGACGTCGACCAGGAACCGCAGCCGCTCGTTGACCTCCTTCAGGACCCGCTCGGCGATCTTCTTGTCGCGGGCGTCGAGCTTCAGCTCGCCCAGGAAGTCCGCGCAGTCGCTGATGGACATGCCGGAGACCTCGGCGATGGACTTGTCCATCACCGTGACCGCGAGGACGAGCGGCTTCAGGCGCGTGCCCTCACAGGTGGGGCAGGGCACCTCGCGCATATAGCCCTCGAAGCGCTCACGGCTGGCGTCGCTCTCGGACTCGCTGTGCCGGCGCTTCACGAACGGGACGGCGCCCTCGAAGGGCGTCGTGTAGACGCGCTCGCGCCCGTACCGGTTGCGGTAGCGGACCTCGATCTGCGTCTTGTGGCCGTACAGCAGGGCCTTCCTGGCCCGCTGCGGCAGGCCCGCGAAGGGGATGTCGGTGCGGAAGCCGAGCGCTTCGGCCAGGGCGCCGATCAGCCGGCCGAAGTAGTCCTTGGTGTGCCCGTGCGACCAGGGGTGGATGGCGCCCTCGTCGAGGGACTTGTCCTCGTCCGGGACGATCAGCTCGGGGTCGACCTCCATGCGCGTGCCGATGCCGGAGCAATCGGGGCAGGCGCCGAAGGGCGAGTTGAAGGAGAACGAGCGGGGCTCGAGCTCCTCGAAGGACAGATCGTCGTACGGGCAGTACAGGTGCTCCGAGTACATCCGCTCGCGCTCGGGGTCGTCCTCGGGAAGGTCGACGAAGTCGAGCACGACCATGCCGCCGGCCAGGCCGAGGGCGGTCTCCACCGAGTCGGTGAGCCGGCGCTTGGCGGACTCCTTCACCGTGAGGCGGTCGATGACCACCTCGATGGTGTGCTTCTCCTGCTTCTTCAGGGTGGGCGGGTCGGACAGCTGGATCGTCTCGCCGTCCACCCGCGCGCGGCTGTAGCCCTTGGTCTGGAGATCGGCGAACAGGTCGACGAACTCTCCCTTGCGCTCGCGCACCAGCGGCGACAGCACCTGGAAGCGGCTGCCCTCGGGCAGTTCCAGCACCTTGTCGACGATGGCCTGCGGCGACTGGCGCGTGATCGGCCGGGAGCACTCGGGGCAGTGCGGCTTGCCGATGCGCGCGAAGAGCAGCCGCAGGTAGTCGTAGACCTCGGTGATGGTGCCGACCGTGGAGCGCGGGTTGCGCGAGGTCGACTTCTGGTCGATGGAGACGGCCGGGGAGAGGCCCTCGATGAAATCGACGTCCGGCTTGTCCATCTGGCCCAGGAACTGGCGGGCGTAGGAGGAGAGGGACTCGACATAGCGCCGCTGTCCCTCGGCGAAGATGGTGTCGAAGGCCAGCGAGGACTTGCCCGACCCCGACAGGCCCGTGAAGACGATGAGCGAGTCGCGTGGCAGATCGAGCGAGACATTCTTGAGGTTGTGCTCGCGCGCGCCACGGACGATGAGACGGTCGGCCACGCCGGTCCGCACCTTTCTTGAGAGAAGTGACAGGGGCGGGGCCCCCGTCTTTTTCAGACTAGGGGGAGCCACTGACAACGCCGGTCGGGATTCACCGGTTCACAACAATCCCCGGCCTTCCAGCATGCCCGACGCCGCCACCGACCATATAGCACGTGCATTCGATTTGCGGGCCAGAGCTGCCACCTTCACCCGAAGGGGTGGCGGGGCTAGGGTCAGCAGCATGATTGATCACGCTCATGACCTGGAGTCTGTACGTGCCGCGACCGAGCGACTGCTCACCGAAGTCGGGGCACTGGACAACGCATCGGCGGCCGAGCCGTCACGCCTGCCCGGCTGGAGCCGTGGCCATGTGCTCGCCCACATCGCCCGCAACGCCGACGCCCTCGTGAACGTCCTGGAAGGGCGCCCCATGTACGCCGACGCGCACGTGCGCGACGCCGACATCGAGCGGGACGCCCCTCGCCCTCTGGACGTGCAGCTCGCGGACCTGCGGGAGAGCGGGGTCCGCTTCCAGGAGGCGGGAGCGGCACCCGCGGACTGGTCGCGCACGGTGCAGCTGCGCAACGGGGTGGTCGACGCGGCGGCCCGCGTGCCCTTCCGACGGTGGGTGGAGGTCGAGCTGCACCACGTGGACCTCGGCATCGGTTACGAGCTGGAGGACCTGCCGGAGGAGTTCACCGAGCGGGAGATCGAGTTCCTCGCGGAGCGGTTCGACGGACATCCCGACGTACCGCCGACCCGCCTGACGGACGCCTCGCGCGTGTGGAGCACGGGCCGCAAGGCCGACGGGCCCGAGGTGACCGTCACCGGCTCCCCCGCCGACCTCCTGGGCTGGCTCGCGGGCCGCCGTGACGGATCCGGACTGACGGTCGACGGCGGCACGCTCCCGGCCCTCCCCCCGCTATAGGCTGCCGCCATGACGTACAGCGGAGAGGTGACGGTCGGCGGCCCGGCCGACGTGCACGAGCTCAAGGACCTCATGATCACCAAGATCGCGGTCGGCCCGATGAACAACAACGCCTATCTGCTGCGCTGTCGGGCCACGGACGAGCAGTTGTTGATCGACGCGGCCAACGACGCGGAGGCCCTGCTCGGCATGATCGGCGACGACGGCATCGCGTCCGTCGTCACCACGCATCAGCACGGCGACCACTGGCAGGCGCTCGCCGAGGTGGTGGCAGGCACGCACGCGCGTACCTACGCCGGCCGGCAGGACGCCGAGGGCATCCCCGTGCCGACCGACGTCCCGGTCGACGACGGCGACGTCATCCGGGTGGGGAACGTGAGCCTCACCGCACGCCATCTGGTCGGGCACACGCCCGGCTCGATCGCCCTGGTCTACGACGACCCGCACGGCCACCCCCACGTCTTCACCGGCGACTGCCTCTTCCCCGGGGGCGTGGGCAACACCCGCAAGGACCCGGAGGCGTTCGCCAGCCTGATCCACGACGTCGAGACGAAGATCTTCGGCGCGCTGCCGGACGAGACCTGGGTCTATCCGGGACACGGCAACGACACCACGCTGGGCGCGGAGCGGCCGCACCTTCCGGAGTGGCACGCGCGCGGGTGGTGAGCCGAGTCGCCCATGCAGTGAGCTGTCCATGCAGTGAGCCGTCCATACAGGGGGCGCGCGTTGCCGAACGCGCGCCCCGTGTGAATCGCGCGCACGCGCCGACCCTCTGCACGCGCTCCCCGCACACGTCGTTGCGCGGTCAACTGGTGGCAGCCCCGCGCGGGATGACGGCTCCGGCGCGGATCGGGCCGCCGGTCCACGATCCCCGCCCTCGGCCGGCGGCCCAGGCGCTCAACCGACCGGGCGACGCGACCGGGCAGGACACAGTCCTCACGACCTGTTCACGAGACTGCAACACCCGTTCCCACTATGCGAACAACTGATGGTGTGACCTCGACAAACAGGGATTTGGCTGCCACTCTCCCGCCATGTCTCTCGCCCCTCGTGTTCTGCGCCGCGCCGTGGCCGGCGCCACCGTAGCCCTCCTCGCGACCGCCGTCGGCTGCGCTCCGCAACCGGAGGACAAGGCGGCCACCACGCCTTCCGCTTCGAGCACGGACGCCTGCGCCAAGGGCAAGCTGGCCACCGAGACCTCCGGCAAGCTGACCATAGGGACCGACGAGCCCGCGTACGAGCCGTGGTTCAAGGACGACAAGCCGGCCAACGGCGAGGGCTTCGAGTCCGCGGTGGCGTACGCCGTCGCGAAGCAGCTCGGCTACGACAAGAGCGCGGTGGTCTGGCAGAGCGTGCCGTTCAACAAGGCCTTCGCGCCGGGCGAGAAGACCTTCGACTTCGACATCAACCAGGTGTCGATCAGCGACGAGCGCAAGAAGGCCGTGGACTTCTCGTCGGGCTACTACGACGTGCGGCAGGCCGTCATCGCCCTCAAGGGCACGAAGGCCGCGAGCGCGACGACCATCGCCGACCTCAGGGGCCTCAAGCTGGGCGCCCAGGTCGGCACGACCAGCCTCGACTACATCGACGACGTGGTGAAGCCGTCCCGGCAGGCGGCCGTGTACGCCAAGAACGACCAGGCCAAGTCCGCGCTGAAGAACGGTCAGGTCGACGCCATCGTGGTCGACCTGCCGACCGCCTTCTACATCACCGCCGCCGAGGTGACCGACGCCGAGATCGTCGGCCAGTTCGAGAACCAGGGCGCAGCGCCGGAGCAGTTCGGGCTCGTACTCGACAAGGGCAGCGCGCTCACGGCCTGCGTGACCGCAGCCGTGGACACGCTCCGCAAGGACGGCAGCCTGGCGAAGATCGAGCAGCAGTGGCTCTCCGACGCCGTCGACGCCCCGGTGCTCAAGTGACGGTCACCAAGGACGAGTCCGGCCGGGAGGGCGCGGACGGCAAGGACGACCTGTCCGGGGGCGGTGACGGCGCCGGTGACGGGTACGCCCCGTCGCAGCGGCGGCTGGAGCGTGACCGCTACAGACGCGCGCGTGCCCGCCGCGCCACGGCGATCGCCGCGCTCTCGACCCTGGTCACGGGTGTCGCCCTCTACTTCGTCGTCGTCGGCGCGCCCGGCTGGCCGCGTACCAAGGAGACCTTCTTCAACGGGCAGTACGCGCGCGAGGCGCTGCCCAAGGTCCTCGAAGGGCTGTGGCTGAACGTCCGGCTGCTGCTGGTCTGCGGCGCCGCGGTGCTGGTGCTCGGCATGCTCATCGCCGTGGCCCGCACGCTGCGCGGCCCGGTGTTCTTCCCGCTGCGGGTGCTGGCGGCGGCGTACACAGACTTCTTCCGCGGTCTGCCGCTGATCATCAACCTGATGATCGTGGTGCTGGGCGTCCCGGCGCTGAGGCTGCAGGGCGTGACCGTGGACCCCGTGCTGCTGGGCGGTGCGGCGCTGACGCTGACGTACTCGGCGTACGTCGCCGAGGTGTTCCGCGCCGGCATCGAGTCCGTGCACCCCTCGCAGCGCGCCGCGGCCCGCTCGCTGGGCCTGTCCAACCGGCAGGCGCTGCGGTACGTCGTGCTCCCGCAGGCGGTGCGCCGGCAGGTGCCGCCGCTGCTGAACGACCTGGTGTCGCTGCAGAAGGACACGGGTCTCGTCTCGATCGGCGGCGCGATCGACGCCGTGCGTGCGGCGGACATCATCGTGGGCCGAAGTCTGAACTACACGCCGTACATCGTCGCGGGGCTGCTCTTCGTGGCCCTGACCATCCCGATGACCCGCTTCACGGACTGGGTGACGGCCCGGATGGACCGTCAGCGGGCGCAAGGAGGAACGACATGAGCGACGCTCCGGTGCTGCGGATGGAGTCCGTCCGCAAGACCTTCGGCGACTCCGTCGTCCTGCGGGACGTGGACCTGGAGGTCGCCCCGCACACGGTCACCGCGCTGATCGGGGCCTCCGGCTCCGGCAAGTCCACGCTGCTGCGCTGTGCCAACCTCCTCGAGGACGTCGACGACGGCGCGATCTGGCTGGACGGCGAGGAGATCACCGACCCGCGTGTCGACCAGGACGCGGTACGGCGCCGGATCGGCGTGGTCTTCCAGGCGTACAACCTGTTCCCGCACATGACGGTGCTGGAGAACATCACGCTCGCCCCGCGCCGCGTGCACGGCGTCGCCCGCGCGCGGGCCGAGGAGTACGCCAGGGAGCTCCTGGAGCGGCTCGGGCTGGCCGGCAAGGCGGACGAGTACCCCGACCGGCTCAGCGGCGGCCAGCAGCAGCGGGTCGCGATCGTGCGCGCCCTGGCCGTGCGTCCCCGGCTGCTGCTGCTCGACGAGATCACGGCGGCGCTGGACCCGGAGCTGGTGGGCGAGGTCCTCAACGTCGTCCGCGACCTGAAGGGCGACGGCATGACCATGGTGCTGGCCACCCACGAGATGGGCTTCGCGCGCGAGGTGGCCGATCAGGTCTGCTTCCTGGACGGCGGGGTCGTGCTGGAGCGCGGCACCTCCGAGCAGGTCTTCGGCGACCCGCAGCAGGAGCGCACGCAACAGTTCCTGCGGCGGATCGTCGAAGCCGGCCGCCTCTGAGGCGCTGCGAGGCGCCTCAAGGGGCCGCGGTAGGCCGCAAGTAAGGGGCGTACGCCTGGAGGCCGGTCGTTACGCGTCGGTCTTCCCCGCGCCCGCGAGTGCGGCGACGCGCTCCACGCCGAACACGTATCCCTGCACCCCGCAGCCGGCGATGACGCCGTCGGCGCGCAGCGAGACGTACGAGTGGTGCCGGAAGGCCTCACGCCGGTGGATGTTGGAGATGTGGACCTCCAGCACCGGCAGGCCGTCGCAGGTGTTGAGGGCGTCCAGGATCGCGACCGAGGTGTGCGAGTAGGCCCCCGGGTTGATCACGATGCCGCAGTGGTTGAGCCGTGCCTCGTGGATCCAGTCGACCAGTTCGCCCTCGTGGTTGGACTGGCGGAAGTCCACCGTGCCGCCGTGCGCGGCCGCAGCCTTGACGCACAGCGCCTCGACGTCGGCGAGCGTGTCGGAACCGTAGATCTCCGGCTGACGCTGGCCCAGGAGGTTCAGGTTGGGGCCGTTCAGGATCATGATCGGGGCGTTGGCCAGGGTGCGGGGCACGGTTCCTCCGGTCCGTTCGGGAGCGATCCGTCGGGGACCGCCGCTCAGACCGGTTTATCACGGTGAAACCGCAGGGCAGCAGGCCGTACCCTCCCCGACATGACGACGCCCTCGTATCCCCCCAAGCCCTCGCCCGGCGACCGCATAGCCGTCCTCTCGCCCTCCGCGGGCCTGCCGCAGCTCTTCCCGCGCCCCTTCGAGCTGGGCCTGGAGCGGCTGCGTGAGGACTTCGGCCTGGAGCCGGTCGAATACCCCACGACGCGCAGGATGGGGACGACGCCGCAGGAGCGCGCCGACGACATCCACGCCGCGTTCGCGGACCCGGACGTCAGGGCGGTCGTCGCGTCGATCGGCGGCGAGGACCAGATCACCGTCCTGCCGTTGCTGGACCGGGAGTTGCTGCGGGCGAACCCGAAACCGTTCTTCGGGACGAGCGACAACACCAACCTGCTGGCGTTCCTGTACAACGCCGGCATCGTCGGCTACCACGGCGGGAGCGTGATGTGCGAGTTCGGGCGGCCCGGGGCCCTGCACCCGCGGACCGCCGACTCGCTGCGAGCCGCGCTGTTCGCCTCGGGCCCCTACGAGCTGCGGCCCGCCGAGCGCTGGAACGACGTCGACCGTGACTGGGCCGACCCGGCGACCTTCGAGGCGGAGCCGGAGAGCCGGCCGGGCGAGGGTTGGAGCTGGGTCAACGCCGATCGCGTGGTGGAGGGCCGCAGTTGGGGCGGCAACCTGGAAATCCTGTCCTGGCTGCTGATGGCCGACCGTGAGATCGCGCGCGACCCGTCGGTGTACGACGGCGGCGTGCTGTTCCTGGAGACCTCGGAGGAGCTGCCGAGCGCCACGGAGGTCTTCCGGATCCTGCGCAACATGGGCGAGCGCGGCCTGCTGCGGCGTTTCCCGGCGCTGCTGATGGCCCGCGCCAAGACGTGGTCCTTCGAGCACCCCAACAGCCCGCAGGAGGGCGCCCGTTACGCTGCCGAGCAGCGCGAGGCGGTGCAGCGCGCGCTGAAGGCGTACGCCCCGGACACCCTGGCCGTCTTCGACGTGGACTTCGGGCACACCGATCCCCAGCTCGTCATCCCCTATGGCGGCACGGTCCGCGTCGACGGTCCCGCGCGGCGCATCACCGTCGTCTACTGAGGCTCCCGGAGGCGGGCCGCGCTCCCACGCGCCCCCGTAACCCGTGGTCACCGTGGGTAGTTGACGCGGCATGCACGACGTACACACCGTGAAGACGCCCTCCATGCCGCGACTCGCGGCCGCCTCGCTCGCCGGGACCGCCATCGAGTTCTACGACTTCTTCGTCTACGGGACGGCGGCCGCGCTGGTCCTGGGGCCGTTGTTCTTCCCGACGTTCTCGCCGCTCGCGGGGACGCTGGCCGCGTTCGCGACGTTCGGCGTGGGGTTCGTGGCCCGGCCGCTGGGGTCGGTGCTGTTCGGACATGTCGGGGACCGGCACGGGCGCCGGCCGGTGCTCGTCGTCTCCCTGCTGCTGACCGGCGCCTCGACGGTCGCGGTCGGCTGCGTGCCGGCCTACGACACGATCGGTGTGGCCGCTCCCCTGCTGCTGCTCGTCCTGCGTTTTCTGCAGGGGCTGGGGCTCGGCGGGGAGTGGGGCGGCGCGGTGCTGCTGACCGCCGAGCACGCGCCCGCCGAGCGGCGCGCCCTGTGGTCGAGCTTCCCGCAGGTCGGGCCCGCGGTGGGTTTCGTGCTCGCCAACGGGGTCGTGCTGGTCCTGTTGGCGACGCTGACCGAGGCGCAGTTCACGCAGTGGGGGTGGCGGGTGCCCTTCTGGGCGGCCGGGGCGCTGGCGGTGCTCGGGCTGTGGCTCAGGTCGTCGTTGCCCGAGAGCCCTCGGTTCCTGGAGATCGACGACCACGCGCGCGTGCCGCTCGTCGAGGTCGTGCGCGACCACTGGCGGCTCGTCCTGCTGACCGCCGGCGCACTGTCCGTCGGGTACGCGATCTTCTATGCCGTGACGACCTGGTCCGTGGCGTACGCGACGGAGCGGCTCGGGGTGACCCGTACGGTCATGCTGGCCTGCATCCTGGCCGCCGTGGTGGTGAAGGGGGCGCTGACGCCCCTGATGGCGCTGCTCGGCGACCGCTACGGCCGAAGGCCGCTGTGCCTCGCCGGATGCGCGGCTGCCGCGCTGTGGATGTTCCCGATGGTCGCGCTGCTCGCGACCGGCGAGCCGCTGCCGATGTTCCTCGGCATCCTGGGGGCGCTGGTCGCGTTCGTCACGATGTTCTCGGTGATCGCGGCGTATCTGCCGGAGCTGTACGCGCCGCGCGTGCGCTGCACCGGTGCGGCGGTCGGCTACAACCTCGGCGGCGTCCTCGGGGGCGCGCTCACGCCGATCGTGGCGACGGCCCTCGCGGAGCACTCGGGGCGGGTTCCGTGGGGCGTGGGCGCGTATCTGACGGGGGTCGCGCTGCTCAGCCTGGGCTGCTTCGCACTGCTGCCGGAGACCCGGCCGGTGCCGGGACAGGTGACGGGGCACGCGGCGGGGCCGGGGCCGGTGGCGGCGACCGAGACGGCCGCCGGGGAGTGCGCGTAAACGCGTGGGTAAACGCTTGCGCAAACGTCTA
Source organism: Streptomyces sp. NPDC006872 (assembly GCF_040635845.1). Taxonomy (NCBI): domain Bacteria; kingdom Bacillati; phylum Actinomycetota; class Actinomycetes; order Kitasatosporales; family Streptomycetaceae; genus Streptomyces; species Streptomyces sp. NPDC006872. The sequence goes on from NZ_JBEYIL010000015.1 coordinate 225,173, forward strand.
CGCACGCGTTTACGCAAGCGACTGCGCAAGCGTTTACGTGCCGCTACGGGTTGATCGCCAGTTCCAGGTACGCGGCGAACAGCACGAGATGGACGCCGCCCTGCAACGGCGTGGCACGGCCCGGGACCACCGTCAGCGAGCTGACCACGATGGTCAGTGCGAGCAGCACCAGATGGGTGGAGCCGAGGCCGAGGACGAGCGGCCCGGAGAGCCAGACGGAGGCCAGGGCGACCGCGGGGATCGTCAGACCGATGCTGGCCATCGCGGAGCCGAGCGCGAGGTTGAGGCTGGTCTGCACCCGGTCGCGGCGGGCGGAGCGCAGCGCGGCGATGGTCTCGGGGAGCAGCACCAGCAGCGCGATGATCACTCCGACGACCGCCTGGTGGAGACCCGCGGCCTCGACTGCGGACTCGATGGTGGGCGAGACGCCCTTGGCGAGGCCGACGACGCCGATCAGTGCCAGGCCGAGCAGCCCGAGGCTGATCAGGGCGGTCCGGGAGCTCGGGACGCCCGCGTGGTCGTCCACGCTGATGACGTCTCCCTGCCGGGTGACGGGCAGGAAGTAGTCGCGGTGCCGGACGGTCTGCGTCGCCACGAACAGGCCGTACAGGATCAGCGAGGACAGTGCGGCGAAGGTGAGCTGGACGGAGGAGAACTCCGGGCCCGGTTTGCTGGTGGTGAAGGTCGGCAGGACCAGGCTGAGCGTGGCCAGGGTCGCGACGGTCGCCAGGGCCGCGCCGGTGCCCTCCGGGTTGAAGATCGCCGTGCCGTGGCGCAGGGAGGCGACCAGCAGGCACAGGCCGACGATGCCGTTGCAGGTGATCATCACGGCCGCGAAGACGGTGTCCCTGGCCAGGGTCGAGCTCTTGTCGCCGCCGTCCGCCATCAGCGTGACGATCAGGGCGACCTCGATGATCGTCACGGCGACCGCGAGGACGAGGGAGCCGAAGGGTTCACCGACCCGGTGGGCGACGACCTCCGCGTGGTGCACGGCGGCCAGTACGGCTCCGGCGAGGACCAGGGTGACCAGTGCGACGACCGCGCCGGACAGGTCGCGTCCCCAGGTCAGAGCCAGCAGGACGACCGCGAGCGCCGGCACGAGGGATGTCCACCGGGTCGTGACCGGCCTGAGCCGAGCGATCATGCAGCGATCGTCGCAGAGCCGTACGGGCTTCGCATTCCGGCCCGTACGGCCCCTGCGGCTGCTACAGCCCCTGCGGCGACCGACGTTGCATGAACTCGGCCGTCACCTGAACTCGGCCGTCACCTGAACTCGGTCGTGTCCTCGACGTCGCAGTCGGTGAAGGACGGGGGCCTGGTGCACAGTGCGGCCATCCGCTCCGCGAACTTGCCCGTCTCCGGGTCTTCGCTGTTGCGCATGGCCTCGTCGTAGGAGTCGAACTCGATCACCACGAGGTAGCGGTCGGGGCGGTTCCTGTCCTTGAGGACGAGGCGGCGGGTCGGGCCGTCGGCCCGATCGGTGAGGCGTTGCTCCCCTTCCTCGGCCAGGGCCCGCATCTCGTCGATGCTGTCGGTCTCGAACTCGACGATCTGTACGAACCGCTGCGATGTGCTCATGGTGCCTCCACCCGTATCCGGCGTCTTCGTACGAAAACGCCCAGCTCCCAACGAAGCACCGGGAGCGGTGCTCGGCAATGCGCCGCGCACCGCTCCCGGGGGTGGTTGTTCCTACGTCGTCCGTGGTCAGGCCTCGATGCTGTCCTTCGGAGCGCCTTCGCCCACCGTCTGCGCCGCCTCGGCCGCCGCCTGCTTCTTCGAGGCTCGCAGGCTGGTGAGCGTGGTGACGATCAGGACGGAGCAGATGACGCCGAGCGAGACCGGGATGCTGATCTCGGGCACGTGCACCCCGGACTCGTGCAGGGCGTGCAGCACCAGCTTGACGCCGATGAAGCCCAGGATGATCGAGAGGCCGTAGCTGAGGTGGACCAGCTTCCTCAGCAGGCCGCCGATGAGGAAGTACAGCTGCCTGAGGCCCATCAGGGCGAAGGCGTTGGCCGTGAAGACGATGTACGGGTCCTGCGTCAGGCCGAAGATCGCCGGGATGGAGTCGAGGGCGAAGAGCACGTCGGTGGAGCCGATCGCGAGCATGACGACCAGCATCGGGGTCATGACCCGCTTGCCGTTCTGCTCGATCCACAGCTTCGTGCCGTGGTAGCGGTCGGCGACGCCGAAGCGCTTCTCCACGGACTTGAGCAGCTTGTTCTCCTCGAACTCCTCTTCCTCCTCGCCGGAGCGGGCCTCCTGGATGAGCTTCCAGGCGGTCCAGATCAGGAAGGCGCCGAAGAGGTAGAACACCCACGCGAAGCTCGCGAGGATCGCGGCGCCCGCGGCGATGAAGATCGCCCGCAGGACCAGGGCTATGAGGACGCCGACGAGCAGAACCCGCTGCTGGTACTGCGACGGGACCGCGAACTTCGCCATGATCAGGACGAACACGAAGAGGTTGTCGACGCTGAGCGACTTCTCGGTGATGAAGCCCGCGAAGAACTCGCCGGCGGGCTCACCGCCGCCGAAGATCAGCAGACCGAGTCCGAAGAGCCCGGCCAGGGCGATCCAGACGACCGTCCAGATCCCGGCTTCCTTGATGGACACGTCGTGCGGTTTGCGGCCGATGAAGAAATCGACCGCGATGAGGGCGGCAAGGCCCGCGATGGTCAGGACCCATAGGGCCAGGGAAACATCCACTGCGCCTCCGGCAGTACGTAACGGCAGGTAATCAGCGTCGTCGCGCTGCCGGAGGTCTCTTCCACCCGATCCATCAAGGACGGGCCGACGCCCCGGGATCGACTCTGATCCGTATTGACGGGTACGCCGCAGCAGGGAGTACTCCCCTCCGTGAGGAAAACAGTACCCCAACCACCAAGAAAAGGTAAAGCGATTGGCAAAAGAAAGACCAAGTCCCCTGGTCAGGGTCCTTTACGTGTTCTTGGGGCGAGCCATCGCCAGCTGGGTGAGGACCTGCTGGAGCACCCGGCTGCCGGGCGGCACGAGAGCCGGTTCATACGTCCAGGCGTGTCCCACCCAGGGGTCCGCGAGGTGATCGTCGGGCACTGGTGTCAGCCGTAGCAGCCCGCGCCACAGCGGGTCCAGCAACGGACCGTAACCGTCGGCGTCCTCCCGGTCGGCGACCATCATCAGGTGCACGCCGACCGACGGGCCTTCGTCCGCCAGGTAACGCAGCTGGGTCACGGCGCGGTCGTCGAAGCCGTGCGGGAAGTCGTTGACGACCAGGAGCTGCTGGGACGTGTCGAAGCCGGGCGGCAGCGAGTCGGCCGCGCCGCCACGCACCGCCATCTGCACGAGGTCGACGCGCTCGGTGAGCCGGCCCAGGACCGTGGCGACGCCTGCCGCGCCGACCGCGGGCGGGCCCGCGAGCACCCCGCTCTGCACCAGCGGTGCGAGTTCCCGGGCGCCCGAACCGGCCGGGTCGATGACGTGCACGGTGAACTCGCCCGCCGGATGCACGGCCAGCAGCCGGGCCGTGTGCGCCACCGCCGACTCCATGGCGAGGCGCCGCAGTTCGTGGGAGTCGGCGAACGATCCGTCGGACGCCGACATGCGCCCGCTGTCGATCCACAGGCCACGCTCCAGCGGGAGCCGGACCAGCATCGGGACGCGCAGCGGCTCGCTCTCGGGCAGGTGAAGATCGCCCAGGCGCAGGGCCATGGGCATCTCCATGGGGACGCGGTAGGCGTGCCAGACAGGGTTGTCCCAGCGCGCGAACGCCGCGGGCAGCGCCGGTTCGACGACCTCGGCCTCGGCGGCGAGCTGGGCGAGATCCCGGTCCAGCGCCTCCCTGGCCTGGTCGACGAGTTGGCCGTGCTTCGCCTGCGCGGCCTCGCGGGCGGCGTCGCCCTGGCCGCCGATCCTGCTGCGCGGGTCGGACAGGGCCTGGTCGAGCTCCTTCTCCATCCGCGTGTCCGCGAAGTCGACCGCGCTGCGGAAAGCGGCGGCGGAGCGCGCCAGGTCCTCGAACATGCCCCAGGCCTGGTTGTAGAGCCGCTCCTCCATGGACCAGCCGGTCGCGTCGCCCGCCACGGGCCGAGCGGGCTGCCCGGGCTGTGCCGGGGGCGCGGTGGGCGGCGGGGTCGGAGCCGCGTTCCGCCGACGGGGGTGGCTGTAGTCGATCGGACCGCCGGTGGAGGGGGTCGGCGTCGGCTGGGTGGCGGCCGGGTCCGCCGGGGCGCCCGGCGCGGAGCTCGGCGGGTAGCCCGGTCCCGAGGGTCCCTGCGGGTTCTGGGCTGCCCCGTACGGGCCGGCGCCGCCCTGGGTGCTCTGGGCGCCTTGAGCGCCCTGTGCCCCGTACGGTGAGCCGCTCTGGTCCGGACCGAGCGCGGACGCGGCCGCCTGCCGGGAGCGGTCGGCGTCGGCCGTACGCGGTGGCGGGGCCGGCACCGAGCGGGCCAGGCCCTGGGCCACGGCATCGTTGATACCGGCCGCAAGCTGGTGCGCCTGCGACAGGCCCTGGTCGGTGAGGAGTTCGGCGAGACCGCCTGCGTAGCCCTGGCCGACGGCGCGCACCTTCCAGGCGCCCTGCCGCCGGTACAGCTCCAGCGCGACGACCGCCGACTCCGCGTCCAGGCCGGTGATGGTGTAGGTGGCGATCTCGGTGCCGTCGAGGCCGGTGACCGCGACGAACGGGGAGGCGAGGGAGCCGAAACTGGCCGGCCCCCCGACCCCCGTGGGCAGCGCGAGCAGGATGTTGACCCGGTGCACGGCCGCCGGCATGGCGTCCAGGTCCACCGCGAGCCGGTGGTCGGCGGCCGCCTGCCGGGAGACCTCCAGCCCGGGCAGTGCGGGCACGCCGGGGTGCACCACCCACTCGACGCCGTGGACCTTGCCGGTCTCGTCGCCGAGCGTGGCCACCGCCGCGACGGGCTTGCCGGCCGAGACCCGGATCTCGAGCCGGACCTGGGAGAGCGGGTGGTTCTGCCCCCGCGCCAGCTCGGCCGTCATCGCCTGTCGTCCCCCTGCGTCGCGTGTGTCGGTGTCGTCGTGTGCCGCTCGTGCGCCTTACAGCGCCGGCAGGATCGCGGGCATCAGGTCCTGGAAGGTGCGGCCGTTGGCCGGGGTGCCGAGGGCCGTCATGTTCCAGCCGCCGCCCACCCGGTGCACCTTCGCCATGATCTGGGCCGTGTAGGCGCCGCCGCCCGCGAGCGTGTAGCGCGCGAGCTCCTGGCCGTTGGTCTCGTCGACCAGACGGCAGAAGGCGTTCTGCACCTCCTGGAACGTCTGGCCGGTGAAGGAGTTCACGGTGAAGATGATCTGGTCGATGTGGACCGGAACGCGCGAGAGGTCGACGAGGATCGCCTCGTCGTCGCCGCCCTGGCCGACACCGCCGACGAGGTTGTCACCGGTGTGACGGACCGAGCCGTCGTCGCTCACCAGGTGGCGGAAGAAGACGACGTCGACCGGCTGCTTGTCCGCGAACAGAACGGCGGAGGCGTCGAGGTCGATCTCCCGGGTCCGGGAGCCGAACAGGCCGCGCCGCGGGGCCGCCTGCCAGCCGAGACCCATGCGCACCGCAGTCAGGCTGCCCCCGTCGTTCTTCTGCAGACTGATGGCCTGACCCTTGGTCATGTTGACGGTCACGCGCTGATTCCCCTCTCGAACTGTCCCCTGTTGCCGCGGCGCCCGCGGTTGACGGAAACCCTACGCAAAAGCACTGACAGTGCCGTACCCAGGCCCGCACTTTGTGTCGGTCTTGCAACACAGCGCGTGCGTGGCCGGGGCACAGCAACCGCACGAGCCCGTCAGGCCAGACCCGCCTCTCTCATCTGGCGCAGTTCCTTCTTCATTTCGGAGACCTCGTCGCGGATCCGGGCGGCGACCTCGAACTGGAGGTCCGCGGCGGCGGCCCGCATGCGCTCGGTCATCTCCTCGATCTGCTCGGCGAGTTCGGCCGCGGGGCGGTCGGTCGGCACCGTCGCCTTGCCCTTGGCCGCCTTGGACTTGGCGCCCTTGGCCGCCTTGTCGCCGAGGGAGGGCACCGGGGCCTTGGTGCCCCGTCCGTCCTTCTTCGCGCGGTAGCCGGAGCCGAGCAGCTGCTCCGTGTCGACCTCCTCGCGGGAGATCTGCGCGACGATGTCGTTGATCTTCTTGCGGAGCGGCTGCGGGTCGATGCCGTTCGCCGTGTTGTAGGCGACCTGCCTCTCCCGGCGGCGGTTGGTCTCCTCGATGGCCCGCTCCATGCCCGGGGTGATCTTGTCGGCGTACATGTGGACCTGGCCGGAGACGTTGCGCGCCGCGCGGCCGATGGTCTGGATCAGCGAGGTGCCGGAGCGCAGGAAGCCCTCCTTGTCGGCGTCGAGGATCGCCACCAGGGACACCTCGGGCAGGTCGAGGCCCTCCCGCAGCAGGTTGATGCCGACCAGCACGTCGAACTCGCCGGCACGCAGCTCGCGCAGCAGCTCGATACGGCGCAGCGTGTCGACGTCACTGTGCAGGTAGCGCACCTGGATGCCGAGTTCGAGGAAGTAGTCCGTGAGGTCCTCGGCCATCTTCTTGGTGAGCGTGGTGACCAGGACCCGCTCGTCCTTCTCGACGCGCTCCCGGATCTCGTGCACCAGGTCGTCGATCTGGCCCTCGGTGGGCTTGACGACGACCTCCGGGTCGATGAGGCCGGTGGGGCGGATGATCTGCTCGACGACGCCGTCCCCACGGGAGAGCTCGTACTTGCCGGGGGTCGCCGACAGATAGACGGTCTGCCCGATGCGCTCCTGGAACTCCTCCCACTTCAGAGGGCGGTTGTCGAGGGCGGAGGGGAGCCGGAAGCCGTGGTCGACGAGGGTGCGCTTGCGGGAGGCGTCTCCCTCGTACATGGCGCCGATCTGCGGGACGGTGACATGGGACTCGTCGATGACGAGCAGGAAGTCGTCCGGGAAGTAGTCCAGCAGGGTGTTCGGCGGGGAGCCGGGCAGGCGGCCGTCGAAGTGCATCGAGTAGTTCTCCACGCCGGAGCAGGAGCCGATCTGGCGGAGCATCTCGAGGTCGTAGGTGGTGCGCATCCGCAGGCGCTGGGCCTCCAGGAGCTTGCCCTGCTTCTCCAGTTCGGCGAGGCGCTCGCCCAGCTCCTTCTCGATGTCGTTGGCGGCCCGTTCGAGGCGCTCGGGTCCCGCGACGTAGTGGGTGGCCGGGAAGACGTACAAGTGCTCGTCGTCGCTGATGATCTCGCCGGTGAGCGGGTGCAGGGTGGACAGGGCCTCGATCTCGTCGCCGAACATCTCGATGCGGACGGCGAGTTCCTCGTAGACCGGGAAGATCTCGATGGTGTCGCCGCGCACCCGGAAGGTGCCGCGCGTGAACGCGAGGTCGTTGCGCGTGTACTGGATGTCGACGAAGCGGCGCAGGAGCTGGTCCCGGTCGAGTTCGTCACCGACCTTGAGGGGGACCATCCGGTCCACGTACTCCTGCGGGGTGCCGAGGCCGTAGATGCAGGAGACGGAGGCGACCACCACGACGTCCCGCCGGGTGAGCAGCGAGTTGGTCGCGGAGTGGCGCAGGCGCTCGACCTCCTCGTTGATCGAGGAGTCCTTCTCGATGTAGGTGTCCGACTGCGGGACGTACGCCTCGGGCTGGTAGTAGTCGTAGTACGAGACGAAGTATTCGACCGCGTTGTTCGGCAGCAGTTCGCGGAACTCGTTCGCCAGCTGGGCGGCCAGGGTCTTGTTCGGGGCCATCACCAGGGTGGGGCGCTGGAGCTTCTCGATCATCCACGCGGTGGTCGCGGACTTTCCGGTGCCGGTCGCGCCGAGCAGGACGACGTCCTTCTCACCTGCCTCGACGCGCTTGGCCAGCTCGGCGATGGCCGCCGGCTGGTCACCGCTGGGCTGGTAGGAACTGACGACCTCGAAGGGCGCCACCGTGCGTTCGATCTGGGAAACGGGCCGCATGACATCCACCGTACGGCCCCCCACTGACAACGGGCCCCGATCAGGCGTTCCAGGGCCCCGACCCGAAGCTTCGCGGGGCCCGACCCGAGGTTTGCCGGGTCCCGGCCGAGCGGTTCCGGGAGCCCGGCGGCTCGGCGGGACCCGATCCGGCGGTTCCGCGGGGCCCGGCCCGGCGGCTCGGCGGGACCCGATCCGGCGGTTCTGCGGGGCCCGGCCCGGCGGCTCGGCAGGACTCAGCCCGGCGGTTCTGCGGGGCCCGGCCGGCGGTTCCGCGGAGCCCGGCTCGGCGGCTTGGCCGGGCCCGGCTCGGCGGGTTCACAGAGCCGGGCCCGGCGGCTCGGCAGGACCCCGCCCGGTGGCTTCGCAGAGCCCGGCCCGGCGGCTCGGCAGGACCCCGCCCGGCGGTTCCGCATGACCCGGCCTGGCGGCTTGGCAGGACCCGGCCCGGCGGGTTCACAGGACCCCGCCCGGCGGCTTAGCAGGTGCCGATCAGGGGGTCTGGGGGCCGGCCCACTGCGTCGGAGGGGCCGGCCCGGCCGCTTCACGGCGTCCGGACCAGCGGGTTCTCCGTGTCCGACCCCACAGCCCCGCGGGTGCCGAACGGGGGTCCACGGCGTCCGGCCCGGCGCTTCCGGGTGCCCTGCCCGGCGGTCCCCCGGCGCCCTGCCCGGCGATCTCCCGGCTTCCCGACCAGCAATCTCCCGGCACCCCGACCAGCAGTCCCCCAGCGTCCCGACCAGCAATCTCCCGGCACCCCGACCAGCGATTTCCCGGCGTCCCGACCGGCCGATCTCCCAGCGGTGGCGTCGCTACCTGTCAAGCGGTCCGGGGGCCGACCCCCGGGCTTCTCACGTGCCGGCCGGCGGTACTGCGGGGGTCAGCGGTTCTGGGGGGTTCGGGAGTCGCGGTGTGTCACCTTGCGGCGGCTGTGGAGCTGGGAGCGGCGCGAGGGGTGCGCGGCCGGCGGGTGCGCCGGGACGCCGGGCTTGTGCTCGGCGGGGGTCCAGTCGGGCTTGCCCATGACCATCAGCGGGTCGAACATCACGACGAAGCCCGCGAGGCAGAGGAAGGCGAGGGGGCCGATCAGCATCGGCGCGAGGAGCGCGGCGGGCGAGTCGCCCGCGGTCGGGGCCTCGGTCGTGTGCAGATGGACCCTGAGGGCGGCCATGCCGGTGTAGTGCATGCCGGTGACGGCCAGCCCCATGACCAGGCTGGCGCCCACACTCCACAGGAAGCCCCTGACCTGCCCCGCGGCCCACAGGGCGGCGGTGGCGGCGGCCATGGCTATGGCGACGGAGGCGGCGACGGTGAGCGTGTTGTATTCGAACTTGCCGTCGAATCGCATTCCGGCCATGCCGAGATAGTGCATCGACGCGATGCCCAGGCCGGTGATGGTGCCTCCGGTGAAGAGCGCGGATCCGGTCGCGCCCTTGTAGCCGACGATGAAGATCCCGATGCCCACCATCAGGATGGCGACGCCCAGGCTTGCGAAGGTCAGGGGTTTGTCGTAGTGGATCGGGGCGCCTTCGACCGTGAAGCCGATCATCGCCACGAAGTGCATGGTCCAGATGCCGGAGCCGATGGCCGCCGAGCCGAGGGCGAGCCACCCGGGGCGCCAGGTCTGGGCGACGAGCAGGGCTCTGGTGGTGCAGCGCAGGCCAAGAGCACCGCCGAGGCAGGCCATGAGGTAGGCCACCAGCGGTGTGACGAGTCCGTAGCTGAAACCGTCGACCGTGCCTTGCATGCGCGGTTGCCCTTCGCCCTGTTGCTCGATTTCCCTGAAACGCGCCTCCCAGGACCGCTGAGCGCGGTCAAGGCTGAGAGAGAGTATGACTCCCACCGGAATGGTCGAACGATTTTCCGGCAAAGAAACACGCCCTTACCCCACATGTGCGGCACCGGTGAGCGACGTCGGGCGTCCCCCTCCATTCTGTGGCCATCCCGCACTTCGCCGTCGTCGACCCTCTGCTGTCACAGTTGAGCTGTAGGTGATCGCCCCGACGCGAGGAGTACGCATGCACGCACGCGTAGCCGCCGCCATGGCCACCGCCGTCCTCGGCACCGTCGCCCTTCTGCTCCCCGTCCCCGACGCGCGGGCCGGCATAGCCCTGCGGCCCTTGGTGATAGCCCACCGGGGCGCTTCCGCCCTGGCTCCCGAGAACACACTGGAGGCCGTCGACGAGGCCGCCGCGCTGGGCATCCGGTGGGTGGAGAACGACGTCCAGCGCACCAAGGACAGCGAGCTCGTGGTGATCCACGACGACAGTCTCCGCCGTACGACCGACGCCGAGGCGGTGTTTCCCGGCCGCGCTCCCTGGAAGGTGAGGGACTTCACTGCGGCCGAGATCGCACGGCTCGACGCGGGAAGCTGGTTCGGTGCCGCGTACGCGGGCGCGCGCGTGCCGATGCTGGAGGAGTACGTCGACCGGGTCGAGCGCAACCACCAGAAGCTGCTCCTGGAGATCAAGAACCCCGAGCTGTATCCGGGGATCGAGCAGCAGACCCTGAAGCTTCTGAGCAACGAGGGCTGGCTCGACGTGCGGCACCTCGCCGACCGGCTGATCGTGCAGAGCTTCAGCGTGGATTGTCTGCGGATCGTGCACGCGTCGAAGCCGGGGGTGCGGACCGGTCTGCTCGGTGTGCCGGCCGTCGCGGACCTGCACCGGTACACGGACTTCGCCGACATGATCAATCCGTCGTACGCCTCCTTGTCCGAGGAGTACGTATCGGCCGTGCACGCGCTGACCGGACCGCACGGCACACCGATGGAGGTCTTCGCCTGGACCGTCGACGACGCCGCGACCGCACGTACCGTCGCCGGGTACGGCGTCGACGGCATCATCACCGACAAGCCCGAGGTGGTGCGGCGAGCCCTGTACCGGTACTGACGTCCGAGGGCGTGGCGGCGGCCCCGGGGCGTTGTCAGTGGCAGGTCGTACGGTGGGCGCATGGACAGCCATGGGCAGTACGAGCAGCAGGTCGTGTGGACCGTCGTCGGCACCGACATCGGTCCGCTGCTGCTGGCGGCGACCCACGAGGGTCTGCTCAACGTCGTGTTCCACGCCACCGACAGCGTGCGCGACCAGACGCTCGGCCGGCTCGCGAGCCGACTGGGCACGGAGCCCGTCGAAGCGCCCGACTCCCCTCTGCTGGCCGAGGCGATACAGCAGGTCAAGGCCTACTTCGCGGGTGAGCGACGCGACTTCGAGCTGCCGCTGGACTGGTCCTTGATCTCGGGTTTCAACCGGCAGGTGCTGCGCGAGCTCGCGTCCGGAGTCCCGTACGGGGCGGTCGTCGGCTACGGCGATCTGGCCAGGCGGGTGGGGCAGCCGGGGGCGGCGCAGGCGGTGGGCGTGGCCATGGGCTCCAACCCCCTGCCGGTCGTCGTGCCCTGCCACCGGGTGGTCGAGAGCGACGGCGGCCTCGGCGGGTTCGGCGGCGGTCTGGAGACCAAGCGCAAGCTGCTGGCTCTCGAAGGGGTTCTGCCCGAACCGTTGTTCTGAATTCCGGACGACGGTCCTGACCGGCCTCCGCAGGGGGTCTGGGCGGTGTGGACCGCAGGGGGGAGACTGCGCCGGTGACCACATTCTCCGCGCGCCGGTTCGGCCGCGCAGCGGTCAGGCACGAGCCGTGACCGGCGTCGGGCGCGCCGCCGTGGGGCCCGTCGACGCCGATCGTCTGCCCGCCCTGCGGCGGCGTACGACCGCGGTGCTGGTCGCGAGCCAGATCCTCGGCGGGCTCGGCGTCGCCACCGGCATCGCGCTGGCCACCGTGCTGGCCCGGCAGATCAGCGGCACCGACGCGCTGTCCGGGCTCGCGCCCACCGCGACCGTCACCGGCACGGCCGTGTTGTCGATGCCGATGGCCGCGCTGATGACCGCGCGCGGGCGGCGGCCGGGGCTGGTGCTCGCCTACCTGGTGGGCGCCCTGGGCGCCGGTGTGGTCGTGGTGGCGGCGCGGGTCGGCAGCTTTCCGCTGCTGCTGTGCGGCCTGGCCGCCTTCGGCGCGGCCTCCTCGGCGAACCTGCAGGCCCGGTTCGCCGCCGCAGACCTGGCCGAGCCGCACCACCGGGCCCGGGCCATCTCCAACGTGGTGTGGGCGACGACCCTGGGCGCGGTCCTGGGCCCGAACATCGCCGCGCCCGCCGGCCGGAGCGTCACCGGGCTCGGGATACCCGCCACGGCGGGCCCCTTCCTGTGGGCGGCCGGGATCTTCGTCATCGCGGCGGTCGTGGTGGGCGTGCTGCTGCGCCCCGACCCGCTGCTGACGGCCCGCGCGCTCGCGCCGGAGGAGGAGCGGTCCCCGGAAGCCCGTTCCCTGCGCGCCGGGCTGACGGCCGTCGCCGCCTCGCCGCGCGCGCGGCTGGCGCTCGTGACGGTGACCGTGTCGCACACGGCGATGGTCTCGGTCATGTCGATGACCCCGGTCGACCTCGCCCACCATGGCGCGGGCATCGATCTGATCGGGCTGGTCATCAGTGGGCACATCGCGGGCATGTACGCGTTCGCGCCGCTGATGGGCCGGCTGGCGGACCGGGTGGGGCGGCTCTCGGTGGCGGGGCTCGCGGCGGGGCTGCTGGCCGTTGCGCTGTTCCTGGCGGGGACCGCCGGCGACAGCCACGGGCAGATCGCGGCCGGGCTGTTCGTGCTCGGCCTGGGCTGGTCGGCAGGGCTGGTGTCCGGTTCCGCGCTGCTCACGGACGCGGTGCCGCAGTCCGCGCGGGCTGCCGCCCAGGGGCTGTCGGACCTCGCCATGAACACCTCGGCGGGCGTCGGCGGAGCGATCGCCGGGCTCGTGGTCGCGCAGGCGAGCTACGCGTGGCTCAACCTCGCCACGGCGGGTCTGCTCGTCCCGCTCGCCGCCCTGGTGCTGCTCACCCGCGGCAGGAGCCGCCGCAATGGAAAGGGGAGCGGGGAGGGGAACGGGACTGCTGCTGCCGACAGCCCGACCGGCGTGCGTCAGTCGTAGTGGCGTGCCTCGATGACGTTGCCGTCCGGGTCGCGGAAGTAGAAGCTGCGCTCGGCCTCGCCGCGGGCGCCGAAGGAGCCGTGCGAGACGTCCGAGACGGGGACCGCGCGCTCCTCCAGGCGGGTGCGGAGGGCGTCGAAGTCGCCTTGTGGGAGGGCGAGGCAGACGTGGTTCACGGGGTGTCCGGAGCTGTCTGCGGCGCCGGGGAGCATCTTCATGCGCTCCGCCATCGACAACGGCATGAGGTCGAGCAGGGCCTCCTCGTTGACGCGTACGGAGGGAAAGGGTTCTTCGCCGGCGGCGAACTCCGGGAGTCGCACCGGCTCCAGGCCGACGGCCTTCTCGTAGAAGTCGACGGCGGCGATCGGGTCGCGCACCCAGAGGACGACGTGGTCGAGTCGTGTCGTGCCGGGTGTCGTGTTGTCGGTCATGTTGTCGGTCATGCCACCCAGGCTGGTGTCGTCCCCCACAGGTCGCAAGGGTTTGACCGGGCGCGTCGGCTGCCAGAGATGAGGGGAGACCGACGGACAGGAGGCGGGCGCGTGGTGCTGGTGGTGTCGGAAGAGGTGCGGGACGCGGTTGACGCGCGTCGACCCGTGGTGGCCCTGGAGTCCACGATCATCTCGCACGGGCTGCCCCGCCCGCGCAACCTGCAGGTGGCACTGGAGCTGGAGGCGGTCGTACGCGCGCAGGGCGCCGTGCCGGCGACGATCGCCGTGCTGGACGGACGGCCCCATGTGGGCCTGGACAAGCAGCAGCTGGAGCGGGTCGCCAACGAGGACGGGTTCCGCAAGCTGGGCCATCGCGACCTGCCGCTCGCGGTGGCCTCGGGGGCGAGCGGGGCGACCACGGTGTCGGCGACGGCGCTGCTCGCGGCACTGGCGGGCGTGCGGGTCTTCGCGACGGGCGGACTCGGCGGAGTGCACCGGGAGTGGACGCTCACCCAGGACGAGTCGGCCGACCTGGGGCTGCTGGCGAGCACCCGGATCACGGTGGTGTGCGCGGGGGTCAAGTCGATCCTGGACGTGCCGGCGACCCTGCAGCGGCTGGAGACGCTGGGAGTCGCGGTCGCCGGCTACGGCACCGACCGTTTCCCCGGGTTCTATCTGTCCGACTCGGGGCATCCCGTGGACTGGACGCTGCACACCCCGCAGCAGGTGGCCGATGTGATGCGGGCCCAGGACGCGCTCGGGGCGCCCGAGTCGGCGCTGATCGTCGCCAACCCGGTTCCCGAGGAGGAGCAGCTGGATCCCGAGTTGCACACGCGTGTGCTCGCCGACGCGCTGCACGCGTGCGAGGAGGCCGGGGTCAGCGGCCAGGGCGTCACGCCGTTCCTGCTCGACTATCTGGTCCGGCACACCGACGGCGCGTCCCTGAGCGCCAATCTGGCTGCGGTGCGCGGCAACGTACGGCTGGCGGCAGGGATCGCGACGGCGTGGGCCCGGACATGACCGGGCGGCCCGACGGCACCGAGCGATCCGACGACCGGGGCTCGCAGGACGGCTGGGGCGCGCAGGGCCGAGAGGGCGCGCAGGGCGGCGGGGCGCTGCTGGTCGTCGGGGACGTCGTGACGGACGTCATCGCCCGGTATCGGGGCCCGCTGGCCTCGGGGACGGACACGGCCTCGGTGATCCGAACTCTGCCGGGCGGCGCGGGCGCCAACGTGGCCTGCTGGGCGGCCCACTGGGGGTGTGCGGACGTACGGCTGCTCGGCCGGGTGGGCGCGGACTCCGCGGCCTGGCACGAACGGGAACTGATCGCCTGCGGGGTGCGGCCCCGTCTCGTCGTCGACCCGCAGGCGGCGACCGGGACGGTGATCTGCCTGGTCGACACGGATGCCGCGGCCGAGCGGACGTTCCTCACGGACAGCGGCGCGGCCCTGCGGCTCGAACCCGACGACTGGTCGGACGCCCTCCTGGACGGGGTCGGCCGCCTGCATCTGTCGGGCTACCTGCTGTTCTCGGAGTCCGGGCGGGCGCTCGTGCGCACGGCGTCGGCGTCGGCACGCGCGCATGGGGTGCCGGTGAGCCTGGATCCGGCGTCGGCGGGCTTTCTGGTGGAACTGGGCGTCGAGCGTTTCCTGACCCTGGTGGAGGGGGTGGACGTGCTGCTGCCCAGCCGCGACGAGGCCTGTCTGCTCACGGGGCTGCTCGACGGGGCGGCTGCGGCGGCCGACTTGAGCCGGCATGTTCCGCTGGTGGTGTCCAAGCAGGGGGCGGAGGGCGCGCTGGTGGCCCGGAACGGCACCGTGCTCGCCCATGTACCAGCCGCTCCGGCGGCTCCCCGGGACACGACGGGCGCCGGCGACGCTTTCACGGGAGCGTTCCTCGCCGCGCTGCTCGCGGGCGCCGATGTCCGGGACGCGGCGGCGCAGGGGTGCCGGGCGGGGGCTCGGGCGGTGGAGCGTGTGGGCGGCAGACCGGCCACGTCGGGCGACGGCGACACGGCGTCGACGGCTCGCCCTGCCCACGTCGGCTGAGGGCGCCGAGCCGGCCCCTTCTACCCCTTTCGCCCCCACGCCGAGATCATCGGCGCCGTCGCCAGGTCCATGTTGCCGGAGGCGACGTTCGCGAGGTGGCGGTCGATGTCCTCGTCGGTCGCGTGGCCTGTCCTGACGAGTTCGTCGCGGATCTGGCGGACCGTCGCGGACTCCAGCGCGGCGCAGACGGGCGAGGTGATGGGGAAGTAGGCGTCGGCCTCGACCCGGCGCAGCCCGGCCTCGCGGAGCAGCCGCGGGAGCTTGCGGCCGTAGGAGAGGTCGGCGCCCCGGCCGGCGAGGAGTTTGCGGAAGCCGTGGCGCAGACGGTTCGCCAGCTGCTGTTCGGGGCCGTGCTCGTCCGGGCAGAGCAGGGGCTGCAGGGCGGGGTCGGCGTCCTCGACGAGGAGCCGTCCGCCGGGGCGCAGGGCCTTGACCATCGACCTCAACGCCCGCTCCCGCTCCGGCACATGGACCAGGACGAGTCGGGTGTGAATCAGGTCGAAGCCCTCCATCGGCGGTTCGTCCGTGCCGAGGTCGTGGACGCGTACGTCGACCGGTGGGCGGGCGACCGACGTCAGCCGGGAGGTGTCGATGTCGGTCGCGAGGACCTTGCCCGTCGGGCCGACCTTCTTCGCCAGCCAGGACACCACGGAGGTGCCGCCGGCGCCGGCCTCCCAGCAGCGCCAGCCGGGTCCGATCCCGAGCCCTTCGAGGTGACGGAACGTCGTGGGATCGAAGAGGGCGGCGAAGGCGTCGAAGCGTTCCCCCGCCTCCAGCCGCCGGTTGTCGAGGAGGTACCCGTCGGGTCGCGTCATACGGCGATCATCCCAGCAGTCCCGCTTGTCGGACGTGGCCGACGCGGCCGGGGATCAGCGCCGAGAACGGCGTGCGGACGGTCTCGCGAGCAGTCCGAAGTCCCGTCGTCCACAGGCGGGAACAAAACGGAACCTTCCGTTTCCACAGGCTTACCCAGGGCATACGCGGGCCTGGCAGACTGGCGCGCCAGGGCGCAAAATGCGGCGCGAGGAGATCCACACAAGGAGACCCAGATGACCATGGCAGGGAATCTGCGGAAGGTCACCGGCCTGGGAAGGGGCGGCGGCCTGCGCAGGGTGGCTCGGTTGTCCCGGCGGCTGCCGCGGGTCGACCTGAGTCACCACTCACGATCCCCGCTGGGGTCCTCGGTGGTGAACTGCGTGACGTACCAGGGCGGCGTCCGGGCGTCGCGCGGCGGGGATCTGGTCGACACCGTGGAGCGGGTGCGCAAGAACGGCCACGGTTTCGTGTGGCTCGGACTGCACGAGCCGACGAACGACGAGTTCGCGGGCATCGCCGAGCTCTTCGAACTGCATCCGCTGGCGGTGGAGGACGCCGTCGAGGCCCATCAGCGGCCGAAGGTCGAGCGGTACGGCGAGACCTTGTTCGCGGTGTTCAAGACGGTCTGCTACGTCGAGCACGAGGAGCTCACGGCGACGAGCGAGGTGGTCAACACCGGCGAGATCATGGTGTTCGTCGGCCGGGACTTCGTGATCACGGTGCGCCACGGACGGCACGGCTCGCTCGGCCCGTTGCGCGAGGAGCTGGAGTCCGACACGGCTCAGCTGGCCAAGGGCCCGTCGGCGGTGCTGCATGCGATAGCGGACCACGTGGTGGACGACTACCTCAACGTCATCGACTCCGTGCAGGCGGACATCGACCAGGTCGAGACGGACGTGTTCGCGGCGAACGGCGCACGGACGGACCCCGGGCGTATCTACCAGCTCAAGCGTGAACTCCTGGAGCTGAAGCGGGCGGTGGTGCCGCTCGGCCGTCCGCTGCTGGACCTCGCGGACCGGCCGACCCGGGTGGTCGATCCGGAGATACAGGCGTACTTCCGGGACGTCTCCGACCACCTGTTGCGGGCCACGGAGCAGCTCGCCGCCTTCGACGAACTGCTCAACTCGATCCTGCAGGCGCATCTGGCGCAGGTCACGGTCGCGCAGAACGAGGACATGCGGAAGATCACGGCCTGGGCCGCGGTGATCGCCGTGCCGACGATGGTGTGCGGGATGTACGGCATGAACTTCGACCACATGCCGGAACTGCACTGGAGGTTCGGCTACCCCATGGTCATCGGCGTCATAGGCGTCGCCTGCTCGGTCCTGTACCGCGGCTTCCGGCGCAACGGCTGGCTCTGAGCGACCAGGCCCGTGACCGCGGCCCGTGACGGCGGCCCGTGACGGCGGTCAGCCCGCGGCGGTGGTCAGCCCGTGACGGTGGTCAGCCCGCGGCTGACAGTGATGGCGGTCAGTGGCGGGCGGGGCCGGTCATGGCGTAGACGTTCTCGGCCCAGGTGGCGATCTGGTCCTCGGTCAGGTGCCGGGCGAGGTCGGCCTCGCTGATCATGCCCACGAGGCGCTTGTTCTCGATGACGGGCAGCCGGCGGATCTGGTGGTCCTGCATCTCCTGGAGCACCTCGCCGACGTCGGCGCCCGCGTCGATCCAGCGTGGTGTGCCCTGGGCCATCTCGCCGGCGGTGACCTTGGCCGGGTCATGGCCCATGGCCACACAGCCGACGACGATGTCCCGGTCGGTGAGGATGCCGCAGAGCCGCTCGTCCTGGTCGCTGATGGGCAGCGCCCCGACGTTCAGATCGCGCATCAGCTGGGCGGCGCGGTCGAGGGTCTCGTGGGCGGGGATCCACTGGGCGCCCCGGTGCATGATGTCTGCGGCGGTGGTCATGAAGTGCCTCCCGGTGCCGGACAGCCGGCGCGGCGCGGGCGGGCGCCGCTTGTCCCGGCACGCTACATTCTCGCCGCGCCGCCAGGCGCCCGCACCCGGAAGGCGACGCCGGGACCGGAACGGCGCGCGGAGGACCTCAGACGGAGAAGCCCACGATCTTGTGCGGGACGACCCGGACGATCACGCGGACCTCGTCGTCCTTCTCCGCGGGCGGGTCGATGCCGAGGTATTTGTGCGACAGCTCGTGCGGGAGCCGTTTGTCCGGGTCCGGGAGGATCTCGGCGAGGCCGCGGATCTCGACCGAGGTGTACGGGTCGGCAAGATCGAAGACCGAGAGGCTGACGCGGGCGTCACGACGGAGGTTGCGCACCTTCTGACGGCGGTCGGTGGAGGAGAAGAGGACGGTGTCGCCCTCGCGCTTGATCCAGACCACAGAGTTCTGCGGGGCTCCGTCGGGGCCGAGGGTGGCGACGCCGGCGAAGTTCTTGCCGTCGAGGAGAGCACGGACGGAGTCGGGGAAGGAGACCGAGATCGACATGCCCACCAGACTACTTACATGCACATGCATTTAAAAGCGGGTTGCCCCGGCTGAAATCAGCCACTCCAGGCCGGGCGGCGAGGGTCGTCCGCGCGGACGACGACATCGGCCGTGACGGCCGGATCGGTCTCCTGGACGTAGCGCTCGAAGGCGGGCAGCGTCCAGTGGTCGGCTTCGGGGGTGCGCCGGCGCAGGGCGGCCGGGGAGAGGAGGACGTGAACGGTGAAGTCGAACGGGAACCAGTGCCGCAGGAGCAGCGGCCCGTGCAGCAACAGGAAGCCGCCGGGCGGGAGTTGGACGTACGGGCTGCGGGTGGCGCGGTCGGTGACGGGGTCCCGGAGGTCGGGCAGTATCCGTCCGCCGCCGTCCGGTTCGAGGGGGTTGAACACCTCGCGCCACAGGGCGCCGGTGTCGAACCAACCGTCGTAGTAGGCCTCCACGTCGTGACGGCCGTACTCCAGGCGGAGGGAGGCGGGTCGGAGGAAGCCGTGCGTGTCCACGACACGGGAGGGTCGCCCGCGGGTGCGCAGCGCCTCGGCGACGCGCTCGGCGAGGTCTCCGGGACGGGCCGCCGGGGCGCCGTCGAAGGCGATACGCGGCCAGGGACTGCCGTCGTCCGGCTTCAGGTCGAGCAGCCGCTGGGCGAGAAGGTCGCCGAGCCGTTCCCAGGTGATCGCTTCGAGTCGCACAACATTCATCATGCGCCAGACGACGAACAGAGCGGAGGACACCGGACGATGACCAGGTGCCGCCGTGCCCACCAGGGGGAATGAAGCCCGTATGGCAACCGAAGCCCTCCCCACTCCTCCTGCTCCACCGCCCCGTTACGGGCTTCTCGTCGTCCAGCCGCTTCGGCGGACGCACTGCGTCGGATGCCGTCGCGGGCCGCTGTCGATGCTGATCCTGGAGGACGCCGCGCCGCGCTGCCTCGACTGCGCCGATCTGGGGCATCTGGTGTTCCTGCCGCGCGGTGACACGGCTCTGACCCGCAGATCGCGGGAGGAGAGCGGGCTGTCCGCGGTGGTGGTCCGGTTCAACCGGCGCAAGGGCCGCTACGAGCGGCAGGGCGTCCTCGTCGAGGAGGCGGGACTCCGACGGGCCGAGGAGCGGTGTCTGGCGGACGCCGAGGCACGCCGGCGGCGCCGGGTGCGGGACGCCGGGCGTCGGGCGGCACAGGACCTGCGGTTCGCGGAGGCGTTCGCCGCGGAGATCCTGCGGCTGTTTCCGCGCTGCCCGGAAGACCGGGCGCACGGGATCGCCGCGCACGCCTCGCTCCGGGGCAGTGGCCGGGTCGGGCGCAGCGCCGCCGGGCGGGCGCTGGCCGAGGGGCCGGTCGTCTCCGCGGTCGTGGCGTCCGTACGGCATCTGGACACGCCGTACGACCGGCTGCTGATGAGCGGCGTGCCACGGCACGAGGCACGCCGCCGGATCGCGGCGGACGTGGAGGCACGGCTAAGGATGTGGCGGGACGGGTCCGCCGCACAGCAACGGTGACGTCCGCGCATGTCGACGCGCGTTTCGGACATGGTCACCGATCATGAAGGGGATTTCACTTGAGGTGACGGACGGTACCGGGCAAGATCTCCGCTCGACGGGTGGGAGTTGACGTTGTCATGATCGATGGACCGTATCTGGTGCTCGCCGTCCTGGGCGCTGTGGTGACCGCTGTGATGGCCGGGGTCTTCTGCGCCTTCTCGGTCCTGGTGATGCGAGGGCTCGCCGCGCTGCCGCCGGCGCAGGGCGTCGCGGCGATGAACGCGATCAACTCCTCGGCGATGACGCCGGCGTTCATGGTGCTGTTCCTCGGCTCGGCGGCGGTGTGCACGGTGATCGCCGTGGTGACGTTCGTGCTGTGGCCGGACCACGGGACGGTTCACCTGCTGCTGGGCAGCGGGCTGTACCTGTGCGGCTCGTTCGGCGTGACCGTGATGGCGAACGTGCCGCGCAACGAGGCGTTGATGAAGCTGGATCCGGGCACGCCGGAGGCCGTCACGTACTGGCCGGCCTATGTGCGTGGGTGGACGAGGTGGAACCATGTGCGCGCGGTCGCCTGCACGGCCTCGGCGGTCGTGTACATGCTGGCGATGGTCTGACACCGCTTCGGCTCTGCGGGGGTGGCCGACGGGACGTATCGTGGCCGAAAGAGTGCCGCCCGATGACGCTCGGCCTGTTGTACGCGTAGGCGAGGAACACGCCCATGGCCGATCCCAAGGGATTCATGACCACACCCCGCCAGGACTGGCCCCGCCGGCCGGTCGAGGAGCGGGTCCGGGACTGGGACGAGGTGTACGTCCCGGGGGCGCTGCTGCCCCTGATCAGCAGACAGGCCGACCGGTGCATGGACTGCGGCGTACCGTTCTGCCACGAGGCCTGTCCGCTCGGCAATCTGATCCCCGAGTGGAACGACCTGGTGTCGCGGGAGGACTGGCGGGCGGCGAGCGACCGGCTGCACGCGACGAACAACTTCCCCGAGTTCACCGGCCGGTTGTGTCCGGCGCCCTGCGAGGCCGGGTGTGTCCTCGCCATCAACCAGCCCGCTGTCACCATCAAGAACGTCGAGGTGGCCATAGCCGACCGGGCCTGGGCCGACGGTCTCACGCCGCCGCGGCCGCCGGACCGGTTGTCCGGGAAGACGGTGGCGGTGATCGGTTCCGGGCCCACCGGGCTGGCCGCGGCACAGCAGCTGACCCGGGCCGGGCACACGGTCGCGGTCTACGAGAAGGACGACCGGGTCGGCGGGCTGATGCGGTACGGGATCCCCGAGTTCAAGATGGAGAAGCGCCATCTGGAGCGCCGGATCGAGCAGATGCGGGCGGAGGGCACGAGGTTCCGTACGTCGACGACCATCGGGCGGGATGTGATGGCCGCGGATCTACGGACGCGCTACGACGCCGTGGTGATCGCCACCGGGGCGACCGAGTGGCGGGAACTGCACGTTCCGGGGCGGGAGTTGACCGGTATCCAGCAGGCGATGGAGTATCTGCCGCTGGCCAACCGGGTGTGCGAGGGGGACCTGGCGAAGTCCCCGATGTCCGCCGCCGGAAAGCACGTCGTGATCGTCGGCGGCGGCGACACCGGTGCCGACTGTCTGGGCACGGCGGTGCGCGAGGGCGCCGCGTCCGTGACCCAGTTGGACATCTACGCGCAGCCCGGCGTGGAGCGCGACGAGGACAGCGATCCCTGGCCGACGTATCCGAAGATCTACCGGCTCTCGGCGGCGCACGAGGAGGCGCGCGATCTTCAGTCCGCGCCAGCGGCGGACGCGGACGCACGCCTCTTCGCCGCGTCCACGCTCCGCTTCACCGGCGACGACACCGGGCACGTACGGGCGCTGCACCTCGTCGAGGTCGACGCGCGACGGCGGCCGGTGGAGGGCACCGCGCGGGCGCTCCCCGCCGACCTCGTGCTGCTCGCCCTCGGCTTCTCCGGGCCGGACCGGGAGGACGGGCTCGTCGAGCAGCTCGGGCTGACGCTGGAGCCGCGCGGCACGATCGCGCGGGACGCCGACTTCGCGACGAACGTCCCCGGCGTCTTCGCCGCGGGGGACGCGGCGCGCGGGCAGTCGCTGATCGTGTGGGCCATCGCGGAGGGGCGGGCGGTGGCGGCGGCCGTCGACCGTCGCCTCACGGGAAGTTCACGGCTGCCGACGCCCATCGGCCCGTACGACCGACCGATGGGCGTCTAGGACCTGCACGGGCTCGGGCAACCGGCACCGGCACCAGGACGCGCAGGGCGGACGGCTCAGGGGCGGACGGCTCAGCGGCGCTCGTCCGTCCCGGCCGTCTTCGCCGTCGCCAGGGCCACCCGGTTCCAGGTGTTGATCGTGCAGATCAGGGCCAGCACCTGGGCCAGCTCCTGTTCGTCGAACCGGGCGGCGGCCTCGGCGTAGACGTCGTCCGGGACGCCTCCGTCGGCCACCCGTGTGACCGCCTCCGTCAGGGCCAGGGCCGCCTGTTCCCGCTCGGTGAAGAAGTGGCGGGCCTCGCGCCAGACGGCGACCATGTGCAGCCGGTCCTCGCTCTCGCCGGCCTTGCGGGCGTCGTTCGTGTGCATGTGCAGGCAGTACGCGCAGTGGTTGAGGTGGGAGGCGCGGATCTGGATCAGTTCGACGAGGGCCGGGTCGAGGCCCTGGCGGGCGGCGGCGTCGAAGCCGATCAGGGCGCGGAACGCCTTGGGGGCGGCCTTCCCGAAGTCGAGGCGAGGCATCCGGGTGCTCGTGGTGTCGGCGCCGGCGTTCGTGTACGTGTTCGTCGTCATGTCCACCAACCTACGAGCCGAAAAGACCCGCTGTAGGGTGCATTTTCATGGTGGATTCATGGGTCAATTCCGCTGAGCGGATCGGTGCCGACCTGCACCTGGAGCTGGCCGGTCCGGGAGGGCGTCGAGCCGCGCTCATCGGGGCGTTGCGCGAGGCCGTGCGCAGTGGGCGGCTCGCGCCGGGGACCCGGCTGCCGCCGTACCGTTCGCTCGCCGCCGACCTGGGCGTCGCCCGCAACACGGTGGCCGACGCGTACGCCGAGCTCGTCGCGGAGGGCTGGCTGACCGCCCGCCAGGGCTCGGGCACGCGGGTCGCCGACCGCGCCGAGCCGCTGCGCCGCACCGAGCGGACGCCCGGAAGAACGCCGCTACGCGCGCGTGGCCCCCGGCACGACCTTCGGCAGGGCACCCCGGACGCGTCGGCGTTCCCCCGCGCGGCCTGGCTGGCCTCCTACCGGCGGGCGTTGCAGCAGGCGCCCAACGAGGTGTTCGGGCCCGGCGATCCCGCCGGGCGCCGGGAGCTGCGCGAGGCCCTGACCGAGTACCTGGCACGCGCGCGTGGCGTGCGCACCGAGCCGGAGCGGATCGTGGTCTGCTCCGGGTTCGCGCACGGGCTGCGCCTGCTGTTCGGCCCGGCCGGCGGCGGGGTGCTGCGCGGTCCGCTGGCCGTGGAGGCGTACGGGCTGGACTTCCACCGGGAACTGCTGACGGCGGCGGGCGTGCGGACGGTTCCGCTGCCCCTGGACGCGGACGGGGCCCGCGTGGAGCGGTTGGTCCGCGAGCGGGCGGTGCTGCTGACGCCCGCGCACCAGTTCCCGACGGGCGGGCCGCTGCACGCGAGCCGCCGGGCCGCCGTGATCGACTGGGCACGCGCGCGTGGCGGTGTGATCGTCGAGGACGACTACGACGGGGAGTTCCGCTACGACCGCAAGCCCGTCGGCGCGCTTCAGGGGCTCGACCCCGAGCGGGTGATCTACATCGGCTCGGTCAGCAAGAGCCTGTCGCCCGCGCTGCGGCTGGGGTGGATGGTGCTGCCCGAGCGGTACGTGGACGGCGTCCTGGCGGCCAAGGGCGAGCGGGAGGCCTGGGCGAGCGTCCTGGACCAGCTGAGCCTGGCCGACCTCATCGGGTCCGGGGCGTACGACCGTCATGTACGGCGCATGCGGCAGCGTTACCGCGGGCGCCGGGACCGGCTGGTCGAGGCGCTCGCCGCACAGGCTCCGCACGTCGAGGTCACCGGGGTCGCGGCGGGGCTCCACGCGGTGCTGCGGCTGCCGTCCGGCACGGAGCGGGCCGCGCTCAAGGCGGCCGCCTGGCAGGGCGTCGCCCTGGACGGCCTGGCCGCCTTCCGGCACCCGGCGACGGACAGGGCGACGGACATGCCGACGGAGGACGGACTCGTCGTCGGTTACGCGACTCCGCCGGAGCACGCGTACGCGGCGGCCCTGGACGCGCTGTGCCAGGTGCTGCCGCCGCCGGACACCCGGCAGGGTCCTGCCTCCGGATGAGGCTCCCCGGGCCGTCGACGCAGGGCCGACCACCCCCTCAGACCCCCGCACGACCCCCGCGCGGCCCGCGCCGAGCGAGGCCGGGCAGCCGCCGCTCACGGTGATCGCCGTGAGGCGTCCGGTGGACGCCCCACGGCGCATGCGGTCCCGGGTGCAGCCGGTAGCCGGACTCAGGGCTTGCGGGCCACCGCCCCGTAGCCCGGGATGACGCCGTCGTCCTGCCCCGGCACCGGTTCGCCGAGTTCGGGGTGCCACTCGGGCACCACCGCGACGCCGGGTTCGACCAGGTCGAGCCCGGCGAAGAAGCGGGCGAACTCCTCGCGGGAGCGCAGGGCGAGGGTGACGCCCGCCGCCTTGAGCTTCTCCGTGGCCGCCGCGGACTCCTCCGGGGAGAAGTCCGCGGTGGCGTGGGTCATCATCAGGTAGCTGCCGGAGGGGAGTTCGGCGAGCAGCCGGCTCACCAGCTCGTGCGCGCCGTCGTCGTCGGACACGAAGTGCAGCAGCGCGACCAGCGACAGGGCCACCGGCCGACTGAGGTCCAGGATCTTCCTGGCCCCCTCGACGATGGCCGCCGGGTCGCGGACGTCCGCCTGCAGGTACTCCGTGACCCCCTCTGGCGTGCTGCGCAGCAGGGCGGCCGCGTGGGCCAGGACGATCGGATCGTTGTCGCAGTAGACCACCCGGGCGTCGGGCGCGATCTGCTGGGCGACCTGGTGCAGGTTGGGCTCGGTCGGGATGCCCGTGCCGATGTCCAGGAACTGCCGGACGCCGTTCTCGGCCAGCCAGCGGGTGGAGCGGTGCATGAAGGCACGGTTGACTCGTGCCATCACCGGCACTCGTGGGTCGAGGGCGAGCATCTGCCGGCCCATCGCTTCGTCGACGGGATAGTTGTCCTTGCCTCCGAGATACCAGTCGTACATACGTGCGGGATGGGGCTTGCTGGTGTCGATCTCGACGGCGTCGGCGGGGTCCTGCCCGGTCATGAGGCACTCCGTAAACATGTGACGCGATTAATGATCAAGTCAGTACCAGAACAACGTCAGTACCAAAAAACAAAGGACAGATCCGGTCAGGACAGCAGGAAGTCGGCCTCCCCCGCCTTGGCTCCCTGGATGAAGGCCGTCATCTCGTCGGTGGTGTAGATCAGCGCCGGTCCGTCCGGGTCGGTGGACTGCCGGACGGCGATCCGGCCGTCGGCGAGCTTCATCGCTTCCAGGCAGTTGCCTCCGTTGCCGCCGCTCCACGGCTTGTGCCAGCCCTCGCTGCCCAGTTCCCGGGCCGGCATGCCGTTGTAGATCCGCTGAGCGCGGATCCGCGGCCTGGACTGGGTCTTGATGTGATTCATTCACAACTCCTTGCGGAGACCCCGGAGGATCTCCTTCGTGCGATGTGCTGTAGCGGCCTGCGCCGCCATGCGGTCCATGACCTCGAGGTGGGTCGCCACCTCGGTGCGGGCGTCGAGGTACACGGCGCCGGTCAGGTACTCGCTGTAGACCATGTCCGGAAGCTCCGGCATGGCGAATCGGAACAGCACGAAGGGCCCGTACGTGCCCGGATGCGGCCCGTTCTCGAACGGGGCGATCTGCAGCGTCACATTGGGCAGCTTCGCGGCCTCGAGCAGTTTGTCGATCTGCGCTCGCATCACCTCCGGGCCGCCCACCGGGCGGCGCAGCACCGTCTCGTCCATGACGACCCACAACCGGGGCGCATCGTGACGAGTGAGCAGATCCTGGCGTTGTATGCGCAGGTCGACGAGGCGCTCGATGTCCTCCGGCCGGGTCTGGCCGATGGCGCCGGACTTCAGGACACCGCGCGCGTAGTCCACGGTCTGAAGCAGTCCGGGGACGAAGTGCGGCTCGTACTGGCGGATCAGGGCGGCGGCGCCCTCGAGGCTGACGTGCATGGAGAACCAGCCGGGCAGCACGTCGTGGAACCGCTGCCACCAGCCCGGCTTGTTGGCCTCCTCGGCCAGCTGGACGAAGCCCTCGGCCTCGTCGTCGGTGATCCCGTAGGCCTTCAGCAGCAGCTGGAGGTACGGGATCTTGAGACTGACCTCGGCCATCTCCATACGGCGGACGGTGGCGGGCGCGACGCGCAGGATGCGGGCGGCTTCCTCGCGTTTGAGCCCGGCGCGTTCCCGCAGGTCCAGCAGGCGCCGACCGAGGACGACCTGTCCGACCGTCGGCGCGGACCGCGGTTCGCTCACGCTCCACCTCCACGAAGAGCCCGGCCGGCCGCGCGGGGGCTTGCGCGCGCCCCGACCCGGCCGGTCACGAAAAGAATCCCGACAGCCCTACGGCGCCGCTCGAAGACCGACTCGAAGATCTGTACGGATGCGTACGGATCTTCGGTGATCCCAATTGGCGCCGTCCTGCGTGCTGTTGCGAGCAGTGTGCCACGGCCCCCCACCGCGTCACACAGCACTCTGCATTTTTCAGAGTGACACTTGCCAAGTGTTCACGGCGGGGCGATAGTGGCAAGCGTGATTCCGTCCGCGCCCTTAGGAACAGACGCCGCCGCAGGCCGCCCCCAGGGTCTCGGTGCCAGCGCGGGAGCAGGCCCCGACCAGGCCGCTGCCGAGCGCCGGTTCCGATTCGAACTGGCCGCCCATCCGGGTTCCCCCGCCCAGGCCAGACGCCTGACGAGGGCCCGGCTGATCGGCTGGTCGGTCTGCGAGGACACCTGCGACACCGCCGTCCTGGTCGTATCCGAGCTGGTCACCAACGCGATCGTGCACACCGCGAGCGACGTCGTCGTCTGCGAGTTGCACGACGGCGGCGACCTGGTCCGCATAGCCGTGCGCGACGAGGGTTGCGCGCCGGGTGAGCCGCACCCCTCCCCACAGCGTCCCGAGGAGGAGCACGGGAGGGGACTGCTCCTCGTCGAGGCCCTCTGTCAGGCCTGGGGCGCCCAGGAGCACGGGCCCGGCCTGCTGGTCTGGGCCGACCTGCCCCGCCAGGCGGCCGCCCTGCCCGCCCCCGTCGAACCGCACCACGCCGATCTCGGCGAGTTCCTCGACGCGTTCGACGACTCCGACGACGACCGCGCCGGGCCGCACCTCGACCCCGCGGCGCCTCGCGACGACCTCGGCTGGGGCGCCCCGCCGAAGCCGGGACCGTCCGACGGCCCGGGCGACGAGGACGAGCACGCCGAGCAGCGCCACCGCGCGCCGACCGTGCCCCGGCCGCACCCCGCCCCCGGATCCATATCCCGATCCACCTCCATACCCGGCGGTCTGTCCCCCCGGGTGGCGCCCCAGTGGCACCGTGCTCCCGACCACGACGGGCCCGACTGGCACCACGGCCCCGACGGGCGCGAGGGCCGCCCCGGATGGACGCCCGGGCGCTCCGCCGCCCCCCTGCCGTTCGAGCACGGTCGCGAGCGGGGACGCATATGAGGGCCAGGCCCGGTCCCGCACCGGTGCTGACCCTCGACACGCTCGTCCGCCTGAGGCGCGGGCCGGGCGGCGACCCCGCCCCCACCCCCGGACCGCTGCGCCGACTGGCCGTGCCCGACGGCATGACGGCCCCGCTGGGCTGTGACGCCGTCTCCGCCCCCGCCCACCTCGGCCCGCTGCTGATGCCGCGGCTGCCGCGCATGGGCTGCGTCTACGCCGACCAGGCGCACTGGTGGTGGCTGGTGCCGTCCGACTCCGACTACGCGCTGGAGTGGCCCGCCCCCGCGCGCTACGCCACAGGCGCGATCCTCCCGGACTCCCCGCACGTCCCCGGCCTCATCCACCGACCGGACGGCACGCTTCCGTACACCCCGCCGATCCCCCTCTACCTGGCGCTGTGCCGCCTCACGGGCACGACGCCCACCTGGTCACGGCCGATCAGCGCCTGATCCCGCCCGCCCTTCGCGAGGCGGCCGCGGCGGCGTCCCCGGCGCACGCCCGCGCGCCCCGGCTCTCCCTTCCTGCGCCCTGCCCGCACGCGTCTCGTCCCGCGATAGTGGCCGTCGTCCACGATCGCGACCGGGAGGCTGACGGTGGGGCAGGCACGGCAGACGGACAGCGCGGACAAGACGGGCAAGGCGGCGAAGGCACGGAAACCACAAGGTCCCGACGAACGTGACGTGTCGGAGTCGGAACGGCTGCTCTTCGGCGGCCCGCTCCGCTACGACATGGGCTGGAACCAGCACCGGGACGCCTTCCTGGAGCTGAACTTCCGCGCCATGGTGACCCGGCTGCCGTCCCTGCTCGCCGCCAGCCTCCGCCTCGCCCGGCAGGCCGACCCGAGAGCCGCTCGCGTCGTGCTGTCCGCCGAGATCGCCCGGGGCGTGGCCCAGGCGATCGCACTGCTCGCGACGAACACCGTGCTGGGCCGGCTGATCGACGACGGCCCGATCGAGGACCGGCTGCGCGGTGCCGCCCCCGCGCTGGCCGTGATGGGCGCCGTCCTGCTGATCGGGGCGCTGCTGCGGGCCGCGTCGACGTACGCCACCGGGCGGCTCGAGCCCAAGGCGGAGCGGGTGGCCACCGAGCTGTACCTGGAGCGGGCGGCCGCGGTCGAGCTCGCCGCGATCGAGGATCACGCCTTCCACAAGCTGCTGGACACCGCCCAGTACGGCGCGTCGTCCGCCCGCCGGATGATCAGCTACGGCGCACGCGTGGTGAACGCGATGATCTCGCTGGCCGCGGCGGCCGGCGTACTGACCGTGCTGCATCCGCTCCTGCTGCCGCTGCTGGTGACGATGACGCTGCCGTCCGCCTGGAGCGCCCTGACGAACGCCCGGCGCCGCTACGAGTCCTTCCACACCTGGGTGCAGCACGCGCGCGCGGGACACCTGATCGCCAGTCTCCTCACCGAACCGGCGGCGGCGCCCGAGATCCGCGTCCACGGGGTCGGCCCCTTCCTGCTGCGGCACTTCCGCGCCATGTCGGAGACGGCGGAGGCGGAACAGGCCCGGCTGGCCCGGCTGGCGGCCCGCACCGGCCTGTTCGCGGCGACCTGGACGGGCCTGGCGACGCTGGCGACGTACACCACGCTCGGCGGGCTGCTGCTCAGCGGGACGATGGCGCTGGCCGTGGCGGGCACGGCCGTCATCGCGATCCGCAGCGGCTCGGCGAGCCTGAACACCCTTGTCCTGGAGGTCAACCAGCTGCACGAGGAAGCCCTGTTCGTGGGCGACCTGCAGCGGCTCTACGTCGAGGCGGCCGAACGGGCGATCCCGGTGGGCGGTGCGGCGCTTCCGGAGGATCCGCGCGAGATCCGCTTCGAGAACGTCACGTTCGGCTATCCGGGCGAGTCGACGCGGCCGGCCCTCGACGACGTCACGCTCTCCCTCCCGCTCGGCCGGATCATCGCGCTCGTCGGCGAGAACGGGTCCGGCAAGACGACCCTGGTGAAGCTGCTGGCCGGGCTGTACAAGCCGGACCGGGGGCGGATCCTGTGGGACGACGTGGACGCGGCGGACGCGGACCGGAGCCAACTGGCCGAGCGCGTCGCGATGGTGGCGCAGGACTTCAAGCGGTGGCCGTTCACGGCCCGGGTCAACATCGCCATCGGCCGGTCCGGCGCACCGCTCACCGAGGAACGGCTGGCCGCCTCGATCGCCGAGGCGGGCGCCGAGGAGGTGGTCGCGGACCTGCCGCGCGGTCTGGACACCCTGCTCGCCCGGCACTTCAGCGGCGGTCACGAGCTGTCCGGCGGCCAGTGGCAGCGCCTCGGCATCGCGCGCGCGGCCTACCGGCGCGGACGGATCCTGATCGTGGACGAGCCGACGGCGGCGCTGGACGCCCGGGCCGAGCTGGAGGTCTTCGAGAAGATCCGCGCGCTGGCGGACAGCGGCCAGACGGTGGTTCTGATCACCCATCGGCTGGCGTCGGTCCGGCACGCGGACCTGGTGCACGTCCTGGACCAGGGCCGGCTGGTGGAGTCCGGGACCCCGGACGAGCTGTTGGCGGGCGGCGGCGTCTACTCCGAGCTGTACGCGCTGCAGGCCGAGCAGTTCACCGCGCAGGCACCGGTGCCGGTGCCGGTGTCCGTGCCCGCCCCGTCACAGGCGGGCTGACGGTTCACCGCATGGCTTCACTGCGTGGCTTTTCACCGCATGGCGTCACTGCGTGGCGTCGCCGCCCCGGACGACCACCAGGAACGTGTCCGTGGCCAGGTCCATGACGACCTCGGCGGGCAGCCCCTCCATGCGCCGCGCGTGGGCGAATTCCTCCGCGGGCCACGAACCACGCGGCCCGCCTGCGGGAAAGCGCTGGAGCACGGTTCGCCCGTTCACCATCTCGCACCTCCGATAAGCGTCGTACTTGTAGGAGTTAACGCTCCTCGGAGGCCGTACGCCTCGCCCAGTTGCGGGACTGAGACGTAGTTGACACGGGTTCAACGCAGAGTGTGAGAATCCGGTTACCTTACGAACATCTCGGGCACCCTCCGTGTCAGAACTCGTACTTGTCGTGATACCGCAGGCGTGCACGGCCCGCGGGCGCCCCGAGGCTCGACGCCCAGCCCGTCGAGGCCGCGCGCCACTGCGCGCGAGACGATCTCCGGAACCTGGTCTGCGGGTCCGGCTATGTGTCGTAGTCCTGGATGCGGCGGCCGTGGCTGCGGTCGAGGAGCGCGGGCATCCGCCGCCCGAGCGCCTCGACGACCTCCGGCACGTCGATCGTCAGCAGCTCGCGGTCGCGCATCAGGATCCGTCCGTCCACGATCGTGGTGCGCACATCGCCGGAGCGGGCGCTGTGCACCAGGGTCGCGGCGAGGTCGTGGACGGGCTGGGTGTGCGGTCCGGTGAGGTCCACGAGGACGATGTCGGCGCGTCGCCCGGGCGCGATGGAGCCCACCTGGTCGGCGAGTCCGACGGCCTGTGCACTCTGGAGCGTGGCGTGGTGCAGGGCCTGCCGGGAGGTCAGCCAGCGCGGGTCGCCGGTGGTCGACTTCTGGATCAGCGCGGTGAGCGCCATCGCCTCCCACACGTCGAGGGAGTTGTTGGAGGCGGCCCCGTCGGTGGCGAGTCCGACGGGTACGCCGATCTCGCGCAGGGCGCGGACGGGGGTGGTGGTGGGCCAGCCGAACTTGAGGTAGCCGCGGGGCGCGCTCGCCACGGCCGTACGGCCACGCGCGCGTGCGAGGACGGGCAGGTCGCGCTCCAGGATGCCGGTGCCGTGCGCGATGAGGACGTCCGTGTCGAGGACGCCGGTGCGCTCCAGCACCTCGATGGGGGTGACGCCGTGCCGGGCGAGGCTGGTGTCGGCCTGGTCGCGGTTCTCGGACGCGTGCAGGTGCACGGGCAGGCCGTGTGCGCGGGCTAGTTCGGCGGTGGCGGCGAGGTCGGCGTCGGTCACGGTGTAGGGGGCGTGCGGGGCGAGGGCGGTGGTGATGCGGCCGCCGGCGCCGCCGCGGTGCCGCAGCGCGAACTCCAGCGACTCCTCGCGGCCCCGGTCGCCCTGGGAGGAGAAGTAGGCCTGCCCCAGGTGCGCGCGCATCCCGCACTCGGCGACGACCGCGGCGACCGCGTCCATGGCGAAGTAGTGGTCGGCGAAGCAGGTGACGCCGCCGCGGATCATCTCCGCGCACGCCAACCGCGCGCCCGACTCGACGTCCTGCTCGGTGAGGTTGGACTCCACGGGCCAGACGACGTCGTTGAACCACTCCTCGGTGGGCAGGTCCTCAGCGAGACCGCGCAGGGCCACCATCGGGGCGTGCGTATGGCAGTTGACCAGGCCGGGCATCGCGACCTGCCCGCGCGCGTCGATGCGCTCACCGGCGGCGAGCCCGGCCGCCTCGGCGGTGCTCGTAACGTCGTCCACGACACCGTCGCGGACGACGATCGCGGCGTCCTCCCGGAACACGACGCGTTCGTCCTGGTCGTGGGTGAGGACGGTGCAGCCGGTGATGACGAGGTCCGCGCCACGGGCCGGACCCGGGGCGGGCGTCGGAGAAGGCGTCATCGCGTCAACGTACGGCGGTGTCATGCCCAGGCGTGAGCCGTGGCCCGCATCTCGTCCCGAACCTGTCGCCTTCTCCCGGCGGCCGGGCACCCTGGCCACGACGCCTCCTGGAGGGAGCCCGGCATGCTCCTCGGCACCTGGAACCTCGAGAACCTGTACCGGCACGGCAGCCCGTTCGGCCCCAAGGACAAGGCCGCGTACGAGACGAAGCTCGCCGCGCTCGCCGCCGTCGTCACCGCGCTCGACCCGGGCCTGCTCGGCGTGCAGGAGGTCGGGGAGCCGGAGGCGCTGGCGGACCTGCTGGAGACGGTGGGCGGCACCTGGCACACCGCGCTGTCCGCGCACCCCGACGGCCGCGGCATCCGGGTCGGGGTGATCAGCCGCACGCCGCTGGAGGTGCTGGCCGACACGCGCGCGTACCCGACGGGACTGCTCCCCGTGCAGAGCGACGACTCCGGGGCGACCTCGGCCGCGACGGGCCGCGGCCTCCTGGCGGTGGGGACGACGACGGAGGCCGGGCCGCTGCGCGTCGCGGTGGCCCATCTCAAGTCGAAGTTGCTGTCCTACCCGGGGGATCGTTTCTTCCCGCACGACGAGGGCGAACGGGCCCGCTACGGCGCCTACGCCCTGTATCGGCGGGCCGCCGAGGCGACGGCGCTGCGCGCGCTCGCCGACGACCTCCTGGCCGGCGACGGCCGGGAGCGGGACGTGGCGGTGCTGGGCGATCTGAACGACGAGGTGCAGGCGGCGACCACGCAGATCCTGCTCGGCCCGCCCGGCTCGGAGATCGGCACGCCCGGGTTCGAGGCGCCCGACAAGGGGGACGCGGCCCGTCTGTGGGACGTGGCCCCGCTGATCCCCGCCGACCGGCGCTACTCGCGCGTCAACTCCGGCCGCCGCGAGCTGATCGACCACATCCTGACCAGCCACCGCCTGGTCCACCGGCTGACGGCGGCGGGCACGGGGACGGAGGCGGAGCTGCGGCTTCCGTCGGTGGGCGCGAGCCCGGCGCCCCGCCGGAACGAGCCGGGGTCGGACCACGCGCCGGTGTGGGTGCGGATCGGTTAACGGGCCTGCCGTACGGCGTGGGCGTGGACGGCGACCGACAGAGTGGGCAGTGATGTCGGCAGTCCCACCCGTTCCCGCCCTGCGGCGAGTTCGTCGAGGAGTTCGGCGAGCCGCTGCCGGTGCCGGGAGGTGAGCCGGCCGGTGTCGTCGAGGTGGACGGCGCAGGCGGTGGTCGTGTCGACGAGCCGTTCCAGGACGGCGGCGACCTCGTCCGTGCCCTCCGAATGCCGGGCGAGGGCGGGCAGTTCGTGGGCGGCGAGGGCGCTGGCGGCACGGGCCTCGGCGAGCGTGCGGTAGGCCTCGCGGCGCAGGGTCCAGCGGGCGGCGCGGTCGTCGGG
This sequence comes from Streptomyces sp. NPDC006872, assembly GCF_040635845.1. Classification (NCBI taxonomy): domain Bacteria; kingdom Bacillati; phylum Actinomycetota; class Actinomycetes; order Kitasatosporales; family Streptomycetaceae; genus Streptomyces; species Streptomyces sp. NPDC006872. Next base: position 258,866 of record NZ_JBEYIL010000015.1, read on the forward strand.
GCCGTCGAGGACATGGGTGAGGTAGGCGTGCGCGGCGCCCTCGGCGGCGGCGAGCCGGGCGCGGACGTGTCCGCCCCGCTCCCCCGGCATCGGCAGATGTCCGAAGATCAGCACGATCGCGCAGGCCAGCAGGGTCTCCACGATCCGGCTGACGGAGGCCTGGGGCTCGCCGCCGACCATCACCAGGGACAGTACGAGCACGGTGACGACGGCGGTCTGGGCGGCGAAGTGCCGGGTGGAGACCGGTATCAGCGCACCGCAGAGGGCGACCAGCGCCACGAGCCCCTCCGGCCGGGGCAGCACGGCGGCGAAGCCGGCGAAGAGCAGCGCCCCGAGCACGGTCCCCGCGGCCCGGCACAGCACCCGGGACACCAGCGGCCCCAGGTCGGGCTTGACCAGGAACACGGCGGTGGCGGGCAGCCAGTACCAGTGCGTGTGCTGTCCGTACCAGTGGGAGTGGTGCAGGGCCTGGGCGACGGCGACACTGGCGCCGAAGGAGAGCGCGACCCGGAGCCCGTACTCGCGCCCGCCGGCCCCGAACGCGGTGCGCAGCAGATCGCGGGCGCTGCGCCGGCGGGTGTGCAGGTCGCCCCCGCCGCCCTGGTCGAAGGCGTCGGCGGCGTGCAGCAGGGCGTCGTCCAGGGCGCGCAGCGCGGGAGCGGACCGGGAGGGCGCGGGCAGCGGCCCGGTGTGCGTGTTCTCGCGGACGGCGGCGGCGAGCCGGCGGGGCCCGGCGCAGGCCCGCTCGGCGACGGGCTCCCCGGCCCAGGCGAGCGCGGTCGCGGCCTCCGCGAGGGGCAGCGCGGCGGCGTACTGGGCGTGCAGCCGCCGTTCGGCCGAGGAGCTGGCGTGGCGCCGTAGCCGGGGCCCGGCGAGGGCGTCCTGGGCGTGGTCTAGGGCGGCGGTGAGCGCGGCGCGGCGGGCCGTGGCGGCCTCGGTTCCGGAGGCGTCGAGCAGCTCCGCGACCGCGTCGTACACGCGGGCCACCGCGTCTCGTTCCCCGTCGAACCGGAAGTCGCCGGTCATCGCGCCGGGCGTGGGCAGCGCGAGCCGCAGCGCGACCAGCCACCCGGCCCCGGCGAGGAAGGCGAGAGCACGGGTCCAGCCCGATTCCGGCACCGGCATCCCGGCCCCGATCGCCGCGCCGACCAGCAACTGCGTGCCCGCGCCGGAGGCTACCGGCCCGAGGGCGCTCATCCCGCCGGCGAGAAGCCCGAGGCCGGTGAGGACGGCCGTCAGCGCGACGGCCCCGATCTGGTCCCCGGCGTACGTCCCGACGAGCAGTCCGCCCGCTCCCGCGAGCGCCGGCGCGCCGAGCCGCCGGACGGAGGCCCGTCGGCTGCCGGGCCGGTCGTTGATCCCGGCGAGCATGGCGGCGATGGCCGCGACGACCCCGAGGCCGGTGCGATCGACGAGGACGGCGGCCAGCAGGAGGGGTCCGGCCGCCAGCGCCCCGCGGGTGACCGCACTCCAGGGGACGGGCCCGCGCTGGGCGCGCAGGGCGTGGGCGAGCCAGGGCGGCAGGGTGGTGAATGCGCGAGCGGGAATGTGCGGGCGCGGGGACACGAAGCTCCTGTCGTGACGAGGGCGGGGTGTGCCTTCGGGCGACGACGGCCGGGGCGGTCAGCGATGAGCTGCAGTGTCCACCGTAGGGGGAGATCCTGGAGAGAGGGGGGCGCTTGCGTTTCGGCGAGGTGACGCTTCGCCCGAAACCCGCGTTCTTTATGAACGCAATTCCGTTCGCGGCCCCGGAAACGGGAGCGGGACCGGGGGCGTAGCCTGCCCCCGGCCCCTGAAGAGCCGCCCATGTCGCACACCGGCCCACTTGAGGACCCAGGTCAGTCGTGATGTCGTCGCGTCCTGCCTTTGGACCACCGCGCATCGAGCTGCGCGGGCCGGACTTGAACCGGCAATTCGACGTCCGGGGGCCTGGGCCCGGTCGGTCCGGCGATCGGCGGCGAATGCTGAGTCTGGAGCGAGAGTCTGAGATTCATTGATCGTCATGACAAGCTTCAGCTTCAGTTTGCGCTCCTCGCGCACCCCGGCCGCAACGGGCCGGGGGGTCTGAAAGGGTTACTCGAAAAGGTAACCGAACACCGCGTCCCCCACCCGCTGGTCCACGACGTCGACCCCGTTCGCCTCCTCCCGGGCGAACTTCACCGCCTGCTGCAACTTCTCGAGGCGGGACAGGAGTTCGTTGACACGACGAGCGGGAAGGGCTCCGGAGAACTTCACGGTCGTCCAGTAACCGACCGGCACGTCCTCGTAGTACACCTCGACCTGCGCCGGGTGCTTGTCGGTCGCCTCCGCCTTCACATGGTTGCGGGGCACCTTCTTGGTGCGCAGCGTCCGCACCGGCTCGGTCTTCCAGGCGTCCGTGGACGGGTCCTGCACCCAGGACTCGGAGGCGTCGAGGACCGGCAGCCTGCGCACGAAGGCGTTGAGGTCGACGAGCTGCTTCTCGAGGAAGAGCAGGTAGGACACGGGGACTTCGGCGACGAGGACCCGCCCGTCCACCTTCACATCCGCTCGGGCGGCGCAGTTGGCCCAGTCCTTCGTGGCGGTCACGTCGAACAGCCGGGTCAGCGTGGCCGCGGTCTCCCGCAGCACGTCCTCGGCCTGCACCTGCACCCGGGTCGACTCGGGCGGCAGCTGCTCACCCTCCTCGTCCTTGGGCTGGTAGGTCCGCGAGATGCCGGCCAGCAGCGCGGGCTTCTGCAGCCCGTGCTGAGCCGTGGTCAGGTCCTGGTGAGCCTTGGACTTGATGCCCTTCTCGACTGCGATGATCTGATTGAGTTTCGCCACGAGACGGACCGTAACAACGGTGACTCCCCTTTCTCCAATGGTTATCCGCTTTCTCCCCTTGGTTGTCCGCCTACTCGCGGGCCGCCCGCACCCGCTCGGCGAAGAACGCCTCGGCCTGTGCGACGGTCTCCGCCGGCGCAGCCCCGGCTCCGTCGGGGTCGGCGCTCCCCACGAGTGCGACGAACTCGTCCACATCCCGTAGTCCGGCCCGTTCCAGCAGCCGTTTCTCGTTCGTCACCCACTCCCCGCGGGCCGCCAGCACCGCGTGTCCCACCTGTGTCGCCGCAACGGCGAGCGCGCCGGCGATCTCGGTGCGCCGGCCGGCCGGCGCATGGTTGGCCCTGGCGTAGGCGAGCGTGGCGCGGGCCGTTCCGTGCCAGCGTTCGCACGCGGCTCGGCGCAGCTTCGCGGGGTAGGACGCGGGCCGCGGCAACTCACCGCTCAGCACCTGGTTGATGGCCAGCTCGGCGACCACCAGATAGCTCGGAATCCCCGCGAGATGGAACATCAACGGCTCCACCCGGAACCGCCCTTCCTCCGCCTCCGCCGCCTCGTGCTCGACGACGTCGAGATCCCGGTAGTGCACGTCGACCCGCCGCTCGTCGATCGTCAGCCAGGCGCCCCCGTTGAAGACGCCGCCGCCCCACCCGCCGACCTCCGACACCTCCCCCTCCCAGCCGAGGGCGCGCAGGTCGCCGGGGTCGAAGGACCCCCGGTAGTAGACGGCCAGGTCCCAGTCGCTGTCGGGACGGTGAGTGCCCTGCGCGCGTGAACCGCCGAGCGCGACGGCACGCACGGCGGGGAGGGCGGCGAGACGGGCGGTGACATCGCCGAGGAAGGCATCGTCCGTGCGGGAGGGGGAAGACGGGGCGGAGGGCATCGGTTTCAGTGCTCCGGTTCAGTAGTCCCACAGGTTCGCGTGGCGGTGGCGGGTCGGCAGGTGGTCCAGTTCCTCGGCCACGGAGAGGAGCGCGCCGGGCGGGGCGGCGCGAAGGCGGTTGCGGGCGGTCGAGCGGAACACCGACAGTGCGGCGCGCGCCCGGGACTCGTACGGGCCGTCGACCTTCTCGTTCAGGCTCCGGGGGTAGGTGTGGGCGCGAAACGCGTGCACCAGCGGGTCCGGGACCGGGCGACGCCGTTCACGACGTGCACGGGTCAGTTCCTGTGCGCTGTAGCGAAGGTCGCTGAGACGGTGGCCGACGATCGTGCCGGCGAGTGCGTACGGCCGGTAGGCAGGATGGAGGCGGTGTCGTGGGCGGACGTGATGGACGGTTCGGGACATGGCAGACCTCCGGGGGCCCGCCGGGACTTCCGGCGTGGCCCCTAAGAAGTCCGCCGCCGTGAAACGACCGAGGTGCTTGCTCCTGCTCCGCATGGAAGGAAGCGTGGTGAACGGGGACGGGGGTTGTCCAACGGTTTCCGGCGCGAGGCGATTGTCAGTGGTGCGCGTTTCAATGGGAGGTGTCGTCACGGAGCGTCACGACCGGAGTGCGTCGGGGGGAGCAGGTCTTGGACAGGTACGTGGAGGACGGACGGCGGTATGTGTCGCTGGCGGGACTGCGGATGCGGGGCTGGACCGGCGCGCTGGTGCACCGGCTGCTGGGGACGCCGGACCGGCTCAGCATCGATCCACGCGCGCGGGCCGCACCCCAGCTGCGCCTCTATCGCGTCGAGCGGGTCGAAGCGGCCGAGCGCAGCGAGGAGTTCCTGAAGGAGTGCGCCCCGCGGGCACCTGCCCCACCGGCGCCTGCCCCACGGGCCCACGGCCGCGGGGAGTCCCCTTGATCACCCTTGAACACCCTTGAACACCCGTGATCAACCGACCGACCGCGCGCTACTGCGCCCGCCAGAGCCTCCGCTTCGGCACCGGCTTGGCGAAGCTGCCCACCCGGCTGGTCGTCAACCCCAGCCCGACGAGCGCCTCCGCCAGCTTCACCGCCGCTCCCACCCCGTCCACGACCGGAAGGCCCAGCTTGTCCCCCACCATGCGCTGCAGCCCCGTCATCCCGGCGCATCCCAGCACCAGGACCTCGGCCCCCGCCTCCCGGGCCCGTTCGGCGGCCGCCAGGAAGGCCGTCCGGGTGCGGTCGGTGTCGGCCAGGTCGAGAACGCCCAGCCCGGTGCCCACGACGGCGGCGCAGTTGCGGCCCACTCCGGCCAGCTCCAGGCTGTCCTCGATCTGGCCGCAGGAGCGCTCCAGGGTGGTCACTACCCCGTACCGGCGCCCCAGCAGACAGGCCAGATGCGCCGCGGCCTCGGTGATGTCGACGACGGGCACGTCCACCAGCTCGCGTACGCCCTCGCGTCCGTGCTCGCCGAAGCCGGCCATGACGACGGCGTCGTAGGGCGGTCCGTCGAAGGTCCGCAGCGCGTCCATGACGGCCGCCGCGGAGAGGTAGCTGTCGAGCCAGCCCTCCGCGGACTCGGGCCCCCACCCGGGGGTCAGCCCGCTCACGGCAGTGCCCGGGCCTGCCGCGGCCCGGGCACCTCGCACGATCTCCTCGGTCATCTCCCGCGTGGTGTTGCAGTTGGTGACGACGATCCGCACGTTCCGCTCACTGCGCACGCTGCTCAGACCTCCGCGGGCTTCTCGACGGCGGCCACGGCACCTGCCGTCCGCTCGCTGCGGCACAGCAGCAGATAGAGGCCGGCGCCGAGGGCCGTCCCGATGAACCAGGAATAGGGAGCCACATCGCTGAACGTCTTCACCAGCGCGAGCACCGCCGCGACCGCGGCCGAGGGGAGGAACGCCCACAGAGCCTTGGGGTTGACGCCCTTGCGGTAGTAGTAGCGGGAGCCGGGGGTGGCGTCGAACAGCTCGTTCACATCGACGCGGCCGCGCTTGACCCAGTAGTAGTCGACCATGATCACGCCGAACAGCGGTCCGAGGAAGGCGCCGAGTCCGCCGAGGAAGTAGTTGACGACCGTCGGGTTGGAGAACAGGTTCCACGGGGTGACCACCAGGGCCGCGACCGTGCTGATCATGCCGCCCACCCTGAAGGTGATCTTCTGCGGCCAGACGTTGGCGAGGTCGTACGCCGGCGACACGAAGTTGGCGACGATGTTGACGCCCATGGTGGCCACGGCGAAGGTCAGCGCGCCCAGGACCAGAACCCAGGTGTTGCCGACCTTGGCGACCAGCTCCGCCGGGTCGGTGATGGCCTCGCCGAACACCTCCAGCGAGCCGGCGGTCACGATCACGGAGACGACCACGAACGCCGTCGAGTTGAGCGGCAGGCCCCAGAAGTTTCCGCGGCGGACCGTCCTGTAGTCGGGGGCGAAGCGGGAGAAGTCGCAGAAGTTCAGCATCAGCGTGCCGTACGTGGCGAGGATCAGGCCGATCGCGCCGAACCACTGCCGCCACTGCTCGCCCACGGAGACGGGGTGCGGGGTGCTGGTGAGCGAGATGGTCCAGCCGGCCTTGGACAGGACCCAGATCGCCAGCGCGATCATCACGAGCCAGATCGCCGGGCCGCAGAAGTCCTGGAACTTGCGCACCGACTCCATGCCCTGGCTGATGATCAGCGCCTGGATCAGCCACAGGGACACGAAGGAGAGCCAGCCGAGCGCGTCGAGGCCCAGGAAGGAGCTGTGCGTCCAGGACTCCAGTCCCGGCCAGGCCGCCAGCAGCATCACGTTGACGGCGACGGAGGCGAGGTAGGTCTGGATGCCGTACCACATGATGGCGATCACGGCGCGGATGAGAGCCGGGATATTGGCGCCCCAGACGCCGAAGCTGATGCGACTGACCACCGGGAAGGGCACGCCGTGCCGCTGGCCGATCTTCCCCATCCAGTTCATGCCGATGTAGATGAGCACGAAGCCGACGAGAAGGGAGGTGAAGACCTGCCAGACGTTCATGCCGAGGACGAGCAGGCCGGCGGCGAAGGTGTAGTTGCCGAGGTTGTGGACGTCCGACATCCACAGGGCGAAGAGGTCGAAGACCTTCCAGGTGCGCTTGTCGGCGGGCGCGAGGTCTTCGTTGGTGAGCCGGGGGTCGGGGACGAACGCTGGGGCGTCGGTGGCTTCGGCGCTGTCGGCGAGGGACACGGGGCCTCCTTGGGCAAGGGGACGGAGGAGGACTACTGGCCGGGTCTTTTGGTATACCAAACTGCCGACATAGTCCCGCCGTCAAGCATTCCGACCGATGTCCGTCCCGTTACGGCTCCGTAAAAGCCCCATCGCATCGGCGAAGATGGGCCCATGACGAAGATCGAACCGCTCGGAGCGGTGCGCGAGCGCGTCCTCGGAACCCTGCGGCAGGAGATCATCGCCGGCCTGCTCCGCCCCGGGGACCGGCTCGTCGAGCGCGAGCTGGCCGACCGGTTCGGCGTCTCCCGGGTCCCTGTCCGGGAAGCCATCCGGGCACTGGTCGTCGAGGGCTTCGTCCACTTCGAGACCCCGCGCCGCACCGTCGTCCGGCCCCTGAGCCCCACGGACGTCAAGGAACTCTTCGAACTGCGTGAGGCGTTGGAGGTGTACGCGGCGGGACTGGCCGCGATCCGGGCGACCCCTGAAACCCTCGCCGAACTGCGCGAACTACTGGCGAGCGCGGCGAGCGCCACCGAGGCCGGGGACGCGGAGGCGATCACCGACATCAACACCCGCTTCCACGACCGCCTCCTCGCCATGGCGGGGAACACCCTGCTCATCTCGGTCATGGAGCCGGTCGCCGGCCGCCTGCAATGGCTCACCCGGCGCAACGAGGAATGGCCTCAACTCCTCACCGAGCACCAGGAGCTCTACGACGCCATCGCCTCCGGCGACCCCGACCGCGCCCGCGCCCACGCCCTGCACCACGTACAGGCCAACTACCGCTCCACGGTCCGGCACCTCTTCGGAGACCTCTCCGAAGCACCGTCCGCCTAGACCCTCCCGACTCTCCCGACGCTTCGGACCCTTCGGACGCTTCGGACCCTGCGTATGGCCGGCCGTCGCCGCTGCTTACGGCAGTCCCGCCGCCGCCCCTGCCCCTGCCCTGACGGGCGTCCTGCTCCCCGCGCCTACTCCCCCACCGGCACGACTCTCACCCAGATCCGGTCCTCTGTCAGGTACCGGTCCACGCGCAGGCCCGTCTCCGCCAGGGCCTCCTCGAACTGTTCCTTGGTCAGGGGGCGGGTCCGGAAGGTCTGGGTCCATACCGCGTCCGGGAACTCGTACTCCGCGCGTACGGAGTGGACGCCGTCCTCGATCGGCCCGGCCGAGCTGATGCGTAAGGTGAAGCCGCTCGGGTCGACGCGCTCACGCGGCAGCGCGGTGTGGTAGTCCTCTCCCTCCCGTTGGATCAGCACGCACCCGCCCTTCGCGAGATGCCGTGCGCAGGCGCGCAGCATCCTTCGCCGTATCTCCACGTCGCCGTTGTGCACGAGGAACGACGCGAGCATGACCACGTCGAACGTCTCTTCCAGGTCGAGGTCCTCGACCGGGCTGCATATCGTGCGCGCCCCGCGGACTCGCTCCAGCATCTCGGCGGACTCGTCCACCGCCGTGACCGTGAAGCCGCGCTCCAGCAGGGCGTGGGTCACTCGCCCGGTGCCGCTGCCCAGCTCCAGGATGTGTGCGCCTGCGGGCACCGCCGCGGAGATGACCTCCGGCTCGTTCCCCACGGGCAGGCGCGAGTAGAACTCGACCGCGCAGCCGTCCGGCGTGATCGCGCCGGGACCGGTTCCTTCGTATCCCTCTCGCATTTTTCGCTTCATGCCAGTCCAACGGCCGGGCTTTGCGGGGCCGTTCCCGTCGCTCGTCAGTTCACTCGTTCGAGGGAACACGTTGTGTTCGAGCTCCGCAGGGGGTGAGAACTCCGGGCCTCTCTGGAGAACGGCCGGGGCGAAGAGTACGTTGCAGAGTAGGAGCGGTGATCGGGATGCGTACGGGCAGTGAGCCGACGACAGCGCGCAGTGCGCTGCGGATGCGTCTGTGGCTGACCCTGTGGGGACTGGCCTGGGCGATCTTCGGGACGGCCGCGTTCGCGCTCGCGGGGCGCCCGGGCTGGGCGGCGGCGTGCGGGATGCTGTGGGTGGTGGTCACCGTCGATCTGACGTTGGTCCTCCGGCACATCCGGCAGGGCCCCCACTATCAGCCGGGCCGCGACATCCCGCCGTACCGGCCGCCGGAGCACCGTCACCCCTGACCGTCGGGGTCGGGGTCACCCCTGGCCGTCGGGGTCGGGCTCAGGTCTCGAAGCGGGCGGCCTTCAGGTACTGCGGGTTCGGGTCCAGCGCCGCGGCCAGTCGGAAGTGGCGCTTGGCCTGGTCGCCGCGGCCCTGCCGCTCGTAGGTGCGGGCGAGCGCGAAGTGCGCGAACGCGTTGTCCGGCTCCCGCTCCAGGACCACGGTGAACTCCAGCTCGGCGGGCCGCAGTTGAGCGGCGGCGAAGAAGGCACGCGCGCGTAGCAGCCGGGCGGCGGTGTTCTCGGGGTGTGCGGCGATGACTCGGTCGAGCAACTTCACCGCGCCCCGCGGGTCCCGTGCGGCGAGCAGATGCTCGGCGGCACGGAAGTCGATGACGTGCGTCTCCGGAGTACGTCCGGTCGAACCTGCGGTATCGGGCACGGAAAAATCCTTCCCTGGCTCGGTGGATTCAACGCACGGAGCGAGGACCGCTATTCCGGACAGGCCCTAGCGCGGCGCGTGCGCTCTGCGCACGAGGTCGGACCACACGTCCTTCACGCGCCGTTCCAGTTCGGGCAGCGGTACGTCGTTGTCGATCACGATGTCGGCGATCTCCCGGCGCTTCTCGCGTGTCGCCTGGGCGGCCATGCGCGCGCGTGCGTCGTCCTCCGTCATACCGCGCAGCCGGACTAGCCGGTCGAGCTGGGTCTCGGTGTCGACGTCCACGACGATCACGAGGTCGTACAGGGCGGCGAGGCCGTTCTCGGTGAGCAGGGGGACGTCGTGCACGACGACGGAGTCCTCGGGGGCGGCCGTCTCCAGCTCGTGGGAGCGGGCGCCGACGAGGGGGTGGACGATCGAGTTGAGGAGCGCCAGCTTCTCGGGGTCGGCGAAGACGATCGAGCCGAGCCGGGGGCGGTCGAGGCTGCCGTCCGGGGCGAGTACGTCCTCGCCGAAGTTCTCTACGACGGCCGTGAGACCCGGGGTCCCCGGCGCGACGACCTCGCGTGCGATCCGGTCCGCGTCGATCAGTACGGCCCCGCACTGGACGAGCAGCCGTGACACCTCGCTCTTGCCGGCGCCGATCCCGCCGGTCAGGCCCACCTTCAGCATGACGGGAAGCTTAGGGCCTGCCGGTGACAATGGACCCGGCAGGACCCGCAGGACCCCCAGGACCACCAGGACCCGGTGCGGCCCACCGCCCCTTCCGCGCCTCCCCTTGCGCGCCGTCCCCTCCGTGCCGCCCCTTCCGGGGCGGTCAGCCCTCGCCTTCTCGCTCCGCGAGGAAGCGTTCGAACTCCAGCCCGATCTCGTCCGCCGACGGGATGTCGACGGGTTCGGCGAGCATGTTGCCGCGGGTCTCGGCCCCGGCGGCGGCGTCGTACTGGTGTTCAAGGCCCTGGACGAGGGAGGTGAGCTCTTCGTCGCCCTCCTGGATCTGGCGGTCGATCTCGGTCTGGGTGCGGTGCGCGTCCGTGCGCAGGGCGTGCGCGATGCTCGGCAGGACCAGGCCGGTGGCCGCCGTGACCGCTTCCAGGACGGTCAGGGCCGCGTCCGGGTACGTCGAGCGGGCGATGTAGTGCGGGACGTGCGCGGCGACGCCCAGGACGTCGTGGCCGGCCTCCATGAGGCGGTACTCGACGAGCGCCTCGGCGCTGCCGGGGACCTGCGCCTCGTCGAAGGGGCTCCGGTGGCCGGGTACGAGGTCCGTACGGTTGCCGTGCGGGGTGAGGCCGACGGGGCGCGTGTGGGGGACGCCCATGGGGATGCCGTGGAAGGTGACCGACAGGCGGACGCCGAGCCGCTCCACGATCTGCTTCACGGCGACGGCGAAGCGCTCCCACTCGACGTCCGGCTCGGGGCCGGAGAGCAGCAGGAAGGGCGCGCCGGTGGTGTCCTGCACGAGCCGCACCTCGATGGCCGGCTCTTCGTACTCGGTCCACCGGTCACGCTTGAAGGTCAGCAGCGGGCGGCGGGCGCGGTAGTCCACGAGCCGGTCGTGGTCGAAGCGGGCGACGAGTTGGTTGGGCAGCGAGTCGAGCAGTCGGTCGACGATCTGGTCGCCGGTCTCGCCCGCGTCGATGTATCCGTCGAAGTGGTAGAGCATGACAAGGCCGGCCGACTCCTGTGCCAGCGCCATGTCGACGACTGCCAGGCCTTTCGGCTCCCATGCGTACAAATCCTGCGGATCAAGCACTTGGACCGCTCCTCCTCGTGTTCCTACTGCACAACGCGCGTGGAGGCGTGGGCATTCCCGTCCGACGTCCTTGATCAGCCGAGTCTCAGCGCCTTTTCATGACGCGCCGGCCGAGCCCAACTCCCTTGAGGGGCGCGGGGAACTGCGCGCGACCGGCCCCCGTCGGCCCCCACCGGCCCGCGGCCGACGGGACGGGCCGTCGGGACGGGCCGACGGCAACGCTGAAGGCCCGCACCTCGAAAGGTACGGGCCTTCAGTCAGCTGCTGAAGATCAGCGGCTTGCGATCAGCTCTGGCCGCCGGCCAGCTTCTCGCGGAGCGCTGCGAGCGCCTCGTCCGAGGCCAGCGCGCCGGAGGTGTCGGCGCCCTCGGAGGAGTACGAACCGCCGCCGCCACCGGCAGCAGCCGGAGCAGCAGCCTCGCCGCCCTCGGCCGCAGCGGCCTCGTCGGCCTCGCGGGACTTGATGACCTGAGCCTGGTGCTGCTCGAAGCGCGTCTGCGCCTCGGCGTACTGGTGCTCCCAGGCCTCGCGCTGGGTCTCGTAGCCCTCGAGCCAGTCGTTGGTCTCGGGGTCGAAGCCCTCGGGGTAGATGTAGTTCCCCTGGTCGTCGTACGACGCGGCCATGCCGTACAGGGTCGGGTCGAACTCGACCGAGGCCGGGTCGGCACCGAAGGACTCGTTGGCCTGCTTCAGCGAGAGGCTGATGCGACGGCGCTCGAGGTCGATGTCGATGACCTTGACGAAGATCTCGTCGTTGACCTGGACGACCTGCTCCGGGATCTCCACGTGGCGCTCGGCCAGCTCGGAGATGTGGACCAGACCCTCGATGCCCTCGTCCACGCGGACGAACGCACCGAACGGAACCAGCTTCGTGACCTTGCCGGGCACGACCTGGCCGATCTGGTGGGTGCGGGCGAACTGCTGCCACGGGTCTTCCTGCGTCGCCTTCAGCGACAGGGAGACACGCTCGCGGTCCATGTCGACGTCGAGGACCTCGACGGTGACTTCCTGGCCGACCTCGACAACCTCGGACGGGTGGTCGATGTGCTTCCAGGAGAGCTCGGAGACGTGGACGAGACCGTCGACGCCACCGAGGTCCACGAACGCACCGAAGTTGACGATCGAGGAGACGACGCCGGAGCGGACCTGGCCCTTCTGCAGGGTCGTGAGGAAGGTCTGGCGGACCTCGCTCTGGGTCTGCTCCAGCCAGGCACGGCGGGACAGGACCACGTTGTTGCGGTTCTTGTCCAGCTCGATGATCTTCGCCTCGAGCTCCTTGCCCACGTAGGGCTGGAGGTCGCGGACGCGGCGCATCTCGACGAGGGAAGCCGGCAGGAAGCCACGGAGGCCGATGTCGAGGATGAGTCCACCCTTGACGACCTCGATGACGGTACCGGTGACGATGCCGTCCTCTTCCTTGATCTTCTCGATGGTGCCCCAGGCGCGCTCGTACTGGGCGCGCTTCTTCGAGAGGATCAGGCGGCCTTCCTTGTCCTCCTTCTGGAGAACAAGGGCCTCGATCTCGTCGCCGACCTTGACGACCTCATTGGGGTCGACGTCGTGCTTGATCGAGAGCTCGCGGCTCGGGATGACACCTTCGGTCTTGTAACCGATGTCGAGGAGAACCTCGTCCCGGTCAACCTTGACGATGACGCCGTCGACGATGTCACCATCGTTGAAGTACTTGATCGTCTCGTCGATAGCGGCGAGGAATGCTTCCTCGTTACCGATGTCGTTGACCGCAACCTGCGGGGTGGTGGCGGTGGTCTCGGTGCTGCTCGTCATGTGGGAAAGGGCTCCGGTACGGACATTGAAGTCGTAGGTACTGCTACGCCGGGAGCCCGTGTCGCTCTGAAGAAGCCGGACAGCCAAGGAAGCGTCACACCAGTGAACTGGTGGCGACGCCTCGACAACCGAGGGGACATGCAACAGATGCGAGCGCAGCCTGCTAGGTCTGAGGTGCGCAGGCCCGCAGCGCAACTTGTAGCATACGGGGGCAGCCGGACAGGGTCAATGCGCGAAGGCGCACACCCGGGGCGGATCGCCGCAAACCCGGCACAAAACCTTTCTCCTGAGGCCACGCAGGCCGCAGGAAGCCCCTTCGGTGACACCTGAGCGGCACCGTCGGGCGGGTTGCACGGAAGAGTACGACGAGGGAGCCGATCATCCAAGAGCCCAGATCGTCCGAGCCGGCCTTCGAGCCGGAAGCCACCCGACGTGACGCCGACGTCACGGAGAGTTCCCGGGCCAACCGGGGCTGGTGGGACCGCAACGCGGACGAATACCAGATCGAGCACGGCACCTTCCTCGGCGACGACCGCTTCGTGTGGGGTCCCGAGGGCCTGGACGAGGTGGAGGCCGAGCTGCTCGGCCCGCCGGAGGAACTGAAGGGGAAGTCGGTCCTGGAGATCGGCGCCGGCGCGGCCCAGTGCGCGCGCTGGCTCGCCGCGCAGGGCGCCCGGCCGGTCGCCCTGGACCTCTCCCACCGCCAGCTCCAGCACGCACTGCGCATCGGCGGGGCGTTCCCGCTGGTGTGCGCGGACGCGGGCGCGCTGCCCTTCGCGGACGCCTCCTTTGACCTGGCCTGCTCGGCGTACGGGGCGCTGCCCTTCGTCGCCGATCCGGTGCTGGTCCTGAAGGAGGTGCGGCGGGTGCTGCGGCCGGGCGGCCGTTTCGTGTTCTCGGTGACCCATCCGATCCGCTGGGCGTTCCCGGACGAGCCGGGGCCCGAGGGCCTGTCGGTGTCCTCCTCCTACTTCGACCGCACTCCTTATGTCGAGCAGGACGACCAGGGCCGCGCGGTGTACGTGGAGCATCACCGCACGCTCGGCGACCGGGTCCGCGACATCGTGGCGGGCGGCTTCCGGCTGGTGGACCTGGTCGAGCCGGAGTGGCCGGCCTGGAACTCGTCGGAGTGGGGCGGCTGGTCCCCGCTGCGCGGCAACCTGATCCCGGGGACGGCTGTCTTCGTCTGCGAGCGCGACTAGCGTCGGGCGGCTCCGGGAGCCGTACGACACTAGGGGCGTGACCCCCCGTGACGACGCCTTGGACGCGCTGCCCGTGCGCGCTGTGCTGCCCGCCCTGACCGACGCCCTGGAGGGGCACGGCACCGCCGTCCTCGCCGCGCCGCCCGGCACCGGCAAGACGACGTTGGTGCCGCTGGCGCTGGCCGGGCTGCTGGGCGAGGGGTCCGCGCGGCGGGTGGTGGTGGCCGAGCCGCGGCGGATCGCGGCGCGGGCGGCCGCCCGGCGGATGGCATGGCTGCTGGGCGAGCGGCCCGGGGAGAGCGTCGGTTTCACCGTGCGCGGGGAGCGGGTCGTCGGACGGCACACGCGTGTGGAGGTCGTCACGACCGGTGTGCTGTTGCAGCGGCTGCAGCGCGATCAGGAGCTGACGGGCGTCGACGTGGTGATGCTGGACGAGTGCCACGAGCGGCATCTGGACGCGGACACGTCGGCCGCGTTCCTGTGGGACGTGCGCGAGACGCTGCGCCCGGAGCTGTGGCTGGTGGCCGCTTCGGCGACGACCGACACGGCCGGGTGGGCGCGGCTGCTGGGCGGGGCGCCGGTGGTGGAGGCCCGGGCGGCCGCTTTCGACGTCGAGGTGGTGCATGCGCCGCCGGCCCGTCCGGTGCGGCCGCCGCACGGGATGCGGGTGGATCCCGCGTTGTTGACGCATGTGGCGTCGGTGGTGCGGCGGGCGCTGGCCGAGCGGTCGGGGGACGTGCTGTGCTTCCTGCCGGGCGTCGGGGAGATCGCGCGGGTCGCGGGTCAGCTCGGTGTGCCGGCCGGGGTGGACGTGCTTCAGGTGCACGGGCGGGCGCCGGCGGCCGTGCAGGACGCGGTGCTGGCGCCCGGTGCGCGGCGCCGGGTGGTGCTGGCCACCTCGGTGGCGGAGTCCTCGCTGACGGTTCCCGGGGTGCGGGTGGTCGTCGACTCGGGGCTGGCGCGGGAGCCGCGGGTGGACCACGCGCGCGGGCTGAGCGCGCTCACGACGGTTCGGGCGTCGCAGGCGGCGGGACGGCAGCGGGCGGGCCGGGCCGGGCGGGAGGCGCCGGGTGCGGTGTACCGGTGCTGGGCGGAGGCCGAGGGGGCCCGTCTGCCGCCGTTCCCGTCCCCTGAGATCAAAGTGGCCGATCTGACGGCGTTCGCCCTCCAGGCGGCCTGCTGGGGCGATCCGGAGGCGTCCGGGCTGGCGTTGCTGGATCCGCCGCCTGGCGGGGCGATGGCGGCGGCGCGGTCGGTGCTGACGGCGATCGGCGCGGTGGACTCGGTCGGCCGGGCCACTCCCAGGGGGTTGCAGCTGGCCAGGCTCGGCTTGCACCCCCGGCTGGGGCGGGCGTTGCTGGACGGGGCCGCTGTCGTCGGGGTGGAGCGGGCGGCGGAGGTCATCGCGCTGCTGAGCGAGGAGGCTCCTCGGGAGTACGGGGACGATCTCGCGGCTGCCCTGCGCAGTGCGCGGCGCGGGGGTGACGCCTACTCCGGGCGGTGGCGTTCGGAGGTCCGGCGGCTGCGGGCCGTCGTCGCCACGGACGGTTCCCGCCCGCCTGTCCGTGGCCCTCTTCCGGGGGAAGGCGAGGTCGAGGGCTCGGTGGGCCTCGTCGCGGCCCTCGCATTTCCCGAGCGTCTGGCCAAGGCCGACGGCGGTTCGTACCTCATGGTCTCCGGTACCCGGGCCGAGGTCCGCGAGGGCACCGATCTGCGGGGCGCTTCCTGGCTCGCGGTCGCCGTCGCCGACCGGCCTGTCGGCAAGGGGCACGCGCGTGTGCAGCTCGCGGCGGTCGTGGACGAGGCGGCGGCCCGGCTCGCGGCCGGTGTGCTGCTCGACGAACGGGACGAGGTCCGCTGGGCCGACGGGGACGTCGTGGCGCGGCGGGTCGAGCGGCTCGGGGCGGTGGAGCTGGCGGTGCGTCCGCTGCGGAACGCCGACGCGGCGCTCGTGCGCGGTGCGCTGCTCGACGGGCTGGAGAAGGAGGGGCTGAGGTTGCTGCGGTGGTCGCCGGAGGCGGGCGTCCTGCGGCAGCGGCTCGCGTTTGTGCGGCGCCGTCTCGGGGAGCCGTGGCCCGACGTCTCGGACGCGTCGCTGCACGCGCGTGTGGACGAATGGCTGGAACCCGAGCTGAGCCGGGCCCGGCGGCGCAGCGATCTGGGGCGGATCGACGCCGGGGCGGCGCTCGGCAGGCTGCTGCCGTGGACCTCCGGCGAGGCGGCCCGGCTGGACGAGCTGGCGCCCGAGCGGATCGCCGTTCCGAGCGGGTCGAGAATCCGGGTCGACTATGCCGACCCCGAGCGGCCGGTGCTGGCGGTGAAGCTGCAGGAGATGTTCGGGCTGGCCGAGACGCCCCGGGTCGCGGGTGTGCCGGTGACGGTGCATCTCCTCTCCCCCGCCGGGCGGCCCGCGGCGGTCACCGCCGATCTGGCCTCGTTCTGGAAGGACGGTTACAAGGGGGTGCGGGCGGAGTTGCGCGGCCGGTATCCGAAGCATCCCTGGCCCGAGGATCCGGCCGGCGCCGAGCCGACGCGGTTCACCAATGCGCGGCTCAGGCGGTGACGGGCTGCGGTGCGGCGGGTCGGTCGGGGGTCGGCTGCCGTGGGCGGCGGGCGCGCGCCTCCAGGTAGAGGGAGAGGGGCAGCAGCAGGACGCCCAGCGTCAGGAAGCCCCAGGGCAGGTAGGACGTGAGCAGCAGGACCAGGTTGCGGTTGGACTTGACCACGGACAGGGTGTGTTCGATGTAGTCCTCACGCATCTTGACGTGGCCGGCGAACGCCGTGACCTTCTCGCGGCCTGCGAGCAGGGTGCCGCCGCGCAGTTCCTCCTGGTGGATCTCCTCACCGTAGACGGGCGCTCCGGTGACCGGTTCGACCCAGAACTTGCGGACCGTGGTGTACCAGCGGGTGGTGCCGGTCTTGGCGATGTCCTCGGGGGTGATGCCCGCGACGGGCATGGTCTTGGGCATCGAGACCTTGGTCCAGGGGACGGTCTGCTCGAAGTAGTAGACCTCCAGGCCGCGGAAGGTCTGGGTGCCCTTGTAGTGGATGGGGGCCGTGGTGCGGGTCTGGGCGTCGAAGTACTGGTAGTCCCGCTTCTCCGTCAGGAACGGCCACTTGAACTCGATGCCCTCGCGGCGGACCGGGTCGCCGTCGACGGACTCGCCGGTGGCGTGGACGGGTTCCTGTGTGTGGGCGTCGAAGATGTAGCGCTCGGGGACCTTGGAGACCATCTTGCCGTCGGGTCCCTGGATGTAGGACAGGCCGTCCCAGACGACGACGTCCCGGCCTGCCGTCTTCTCTATCTTCTCGGAGGCCTCCACGTTGCCCTTGAGGGTCTGCACGATGGTGACCTTGGGGACGGTGCGGGCGACCAGGCCGTCGTAGTCGAGGAGGGTGGCGTTCTTCGCCTCCAGGACCATGGTCTGGTATTCGTTCGCCGGGATCTTGGCCAGGCGCGGGAAGGCGTACCAGCGCAGCATCGGGGACAGCGCCGCGAAGAACACGGCGAGGGCGAGCAGGATCAGGGCGGCCTTGCGGCGCATCTCGGCCTCCTTCGCGAGCGGAGCGGGCGGGCGGTGGGCGGTCGGCCGTCCTACGGGTGGGCGGGGACCGTCGTCAGCATGGGTTTCGGGGAGGTCTTGGCGGTCGGCGTGCCCAGCGCGGTGAGGGTGAGGACCAGGGCGACCGCGACGGCCAGGCCGGTCGCGGCGGCGATCAGGGCACGCATTCGGGCCTCCCGACGTAACTGACAGGTCGTCAGGTCCGGCACGGTAGCAACGCGCGCGTGAGATGAGAACAGGTCGTGCACGACGACGGCGGCGGGGGCCCGCGCCCGGGGGGGGGGGGGCCCCCCGGCGGGGGGGGGGGGGGGGTTTTTTTGGGGGGGGGGGGGCCCCCCAACGGGGGGGGGGGGCGGC
>NZ_JBEYIL010000016.1:0-276549 GCF_040635845.1 Streptomyces sp. NPDC006872
GCCCTTGCCAACCCCTGGATCTGGGGCAGACCCGCACCGCCGACCCGCCGACTGCGGCGCCGGTATGTATACACCGTTTGAGGAACCCAGCACTAACGCCGGGGAGCGTAGCCAGGAGGTCGAGCTGACGACGAAAGGGTGCCACCTGTTCCCCGATCCGTTCGGTCAGCCGGGACTCGGTGGCGGTGCCGGCATCGATCCGGTCGAGCATGGTCCGGGCGAGGAAGGCGTGGTGGTCGCCGAACCGGCCGGTCAGTGCCTCGACCAGGACCGTGCGTTTGTCGCGCATACAACCCAGAAACCCCAGGTCACAAACACAGCCCGGAGTCTCCGATGAACCCAGGGCGATTCCACCTACGTGACCACGACCCGTACACGGTCAAGATTCTGGATCCGCGCGTAGGGAGTCCGAGGATCGCCCTCCCGCTGCGACGTAGCTCGCAGTACGGGGAAATAGGTGCCGGGTATCGGGAAGGAATGAGTGGCGTGCAGGGTTACCGTCGATCCGATCCGGCCGAGCTGCGCGGGGACTGGATAGGTGCCGATACCCTCGAAGTCCCATTCCGCCCCGACCACCTTGCCCGCATTGGGTGGGACCTGGACCGTTGCGGAGAATTCGACGGGCTGGTCGACCGCGACGCCGGCGTGCTCGCCGCCGTTGACAGTCAAGGTGACCACCGGCTGGATTCCCTTTCGCCGCCCGGCGGTCTTCGCCACCTTCACTTGAGCGTCAACCACCTTGTAGCTGGTGCTGGCAGGAGGCCGTACGCCCTTCTCGACCCACGCGCTCAGGTCGCGAAGCGCCTGTTGGAGCACTCCCTGATAGCCGACGATGCGGGCTTCGCCCGCTGCACTGTCCGGTGCGGTGTGCTGGGCATGGTCCGTGTACCAGAGACGGAAGTTGTCGTCGAGAGGCCGCCCCAGAGCTTGTTGCGCTTTCGTCCGGTACCAGTCGGCCTGCCACGGGAAGGCGTCGATATCCGTCAATGACTCCAGCACGATCACCTTGCCGTGGAACCGGCCGGTCTGGTGGGAACCACCCGCGTTGAAGGCGGCCGACGGTCCGACCAGGACGTCGCGCTGCGGGTAGACGGGGGTGCCGTCGGGGCCCCGGAACTGGTTCCAGCCGTACATGTCGGGTGTCGGAACCTGGTGGCGGTGATAGGTCTGGAGGGCGAGGTACCACGAGTTGTCGATCCGTACCCGGTCGCCCGCCTGAATGGCGCTCACTACCGCAGGGTCCGCGCCGTATCCAAAGACGACCATGTTGCCGACGACCGCGCCCAGGGAGAGCCGCCGACCTGTGGCAGCGCCGCTCATGACGACCAGGTCGAGACCTTCCGGACTCCCTGTGGGCACACTCGACAGCAAGAGCCGCCCCGGAGTTCCGGCTATCACGCTGATGACGGTCGTGTCGTGCCGGATCCGTGCGGCCGAGACCGATGACGTCGGATCGGTGCCGAGATAGCCAGGCTTCGTCCAGAAATCGTCGACGTAGGTCGGGTCCGAAGTGGGCACAGAGCCGGCGACCAGGCTCAGAGCCCCTCCGGTCAGCGTCGCGTGGTTCCACCAACCAAGCGGCGGGAATCCCAGCCGCGTCGCTTCTCGTAGCGCCCCTCGCTCCTCCTCGTTCAAGTCGGCGTACGGGTCGCCACTGCCTCCGGGGTCGACCGCATCCAGGATCCCAGGGAGCTTGTTGCGCGTCCTCAGTACGCGCAGCGCATGGACCCGCACGGTGAACATGCTGGGGATCGCGTTCGGCGATCCCATGACGAGCGGCACCCCGCCGTCCCACACACCGGTGGTGTTCTCCATGGCGCTGATCGTCTGGTACGCGCCGCCGCTGCCGCCGTAGAGATAGCCGTAGCAACGGTGTTTGCCGTACATACGGGCCGCTTCGAGCCGCGAGAACTTCGCCGCCGCCGCGTTGACCCTGTAACCCCCGATGGAAGGA
This sequence comes from Streptomyces sp. NPDC006872, assembly GCF_040635845.1. Lineage (NCBI taxonomy): Bacteria > Bacillati > Actinomycetota > Actinomycetes > Kitasatosporales > Streptomycetaceae > Streptomyces > Streptomyces sp. NPDC006872. The sequence goes on from NZ_JBEYIL010000016.1 coordinate 1,955, forward strand.
TCCTTCTGGGCACTCGCCCCGCCCCCGCCCGGTCCGGTGGCCTCCGCCCCGCCCATGTTGGTCTGCACGACATAGGCTCCGCTCGCGACGCCGAAGCCGATGTCGTCCGGCGCAGCGTTCTCGCTGGTGAAGATCGGGTAGGTCATCTGGAAGAATCTTCCCCGGTAGCGCTTCGGCGGCGGGAAGCAGAACGAGAACCTCGCGTCCGTGCCCGTGAACCCGCCGTGCACATAGCGATGAGGCACCGGTGTGTCCCGCCACTCGTCGATATCGACGTAAGGCTGGTTGAATCTCGGGTCGTCGCAGTCGGCGGTTACCAGCATGGGAACTCCGGCGGCGGGCGCACGGCACACCTCGGACGCGGCGGCAGCCGGATGCGTCGCGGCCACCCGCGTCACAGCACCGAGGGGAACCGCCGCGCCGACCACCATCACCTGCCTTCTCGAGGGTACGAAACCTCCGGATCCAGGCGTCGTAGACACAGTCAGCACTTCACCTTTCGTCCTGGGTGGGTCTGGGCCTTGAGTGAGTCGCGTGTCCTGGCTCCGCGGACCAGTTCCCCCGACGAAAGCCGTACCTGAGCACGTACGAGCTGATCGGAATGACCGTTACCGTCACTGCAGAATCGCATATTCACATAGCCAGAACATGATTGCAACGGGTTGGAAGTCGGAAATCCGCAGAGCGGGTCTCACGGCCGACATGGGGGCTGTCGTCGATCTGAATGTGCACGAACAACCCCTATGTGAAGGATTCGGACATGAACGGCATGGCCGCGATCGCGCCGGCCTCCGGGCCGCCCGCGCTGGTCCGGTCAGCCATCGGGGAAGAGGCCGACTCCGGACACCCGACCGCTCTGTACGGCTGAGACCAGACCAGCACCGCGCCCACCGGGACCGACCAGATCCTCAAGTCCGTCGCCATACCGCGCACGGCCGAGGACTTGCCACACCGCCGCCCGGCACGGGCGGGACATGGGCCGCTTCGGCGTCACCCCGACCTGCCCGTCGACGCTTGCCACTGGAGCCGACGGGGTGATTTGAAATGTTTCAAAACCCCGTGAAGGGCAGCCTGCACCACCTCGGTCTCAACTCCGGCGCCCACCAGGCCGACATCCCCTCTCAGCAGCACCGCCGACACAAGCAACCTGCCTCTTCCTGGGAAGTTCTGATCGCCTTCTTTCGAAACTTGTGTTGCCGGAGTGATGGACAGCCGTCACACGGGCGGTTAAGTTCACCGCCGACTGGAGTGAATCGATACAACCAACAGGTCTGGCGATCGTCGGCAACCCCCTTGGACGGTCACTCCGAAGGCCGAAGGGATGACGGTGTGAGCCAAGGAGCGAGCGACATGCACGGAGCCGAGGAACCGGCAGGGAACCGCGAGGACGCCCAGTCGGAGGGCCACACCGAGGTGCGCCGCCGAACGGTGCTCACCACGGCTCTCGGTGCCGTGCCTGTGGTCTCGGCCGGACAGATCGCCATCGGGGCCGGCGGGGGCACCGCGTGGGCCGCACCCGCCTCGGACCGGACCTCGGTGTCGGGGCTGACGGTGGAGCGCCGGGTGAACCCGCTCGGCGTCGACGCCGACAAGCCTCGGTTCGGCTGGCGCATGGAGTCCTCCGCACGTGGGCGGCGCCAGACGGCGTATCAGATCCTGGTGGCCACGTCGCCCGACCGCCTGACGCGGAGCCACGCGGACATCTGGGACAGCGGCCGCATCAAGTCGGCGGACTCCGTGGCAGTGCGCTGCGCAGGCAGCCAACTACGCGCCTCGACGCGCTACTTCTGGACTGTACGGGTGTGGGACGAGGACGGTCGTGCGGTTGCCGGTGCGCCTACGGCCGTCTTCGAGACCGGCCTGCTCAGCACCGACGGCGTGTCGGGCTGGGACGGCGCGAAGTGGATCAGCATGGCAGGCAAAACGCCGAACAGCCCCGGGGCACCGCTGCTCCGACGACAGACCGCGCTCAAGGGGCGAGTGCGCGAGGCCCGGCTGTACGTGTCGGCCCTCGGCGTGTACGACGGCTACGTCAACGGCCGCCGCGTCTCGGTGTCCCAGGGCCGGGCCACGACTCAGGAACTCCTGACCCCCGGCTGGACGAACTACGACAGCACCGTCAACTACATGAGCTACGACGTCACGGATCTGCTCGCGGGACAGCGCACGGTGACGCTCGCGGCGGTGCTCGGCAACGGCTGGTACAACTCCCGGATCAGCGAGACCACCTATTCGCTCGCTCCCAGCAGCAAGTACTACTCGAAGGACGGCAACCGCCTCGCTCTCAAGGCCAAATTGCTGATCCGGTACGCCGACGGTACGACGCAGAGCGTGGTCACCAGGCCTGGCGGCGGGTGGAAGGCGACCGACACGGGCCCCTACCGCGCCGACGACATCTACGACGGGCAGGCCTACGACGCCCGCAAGGAGATGCCGGGCTGGACAGCGGGTGGCTCCGACGACGCCTCCTGGTCGGACGTCGAGGAGCACGACTTCGCCATGCGCTTCCCCGACTCGAAACTGGTTGCCTACCCTGGCGAGACGGCCCGGCTGATGTCCGAGTGGGACCGCAAGCCGCAGTCACTCACCCTTTACACCGGGGTGGCCGGCGAGGCGGGCAGCGCCAACGGCAAGGGCCGTATCGTCGTCGATCCCTCCCGGACGGTGATCGACCCCGCCAAAGCCGCCACTGCCTCTGTGACGATCGGCGATGGCGATACCGCGGTCTTCGACCTCGGGCAGAACATGGTCGGCGTGCCCTGCTACACCGTGCGCGGCCCCGCGGGCGCCGAAGTCACCTTCAGGTTCGGGGAGATACTCAACGACGGCAGTGAGGGATCCGACGGGCCGGAGGGTTCGGTGTACCGGGCCAACCTTCGCACCGCCAAAGCCACCAGCACGTACACCCTCAAGGGCGATACCCGCGGCGAGACCCACCAGGACTCGCTGACCTTCTACGGCTTCCGCTACGTCTCAGTCGCCGTTACCACGCCGGACACGAGGGTCACGGTCTCTGGCCTGACCGGCCGGGTCGCCACCTCCGCGATCCGTGACATCGGCACTGTCACGACCGACGACGCCCAGGTCAACCAGCTGATCAACAACGTGCGTTGGGGCCAGCGCGGCAACTACCTGTGGGTGCCGACCGACTGTCCCCAGCGCGACGAGCGGCTCGGCTGGACGGGCGACACCCAGGTGTTCTCCAACACGGGCCTCTACAACGCCGACGCCGTCAACTTCCTCAGCCACTTTCAGGACAACCTGCTCGACTCGCAGAAGACCTACGGACGCGACGACGCTCAGTTCACCATGGTCGCGCCCGGCTCCCGGTACAACCTGCCTGCGCCGGCGAGTGGTTGGGACGACGCGGGTGTGATCGTGCCATGGACCGTCTGGCAGATGTCGGGCGACACCACCGTGATCGAGCGCAGCTGGGCAGCCATGACCCGGTACGTGGACTGGATCCGCCAGAGCACGGGAGAGACCTACGCGGGTCAGGGCTCGGTCTTCGGTGACTGGCTGGCCTTCCAGCCCACCAGTGCGCAGCTGATGAGCGACGCCTACTACGCCTACTCCACCCGCCTCATGGCCGACATGGCGCGCGCCACCGGCCGCGAGACCGCAGCCGTCGACTACGACGCACTGTCCTCGAACATCAAGCGGGCGTTCATCGCCAAATACCTCAGCACCGGCACCTCCGGCAGCCTCGTACTCCGCTCCAGTCTCGGCAAAGCCTCAAGCCTGCCCGGCGCCGCGACCTCGGAAGACAACTCCCAGACCGCGCTGCTGTGGGCACTGAAGCTCGGCCTGTACGACACGGACGCCCAGCGGCGCGGACTGCTGGAACTGCTCGCCGAGAACATCGAGAACTCCGCCGCCTACAAGCGGGCCCATCCCGACAGCGCCCGCGTGCCGTACCCGGGGTACACGCTGTCCGTGGGGTTCCTCGGGGTCAACGTCCTCGCCCCGGTCCTCACCGACCAGGGCCGAGCGGACCTCGCGTACACGCTGCTTCACCAGGACGCCATGCCGTCATGGCTGTACTCGGTGAGAAACGGTGCCACCACGATCTGGGAGCGCTGGAACTCGTACTCGAAGGACGACGGATTCGGCCCCGTCGACATGAACTCGTTCAACCACTACTCCTACGGCGCCGTCGTCGAGTGGATGTACACGGACATGGCCGGCATCGCGAAGGACCCGGACCACCCCGGCTTCAAGCACTTCTTCCTCCAGCCGCACATCGACCCCACCGGGAAGATCACGCACGTCGCCGGTTCGCACGTCTCGCCGTACGGCGAGATCACCAGTGAGTGGGCGGTGCGGGGCGAGGTCCTGGTCTATCGAACCCAGGTGCCCGCGAACAGTACGGCGACCCTGCGCATACCGGCCCGGGCCGCTTCCTCGGTCCGCGAGGGACGGGCACCGCTCGCGCGGGCGGACGGGGTGAAGTTACTCGGCTTCGAGGACGGCGTCGCCACCTATCGACTCCCCTCGGGCAGCTACCACCTCACCAGCACCCTGAGCTGACCCTGCCGGCACCTCGCCCGCCCGTAACGCTCAGGTCCGTCTTGTCCGACAGCACATCGCTTAGGAGAAAATTCCTTGAATCCGTCAGACGCACAGGACAGGTCCACGAACGGGCCCGGACGCCGAAGCGTCCTCAAGCAGGCCGGCGGCACCGCCGCCGCGCTGGCCATCGCCGGCTCCGCGGCGGCGCCCACGCCCGCATTCGCGGGCGACCGGTCGTCAACGACCGGGGGCAGAGCCCCCGACCGGTTGACGGTCAACTACGCACACAATCCACTGGGCATCGAGTCCGCACCGCGGTTCGGCTGGAGTTCGGGAGTCGCCCGGCAAACCGCGTACGAGGTGCGTGTCGCCACCTCTGCCGGCGGGCTCAATGCCTCGCGCCCCTTGTGGAGCAGTGGTCGGGTGCGGTCGGCGCTCGATCTGCAAGTCGCCTATCAGGGGCCGGACTTGAAGTCCCGTACGCGCTACCACTGGCAGGTTCGGGTCTGGGACGGGCATGGTCGGGTATCCGGCTGGAGCGAGCCGGCCTGGTGGGAGACCGGCCTGCTCACGGCGTCCGACTGGAGCGCGCTGTGGATCGGCGGCCGCCAGGAGCAGGACCACGACTGGACCGATCACACCGTCACCGCCGAGTTCCGGATCACCGACGCCGCGAGCGGCTTCGGACTGATGTTCCACGCGCTGCCCGTCGGCAAGAAGTACGGGGAGTCCTATATCTGGAAGCTGTCGGATGTCGGCGGTGTGGTGACGTTGCGGCAGCAGGTGCGGCACTACGACGGAGCGCCGTACGACGCGCACAGCGAGACCAATCCGACCAGGAACACCAACACCACGACGACGCTGCGTACCCTCACCGGAGACCAGCTCGGCGGGAAAGTCACGGCCGGGAACCTCACCACGGCGCCGCATTCGCTGACGGTCATCACGCGCGGTGACACCATCATCACCGCCGTCGATGGCATCGAGATCGACACCTGGACCCCGCCCGCCGAGCATCTCCAGACGCACGGCACCATCGGCGTCTCGCTCGGTACCAGGGCCGTCGTCAAGAAACTGACCGTCAGGGCCGACCGCGGCCGGGGCTTCACCACCGACTTCGCCGGGGGCGTCAACCCCCTCGAACACGGCACGCCCGCCGCCGACGGGCTGCCCATCGGGCCGCGGGCCGCGTCGACGAAGGACGCGATTCTACCCAGCGCCAACCCGGCGCCGCTGGTGCGCAAGGAGTTCCAGCTGCCGCAGGAAGTGACCTCGGCGCGGATCTACGTAGCGGCGGGCGGCTGGCCGGTGGTGACCGTCAACGGGAAGCCGGTGACGGACGGACTCCTGGTTCCCGACCAGACCGACTACGACCAGCGCGTGCTCTACACGACGTACGACGTCACCGAGTTGCTGCGTCGCGGGTCCAACGCGATCGGTGCCGAGCTGGGGCGCGGCTGGTACGGGCTGACAACGCCGAACGAGTGGTACCACCACATGGCGCCGTTCCACGACAGTCCCAAGCTGCTGCTCCAGCTGGAGGTCGTGCTGCGCGACGGCAGCCGCAGGACGGTGATCAGCAACGGCAGTTGGCGGACGACCGACGGGCCCACCACCTTCGACTCCGTGTACGCCGGCGAGAAGTACGACGCCCGCCGCGCCGAACCGGGCTACGACAAGCCTGGTTACGACGCCCGGGACTGGATCCCGGCCCCTGTCGTCAGCGCGCCTCGGGGAACCCTGCGCGCGCAGGAACAGGAGCCCGTCAAGACGCTCGCCACCGTCAAGCCGATTGCCATCACCGAACTCGCGGGGACTCCGGGAACGTACATCGTCGACTTCGGGCAGATCATGAGCGGTGTCACGCGGCTCACCGTCCAGGGGAAGAGGGGTACCACCGTCCGCGTCCAGGTCGACGACGAACTACGGACCGAAGGCTTCCTGTTCACCAACGACTACCAGATCGCCGGGGATTCACAGGCCGACTACTACACACTCGCCGGACGCGGGGTAGAGCGGTGGACACCGTCGTTCACCAACAAGGGCTTCCGGTTCGCCCAGGTGAGCGGGCTGCCCTCCGCCCCGGACAAGGACACCGTGGTCGCGCTCGTGCAGCGGTCCGCATACCCGGTCGCGGGCACGGTCGAGACGTCCAACGCGCTGCTCAACAGGATTGCGCGCAACTGCCGTTGGGCCGAGTGGAACAACACTGTGCAGAAGGTGACCGACACACCGAGCAGGGAGAAGAACGGCTGGACCGGGGACGCGCAGGGCGGATCGGAGCCGATGATCCTCGGCAACAACCTGGCCCGCTTCTTCCCCAAGTGGCTGGAGCATCTGCCCGACGCGCAGATCTCGACGGGCGAGATCCCCGAGATCGTCCCGGCCGCCAAGGGCGGCTTCGGCTACGACCACACCCCGGGCTGGGCGTCCGTGGAGGGCCCGACCCCTGCCTGGGAGGCCGCGCTCTTCGTCATCCCCTGGGAGCTGCACAAGTACTACGGCAACGACACCGTCTTCAGCTCGCTCTACGACGCGCAGCGCAAACTGATGGACTACTACACCGGTTTTTGGAACGCCGCGAACAAGTACACGTACGAGACGAAGCTCGGTGAATACGCCGCAGTCGCGAACAGTGGCAGTACGGCCGTCATCAACATGCAGTACTACTACTTCTTCGCCGACTCCATGGCGCGATCGGCGAAGCTACTCGGCAGGACGGCAGACGCCAAGCACTACCGTGCCCTCGCCGACGACGTCCTGGCCACCTTCGTACGCGAGTACTGGAACGGCGCCTACTTCATCGGGGGCAACACCGAGTCGGTGAACGTCATGGCGATCGCGTTCGGCATGGTGCCGAAGGGCGGGGAGGCGAGCGCGGCCAAGGCCGCCGCCGACAGTATCGTCGCCCGCGACTACCACATCGGCGCGGGCATCTACGGCATGAAGTACCTGTGGATGGCGCTCAGCGAGCACGGCTACAAGGATGTGCTCTACAAGGTCGCCACCCGGACCACGTCCCCGAGCTGGGGCTGGCAGATCGGGCGCGGCGCCACTTCGCTGTGGGAGACCTGGGACACCCTCTACCTCTCGAAGGACCACCACTACTCCAGCACCATCCTGACCTGGTACTACCAAGGCCTCGCCGGCATCAGCCCGACCGAGGACGGCTACCGGGCCATCCGCATCCGCCCGTACGTGCCGACGGTGCAGGGCACCAGCAGCGTCCCGCCGGCCGCCGATGTGCAGTCCGCCCTGGACCATGTCGAGGGGCGCATCGACACGGTGCGCGGCACGGTCGCCTCGCGCTGGCACCGGCGCGCGGACGGCAGGATCCGGCTGACGGTGACCGTCCCGTACAACACCGAGGCCGAGGTTTGGGTGCCCACGTTCGGGAAGACCGTCACCGCTGCCCGCGGCGCCGGGTTCGAGCGGAAGTGCGAGTACGCCGGAGAGGAGTTCGCCGTCTATACGGTCACGGCGGGAACGCACACGTTCAACGACTCCTGACTGACTGCGGCATAAGGGTCCGGCGAACATCCGGCCCGCCGCCGGCGCATCACGGGCAGCCATACCGTTTCCCGGCATGGCTGCCCGGCTCCTCGCACACCCCATGCACCCTCACCTCATCCACGTTTCCCGACACCGCACACCCGGTAGCGACTGAAACGATTTACACACCAGAGCTTTTGTTCTGTCGAAAGGTTCGCAGCATGCGAAGACTCCTCATCGCCCTTCTGGCAACGGGGCTGGCACTGGCCGGTGTGGCAGCCTCGCCGCCGACCCCGGTGGGTGCCACGAACGCTTCCGCGGCAAGTGGCACACCTGCGGCGAACTCGGCTCCGACGCACTTGACCATCGAACTCCAGCCCGCCCCGATGGCGATCGAGGAGTTGCGGGCTCCGCGGTTGTCCTGGGTCGCTGCGTCCGGGGCGCCGCAGAAGGCGTATCAGGTGAAGGTAGGCAAGCAGGTCTCGCTCGCCGGTGGATCGCTTGTCTGGGACTCGGGCAGGGTCGACTCAGGCAGGTCGACGAGCGTTGCCTACGCGGGTCCCCGGCTCGCTCCGCAGACCCGGTACTGGTGGGCCGTGCGGACGTGGTCCGGCAGCAGGCCCGGGCCGTGGTCGAAAGTGGCGGAGTTCGGCACAGCGGTCAAGGACAGTTGGAAGGCCGAACCCATCTGGGCACCCGGGCATGAAACGCCCGCCTGGGCGGACTACACCGTCAAGACCAAGATCTTCCTGATCGAAAGGGCCGTCGGCCTCGTCTTCCGCGCCGAGGACGTCGACAACTCCTACGTCTGGCGGTTCCAGGCCGACAACCGTCTCGTCCCGGTGAAGCGGGTCCGTGGCAGGGACGTACAGCTGACGCCCGTCGACCTGCCGGCCGGCACGATCCGGACGAACAAGCAGATCGACGTCGAGATCACTGTGTCCGGGCCTTCCATCACCACGAAGATCAACGATGACGTGGTCTCCCAGCTCACCGACTCCGCCTTCCCCACGGGGGTCGTCGGGGTCGCGACCGGCTCCGGGGAATGGGGATTCCTGCGCGACATCTCGGTCGTCGACACTGACGGCACCACGCTGACCACCGGGTTCACCGGTGACAAGCAGGTGTTCTCGTGCGGAACGCAGATGACGGGCATCTTCTGGGTCCAGAAGGACAACCGCTGTCTCGTCACCGGTGTCGCCGCCGACTGGGCCTTCCTCCGTGGTGACGTACGACTCGCGAACAAGCCCATCGTGGCAGCCACTCTCTACGCCAGCGGCCGGTCGACGGTCCCGAGCCGACAGTACGTCTTCCGCGCCTACGTGAACGGCCGGCAGGTCGGCGTCGGACCGGTCCCGCAGTTCCACTCCGACAACTTCTACGGCGCGTGGGATGTCACCGGGCTGATGCGCGAAGGGGCGGTCAATACGGTGGCAGCCCAGGCGTACACCACGCAGGATCAGCGTTTCCTGGCGCAGCTGGTAGTGACGTACTCCGATGGACAGAAGCAGGTGTTCGGCACCGGCCGGGGCTGGCGCGCACTCGACGGCGTGGGGGTCTATCCGCCGGCCCGTGGCACGGGAAGCTGGTACTACGGGTCACCGCGCGAGGACCTCCAGGCGTCCGAGTATCCCTGGGGCTTCGACGAGCCGGGCTTCGACGACGCGTCCTGGCAGAGGGCCGACGTGAAGCCCGCCCTGGCCTCACCGGCCCCGATAGCGCAGCAGTCCCAGAACATCCAGGTCCAGGACAAGGCTCCGCAGAGCGTCCGCAAGATCGGGACGGGGCATTACATCATCGACTTCGGCCGGTCCTGGATCGGCGGGCTCGACCTGACCTTGAACGGAACGGCGGGGCAGCAGGTCGACGTACGCCTCGGCGAGGAGACGGACGGCCCGGACGCGGTGCGCTACAACCTGCGCACGACCAACGCCTACCGTGACGTGTGGACTCTGAAGGACGGACCCCAGAGGCTCACCCACTGGGGATACCGGGTCTTCCGGTACGCCGAGCTGATCGGCGCGCCGGACGACCTCACCACGGCGGACATCCGTGCTGCGGCCCTGGTCTACCCGTACGACGAGACCGAGGCGAGCTTCAGCTCGTCCAACGCCGATCTGGACCAGGTGTGGGGCTTCGTCAGGAACTCCGTGCAGGGACTCCGCTTCGACCTTCCCTACGACTCCGCGACGCGCGAGCGGACCGCCGACAACGCCGGTGACACCTACAACATCACGTCCGCGAGCGACGTTCTGACCAGCGACCGGTCCTGGGACCGCCTGGGCCACGAATGGTCCCTCGACAACCCCAGCCCCATCACCGAGTGGCGGCTGGCCACAGTCCTCGCCTCCCGCGACCACTGGCTCCAGACCGGCGACGAGCGATCGATGCGGCGCTCCTACGACACGCTGAAGTCGAACCTTCCCGAACAGTTCCTCAACGCCGACGGCCTCGTCGAGAAGGACGTCACCGTCTTCGGCGGCGCCAACAACACCGGCAACTGGCGCGACCTCGTCGACTGGCCCCAGGCCGACCGCGAGGGATACGAGTTCACCCGGGTGAACACCACGGTCAACGCATGGTCGTACGCCGCGTTCGACGCCATGTCGCAGATCGCGTCGGCCCTCGGCAACAGGGCCGACGCCGAGAAGTACCGGACCATCGCCACCAGGATGCGGGCCGCGATCAACAGCAAGCTCTGGGACGCCGACAAGGGGGCGTTCGTCGACGGTCTGGGCAGCACCCACACAGCCGTCCAAGCCACCGCCTACGCCGTCGCCTTCGGAGTCAACGACGACACCGACGCCGCAGCGGCGGGCGACTACCTCGCCTCCCGCCCCATGGCCTGCAGCGTCTTCTGTGCCAACTTCCTGCTCAAGGCGCTGGCAGACACCGGCCACACGCAGCGCGCCGTGGAACTGATGACGGACGACGGTATGCGCAGTTGGAAGCACATGATGGACCTGGGTGCGGGCGCCACCATGGAGGCGTGGGACCCCTCCCTGAAGAGCAACACATCGTTCAGCCACCTGTGGGCCTCCGCCCCGGTGATCTCCACCGCCCGGGACATCTTCGGCATCAGCCCCACCCAGGCCGGCTACTCCCGGTTCCGGGTACTGGTGCGGCCTGGCGGACTTGACCACGCCTCGATCACGGTGCCCACCGTGAAGGGCCCCATCGCCTCGTCGTTCACCCACGACGACCGCGGCAGGATCAGACTCGCCGTCCAGATTCCTGGCAACACGACGGCAACGGTGTACGTGCCGCTCGACGCCGACACCCCCAAGGGGTTCGTCCCCGCCCATCCCTCAGCCGCCGCCTACCAGGGCCGCAGCAAGGTGGCGGGCGCCGAGTTCGCGACGTTCACCGTTCCCAGCGGCAGCTGGACCTTCGGACCAGGGGCAACTCACACGATCTCACGATGACCAAGGCATCGGTTCCCAGCTGCGCCCGGCCCGCACCCGCGGCATCACAGCCACCGGGCGTACGGAACCCCAACCCGCTATCGCGCTAACCAGCACATGGGCCCCACCGCTCGACTTCCGCGGTGGGGCCCACAACGTCTACGTGTCCAACGGCTACCGCAAGCAGCAGCCCAGCGCCTGCGCTAGTAGGACTCCAGCCGGATACGGGCCGGCATCTCGTCAGGACACAACCTGAACGACCTCGACGGCAGAGGCGCGGATTCTCAGGAGAGACCTGACATGAGTTCGCCATAGGCGCGTGCGGCTGCCGGTGAGGTGGTGACGCGCTCCAGGCGCGCGCGTGCGATCTTGCTGCGGAAGGAGCCCGTGCCGGAGTCGTCGTCCGTGGCTGTGGCGTCGTGCAGCATCTCCGTCATCCATCCGGAGAACTCCTGGTAGTTCCAGACGTGCCGCAGACAGGTGTCGGAGTACGAGCGCAGCCCTTCCTGGTCGCCGTCCTTGACCAGGTCCCGTACAGCGGTGGCGAACACCTCGGCGTCGTGCAGTGCGAGGTTCATGCCCTTGCCGCTCACGGGAGACATGATGTGGGCCACGTCGCCGACCAGGAACAGTTTGCCGTGGCTCATGGGCTCGTAGACGACGCTGCGCAGCGGGAAGGTCTCCTTCTCGAGGATCGGGCCCGTGGGCAGGTCCTTGTCGCCCAAGCGGATGCGCAGCTGTTCCCAGACGCGCTCGTCGGGCCAGTCCTCCGCCTGGTCTCCAGGCGTGCACTGCAGGTAGAAGCGGCTGGCGAGGAGGCCGCGCGGGAACTGCGCCGCGAAGCCGTCGGGGCTGATCCCCATCAGGAGGTGCCCGGCCAGCGGCACGTCCGCGTACACAGTCAGCCAGGAGATGCCGTAGTCCTGGGCGTACGCCGTGAGTACGCCCTCGGGGATTGCCGCGCGACTCACCCCCCGGTCGCCGTCGCAGCCCGCGACGACGTAGCACGCGATCTCGTGGGCGACACCTTCCTTGTCCCGGTAGCCGACGGTGGGCTGAGCACCGGTCAGGTTGTCGAAGGTGACGTCGTCCACCTCGAAGCGCAGATCACCGCCGCCCTCCAGGAACGTGGCGATCAGGTTCTGGACCAATACCTTCTGCGGGCAGATGCGTGAGGTCGGCCCCATGGTGCCTTCCAGCGACTCCTTGAGCAGCCGGCTCTCGCCGTCCACCCGGATCTCGATGACGCCGTTGTAGGCGGGGCCGCTGACCACCTGGTCGGCCAGCCCCCACCGCTCGAACATCTTGACGGCGCGCGGCTCGATGGACCCGGCCCGCTGCCGCTGCTCGATGTAGGCGCGGTCACGCCGCTCCAGCACCACACAGTCGATGCCGCTGCGTTGCAGCATATTGGCGACCGTCAGCCCGGCCGCGCCCGCGCCCACGACCACGACCGTTGTCTTTTCTTGCCTGGATTGAGCCATAACAGACCACCGCTCGCGCTAGGTGTCGTTCTCTAAGGGAAGTTTTCGGACACATCAAAGGATTTTGTCTTGCGTGCCCTGGAATGACGGAGGTCGGGCCGATAACGGGCACGGATCACTGCCGCCGAGCTGAACGCTAACACTTGATCAAGGCAGCGAATGCGACGAACCAAGCCCCCTCCGAGTGTGTGAAACGTCGCGCTTGCGAACTCATCGATTGTGTGGACACCGAATTCTTCGTGACACCGTTATGTCACCTCTCCGCGACTCCAGGCGGATCGGCCGAGGCCACTCTGGGGGCGGATCTCCGCCCGTCGGCATCTCAGATTCAAGGCTCCCCGGATGTTCACGCTCGACGTCGATACGCAAGTCAAGTTTTGCGTCAAGTTTTTCTCTGTGCTCACAAATTGAACTGGCCTGTCAAGCGCGAGATATCCCACAGTGGATACAGGTTGTCTTGCTGCCCTGACGGGCGGAGACCGAGTGCTACGGTTCATTTCCACTCCAGTCCCCCGCATGCGGCAGGGGAACTCGAATACTGTCGCGTTGGACAATGGCAGTACGGGCCCTGCACATTCCCGAGGAGAGGTTTTGCGTGATTCCCAGCACCATCACCGGTACGAACACCGGCACGACTCGCGTCGCGGTCGTCACCGGGGCCAACAAGGGCATCGGATTCGCCATCGCGCGGCAGCTCGCGGAGCTCGGTATGACGGTCCATCTGGGCGCCCGTGACGAGGAACGCGGCCGGGCGGCGGAGGCCGAACTGTGCGCGGCAGGCCTGGACGTGCGGTTCGTACACCTCGACGTCACCGACGAGGCCACCGTCGCCCTGGCGGCCAAGCAGGTCGAGGAGGTGAGCGGCAGGCTCGATGTCCTGGTGAACAACGCCGGGACCAGCAGCCCCTGGAAGCCTCCCAGTCAGACGTCGACCGACGAGGTGCGCAGCGCCCTGGAGACCAACGTCCTCGGCGTCGTCACGGTCACCAACGCGATGCTGCCACTGCTGCGCCGCTCGGAGGCGGGCCGGATCGTCAACCTCAGCAGTACGTTCGGATCGCTCACCGCGGCAGCGGAGAACCGTGACCCCGGCAACTTCTTCCCGCCCGGCGCCTTCCCCGTGATCCTTGACTACCCCGCGTCGAAGGCCGCGCTGAACGCCGTGACCCTCATGTACGCCAACGAGCTCCGCGAGAGCGGCATCCTGGTCAACGCCGTCTGTCCGGGCTACGTGGCCACCGACCGGAGCCACGGCCATGGCGCGCTCACTCCGGAACAGGGCGCACTGGTCCCCGTACGTCTGGCGACGCTCCGGGACGGCGGACCAACCGGCACCTTCACCGGCTCGGACGGCACCCCGAACGGACTCCCCCTGCCCTGGTGAGCAAGGCGACACCAGCCCACGTTGGTGGGCACGACAAGCCCGTGGGCCTACGGCGAAGGCGACCTGACCGTGCGTTCTGCGTTCTCGTAGGCCCCGGCTGATCCTGCACCGGTGACGCCCCGTCGCCCTCGTCTGCTGTGGCGCAAGCGAAACGTACACCGCCCACCCGTCGGAGGATTTCGTGTCCGTTCCTGTTCTGCGAGCTGTCGATCTGGGTCGTGCCAGTGTTCTGGCTGGTGGTTCTGGGCGGTTGACGGGGTATCTTGCGCGTCCTGTGGGGCGGGGGCCGTGGCCGGGTGTGGTGGTCGTGCACGAGGCGCTCGGTGTCGATGAGGTGATGCGCCGTCAGGCGGTCCGTCTTGCCCGTGCCGGGTTTCTGGCTCTGATGCCTGACCTGTTCACGCGGGGCGGGGTCGCGCGGTGTCTGGTGGCGACCATGCGGGCGGCACTGTCGGGCCGTGGCCGGGCGTATCAGGACATCGAGGCGGCCCGCACCTTCCTGGCGGACAGTCCCGAGTGCACCGGCAGGGTGGGCGTCATCGGCTTCTGCATGGGCGGTGCCTTCGCCCTGGTGTCCGCCGGCAGCGGGGGTTTCGACGCTGCGTGCGTGAACTACGGGGTGCTCCCGAAGGAGTTGGACGCCGTGCTGGCCGCTGCCTGCCCTGTCGTCGCGAGTTACGGCGGCCGGGACCGGATGCTCAAGGGCGCCGCGGCACGGCTGGACTCGGCTCTCGATCGGGCCGGCGTCGTCCACGACGTCAAGGAGTACCCGACGGCCGGACACGCCTTCCTCAACGACGCGGAGGTCGGCCCCCGCCTGCTGCGCCCGCTCCTGCGGGTGAGCGGCATGGGCCCCGACCCTCAAGCCGCCACCGACGCGTGGCAACGCATCGACACCTTCCTCAACACCCATCTCAACCCCAGGAAAGGGGAGTCATGAGCACGACTCACTCGGAAACGGAGACCCAGACAGCGGACGCGGGAAACGGCTGGTTCGTCGACAGCCGCTGCATCAACTGCAACATCGCACGTCACACCGCTCCCGGCCTCATCGGTCTCGGAGAGATGGGCGAATACGGACCCCGCTCGGTCGTTTTACGCCAGCCGGAGACCGAGGCCGAGGTCGCGAAGATGTACTTGGCGGCACACGCCTGCCCGACCCGTTCCGTCCACCCGCCGGCCGACGAGTGGGACGCCGACTCGGACCCGTACCCGAAGGCTCTGGACGAGAACGTCTACCTCTGCGGGCACACCTCTCTCAAGAATTTCGGAGGGACCTCCTACGTCCTGCGCCGTCCCGACGGCACCGCGATGATGATCGACACCCCGCGCTGGCGGCCCGCGCTCGCCCGGCGCTACGAGCAAAGGCTCGGCAAGATCACCGATGTCCTGCTCACTCACCTCGACCACGTAGCGCACGGCCGTCAGTACGCCGATCACTACGGCGCCCGGCTGTGGATCCACGAGGGGGACCTGCACTCCCGCCCCGATGCCGACTCCGTCATCCGCGGCCTCGACCCGGTGGAGATCGGGCCAGGCGTGATCGCCCATCCGTTCCCCGGACATTCTCCGGGGAGTGTCCTGTACATCGCGGACGACAAGTACTGCTTCTCCGGCGACGCCTTCTACTGGTCGCACACCGCGAACGACTTGGACGTGTTCGAGAGCGTCGTTTTCGACTCCATTGAGACGTGGGCCGCCTCCGTGGCCCGAGCGGCGGAGGAGCTGCGCTTCGAGTGGGTGCTGCCGGGCCATGGCGACCTCCGCCACCTGCCCGCCGACGAGATCAGGGAGCGCATGCGGGCACTGGGGCAGCGCGCAGCCACGTATCCCGCGATGGAGGTCGACTACGGGAAAGTCCGCTGGTGACGGCCTGAAACGCGGACCGTTCCCCTCCCCCAGGCCCAGGGCGAACACGAGGAGTTCGCCCTGGGCCTCGCGGTATCTGTCTGTCGGTCGGTTCGGCACGAAACACTGTCCCGTGCTCGTGGGCCCGGACGATTCTGTCGGTGTGCAACGCGTGGGCCCGCCCGGGCCGACGAGAGTGGTCTCGGGCCGGGCGAGCCTACGCGTTCAGCATGCGGTGTCGGCCTGTTCAGTACCGATCATGACGAAAGCGAGCGTCGCCGGGCGGTGGCCGGGGTTGCGCCAGCCGTGGCGGGTGCCGCTCTGGATGACGACGTCGCCCGCCGTGAGGGGGGTGAGCGCTCCGTCGTCCAGCTCCAGCGTGACCTCCCCGTCCAGGACGATCGCGTAGTCGAGCGTGGGTGTCCTGTGCATGCCGGGGCTGTCCGGTTCCATGTGCTCGGCGATTCCGGGGGCCTTCTCCAGCTGCTCGCGGCCGAAGGCGACGGGGTCGAAGTCCGGCGAGGCCATGGCCGAGTCCGGGGGGAAGGTGAGGACAACGAAGCGGGTACCGCCCGGTTCGGGCAGGAACGACTTCACGTCCGGGGTGGAATCCTGACCGCTTTCCGCACCGGTGAGGTCCGGCCCGGTCGCCCAGTGCAGGACCGAGCGCCAGCCGGGAAGACTCTCGAACTCACTGACGCGGGGAGGCGGTCCGTCACTGAGGACGACGGATTTTCCGTCCTGGTCGTGACCGGTGACGATTCTGCGCATGGTTCACTCCTGAGATATGCCGATGGAGGGTGTGCCTGAGTCAGGCGATGGCCCGGAAACGGGAGCCGTGGAACACGAGCGGGTCGAGCCGGCTGTCGGCCGCGAAGGACGCGATCTCAAGTACGACGACCTCGTGGTCGCCGGCCGGGTGCTCGGCGTGGATGGTGCATTCGAAGCTCAAGGACGACGCCTCGACGATGAGCGCGCCGGACTCGCGCCGGTCGACCGCGACGCCGTTCCAGCGCGTCGAACGGTTCTTGTCCGCGAGTCGTCGGCACAGCTCGCCCTGTTCCTGGGACAGCACCGAGATGCCGATGCGCGATGCGCGCCGCAGCAGCGGCCAGGTGGTCGAGGTGCGCTGGACGGCGAACAGGACCAGCGCGGGGTCGAGCGAGACGCCGACGGTGAACGAGGAGGCGACCAGAACGTGGTCCTCCCCGTCGACGGTCGCGGCGAGAGCCGCAACACCGGAGGGGTAGTGGGCGAAAGCCTGGCGAAGCGTCAAGGCATCAGGCTGAGGTGGGGCGTTGGTCATGTCGGGGCCTTCCATTTCGTTCCCCGGCACGGCTCCGCCTCCGGCAGGGACCGTGCCGAGGCGGAGCCGGGAGAGATGGTGTGGTGGGCGCGGGTGCGGGTGCCGCTCGGGGAGGGCGTCAGCTCGCCAGGAGCCGTTCGCGCAGCGTGCCCGGGGCGTACTCGGAACGGATGGCTCCGCGGCGCTGCAACTCGGGGATGAGCTTGTCGGTGACGTTTTCGAGGAACGCGGCCGTGGACAGCTTGGAACCGACGATCATCAGCCCGTCGCCGCCGATCTCGTCCATGGCCGCGATCATCTTCTCGGCGATCTGCTCCGGGGTCCCGTTGAAGTCGGTGCCCTTGCCCGCGTACAGGGAACCGATGGCCTCGCCCAGCGGCACGCCACGCTTGCCGAGTTCCTGGAGTTCCATGAACATGCCGGTGTGGCCGGTCGGTTCGAGGTCCGCGGGGAACGGCTCGTCCAGGGGGAATGTCGAGAGGTCGAAGTTGACCATCGTCGACCAGAAGGCGAGCGCATAGTCGAGCTGTGCGTCGGTGAGTGACGGCGGTGTCCAGTCCTCCTGCCCGTCGGGGGCGAAGTTCACGAACGCCGCGAAGGTCACCTTGATCTCGTCGGGGTCGCGGCCGAACTTCTCCGCCCTCGCCCGGATGTCCTCGCGGAACGCCTTCATCCCCGCGACGCCGAGCTCCGCGGTCTGGAAGACGAGGTCGGCGTGCTTGGCGGCGAAGTCGCGACCGCTGTCGGAGGAGCCCGCCTGCACCAGGAGCGGTCGACCCTGAGGAGAGGGCAGGGTGTTGAGCGGGCCCCGCACGGAGTAGTGCGTGCCCTTGTGGTCGATCGGGTTCACCTTCGACGGATCGACGTACGTGTTCGCCTCGACGTCACGGACGAGGGCGTCGGGTTCCCATGCGGCCCAGAGCTTCTTGGCCACGCCCACGAACTCGTCGGCCATCTCGTAGCGGAGGCCATGGGCGGGCATGTCGTCCATGCCGAAGTTCTGCGCCGCGGCGGTCTCGGTGGAGGTGACGATGTTCCAGCCGGCCCGCCCGCCCGAGAGGCTGTCGATGGTCGAGAACTGACGGGCCAGGATGAACGGAGGGTAGAACGTCGTCGAGGCGGTCGCGATCAGCCCGATGCGCTCGGTCGAACCGGAGAGACGCGACAGCAGGGCAACCGGGTCGTGCTTGGGCGAGTAGATCGTGAATCTGAGGTCGGCGTCCATCACGCCGCCGACGGCGTTCGACACTGCGGAGTTGTCCTCGAAGAAGAGGTACTCGACCTTCGCCTCCTCGAGCCGACGTGCGAGGTCGTCGTAGAAGTCACCGGTCCACCAGCCGTCGCCGTTGAGCCGGTCATCGACCGCCTGCCAGGAGGGCGGCCCGAAGGAGGCGAAGAAGCCGAGGTGGAAGGGGGTGTGAGACATGATCTGCTCCAGGAAGAAGGGTGAAGGACTCGAGGCGATCCGGGGAGAGCTGGTCCAGGGAGGGCCTGCGCTCGGCTGCTCGATCTCGGAAGCACGGATGCGCCGGTACGGGACGGACGGCGTCGACGTGGGCGGGCTCTAGCCGGTCACGTCCTGCCATTCGCGGATCTCGTGTGCCTCGACGACGCCGTGCACGACGAACGGGTCGGTTGCCACGAACCGCTCCACGGCCTCCCGCGACGGGAACAAGGCCATCGACCCGTACCGCTCCCGCTCGCTGAACGGCCCGAAACCGACCACCTCTCCCGCGGCCTGGAACGCCGCGAAGTGCGCCAGATGCGCGTCCAGGTGGGCACCGATGAGCTCCATCGACGCCGAGGACGGCGGATAGAGCAATACAAATTTATTGGTCATGCGTCTAGATTGGGACCATCACAAAGGCAATACAAGTGTATTGCTCTGGCTTTAACCCACTGTCAACTTGGCGGAAACACGACCCCCGCGGTCTCGTCGATGCGGCCGCCCAGAAGAGAGGCCGCCCGGCCGACAGATACGCTCACAGGGATCGAGAGGAGATCGTTCATGGGTGCGGGGAGCACGGAGCAGCGCATTGTCCCCTTCGGGGAAGGCAGGCCCGCCATCGTCGCGGCCGCCGTGCGGCTCGTCGCGCGCGAAGGACTCGGCAAGCTCACCTACCGAGCCCTGTCGGCCGAGGCGGGAGTGAGCGTCGGCAGCGTCCAGCACCACTTCAGCCGGGTCCAGGACGTCCTCGAGGACGCCCTCAAGCTCTGCGTCGACACCTCACTGTCGTACTTCGTCGCACCGGACTCGGCGGAGAACATCCTGGAGAACCTCCTCGACTCCGTACGGGAGCACCCGGAGGTCTCGGCGTTCATGTTCGAGATCTTTCTCGAAGCGCGACGCCAGCCCCACTTGCTGGAGATCGCCGACCGCTTCCGCGACCTGTTCCGCGTGCGCGTGCGCGAGAGCTTCGCCGCGCTCTCACTCGAACCGGACGAGCCCGTCGTCGAAGCTCTCCTGGCGACCGCGGAGGGAATGGCCTACGGATACGTCATGCACGGAGAGGCACACACCCCGACCACCCTCAAGCAGTCCGAGGGCGTTCGACTGCTCATGGCGGCCTACACCCAGATTCTTCAGGTTCAGCCCCATCGACCGTAGGGCCTCGCGGCGACGAGCCGGGCATCACGGACCGGACCCCAAATCATGGCCCGCCGGCCCGTTCGACGCCTGGCGGGTCAAGGCCGTCTTCACCAACCGGTGTCGGCGCCTGCGCTACTGCCACGGCCGCTACAACCAGGAATGCTCCTACAGCCGCACCGCTGCTGCACATGGGGCCCGGACCGCGCCCCCACCAGTAACGGTGCGCACCGTACCTGACCAGGACATCCACTCGTCGATGGCTGGGACGAACCGTCGAGTGACGCTGCTTAGTTGAGGGTGGCCGGGTTCCCGCGAAACGCACTCAACCACCAGGCTGCGCGGCTTCGGTGAACTGGTCGAACACCATGACCGCCGCGCGGCTCGCCAGGGACCAGCCCTCCTCACCCTCCGGGTCTTCGAGGTTGCCGTGTCCGGCGATCCATCGCATGTGAAAGCCGTCGAGAAGAGCCGCGATGGTGGTGGCGAGATGCTCGATCCGGTAGGGCGTGCGCATACGCAGTCCGTACGCGTCGAGCAGTCCCTGATATGCCTGGCAGGCCACCTGGGTGAACGATTCACCGTAGTGCCCCAGAGCTTCGCGGACGCGCGGGTTGGCGGCACTGGCATAGAAGCCGAGCAGCACCCGGTAGATCGGATCCATCCGGTGGTGCTGGTGGTTGTCGTTCAGGACCTCGTTCAGGATCTCCTGCCAGGTGATGCCCCGTTCGACCGCCTCTTTGAAGCGTCGGATGCTGTCCGGCAGGGTGGGGACGAGTTCCGCCTGCCGGGTGGTGAGGTGGAACAGGAGTTCCGCCTGAAAATCCGCCTGCGCCGGCCAGATCTGGTAGATCGATCCGGTCGTGACCGCCGGTGCCGTCTCATCACCGAGCCGGGCTCGGATGATGCGGGTGGCTTCCTCGGTGACCTGCTTGACCCGCACGTGGGCGAGTGCGGCGGAGATCGCCGCCTCACTGGTGTCGGCGGTGCCGGCGCAGACGAGTTCCGTGGCCGCTTCCAGCATGAGACCCCGGGTCTCTTCGATCGAGCGCCTCGGGAGCCTGCGCCTTCTGGCGTCCACCGTCATGCCGTTCTCCCTGTCCGTTTCCTGCTGGTTAATTCGGTACGACCGAAGCGTTGACAGGGCGCAAGCGTACACCTAGATTCCCGTTTCGTAAGAAAGTTACGGAACCCAGAAGGCCTCGCAGCCTTTACCTTCCGGCCGCTCTGACCTGGCCTGATTCGCCGGTTACCCCTTCCTTCCCACTGGATGCCGGCCAACCTCGCACCGTTCCCACACCTCCCCCTGCATGCCCTTCGGCGCACCCTCGCCGCTTGTGATCAAGGAGGATCACTCATGCCTGCAACCCCGCGTTCTCGGAGACTGGGACTTGTCTCCGCCGTGCTGGCACCCCTGCTGGGCGTCGCCGCGTGCGGCGGCTCAGGGGACAACGCCTCAACCTCGTCCGGCACCCAGGGGGCGACGTCCTCCGCCAGCGCGGACTCCCGCCCGGCAAGTGCCGTCGTCACCGACTATCTGAGCTACGTCGGCGGTAAGACGGGGAAGGCGGATTCGAGCCTGTCGCCGGTCGGCCTGGGCTGGGTGAACGTGGAAGGCGCCCCCGGCGGCAGCCCCGAAGCGACCCTGGGTGCCAAGGCCGCCGTGAAGTACGTCAACGAGCAGCTCGGCGGGATCGGCGGGCACCCGCTGGAGCTGAGCGTCTGCACGGTGGTCTCCGCCGAGGAGGAGGGGCAGAAGTGCGGCCAGCAGATGCTGGGCGACAAGAACGTCTCCGGCATCGGCATCGGCAACCTCTACCTCGGCGACGCCTCCTTCAACTCCGTGGTCGCGGGCAAGAAGCCGGTGCTGGTCGGCGTGGCGACGGGCCCTTCCATAGCCACGGCAAAGAACACCTACAGCACCTTCGGCGATCTGCCGCACATCTTCGGTACGTGGGGCACGTACTCCCGTGACGTCCTGCACGCGAAGACGGCGGCCGTGATCCACACCAACACCCCCGGCGACAAGATCGCCTCCAGCGCGGCGGTCATGGGTCTGAAGGCCGCCGGACTCACCGTGAAGTCCGTCGGATTCGACGCACAGGCCACCGATCTCATCGGCCCGGTGACCGCGGCCGGGGCAGTGTCCGCCGACGTCATCGTGCCGATCTCGATCGGGTCCGGGTGCGTGGGAATCGCCAAGGCCCTCAAGCAGCTCGGCGTCAACAAGCCGGTTGTCTCCACCCCGCTGTGCATGTCTCCGGACGTCGCCCAGGGACTCGGCGGCGACCTGCCCACCTGGACCTATGGCATCGCCCAGACGCTTCCCACCGATTCCACCGCTGCCGACTCCAAGGCGTTCCTGACCGAATCGGCGAAGGCGGGGCTGAGCCCGAAGACGGCGTCCCAGGTCTTCGCACCGCTGGGGTGGAGCACGGTCCTGACCTACGCCAAGGTCTTCAACGCCATCGGCGCCGACAAGATCACCCCGGCGACGGTCACCGAGCAGCTGAAGAAGTTCACCGGCCCGGTCATCATGGGCGCTTCCGAGGTCGAGTGCGGCAAGTACCAGGACGCCCCAGCGGTCTGCAACGACCAGTCGAGGTTCTACCAGTACCAGGGCAAGGGCCAGTTCAAGCCCCTGACCGACTGGATCCGCCCGCCCCAGTGAGCCCGCCCCGACGGGCCGGCCACTCGGTCCGTCGGGCCTCACCGCCGCCTGTGAGGCCGTCCGCCTCCCCCGGCCGGTCTCACAGGCGCGGCATCTCAGGAGTCATGAATGGAACAGATCCTGCTCTTCGCCGTGCTCGGCCTCGGCCAGGGGGCGCTGATCGCGGGCATCGCGCTCGGGGTCGTGGTGACCTACCGGGGCTCGGGCATCATCAACCTCTCCACCGGCGCCGTCGCCATGGTCTCCGGCTACGTCTTCTGGGCCCTGCGCACCGGCTTCTTCGGATTCTCCGTGCCGACCGTCCCGGCTGTGGCCGGGGCACTGGGGTCCGCGCTCGCAGTCGGGGTGCTCACCGAGATCGCGGTGTTCAAGCCGCTACGCACCGTCTCGCCACTGGCCAAGCTCGCGGCATCGCTCGGCATTCTGCTCACCCTGCAGGCCACCGTGCTGCTCATCTTCGGCACCCAGCCACAGCAGGCACCGAGCATCCTGCCCGCCGACCCGGTCACCGTCCTGGGCGTCACCACTCCGGTCGACCGGTTCCTCCTGACCGCCCTGGTCATCACCGTCGCACTGGCTCTCGGAGCCACGTACCGGTGGAGCCGCTTCGGACTCGCCACCCGCGCGGCCTCGGAGAACGAACAAGCAGCCCTGTTGGCGGGCCTGTCACCCAACAGCGTCTCCATGGCCAACACCCTCCTGGCCGCCCTCACCGCCGGAATGCTCGGGGTCCTCGCCGCGCCCATCATCCAGATCGACTCCGTCACGCTCCCCCTACAGGTGGTCCCTGCCCTGGCGGCGGCGCTCTTCGCCGGATTCACCTCACTGTGGATCGCCTGCTCCGCGGGCATCCTCATCGGCGTCATGCAG
Organism: Streptomyces sp. NPDC006872; assembly: GCF_040635845.1. Taxonomy (NCBI): domain Bacteria; kingdom Bacillati; phylum Actinomycetota; class Actinomycetes; order Kitasatosporales; family Streptomycetaceae; genus Streptomyces; species Streptomyces sp. NPDC006872. The sequence goes on from NZ_JBEYIL010000016.1 coordinate 25,513, forward strand.
TCGATCCTGTACTACCTGTCCACGCAGAGCTGGTTCCCGACCGACAACGGCAACGCCATGCCCGGTCTCCAGCAGCTCCTGATCTTCATCCTCATGATCGTCGCCCTGTACGTCCGCGGCGCCGGCCTGCCACGCCGCGGCGAACTCGTCGAACAACGCCTTCCGGCCGTCCCGCTGCCCGAACGGCTGCTGCGCCCCGCTGTCCTGGCCGCGACTGCGGCTGCCATCGCCCTGATCGTGTTGCCCTTCGACTTCCGCCAGGCGCTGACGAACTCGATGATCGGCATGGTCATCGTCCTGTCGTACGTCGTCATCACCGGCTACGTGGGACAGATCTCCGTGATGCAGCTCGCACTCTCCGGCACCGCGGGCTTCGTCCTGTCCCACCTGGCGATCCGGCTGCACATCCCCTTCCCCTTCTCCGCCCTCGGCGCGACGCTGCTGGCCACCCTGCTCGGAGTGGTCGCGGGCATCTCCGCGCTAAGGGTGCGCGGCGTGAGCCTGGCCGTCGTCACCCTGGCCGCCGCCCTGGCAATGGAACAAGCCCTGTTCACCAACACCTCGTTCGGCGGCACCGCGGGCGTGTCGGTCCCCCCGCCGCGACTGCTGGGGGTGGACCTCGGCCCGGGAGCGGACTTCCGCGGCCTGGACGGCAACGAGCCCAGCCCCATGTTCGGCTTCCTCGCCCTGGCCGTCACCGTCGTACTCGGGCTGTACGTGGCCAACTTGCGGCGCACCGGACTCGGTCGGCGGATGCTCGCCGTACGCTCCAACGAACGGGCCGCCGCCGCGGCGGGAGTCGACGTACGGGCCGTGAAGATCGCCGCCTTCGCCATCAGCTCGTTCATCGCCAGCGCCGCCGGCACCCTGTACGGCTACAACTTCGGCTCCGTCAGCGCGGCCCGATTCACCGCGCTGGCCGCACTCGGCCTGATCGGATTCGCCTACATCGGCGGCATCACCATGGTGTCGGGAGCCGTGATCGCCGGGCTGCTGTCCACCGAGGCACTGATCCCGCACGCGCTGGACAAGTGGTTCGGCATCAAGGGGACTTGGGCTCTGCTCTTCGGCGGGGTCTCCCTGATCGTGACACTGATCACGAACCCGGACGGCATCGCGGGCGCCAACCACCGCCGCAAGACAGCCAGACGGGCCGCCCGCGCGGCAGCCACGGCGCCATCCACCGGACGGACCGCCACTGCGGTCGGCACAGGCTCCGCCGGGGAAGGCCCCGGCCGTACCACGCTCGACGCCAAGGAGGTCGCGCCGTGACACTCTTCTCGGTCCAATCGGTAGGCGTCAGTTACGGCGGCGTCCACGCACTGAGCGATGTGACCCTCCAGGTCGAGGAAGGCCAGCTCGTAGGGCTGATAGGCCCCAACGGTGCCGGCAAGACCACCTTCGTCGACGCCGTCAGCGGCCTGGTCAACGCCCGCGGACGAGTGGAACTGGACGGTCAGGACCTCACCCCGCTGCCACCTCACGCCCGGGCCCGGCGCGGCCTCGCCCGCACCTTCCAGAGCAGCGAACTCTTCGAGGACCTCACGGTGGCGGAGAATCTCCAGGTGACGGCGGAGCGCCCGCCGTGGTGGACCGCACTCGGCGAGACCTTCGGCCGCCGCACACCCCCGGCTTCCGCGGTCTCCGACTCTCTCGCAGCCCTGGGGCTCCACGATCTCGCGGACTCCTCGGCCCACGAACTGTCCCAGGGACAGCGCAAGCTCGTCGGCGTGGCCCGAGCCCTGGCAGCCCGGCCTCGCCTCATCTGTCTCGACGAACCCGCGGCGGGCCTGGACACCACTGAGAGCTCCGAGCTCGGGCTCCGCCTGCGGGCCGTCGCGGACGCCGGCACCGCGCTGCTCCTCATCGACCACGACATGGGCCTGGTGATGGGCATCTGCGACCACGTGGTGGTCTTGGAGTTCGGCAAGGTGATCGCCTCCGGACCACCGGCACAGGTCCGCAATGACCCGGCCGTCATCACCGCCTACCTAGGCGCATCCGCCGTCCAGCCGAGCAGCACACCGGAGACGTCATGAGCGCACCCGTCCTGGAGATAACGGGACTCACCGCCGGATACGACGGAGCCCCCGTCGTCCGTGACCTCGACATCACCGTCGCCGAAGCAGAGGTTGTCGCCCTCCTGGGGGCCAACGGAGCCGGGAAGACCACCACTCTCAAGGCGATCTCCGCGCTGCTGCGCCCCTCGGCCGGCACCATCGCCTTCCACGGAACGTCCCTCGACAAGATCCCAGCCGCTGTCCGCGCCCGGCTCGGTATCGCCCATGTGCCGGAAGGCCGCGGGATCTTCTCCGGACTGACCGTGGCGGAACACCTGCGCCTCGGCCACCGCGGCGAACGGCTGGACGAGGCTGCGGCCTACGCCTACTTCCCCGTCCTGTCCCGTATCAAGGACCGCAAGGCCGGGCTTCTCTCCGGCGGAGAACAGCAGATGCTCGCCATGGGACGGGCGCTGGCCCGCCGCCCGAAACTGCTCCTGCTCGACGAACTCAGCCTGGGGCTCGCCCCGATCATCGTCGAGGAACTGCTGCCCATCGTCAGGCGCTTCGCGGACGACACCGGGTGCGGTGTCCTGCTCGTCGAGCAACACGTGGGCCTCGCCCTTGAGGTGGCGGACCGCGGCTACGTCCTCTCGCACGGCGAGATCACCACGCACGCGACGGCTCAGGAGCTCAGCGCCGACCAGTCCCGGATCGTGGCCGGCTACCTGGGCGAACAGCACCCCTGAACCCGCTGCGGCCTGCGTAGAGGCCGCACCTGCGCGTCGACGCAATCACACCTCTCAAACACTTGACGACCCGGCCGGGTCATTCCCGCCTGCCCACATCCCTATCTTCAGGAGTTCCTCGATGTTCACCTTCGACAGCAAGGACGGCGTACGGATCCACGTGCACGAATGGCTGCCCGGCACACCGCCGCGCGCCATCGTGCAGATCGCCCACGGCATGGGTGAACACGCCGGCCGCTACGCGCCGCTCGCGGCGGCGCTGACCGCACAGGGCTTCGCCGTGTACGCGGACGACCACCGGGGGCACGGCCTCAGCAGGCACGCTGCCCCCGGACATCTCGGTGACAACGGCTGGAACAGGCTGGTCGAAGACCTGGTAACCCTTTCCGGCATCGCTCGCGACAAGCACCCCGGGCTTCCCCTGGTCCTGCTCGGCCACAGCCTCGGCTCGTTCGCGTCACAGCAGTACGTGCTGGACCACGCACACCTGATCGACGCACTTGTCCTCGCCGGCACGACCGCCGTCGACGTGATGCTCGCGGCCCAGGTGAACGCGGAAGGAGACCCGGTGGCCGCCCTCAACCAGGCCTTCGAACCCGCCCGGACGCCGTACGACTGGCTCAGCCGCGACAACGACGCCGTCGACGCCTTCCTCGCCGATCCCATGTGCGGCTTCAGCCTTGACCCCCAAGGCATGGGCGATGTCGCAATAGCCTCTGCACGGCTCGCCAAGCCCCGGGACATCCCGGCGGGCCTGCCCGTCTGTGTCCTGGTCGGTGACCACGACCCACTGAACGCAAACCTTGCACTGAGCGACCTGCTGGTCGAACGCTACCGACAGGCCGGCCTCAGGGACGTCACCTACCGTACCTACCCCGAAGCCCGCCACGAGCTGTTCAACGAGACCAACAGCCAGGAAGTCGTCAGCGACCTGCTGACCTGGCTCAACAAAGCGCTCCCCACCCGGTAGCACCCCGTCCTGCCCGCGTGCCCGGGCCAGCACCCGCGGCCGTACCGCGCCGGGGTATCCGCCTCGCACGACCAAAGGGGCAGGCCCTGGCCCTGGCCGACCACAGGTTGAGACAACAACACAAAGCCCCGGGACTTGTTGAGAGCCGGGTGCGATGCCAAGCCGGATGCCTTCGGTTCAAGAAGCGGCTCGGGGGACACGCACCGGTCGAAAGACCGAAAGCACGCCCGAGCCGACTTCACCGGCTGGGCTACGCGCGAGAAGGAGCATGCGCCGCACGGCGTCCCAGGAGTATGAGCTGCCCAGGCTGACGCGCAGGAGACCATCGCCGAGGTGCCTCGCCATGTCGGGGCTGCGGAGGGAGGCAGTTGCCTGGGCCATCTTCACCTGTTGTTGGGCAACGTAAGGAAGGCTCCAGGTCCCCGTCGTTGCCCCGCTCCTTCACCAGCGCGACGGCAGCCCCGGTCTTCTCCAGGTGGAGCGCGTTGTGCTCTTGCTCATTGTCCGCAGCCGACGCCAGGAGACCACGACGGCAGGCTGCCCAGAGCGGTCAGTCCGGCGATCGTGCCCGCGCCGCTGCGGGAGATCGCCACGGACATGGCGGGCGGTAGATGACCCGGCCCCGAGGGCGGGCTGCGCAGCGGCACCCAAAGGCTAAGGTGGCACTGTGAACTGGTTTGCGCGCCTTTGGGGCGGGCCATCCAGGCAGGGGAGTGCTCTTGCTTCGCTCGGTGCCCGGCCCTGCTTGGGCGGTGCGGATCGAGGATGCCGGGCCGTTGGCCCCGCCGGGTCGGCCTCAGGCGCGTCTGCGGCGGCTGGGCGTGCGCCGTGGCGATGGTTGCCCACGGCGTGCCCGCACCGGCGGCATGCGGCGGTGTCGTCGGCCGCCACGTTCTCTTGGATGTTCCAGGCATGATTGCGTGACGCTGGGAGGCGAAGCCCTCTGCCCAACGTGACCCCGGCCGCGGGGAACCTACCCGCGGCCTTCACCTCCTTCGTGGGCCGGCGGCGCGACATCGCCGAGATCCGCCGCCTGCTCGGCCCGGCACGGCTGCTGACGCTCACCGGAATGGGCGGCGTGGGCAAGACGCGACTGGCGCTGGAGGCGGCCACCGCGTCGCGAAGGGCCTTCGCGGACGGGGTGTGGCTGGTCGACCTGGCCGCGGTGCATGAGCCGTCGGCGGTGGCAGACGCAGCCGCGGCGGCGCTGGGGATGCCGGATCTGGGTGCCAGGCCCGCCCTCGACCGGCTCGCGGGGTATCTGGCCGGGCGCCGGGCACTGATCGTGCTGGACAACTGCGAGCATCTGGTCGACGCCTGCGCCGAGCTGGCTCAGACGCTGCTGTCGTCCGCTCCGGAGCTGCACATTCTGGCGACGAGCCGACAGACGCTGGGCATCGCGGGCGAGCACGTCCTCACCGTGCCGCCGCTGTCGGTGCCGGACGAGGCGGTCGAACTCTTGCGGGACCGGGCCACCGCCGTCCGGCCGGAGTTCCGGATCACCGACCGGAACCGGGCCGGGGCCTCCCGACTCTGTGCCGACCTGGACGGGCTGCCGCTGGCGATCGAGCTGGCCGCGTCCCGGCTGCGTACGCTCACCGTCGAGCAGACGGTCGACCGGCTTGAGGACCGTTTCGCGCTGCTCACGGGCGGCAGCCGGACCGCGCGCCCCCGCCAGCGCACGCTGCGCGCGCTGATCGACTGGAGTTACGAGCTGTGCTCCCCCGCCGAGCGGCTGTTGTGGAACCGGCTGTCGGTCTTCGCCGGCGGGTTCGCTCTGGGCGCGGCCGAGGGCATCTGCGCGGGGCAGGGCATCACCCGGCACGACGTGGTGGATGTCCTCGACCGGCTGGTGGCCCAGTCCGTCGTCCTGGCCACCGAGCACGAGGGGCTGCCGCGCTACCGGCTGCTGGAGACCATCCGCCACTACGGTCGACGACGGCTCGCCGAATCCGGCGAGGAGCAACGGCTGCTGAGGCGCCACCACGACTTCTACCTCGCCCTCGCCGAACGCGTGGCCAACAGCTGGTACGGCCCCGGCCAGGAGGAGGCTCTGGCCCGGCTGCGCGCCGAACACAGCAATCTGCAGGTGGCGTTGGACCACAGCGGCGACCCGCAGGCCACTCTGGCGCTGGCCGCGGCGCTGCGCTTCCATTGGTGCGTCGGCGGATTCCTCGGCGAGGGACGCCGCCGGCTCGACCGGGCACTCGCGGCGGCGCCCGAACCCACCCGGGCCCGGGCCCGGGCGCTGTGGGCCGCCGCCTGGGTGGCGCTGCTACAGGGCGATCACCCTGTTGCCGACCGGTGGCTGACCGAAGCCGGGCAGCTCGGCGAACAGCTGGACGATCCCGCGGTGCGTGCGAACGTCCAGAGCTTGCGCGGCACGTCGGCGGTGTTTCGGGGGAAGTTGGAAGAGGCCGTGTCCCTGCTCGAGGGCGCGGTGGCCACCCATGCAGAGATGGTCGAGGGACCCGAAGCGGTCTTCTCACTGTTCCAGCTGGCCGCTGCCCAGTTCCAGCTGGGAGACCCGCGCGCGGCGGAGACCGGCAGGCAGGCGGCCTCCATCGCACAGGCGCACGGAGAGCGGTGGTGCCACGCGCACGCACTGTGGATGCTGGGCCTTGACGCCTGGGTACGCGGCCACTGGGAGGAGGCCATGGCGCTGACCCGGGCCGGGCTGGAGATCGAGCGGGGTTTCCACGACTACATCGGGGCGGCACTGATGCTGGACCTGCTCGCCTGGATCACCGCCTCCGGCGGCGACCACGAGCGGGCGGGGCGGCTACTGGGTACTGTGCGTGCCCTGTGGCGGGACACCAGCACCACCATCTCCGCGTTCGGCCCGCCCCTGGCCGAGTACCACGCGCACTGTGAGGAAACGGTCATACACGCCCTGGGTCCGGCAGCGTACGAGAGGGCGCTCGCGGACGGCGACGGCCACGACGGCCCTGGACGGGCCATCGACTATGCCCTGGGCGCCGACACTGAACCGGCTGCCCTGGCCACCACTCCGAGCCCGCTGACCCGTCGGGAGCGGGAGGTGGCCGCGCTGGTGGCCCAGGGCAAGAGCAACCGCCAGATCGCCGCCGAGCTGGTGCTCTCCCCGTTGACGGTGGACAGTCACGTCAAGAACATCCTGGCCAAGCTCGGCTTCGGCTCCCGTACCCAGATCGCGGCCTGGTGGACAGCGAAGCAGGCTCCTACCCCGTAAAACTCCCTAGAACCAGGGATGGTCCGGGGCGGACCCCGCACCGATCCTTCTCATGTGACGCCCATCGCGACGGAAGCCCACTACAACGGCTTCCGATTCCGCGAACGGGCCGCGTATACAAAGGAAGAGCTTCACCTCCCCCGGTTGAATTATTTCCCTTAAGAGGGTGTTTCATGTGGTGAGTTTCGCGAGCTTCTTGTAGCAGGCCAGGGCGGCAGCGCGGCGAAAGAGAGCAAGGAAGTGGGATCCCTTTCGCTCGTACCGGACGGTGAGCCCGGCAGTAACCGAACAGCCAGGCAATCGACCGTTCGATCTTCCAGCGGTGTCGACCGAGCCACTCGCTGTCGTGGGTGTTCGCCTGCATGTGACTGTCCGAGGCCCAGGGCATCCCGTCGGCCGTCGCGGTGTCCGGTGCCCCGCCTCGGTCCATGCGGTTAACCGGCGGTGCGCAGTCGCGGGCAACACCCCGAACGCCTCCGGCAGCTGCCGCCAGGCACACCCGCCGGTCAGCACGTACACGCCGCCGTGAGCACGGCCCGCTCGTTACACGGCGCAGTCCGCCTCCCTTGATACACCCTCTGAACCCAGGAATACCAAGTTGGAATACCTCGAGCCAGGCGTGGGAGCCCTCCCACTGCCGTCTGCCCCTTTGGACCCGAGGAACGCAATGCATACCAATTCCTGTCGGCCTCGACATCCTCCCCGTCGGGAAGCACAGACGGTGGAACAGGAAAAGTCTGGAAGTCCGGCCGAAAACCTCTCCCTTTGGCGGGAGATCAGAGCGGTTCTCGATCCGCTCCGCGTCAGAAAGGTGAAAAGTGAGATCAACCATGAGACCGAAGCGCCTCATCGGGGTGCCATTCGCGAGTGCCACCGCAGCCGTGGCCGCGCTGCGTCGCGGCGCCGCCGCCCCGGCCGTCTCCGGTCCGGCCCGCGCGGGGGCCGCGCTGTGCCGGCGGATGTCCGCCGGCACCGTCGCCGTCCTCTCCCTCGCGCTGGCCACCGGCGCGCTGGCCACCGCCGCCCCGGCGCAGGCCGAGATCACCAACGGCCTGGTGCTGCGGTACAAGCTGGACGAGACGTCCGGCACGGTCGCACACGACTCCTCGGGCCACGGCCGTGACGGCACGGTCAACGGCACCACCGGCTGGGACGGCGCGGGGATGGGCTTCAACGGCTCCAACACCTACATCAAGGCGCCGGACAACATCATGGCCGGGCTCAGCTCGATCACCGTCGCGTTCGATGTGTGGATCGACCCGACCATGGGCAAGCCGTACTTCTTCTACGGGTTCGGCAACACCAGCGGCAGCAGCGGAAACGGATATCTGTTCACCACCGGCAACACCTTCCGGACTTCGCTGTCGATGACCAACTACACCGCCAAGCAGGACATCCAACCGTCGGGCAACTCTTACCAACTCGACCGCGGCATGTGGAAGCACGTGACGTACACCCAGACCGGCAACACCGGCATCCTGTACGAGAACGGGGTCGAGAAAGCCCGCAAGACCAACGTGACGATCACCCCTGGCGCGATCGGCGGCGGGGCGACCACCGCGGACTACATCGGCCGGTCACTGTACTCCAGCGACCTGTACTTCAAGGGCCGGATGCGGGACTTCCGCGTCTACGACCGGGCCCTGTCCTCCTCCGAGGTGCAGGCCGTGGCCACCGGTGCCGAGCAGCAGTGGGAGCAGCTGCAGGCCCTCGCCTCGTACAACGGCGCGCTCGCGCTCTTCGACGACCCCGACATCGGGCCGGTGATGATCTTCCCGTCGGACTACACCGGCGACATCGACAACCTGCAGGCCCCACCGGACTGGGTCGACGAATTCGGGAACACCCCCACCGATTGGCCCTCCCCCACCACCGCCAAGAGTCCGCTGTTCACGGCTGCCCAGAGACTTGAGATCCAGGACGCGGTCTTCGCCGAGGTACAGCCGGGCAGCGACACCACCTACAACCTGGCCGTCTACTACGACGCGATGCGCGACCGGATTGTGGCGGAGACCGACGCTCCCGCATCGGTCACCGACCCGCTGCTCGCCGCCTACCCCGGCAAGCTCGTGGTCGAGGCGTACACCGGCGACAACCCTCCCCCGGCCGAGTGCACTCCCTCGCAGGCGACCGCGGGCAAAATGGTGACCGCACCCGCCGGGCCCGCAACGGGGGGTGTCAACGACGCCCTGACGAAACTGCAGTGGGAGCAGCTGCAGGCCCTCGCCGACTACAACTGCGCGCTGACGGCATTCCAGGACCCCAGCATCGGGCCGGTCATCATCTTCCCCTCGGACTACGCCGGGAACATCGACGACCTGCAGAAGCCACCGGGGTGGACGAGCGAATACGGCGACATCCCCACCGACTGGCCATCCCCCACCACCGCCAAGAGTCCACTGTTCACGCTCGCCGAGATCCAAGACATCCAGGACACGGTCATCGCCGAGATACAGCCGGGCGGCGACGAGACCTACAACCTGGCCGTCTACTACGACGGGATGCGCGACCGGATTGTGGCGGAGACCGACGCTCCCGCATCGGTCACCGACCCGCTGCTCGCCGCCTACCCCGGCAAGCTCGTGGTCGAGGCGTACACGGCACCGTAGGCCGACCCCACTGGCGGCGAACAAGCGTCGGACAGCCGGTCTACGGCCGAAGCAAGAGCACCTACGACACCATCCACGCCGTCATCGGCGTGGCCATGACACGCATCGAGATGCAGGAAGCCCGCCACGGCGGCTCCGGGTTCCGCGCACAGGCGGCGCCCGAGCCTCTGACCGAGGGGCTCGTGCCGGCTACCGCATGAACGACGACCCGAACGTTGTCGACGCGGCGCAGCGCCCCTTACCGCCTCAGCCCCACGCGGACCCCGTCAGACGCACCTGACGCGGTCACCTGTCACTCACCCACGAAGGAAGAACGTGAGTACTGACATCATCGCCCCTACGCCACCGCGCAGCCGCGCGAGGCTGACCATCTACGTCGCCGTCACCGTACTGCTAGCGCTGCTCCTGGGCCTGGTCGGCCCGCGCGGCGCGGTGCAGAGCGCGCATGCCGAGGACGGCAACCCCACCTTCCGTCTCGGGGAAGACTCCGGCTCAGCGTACGTCAACTTCATCAACAGCATCCGCATCGTCATGAACGACGGCCAATCCAGCATCGTGCCAGGTGCCGGGAACGCCTATCAGGTGCAGCACACCAACCCGAACAACCCGGCGCGGTTCCTCCAGGTGGACATCCACATGTACACCGGAGGGTTTGTGCGCCTGCAGTTGGACCGGAGGAACCTGTACCTCCTCGGCTGGTGGTCCCACAACAACACGTACTACTACCTCGGCAACCGCCCGAACAACACGCCCGATTTCGGCGAGCGCTCACGAATGGTGACCAATTCCGATGGCAACCCCGAGCGGCTAGGCGCCAAGGAATGGCAGCAAGTTGCCAGCGAGAACTACTCCTCGCTCCAAACCGCTGCCGGTGAAAACCGTGCGGACATGGCGATCAACTACCAAACCATGAACGCGGGCGCCATGATGCTCTACAGCCAGAACCCGAACTTCAACAACCAGGACAGGGCGCGCGGAGCCCTGAGAATGACCCAGCTCATCTCGGAAGCAGCTCGATTCCGTCCCATCCGGGATTCCATCGCCCTGGCCATCGGCCCCTATGGCACCACCTTCAACATGCCTGCACATTACGCCGGGATGGAGAACTACTGGGGCTCCCTGAGCGACCGCTTCAACGAGCTCCTCCGTCATCCCCAGGGCTACCGGGACCCCCACCCTTTGTCTGCTTACAGACGAGACACCCTGGGCCGCGCCGTGCAGATCGTGCTCACCACGGCCATCCTGTACGCGCAGTACGTCCTCTCCACATCGCAGGGCCGGACACCACCGCCGAAACGCCGGAACCTGCAGGGCATACTGGTGTAACCGCCCGGCTCAGGTGCTCCTGCGCCACATGCTTGCGCAGGAGCACGTGAGCGCCAGAAGCCGTTGTTCACCGAGTGGCTCGCCTGGCGGTCGAACGGCGCCCAGGCGGGTGCCGGCCCCGCACTGCATCGCAGATCGCTCACGTCACTGATCCCTGAATACCGACTCTGGATCACATAAGCGGTGCTGTTGGTGATCTTTCGGTCAGTGCGAGGTGTTGGGCAACAGTCTTTGGCAGAGGCGCAGCCGGATTCGTGGACGGCGGGGTTGTACCGGTGATCCGGCGATGGTTGGCGACCACTGCCACCTCCCCAGTGTGGAACATCTGCTGGGTACGAACCACCGAAACCACCTTCGGTGGCAACCGGTGCCTCTGTGTCTCGTCAAGTCGCTTGAGGCAGCCGGTGTTTGGACCTGCGCTCGTCGGCGATCATGACGCGCCACACATGGTCCGCAAGACGGCGCTTCAGGCAGCGCTTGGCTTCCCTTGGTGTCTTTCCTTCGGAGAGTCTCCGCTGGTAGTAGGCGTGTCCAGGGGCGCTCGGCATACGGATCTGGGTGACGGCAATGGTGTGGAGGACGGAGTTGAGCTGACGGTCGCCGGAGCGTGAGAGCCGGTGGCGGGCCTTGTCCGCGCTGACGATCTCGATCGGGGCGGTGCCGGCGTAGTTCGCAAACGCGGCAGCGGTGGCGAACCTGCCGGCGCGTCCGACGCGGCCGACGAGCCGTGCCGCAAGTACCGGCCCGACGCCGGGCGTGTTCATCAGCGAGCTGCCCGAGGACTCGACGAGTTCCTCCATGTGTACGGCGTTCTCCGTGAGCCGCTTGTCCAGCACCCGGATCTCCGTGACCAGGTCGCGGGCAAGGTCTTTGCGGACCTTTTCGACGTCGCCGGCGGGGCGGACCGTGCGCAGCAGCGCGGTGGCCTGGTCCGCCGACAGCTGCGGCGGAGCCCCGCCGGGCAGCAGATCACGCAGTACCGCGTGTAGCTGATTGACGGTGCGGGCCCGGGCCTGGGCCTGGGCGGGGTTGACGCGTCGTTCGTCGAGCAGGGCCAGGGCCGTGGTGTGGTCGTCCCTGTTCACCTCGCGCCCGTCTCCGTGGATGTGGGCCGTGACCGCGGCGGCGGCGTCGATCCGGTCGTTCTTGCGGCCGCCGCCGCGGGTGAGCTGACGGACGCGGCTGGTCGCCGAGGCCGGAACGTCGACAACGGTCTTGCCGCGGGCGACGAGCCACTGGACCAGGTGGCGGCCGAGTCCGTTGGCGTTCTCGACCGCCCACTCGCGTTGCGGCCAGCGGCGGCCCCAGGCCAGGAGCCGCCGGTACTCCGCCGGGCTCGCCTCGATCCTCAGCGAACCGGCCTCCCCGCAGCGTACAACTGCGAGAACAGGGCCTCCTGCCGCCCGGTTGGATTTGACACCCATGAGCTGTGCTGGAGGCCCTGTCTCTACGCCCAGGACACCGGAAGACCACCCGACCGGGCACCCGTGTTCAGCTATCGCTCGATCGCAGTCTGGGACAGAGAGACCAGCGTGGAGTCGTCCACCTGCGATCCGTCCCACATGGCGGTAAGGCGGGTGATCTTGCCCCAACCGTCCAGTTCCAGGGCGATGACGCCCCGGGGAACGGGGCCGTCCGTAGCGGTCCATTCGTAACCGCCACCCACCGCGCTGCCGACGACGTGTCGAACTGCCGTACTCCCACCGGCGTATGGCAGAAGGGAAGCAGCGCCGGCGAGGTAGGACCCGATACTTCTGGGGCCGACGATCTGCACGTGCGCCGGAATGTCCTCGAAAACGGCGCCGGGCGCGAAAAGGTCCGCTGCGCTCGCCCCGTCGCCTCCCCGCAGAGCCCGAGCGAGTTTGTAGGAGACGTTTTTCATGGTGTGCGCTGCGGTCTCGCCGACCGTGGATTCTCGGAAGTCTGCCGGGAACGTGTCCGCAGGCACTCTCAGCTTCGCTGTGTCGGAGATGCCGAAGTGCCTGCCGTCCCAGTAGTCGATCTGCCGAGTGATTTTCCGATCACTGAAGTTGATGACACCCACCGCACGGATCTCGGAGGAACCGAACAGGCCTGCTGTGTCAGTGAAGAACACCATGGCGCCGGTCGAGTTACCCAGTATCCGGGTGGGGTAGGACTTACCGTCCTTGGGCCAGTTCGGCATGAACTGGCCCAGCGCCGTCCGCAAGGAATCCCAGTCGTACCAGGACCACCCCAGAACGGCGTCGATGTAGGTGACAGGGTTGCGCGAGAAGAAGGTCATCGTCCCGTCCGGGTCGGCCTCACTCTTGCGGGCGAGGTATTTCCGGACCAGCAGGGTCACATCTGTGGTGGCATGAGAACCGTCGATGACGACGTCGACACCGGGGAACACAAACCCACTGCTCGTACCAGCAGCCGACGCGGTCGGGGCGAGAACCAGTGACGCAGCGGCGACCCCCGCACCCCCAAGCGCAGCTCCTTGCAACACACCGCGTCTTGTCATGCCGTTGCCCGCCTGCTTGCTGACTCTCATCATGTGCCTCCTCGTCAGGACATGCTTACCGAGGGCTCCGCCTCCGACACCTGCATACGTGCCGCAGCACAGAGACCAACTGGTTGAACATCGCAAACAATACTCCTACATGCGTGCGCATGCACGTATTTAGCCAGAGGAATCTGATGATCATGAGTAAATGCGGCTCGCACACAGGGCACTGCTCCGAGCGTTCGACGCCAACGATGTACGGCCGATACCGTTGCCAAACCGGGGGTGCACCGGGTTCCCTGAGGTGACAGCCACGTCGCGAGGACAGGGACCCGCGGTGGTCAGGGAGGTCGGCACGGAGGCACCTAATCCGGCCGAGGCCGCATCAGGGCTGGGGCCGGTACCGCGAATTGCGCAGCCGACGAGGCTGCGGCCGATGTCCTGCCCCGTGCGCACACACTGATATCTCACGCCAGGCAGACCACCCGTACGAAGCGCAGCCCGCGCGCGCCGTCGTCGCTAAATGGGACGCTGGTCGCTAACGATCGGACGCCGCTCGCGTCGGGCCCTTCACGGAGCTACCGGGATTTGCAATGCTTTCCAACGCCCGCGCCAGAGCGTCCAGGTCGACACCCTCCAGATGATCGAGCAAGTGACGGCGAATGCTCAAGACATGGGCATGCCGGGCCTGTTCCAGCCTGGCGCGCCCCTCGTCGGTGAGGATGGCGTTGGCGCCACGGCCGTCGTCACTGGCCTGCATGCGCCGCACCAGCCCGTCGACCTCCAGCCGTCCCACCGCGCGGCTGATGGCACTCGGCGACTTGTGACAGTGAGCGGCCAGATCGGCGAGACGCAACGTGCACTCGGGCGCCTCGGAGAGAAACATCAGCACCAGGTACTCGGTGTGCGTCACGCGCTCCGCGCGGTTCAGGTCGGCATCAAAGGCTCGCATCATCGCCGCCACCGCCGGGAGTAGCGCCCTGATCACCGCCTCCTCGTCGCGGCGAAGAGGATGGTTTCTGTCACCCGCTGTCATGTTGCCCATCTTACAGAGTGCTTGCGCAAGCCCTAAGGACCCCGTGCAGGGCGCCAAGAAGCGCGACCGCGAGTTCACGAGCCCGACTCCTCGACCGCCGTGCTGTTCGGCGCGGCGTGCGGCACAACGGCCTCAGAACTCTACTCACGGCCGATCTCCATGCTGCGGGCCAGGCGAAATGACGGCGGTTCAGCTGGTGTCGTTGACGGTTTCGGCGACCGCGTATCCCGGGACGGCGATGATCGCGCCCGCTTCGCCCGTCCGCCAGAACCGCTTCGCCTCAGGTGTAGAGGGCGGCTGTCGCGGTTGCCTTGCGTGCCAGGTCGTCGCGGAGCTCGGGAGGTGAGACGACTTCGAGGTCGTTGGCGAAGGCAAGGAGCGGCTGGGCCGAGCCGAGGGTGGTGAAGCGCAGTTGGAACTCCACCCACTCCTCATCGCCTTCCGACACGAGGCCGACGGTGGGCGGCGGCGCGGTCATGTCGCTCCGGTAGAGGGGCAGGAACCATTGCAAGGCCGTCCGGCGGACCCTGACGACAACGGGGATTCCGTCAGGCATCTCGTCGACGTTACGGCGCAATTCGTCCCACACGTCGGCCAGTTCGACACCTTTACGTCGCTGTACGGGTTCGTCGGCGAGGCTTGTGGAGAGGATGCGATCGGCCCGGAACAGACGAGCCTGGCCGTTGTGGTCGGCGACGAGGTACCAGACGCCTGCCTTGTTCACCAGGCCGTAGGGGTCGAGGGTGTAGGAGCGTTCCTGGCCGTCGCGGCCTCGGCGGTAACGCAGTCGCAGGCGCCGGTCGGTGAACACGGCCTCCTGGAGCACGCCCAGGTCAGTGGGCGGCGGAGGGTCGCTGCGCCAGCGGACCGGGTCGACCAGGATGCGTCGGCTGACCAGGTCGGCGGCGTCACGGTGCGGAGCCGGCAGCGCGGCCATGACCTTGCGCAGCGCCGAGCCTATGGCCGGACCCAGACCCAGATCGGTGTGTGCCCGGTCGGTGACCAGCACGAACAGAGCCTTCGCCTCGTCGGCGGTCAGGCCGGTCACATCGGTGCGGTAGCCGGGCATGAGCGCGATCCCACCGCCACGGCCGCGCTCGGTGTAGACCGGCACTCCGGCGGCGGAAAGGGCCTCGACGTCGCGCATAATCGTGCGGGCCGACACCTCCAGGCGCGCGGCCAGCTCGACGGCGGGCAGCTGCCCGTGCGTCTGCAACAGCAGCAGGATCGACAGCAACCGGTCAGATTTCATGTTCCCAAGAATCACCCAGAAAATAAGACGCTTGTTGTCATATTTGGTGGGAGAGAGTGGGCTCGCAACTGAAACCCCCTGCTTGAGGGAGCACGACCATGCCCACCCCCACTGCCCCTGACCAGTCTTTTCCGGATTTTCCGGCCGACTTCAAGGGGACCGTCCTGCGCCCCGGTGATGCCGGTTACGACGGGGCCCGGGCCATTCGCAACGCCCGCGCCGCCGACGCCGGCCCCGCGCTGATCGCCCAGTGCGCGGACGAGGACGACGTGGCGACCGTCCTCTGGTTCGCCGCCGAGAAGAGTATCGCTGTCGCGGTGCGCGGCGGCGGCAACGGGGCGGACGGCCAGGCGATGCCCGGCGGCGCGCTGATCGTCGACCTGTCCGCGCTGCGGAAGGTCACGGTCGACCCGGAAACCCGGATCGTGCGGGCCCAGGGCGGCGCCCTTCTGGCTGATCTGGACCAGGCCACGCAGGAGTACGGGCTGGTCGTGCCCGCGGGTTCGAACTCCACGATCGGGGTGGGCGGGCTGACCCTGGGCGGCGGTCTGGGAAGCCTCATGCGCCGGTTCGGAGCGACCGTCGACAACCTGCTGGCCTGCGAACTGGTCACCGCCGACGGGCGCCGGGTGCGCGCGGACAAGGACACCAACGCCGACCTGTTCTGGGCGCTACGAGGTGGCGGCGGCAACTTCGGCGTCGTCACCGCCTTCGAGTTCCAGGCGCACCAGGTGGGCCCGGACGTCGTCAGCGGAATGCTCGTCTACTCCCTCGACCAGGCCGCGGACGTCCTGACCGCGCTGGACGACACCATGGCAAGTGCCCCGCGCGAACTTGGACTGACGGTCGCGATCACGCCTGCCCCGCCGCTGCCCATGCTGCCCCCGGAAGCGCACGGGCACCCGGTGCTGCTGCTCCTGCCGGTCTACAGCGGCGACCCGGCGGACGGCGAGAAGGCCATCGCCCCGCTCGCCGCGCTGGGCAGCCCGCTGGCCAACCTGGTCGGCACGAGCCCCTGGCTGCGGACCAACAGCATGAGCGACGCCGCAGCTCCGGCCGGTCTGCGCAGCGTTTCGCGCGGCGGGTATCTCTCCGCCCTCGGTGGCGAGGCCGTGTCCGCCCTGCTCGGCCAGGTGGCCGCCGCACCGCGGTACCAGCGCGGAGGCACCGCCATCACTCTGATGTGCTTGGGCGGCGCCATCTCCGAGGACTTCGCCGAGGACGCGACCGCCTTCTCGCGCGAGGGTGCCGCCTGGGCTTGGGAAGCCAGCGCTCTCTGGGACGTGGCCGAGCAGGACGGCACCTACGACGAATGGGCGGCCCAGACCTGGGAAGCGCTGTCCCCGCACACGCGCTCCAACGGCTACATCAACTTCACCAGCGACCTGGGCGACGAGTGGCGCCAAGGTGTATGGGGCAATACGGTCAAATTCGACCGACTCCAGCAGGTCAAGGCGGCCTGGGACCCGCACAACCTGCTGCGTCACAACGCGAACATCACCCCCTCAGCCGAATAACCCAGAGCTCATCGTCCTCACCGGTCCGCCGGGCCGGAGCCACTGTGCCTGGCCCGGCCTACCACCCGCCGCCCGGCGGCGACGAGCTCTCCGATCTCCTGCCATCCACCCGGACCACCAGCACGTAAGGCGACACGCATGACCTCCAGCACCACTTCCCCCACCGCCCCGCGGATCGCGCTCGTCACCGGCGCCAACAAGGGCGTCGGCCGGGCCATCGCCCAGGCGCTCGCCGAACTCGGCAACACGGTCTACCTCGGCGCCCGGGACGAGGAGCGCGGCAAGGCCGCCGAGGCCGAGTTGCGCGAGGCGGGCCTCGACGCGCGGTTCGTGAAGCTCGATGTCACCGACGAGGCCTCTGTCCGCCTCGCCGCCAAGCACATCGAGGAGGAGCACGGCCGGCTCGACATCCTGGTCAACAACGCCGGCATCAGCACCCCTTGGCGGACTCCCAGCCAGACCCCGCTCGACGAGGTACGCAGCACCTTCGAGACCAACGTCTTCGGCTACATCACGGTCACCAACGCGACGTTGCCGCTGCTCCGCCTCTCGGACGCCGCCCGCATCGTGAACATCAGCAGCGTGATCGGCTCGCTCACCGCCGCCTCGTCCACCGACCTCGAAGGGTCCGAAGACTTCCCGGACGGCAAGTTCCCGGTCATCCTCTGCCACAGCGTGTCCAAGGCCGCAGTGAACTCTCTGACGCTCATGTACGCCAACGAACTGCGCGACGAGGGCATTCTGGTCAACGCCGTCTCCCCGAACTGGGTACCGACCGACGCCAATTACAACACCGGCAACCTGACTCTGGCACAGGGCGCCGTGATGCCGGTTCGGATGGCAACCCTCCCCGACGGCGGCCCGACGGGTACCTTCACAAGCTCCAGCATCTCCGGAGAAGCCCTGGACCTGCCCTGGTGACGACGACCCCGGCGGCCTAGCGCCTCCCGGTCTCTCCGGTTGCCGGAGAGACCGGGAGGCTGTTTGCGCCCTTGCATACATGGCTCATCCACAGGCACGTAAAGGAAAAAAGATGAATGTCTGGCGAGTCCCCATCGGAGGCAGTCCGAAGCCGCCCGCTCATCGCCTGACAAGGTTTCACGCGTGAAAAACCGTCTGGTCATCAAGGGCGCACGCCAGCACAATCTCCGTGACGTTTCTGTGGATCTACCCAGGGACACGCTCATCGTATTCACGGGCGTATCGGGATCAGGGAAATCAAGTCTGGCTTTCGACACTATTTTCGCCGAGGGTCAGCGGCGTTATGTCGAATCGCTTTCGGCCTATGCCAGGCAGTTTCTCGGTCAGCTGGAAAAGCCTGACGTCGACGTCATCGAGGGCCTGTCCCCCGCTATCGCGATCGACCAGAAGACGACGGGCCGCAACCCGCGCTCCACAGTCGGTACCGTCACGGAGATCTACGACTATCTGCGGCTGCTGTACGCCCGCGTCGGTCGCCCTCACTGCCCAGTGTGCGGTGAGGCGGTCAGCCGCCAGACACCCCAGCGCATCGTGGACCGGCTCCTCGTCGAGAACGAGGGAGCACGCATCCAGGTGCTGGCCCCGGTCGTGCGTGACCGCAGCGGCGAGCATGCAGAGGTCTTCAGTCAGTTGAACACCGACGGCTTCAGCCGGGTCCGGGTGGACGGCCAGGTATTCGCGCTGACGAAGGCGCCGGCGCTGGACAAGCGCAAGAAACACGTCATCGACGTCGTCGTGGACCGGCTGGCGATCAAGCAGAGCACCCGGCAGCGCCTGACCGATTCCGTCGAGACCGCACTCGGCCTCGCGGGCGGGGTCGTATATGTCGAATTCCCGGATCTCGACGCCACCGACCCCGCACGCGAATTGCGGTTCTCGGAGAAGATGGCCTGTCCGCGGGCCCACGACATCGGCCTGGAGTCGCTGGAGCCACGGCTGTTCTCCTTCAACGCTCCCTGGGGCGCCTGCCCCGAGTGCGCGGGGCTCGGCTTGCGCATGGAAGTCGACCCCGAGCTCATCGTCCCCGACGAGGAGAAGTCGCTGGCCGGGGGTGCCATCGCCCCCTGGACCAACACCAGCGGCGCCGAGTACTTCACCCGGCTGCTTGAGGCGCTGGCGGCGGAGCTCGGTTTCAGCACCGCCGCGCCCTGGCGCGAGCTGCCCGCCGCGGTCAGGAAGGCGGTGCTGCACGGGACACCGAAGCAGCTCCACATCTCCTATGAGAACCGGTTCGGCCGCGATCGTTCTCACCTCACCAAATTCGAGGGCGTCATTCCGCACGTCAGGCGGCGCTACGACGCGGCCGAGGGTGCCAACGAGCGGTTCGCGGGCTACATGCGCGAGGTGGCCTGCCCGGCCTGTGCGGGCGCGCGGCTCAAGCCGGGCGTACTGGCAGTGACCGTCGGTGGACGCGGCATCGCGGAGCTGACGGCCATGCCGCTCGACGAAATGGCGGCGTTCGTCCAGCAGTTGGAGCTCGAGGGCGGAGAGCGCCGAATCGCGGAAGCGGTCACCGCGGAGATCAACGAGCGGATGCGGCTCCTCCTCGACGTCGGCCTGGACTACCTGTCCCTGAACCGACCCGCCGCCAGCCTGTCCGGCGGAGAGGCGCAGCGCATCCGCCTCGCCACACAGATCGGCGCGGGACTGGTCGGCGTCCTGTACGTGCTGGACGAGCCGAGCATCGGACTGCACCAGCGCGACAACCAGCGTCTGATCGAGACGCTGCTGCGGCTGCGTGACCGCGGCAACACCGTCATCGTGGTCGAACACGACGAGGACACCATGAAGGCGGCCGACTGGGTCGCGGACATCGGGCCCGGCGCCGGCGAGCACGGCGGACATGTCGTGCACTCCGGCACGATTCAGGAACTCCTGGAGCACCCGACCTCTCTCACCGGGGCGTACCTGTCAGGCCGTCGGAAGATTCCGGTGCCCGACCGGCGGCGCCCACAGACCGAGGGCCGCGAACTCACCGTGCACGACGCCGTCGAGCACAATCTGAAGAACGTCACCGTGTCGTTTCCGTTGGGCCAGTTCGTCGCGGTCACCGGCGTCTCGGGCTCTGGCAAATCCACCCTGGTCAACGACATCCTGCACACGGCGCTGGCCAAACACATCTACCGGGCCCACAAGGTGCCGGGCCGTCACCGCACGATCACCGGCATCGAAGAGATCGACAAGGTCGTCCAGGTCGACCAGTCCCCCATCGGGCGCAGCCCCCGCTCCAACCCCGCCACCTACACCGGGGCCTTCGACCACCTGCGCAAGCTGTTCGCCCGGACCCCGGAAGCCAAGGTCCGTGGCTACCAGCCAGGCCGGTTCTCCTTCAACATCAAGGGCGGCCGCTGCGAGCACTGCTACGGCGACGGCACCATCAAGGTCGAGATGAACTTCCTTCCGGACGTCTACGTGCCCTGCGAGATCTGTCACGGCGCCCAGTACAACCGCGAGACCCTCGAAGTCCACTACAAGGGCAAGTCCATAGCCGACGTCCTCGCCATGACCATCGAGGAAGGCCTCGACTTCTTCGACGGACATGCCGTCATCTCCCGGCACCTCCGTCTGCTGAACGACGTCGGGCTCGGCTATGTGAAACTCGGCCAGCCCGCCACCACCCTGTCGGGCGGCGAGGCACAACGCGTCAAACTCGCCACCGAACTGCAGCGGCGCACCCGAGGGCGCACCCTCTACGTACTCGACGAACCAACCACCGGGCTGCACGTCGACGACGTCCGTCAACTGCTGACCGTACTCAACAGGCTCGTCGACAACGGCAATACGGTCGTCGTCATCGAGCACAACCTCGACGTCATCAAGACCGCCGACTGGCTCATCGACATGGGCCCCGAAGGCGGCCTGCGTGGCGGCAGCATCATCGTCGAAGGCACTCCAGAGGAGGTCGCGGTCCACCCTCAGTCCTACACAGGGAAATTCCTGCAACCTCTCCTGGCCGGCCGATAGCCAGTCCAGACCGGTGAAGGGCTCACTACATCATCTCTGAAATACCGATTTGCATTTTCTTGAGCACTGTGCGCAATAACCTTTCCTCAGTTCGGATTGCCCACACTTCGACGGAAAATGCAAATGGCCCCCCAGGAGCCGTGCGCACAGTCCAGGCGGACCCGTCAAGCGCGAGATTGACAACACCGGCAATTCAGCGGCCTCGCTCCGGACGCCGCCGACAAGCTGCTAAAGTGAAGCCTCGTCCCGAGTTCGGATGGACGTGCCGTATCGGCACCCTGGCCTCGGATTGCACAGCGAGTGTTCCGCTTCTCCTCGGATTCCGTTCACTCTCGTTTTCCCCGGATCGCGACATCGGTGTTTCATGCCTGTTTCGTGATCCGGGGGTACCGTTTTCAGCCCACTCCTTGGAGCTCTTGAACCATGTCTGCTGAGAGCGCGACAGCTGTCGCCTCCGCGGGATCGGACACGTCCGGCACCTCACCCCAAGGCCGGCATCTCGGCCTGGCCCTTTGTGTGATCGCAGCGGCCCAATTGATGGTCATCCTCGACGCCACGATCACCAACATCGCTCTGCCCGCCATCCAGACCGACCTGGGCGTCTCCGACGCGAACCTGGCGTGGATCGTCAACTCCTACGCTCTGGCCTTCGGCGGCCTGCTGCTGCTCGGTGGCAAGGCCGGTGACCTGTTCGGCCGACGGAAGATGTTCCAGGTAGGCATCGCCGTCTTCACACTCGCCTCCCTGCTCGGCGGACTCGCCCCGAACGAGGGCCTGCTGATCGGCGCGCGCATCCTGCAGGGTGTCGGTGCCGCGTTCGCCGCGCCCAGCGCCCTGGCACTGATCACCACGACGTTCCCGGCAGGCAAGTCGCGCAACACGGCGATGGGTGTGTACGCCGCGATGGGCGGTCTCGGTGCCACGGTCGGCCTGCTGCTCGGCGGCGTCCTCACCGACGTCCTGAACTGGCGTTGGGTGTTCTTCGTCAACATCCCGATCGGCCTGGCCGTCCTGGCCGGCACGAAGACCCTGGTCGAGGCCGAGCGTCACCCCGGCCGCCTGGACGTCCCCGGCGCGATCACCGGCACCGGCGGCCTGATCGCGCTGGTCTACGGCATCACCCGCGGCGGTGAGCACGGCTGGACGAACAGCCTCACCCTGGTCTCCTTCGCCGCTGCGGCCGTACTCCTGGTCGCCTTCCTGCTCCTGCAGGCCCGCACCGCGGACCCGATGATGCCGCTGCGCCTGTTCAAGGACCGCAACCGGTGGGGCAGTTACGCCACCATGCTGTTCATCGGCGTCGGCATGTTCGCGTTCTTCTACTTCCTGACCCTCTACATGCAGCTGATCCTCGGCTACAGCCCCATCAAGACCGGCTTCGCCTACCTGCCCTTCAGCTTCGGCATGGCCGCCTCGGCAGGTATCAGCTCCAAGCTCGTCACGCACTTCGCGCCCCGGCTGATCGCCGGACCGGGCCTGCTGGTCGCGGGCGCGGGCATGTTCTGGTTCGCCGCCCTCCAACCGGACTCTTCCTACGCCGGGCACCTCATGCCGGCGATGTTCGTCACGTCCCTCGGCCTGGGCATGAGCTTCGTCCCGATGACCCTGGGAGCGGTCAGCGGCGTCGACCACCAGGACACCGGCGTCGCCTCCGCACTGCTGAACACCGCCCAGCAGGTCGGCGGTGCCCTGGGCCTCGCCGTCCTGTCGACGATCTCGACCTCCGCGGCCAACGACAAGCTGCCCGAGGCGGCCTCCTCTCTCTACCGGGGCCTGGCCACCAAGGACTTCGCCCTCGTGTCGAAGGCGGGGGATGCGCTCACGCACGGCTACACGATGGCCTTCGTCGGCGCCGGGGTCGTGTTCGTGGCCGGTGTCGCTGTCACCGCATTGGCCATGAACGCCGGCAAGCAGCAGCACACCGAAGGCGCCGCCCCGGTCCACATGGGCTGACCCCACCCAGGCTTTACCACGACGAACCGGCGCGAAGACCGCGCCCGCGGTGCCCCGCAGCAACGTGCTGCTGGGCACCGCGGGTGTGTCTGCTCTCGGCGCCGCTGGAGCCCGACATGACGAATCAGCACACCGCGGTGGACCCGCAGTACCCCGAACTCTCCCCGATCATCCTCGCGCTGACCCGCGCCTTCGCCCTGCTCGGCAATCCCTGGAACGGCCTGGTCCTCGCCGCGCTGGCCAAGGGCCCCGCCGGTTTCAGCGAGGTGCGCGAGCGGGTGCCCGGCATCAACGACCGCATGCTCGCCGACCGCTTCCACGAACTGGCCGAGGCCGGGCTCCTCACCCGAGCCGTGCACCACGGCCCGCCGCAGCGTTCCCGTTACGCCCTCACGCCGCACGGCAACGCCTTCCTCATCCCCCTCGCCTCACTCGCAGTCTGGGCCGAGGCACACCTGCCGCCATACCCGATCGATTGCGCCAGAAGTCACTAAGCACTCGCTGACCCGCCTCATCGAAATCGCGCGTCGACGATCGACTCACCGAGGTGTGGTGAGTCGATAGGCCAGTTCCTCCGCTCGAACGTGCAATTACCTGTCCACCACGGCACGCCCGCAACTGGATGTGTAGGCAGCGAAGACACCGATGTAGTCGTGTTCGGTGCGTCCTGCCGTACCGCAGTGCTGCCACTGCACCCCGGCGGGGACGATGCCCTTCTTGATGAACCCGTGTCGTAAACGATCAGAACGCCGTCCGGGGCGTCGAGCCGCTCGGCCACGTAGTCCCGCATCCGGCGCCGCACCCCTACCTGGCCGAACCACTCGCTCACACGCAGGAATAGATTCTCAGACTCGGCAGCAGCGTCCCGGTCGGTGACCTTGGCAATCGTGACGAGCAGATCAGGTCGCGGATGTCGCCACACGGCTCCCTGTACACAGAGTCCGGCCGGAGTGGTCCCGGGGCCAGCCGCCTGCGTGTGCTTGCCAGCCACGGCGCAGCGGAGCACGAAACCTTACGCTTTTCTTGCACAAGGCGTGTACACCACCTGGGCATACGGCCTACAGCCAGCTACCACCCGGAACCTGCACACACCGCTTAACGATCCACAGGAGCTTCCCCCTCGGAATGGTTCATCGAGCCACCCGGGGCAAGGAAGTGCTGCACGAAGTGCTCGACCGGCGCAATGATGTCGAGTCCGGGGTTCAGCAGCCACTGAAGCTGCAAGCCGTTGAGAACGGCCTGGAAGAGCGTCGAGGCAGTGTCCGGGTCGACGCCGTCGCGTAGTTCGCCCTCCGCCGCCAGTTCCCGCAGTCCCATCGCGAAATGGCTGCGCGCCCGCTCGAAGCGCTCGACGAAGTGCTCGTGGGCGGGATCGTCCGGGCGGGACGCCCCAGCAGCCAGCTCCAGCCACAGGCGCATGAGTTCCGGCGACTTCTGGTGCTCGGCCAGCATGTCTCCGATGTAGGGAGCAAGTTCGTCCAGCCTGTCGACCTCCGCCTGTCCTCGCTGCCACTCTTCAGCGTCGCGTTGCGCCAGTACCGCGGTAAGCAGTTCGTCCTTGGTCCGGAAGTGGTGCAACAGCCCGACGTGTGAGATCCCGGCCCGCTCCGCGATGTCGCGGAGGGACGCCGCTGTGTACCCGCGCTCGGCGAAGCTCTCGCGGGCCGCCTGCACGATCTGAGCCCGCCGGGCGGCTGTCTTCGCATACTGCCCTCGCGCCTTGCTCGGGGCCACGGAGGAACTCCTTCCGCTCTTGGAACGCCACAGTGAGGGCCATCACGAGACGGTGACAAGAGGCGATACGGCAAGGCGCCCCCGAGTCGAACATCTACCATATGTTAAGTATCTGCTGGGAGGTCGTTCTCGCCCACGGGGATGCCGGGGCTGGGTGACAGCCCCTGTGCCCATCAGGTGAGCCACGACAGCAGAGTGCGGGCTTCACGCTCGAGCAATGAGGGGTCGTCCTCCGGCACGAACTCCAAGAGCACGTCGACGGGCGACAGCAGGTCGAGCGCGCCTCGCCACAATGCCTCGCGCTCGCTCAGTGCCAGGCGGTGCACCCCTGGCCACCAAGAGAACGCATGTACTGCGCGGACCCGCTCGCTCATGGTCCGCAGCCCGGCCAGGGCCGCGTCGTCGGGTTCGTCGAGTGGAGGCTGCCAGTACGTGGACACTGCGTCGTGCCCAACTTCGTCGAGCAGACGCACCGTTGACGAGGGCGTGTCCGCGAGAGTTCCCGCGTGGAACTCCAGTGCTACATCCAGCCCGCGCCCGGCGGCGATGGCCGCCGCGTCGCGTAGCGCGCCGATGACACGGGACCTGTCCGGGGTATGAGCCGAACCCTCAGTGCCCGCCCAGACTCGGATCCGCGGCGCTCCGAGGGTGACGGCCGCCGCGGCCACTGCGGCGAAGGCGTCCAGGTCATCGCGTCCCGCGCACCAGTACGAGCCGTAGGAGCAGGTGGTCATACCGGCCTCGCCGGTGATCTGCCGCACTCGCCGCAGGGCCGACTCGTCGGACGGAGGAGCGTGCGCGTCGGCACCCCACTCGATGACGTCCAGCCCTGCCTTGCCGCTCATCGCTGCCACGCGCTCCGCCGACAGAGCCCTGTAGGTGACCGAGCAGAGGCCGGCGCGGAACGAAGACGGAGATCCCGCCACTGAGACACCTCGATTCACGAGCGTTGCGCTGGTCGGAGCGGGGGCCGACGCCTCACGGTGTCTCACGCACCATGAGTGGAGTGCTCGCCGCCTCTGTCACCCAGTCCCGCTTGCGGCCGTCAAAGCCACGCCAGCGAGCGCGCAGCGCATGGGCGGCCGCCTTGGGCTGTCGGTCGCGGGTGAACACGCCCTTCTTGTTGCCGCCGACCCGGTGGATGCCGTTGGAGGTCTGGAAGTCCGCGAAGTTCCACACGTGCTCGCCGACAAAGGCCTCGATCCGGTCGAACACGCGGTGGTTCATCTCCAGGTAGGCCTGCTGGTACTCCTCGGTCCACGGGCTGTCCCAGACCGAGTGCAGTCCGGGCATGGCATCCGCCCCGTACTCGGTCATCAGGATCGGCTTGCCGTACTTCTCCGCCCAGCCGCGCAGTTCGGTCTCGAGTTGGGCCTCCGCCGTGGCGAGATCGCCGGTCGCGAGATACCAGCCGTAGTAGCGGTTGAGGCAGACGACGTCGAACAGGTCTGCGATGCGGTCGTTCTGGCAGGTCGAGAACATGACGTTCGCGTAGCTCACAGGGCGTGTGGGGTCCAGGTGGCGGGTGAGCTCCACCAGTGGTTCGAAATACTCGCGTGCCCCCGGCTCGTGGGTGGAGGGTTCGTTGGCGACGCACCACATCACCACGCTCGGATGGTTCTTGTCCCGGCCGATGAGCTCGCGGATGGCCTGGGCGTGCGCCGTACGGGTCGTGTCATTGATCGTGTCCGGAGAGTACGTGGGTTGTGCGGGTCGGCCTGTCAGGCCTCCCGCCACCGCGAGGTTGATCCCGACCGCCGCCGTCTCGTCGATGACGACGATGCCGTGGCGGTCTGCGAACTCGAGGACCTCCTCCGCGTACGGGTAGTGGGAGGTACGAAAGGAGTTGGCACCGGTCCACTCCATGAGCTGGAAGTCGTGTACCAAGTACGCGTTGTCGTGGCCCTTGCCGCGTACGGGCGAGTCCTCGTGCTTGCCGAAGCCGGTGAAGTAGAACGGCTCCCCGTTGATGAGGAATTCGGTGCCCCGCACCTCGACGGTCCGCACCCCGAACGGCTCTGTGTAGGTGTCGACGATCTGGTCGCCATCGCGTATCTCCACGACGAGGTCGTACAGGTGGGCGACGCCGGGCTGCCACAGGACCACGTCGTCGATGCGCAGCGTGCCACTCGCTCCTTCGGAGGTCGCGGCCTCGGCGCCGGAAGCGTCCAACACGCGTACCCGGACCGGAGCGGGCTGCGTGGTCTCGACCGAGTACTCCACGATTCCGGCGGCCCCGTCGGTCCCCGTGGTGATGACGATGTCGTCCACATGGACAGGAGGCACGCTGTAGAGCCACACCGAGCGGGCGAGGCCCCCGTAGTTGTAGAAGTCGTGCAAGTACCTCTGCTGACGCCGCCCGTCCTCGGTCACCGTGATCGTGCCCGGCGGGACCGTGACGTTGGTCAGCTCGTTGTCGACACCGACGGTGAGCCGGAACTCCCCTCCTACGCTGACGTGTTCGGTGATGTCCGCCTCGAAGGGCGTGTAGCCGCCGCTGTGTTCGGCGACCAGGACATCGTTGACATACACCTTTCCCTGGTGGGTGGCCGCGTCGAGGCGCAGCACGATGCGCTCGTCCACCCAGCCGCGCGGCACGCGAACAAGGCGCTGGTACCACACCCAGCCCACGTGGTCACGGATCGCGCTGTCGGTGAACAGATCGTTGTAGCTGGCCGGCACTGCGGCCTCCAACCGATCAGGCAGTGGGCCCGTCCACGGCTGCTCGCCGGTTGCGGCGGAGGTGGCGAAGCGCCAGAGTCCGTCGAGATTCACCAGCTCACGGGTGGCGGTGGAACGGGGCTTCAACATGCGACTGCCTCCTTGGAGGGCGTAAGGGACTGCGACTCGGAGGGATCCCCGGGCGGTCGTCGTTCCTCGCCGGCGGCACGGGGTGCGAGCTCAGGGGCGCGGTCCTGGCTCCACGGTGGCCGTTGGCCAACAGATCGCAGCCCTCGGTCCGCACCCGCCAGAAGCCGATTTGCAGGCATGTCCCGTCGACAGCGGAACCACCGGCCACCATGAGGCGCACGATCAGGTCCTCCGGCTGCGAGGTCTCCGCGAACCAGTCCGGGGCCGACGGTCGTCGTGTGTCTCGTCATCCTCGGCTCGCCGGCTTCCGGGCTCACAGGTGACCGCGGCGGGCCACGTCGCCCAGCCAGGCGAGGCTGGGCTTGGGACGGCGCTCGAAGTTCGCGCGGTCCACCGCGATCAAGCCGAACGTCGGCTTCCAATGGCCCCATTCGAAGTTGTCCAAGGCGCTCCAGTGGAGGTAGCCGCGTACGTCGATACCGTCTTCCATGGCCGCGAACAGGTATTTTAGGGCCTCACCGGTGTAGGCGACACGGCGGGTGTCGTCGGCGGTGGCGATGCCATTCTCGGTGACGAGGATCGGCCTGCCACCGGTGACGTCCCAGGCGTGACGAACGGCGATACCGAGAGCGTCCGGCCGGTAGGCGTTGCCGGTGAGCGTGCTGTCGGGGCCCGGCGGGTGAGGGACGACGCCGTTCTCGTCGACGGTCTGGCTGGAGTAGGCCTGGACGCCGATGAAGTCGTCCTCGCGCGCCGACTCCAGGTAGAGGTCCTCGCGGATGGCCTGGAGTTCGTGGAGCCTGTCCTCGTTGCCGGGCGTCGAGGTGAGCGCCTGACAGGCCACGGTCCAGCCGACGCGGGCGCCCGTGCGCTGTCTGAGGACCGCTCGGGCCGCGTGGTGCGCCTCGGCCAGGCGTCGGCCGATCGCCGGGTCGGGGTCCGGCAGCACGGGTCGCGCGGCCCCTTCGACGGTCGGGCTCATCCACTTCTTCGTATCGCCGACCTGGGCTGCGCGGCGCAGGCCGACCATGAGGGCCAGCATGTTCGGCTCGTTCATCGTGCACACCCACCCGACGCCGTCGAGGATGCCGGCGACCGCCTCCGCGTAGGAACGGAAGCGGTCGATCGCGTCGTCCGCGAGCCAGCCCCCTGCTTCTGCGAACCATCGGGGGTGGGTGAAGTGGTGGACGGTGACCACCGGCGCGAGGCCGAAGTCCCTCGCGGTGTCGATCATGCGACGGTAGTGGGCGAGTCCTGCGGCGGAGAAGTGCCCGGGGCTCGGCTCGATGCGCGCCCATTCGACGCCGAAGCGGTAGGCGTTGAGCCCTGCCTCGGCGAGCAGGCGCATGTCCTCGGGGTATCGGTGGTAGCTGTCGCAGGCGTCACCGCTGCGCTCCATCCCGGGGGCCTTCTGTTCGCGCGCCCACCAGTCACTGTTGACGTTGTTGCCCTCCACTTGATGGGGGGCGGTGGCGGCGCCCCAGAGGAAGCCGGGGGGTGATTGGGCCATGGGCTCAGTCCTCGTTGGGAGGTTGGCGGAACAGGGGGTGGTGGCCGCTCTCGGATCAGCGCCGCCGGACAGGACTCCGGCCGCACGGCGTCGAGGGTGGCGGCGATGGTGATCGTCTCGTCGAGCGCGGCATCACCGGGCTCTCGGTGTGCCCCTGGGCCAGGCACCGATGCGCTTCGGCGATGTCGAAGGGCAGTCCGTTGCCCTCGGACGAGCCGTCGACGCGCTCCGCGCCGTCGGATCTCATGGTGACGGTGAGGTGGTCGTCGACACCGATGCACCCGAGGGTGGCGACCCCGTTGCGGGTGCCGAGCACCAGCGAGCACAACTGGACCGGGTGGACATCCGGGTCGAGCAGGGCACCGCCGCCGAGGTCCGAACGGGACAGTCGGTGTTCGGGTTGGAGGGCACACGGTGGCCGAAGTCCGCCTCCACCGGTAAGGGTTCTCCGACGCGGCCGCTGTTCCATGGCGAACGGCCTCTCGCACAGGACGTGCTCGTCGGCCTCCAGCAGGGCGCCGGTGTCCTTCTCGTGCCGGGCCTGCGGGGTCTCCACGTATACGGCATCGACGCCGAGGCCGGCGGCCAATGCCGAGTGGTCGCCGTATCGTCCGGGGATGCCGAACCGGTCGCCGAACGCCGTGACCCGGTCCTCCGAACTCGGAGCCACCGCAACGATTCTCCCCTCGTCGACCAGCCGCATCGCCTCCGCGAAGCCGGTTGCGATCGCTCCTGGCCCCACCACGCCCCAGCGGATCACCTCTGGCCTCCTTGAACTCGGCGGCGGTACGCCCCCGGTTCGGAAGGAACGTCCTCGGCCTCGGCCTCGCGGGCCAGGCGCTGCCGTTCGGCACGACGTCGGCGCTGCTCGACCGGATCGGCGACGGGAGCGGCCAGCAGCAGGCGCCGGGTGTAGGGGTGTTCCGGCGTGGAGGTGACCTGTTCCGCCGGACCGGTCTCGACGATGTCGCCCTGGTACACCGCACTCACTCGGTGGCTGACATGCCGTACCACTGCCAGGTCGTGCGAGACGAAGAGATACGCCACGCCGCTGAGCCGCTGGATCTGGGTGAACAGGTCCAGTACCTGGGCCTGGGTCGACAGGTCGAGCGCGGACACCGGCTCGTCGCAGACGATCAGTTTCGGCTTCGGAGCCAGGGCGCGGGCGATGGCGATGCGCTGACGCTGCCCGCCGCTGAACTCGCGCGGCAGCCGCTCGGCGGAGTCCACCGGCAGCCGCACTCCGTCCAGCAGATGACGCACCCGCGCCCGGGCCTCCCGTGCTGTCGCCCCATGCACCACGAGCGGCTCGCTGAGAATGTCGCCGATGGTCATCGACGGATTGAGCGAGCTGTACGGGTCCTGGAACACCACCTGGATCTCGCGTGCCAGGATTCGGCGTTCTTTCGCCGAGGCGGCCGTGATGTCCTGGCCGCGCAGCGAGATCCGTCCAGCGCTCGGCCTGACCAGGCCGAGCACCGCACGGCCGATCGTGGTCTTGCCGGAACCGGACTCCCCCACGATGCCGAGCGTCTCGCCCTGGTCGACATGCAGGGAGACTCCGTGGAGCACCTCCAACGGACGGGCCCGGAAGCCGCGGCCGGGATAGGCCACGCGCAGGTCACTGACTTCGAGCAGATGCGCGGTCACCATGCCTCCTTCGGCACAGCATCCCCAGCGGTGACCTGCGGGCCGTTCCGCGCAGCTCCGTCGTCGAGGTTGGCATCCAGCAGCATCCGCGTGTACGGGTGCCACGCTTCGTCGAACATCTCCTGCACCGGAGCGACCTCGACGACCTCGCCGTCCCGCATGACCGCGACCCGGTCGCAGATGTCCGCGACCACCCCGAAGTCATGGGTCACCAACAACACCGCCATGTCCAGCTCCTGTTGCAGATCGCGGAGCAGGTCGAGGATCTCCGCCTGCACGGTCACGTCCAGTGCGGTGGTCGGTTCGTCAGCGATGAGGAGCGTCGGTCTGCCGGCGACGGCGCCCGCGATGAGCACCCGTTGGGCCATGCCACCGGAGATCTGGTGCGGATAGGAGGAGAAGGTGCGCTGCGGATCCGGGATGCCCACGCGGGCCAGCAGGTTCAGCACCCGCTCGCGCGCCTGCCGCCGCGTCATCCGCTGTGCCGCGCGCAGCCCCTCGGTCAGCTGCGCCCCTACGGTGAACGAGGGGTCGAGGTTGGACATGGGCTCCTGCGGCACGTACGCCACCGATGTGCCGCGCAGATCGCGCAACTGCTGCTCGCCCAGGCCCAGCAGCTCCCGGCCGTCGAGCCGCACCGAGCCACGGATGACGACCGCCTCGGCGGGCAGTACGCCGAGTATCGCGAACGCCGTCTGGGTCTTGCCTGAGCCCGATTCGCCGACGAGGCCGAGCGTCTCCCCCGCGTCCAGGCTAAGTGTGACGCCGCGCACCACCTCCTTGAGCTCGCCGGACGGTGTCGGGTAGGCGATGGTGAGGTCCTCGACCGACAGCCGGTTCCGGGTGGAAGCCTGGTGGACCGCGTCCCCGGACCTGGTCTCATCGGCCCCGGCACGAGTACGGACACCGACAGGCGCCGCCGTGCGGGTCGGCTTGGGCTTCGCACCCTCCAGCGCGTCGCGCAAGGAGTTGCCGAACAACACGAGACAGGAAGTCATCACTCCGAGCACGAGACTGGGCCAGACGAACTGCATCGGCTCGGTGTAGAGGTTGTCGAAGCCCTCGGCGATCATGGCGCCGAAGCTGGGTACCGTGTTCGAGCCGATACCGAGAAACGCCAGACCCGACTGGAGGGATATCGAGGTCCCGGCGAGGAACGCGCTGGCGATGACGATGGGCCCGCGTACCACGAACAGCACGTGCCGACCGAGGATCCGCCGGTTCGTCAGGCCGCTGACGCGCGCGGCGTCCACGAACAGTTCGTGCTTCACCCCGACGACGAGGTTGCGCACGATGCGGTAGACGCCGGGTGAGAGCAGCACTCCGAACAGGGCCATGGTGACGTGGTAGTCGCCCTTGGTGACCGGCATCAACACGATCAGCAGCACCAGACCGGGGAAGGTCATCAGCAGGCTGAACACCCACTCGGTGACGTCCCGGATCCGGCGGCCGAAGTATCCGCCGATGAGGCCGAAGGTCACGCCGATGACCAGGGCGATGCTCGTGCCGATGAGGGCGGAGACCACGCTGGTGTTGATGGAGTTGAGCAGCCTGGCGTAGATGTCGCGGCCGCTCTGGTCGCCGCCGAGCAGGTACCCGTCAGTTCCGACGTCGGCGTTGACCGCGTCGAGGGAGGCGGTGTTCGGACCTCGCTCGGTGAGCAGGGGAGTGAGGAGGCCCAGCAGCACGATGATCAGCAACAGGCCGACGGTGATCACGGCCTGCGGGTCGCGCAGCAACCTGCGCAGCGGCGACCGGCGTCCGGGCACTGCCGCATCCTGCGGGACGGTGCGGTCTTCGGCAGTCACCGCACCCTCGCTTTCGGGTTGAGCCACCCGTTCGCGATGTCCACGCCGAGGTTGACGCAGACGACGAGCGCGACGCTGAAGAGCGTGATCCCCATGACGACGGGGACGTCGCCTTGGAGGGCTGCGTTGAAGGCGTAGGAACCGAAGCCGGGCAGGGCGAAGACCTTCTCGATGATGAGGGCGCCGCCGAGCATGGCGATGAATTCGAGAGACAGCACGGTCAGCGCCGGCCCCGCGGCGTTGCGCAGCGCGTGGCGCAGCACGATCGACCGGGTCGGGATACCGCGAGTGCGCAGGGTGCGGACGTAGTCCTTGCGCAGTTCGCCGATCATCGTGCCGCGGATCTGCGAGGCCAGGTTGGCGATCCCGGCCATCGAGAGGGCGATCACCGGGATGGTGATCGTCTTCAGCCAGTGGACCGGGTCCTCCGACAGTGGTGTGTAGCCGGTGGCGGGAAGCCACTCGAGTCGGACGGCGAGCACCACCACCAGGACGATCGCGATGAGCAGGCCCGGCAGGATGTAGCCGACGAGGGCCAGGGCCTGGGCGACACGGTCGACCGCGCCGCCGCGCGAGGCCGCCAGGACGCCGAGGGTGACGCTGACGGCCACAGTGATCATCAGGGCCGAGACCACCACGGACAGCGTGACACCGAGGTGAGAGGTCACGGCGGGACGGACCGGTTCGCTGGTGAAGTACGAGACCCCCAGGTCGCCGTGCGCGACTCCCGCCAACCAGTCGGCGTACTGGACCAGCACCGGCCGGTCGAGCCCCAGGTCGGACTTCATCGCGTGGACCGAGTCGTCAGTGGCCGCGCTGCCGAGGATCGCGCGGACCACGTCGTCGAAGGAGGTGCTGAGCAACAGGAACGTAATCAGCGTCACCAGGACCGCGAGCACCAGACCGGCACTCAGCCGGCGCAGCACATAAAGGATCATGCGGTGGATTCCTTCAGGCCGGGGACAGACGGACAGCGGGTTCCGCGGGCGGCACCGAGGCCACCCGCAGCCACGCGAACTAGCCGGAGAGACCGAACACCCTGACGGAGTTCACGGTGTTGGACCCGTCACCGAGGTAAGTGACGCCCTTCTTGGTGGCCCACGTGGTCCCGACGTAGAAGATCGGCGCGTCCCACGCGTTCTCCACCGCGAAAGCGTTGACCGCCTTGAACCGCGCGGCCGCCCGTGCCGGGTCCGATTCGCTGCCGGCCTCACCCATGAGCTGGGTGAGCTGAGCGTCCTTGCTGCCGAACGGGTTGAGGAAACCGAGCTCGGAGAAGTTGTCGGAGGCCGCGCGCGCAGTGGTGTTGAGTCCGTCGATGAAGAAGAACATCGGGTACTGCTTCGAGGTCACCGCCGAGATGGTGTTCTGCGGCGGAACGGGCTCCCACTTCACCTTGATACCGATGTCGGCCAGGGACTGGCTGATGGTCGGTTCGAAGGGCTTGGCGAACGCCAGGCTCGGCATCGTCACGGAGAACCCGTTCGGGTATCCGGCCTCGGCCATCAGCCGCTTGGCTTCGGCCGGGTCGTAGGGGTAGGTCTGCTCCAGCCCGGCGTCGTAGGCGTCGCCCTTGGGGTTGAAGAGTTGCGCGGAAGGCTGTCCGGCCCCCTGCAGGATCTGCTTGACGATCTTTTCGCGGTCGAAGGCCATGTTGATCGCTTGCCGCACCTTGGGCTCCGCGAGCGGCTTGAGGAGTTTGCCCTCCCGGTCGGCCAGGACCAGGTTCCCGATCGCGGTGGCGTTGACGCGCTTGATCTGGAAGCCCGCCGCCTTGACCTTGCCGGCCTGCTGCGCCGGCACGGTGGCGGCGTCGACCTCGTGGGTCTGCAGGGCGTTGAGCGAGGCAGTGGGGTCGGCCAGCACGCGGATCCTGAGCGTCTGGAACGGGTAGGCCTTGGCGTTCCAGTAGTCCGACCGCTTCTTCAGTACGTAAGTCGATCCGTTGACGGTCGACTTGTCCAGCACGTACGGCCCCGAGCCGACCGGGTTCAACGTGGTGCGCTTCTGGTCCAGCGTGGCCGGATCCCCGATGACGCCGGCCGCCTGCGCGAGCGAGGAGAGCAGTGAGGCATCCGGCGTCCGCAACCTCAGCACGACGGTGAGGTCGGCGGGACCCTCGATGGACTCGATGGACGCCAGCTTGCCCTGCTGCTGGCCCGGCGTTTCCCGGGTGCGGTCGAGGGACGCCTTCACCGCGGCCGCGTTCACCGGTGCCCCGGTGCTGAACTCCATGCCCTCGCGCAGCTTCAGCGTGAGCGTCCGCCCGGCGTCCGAGTACTGCCAAGTCTGCGCGGCGTTGGGCCGCAGCGCGCCCTTGTTGTCGATGGCCAGCAGCGTGTCGAAAAGAGAGTTCCAGATGTAGCCCTGCTGGCCTTCCGACAACTGCGCCGGGTCCAGGGACTTCGGAGGGGTCTGGACAGCGATGGAGAGCGATGTCGCGTGCGACGGGGACGAGCTGTCCGTCGTCCCGCCGGAACATGCTGCCGACGCCGACAGCATCGCCGTCGCTGCCGTGCAGGCCAGCGCATGCGGCCACGGCCGTGAGCGGGCAGATCGAATGTGCGTCACATGGACCCCCTTGTCCCATACAGGCTGGAGTTGGCGCACCGATGACGACCGAATGGCCAGGCACGTCGGCCAGGCGGCTCATACGCATCACGCTCACTGCCGCAGCCTGTGCAGCCCACGCAAGGAGCGTTAATGTTTAACACTCGGTCTGTTTTCGTGGTGGAACGTACGGGCGGCGGAGAAGAGGTGGCTAGAGGCGTGCACGGCTCGTTATCGGACCGTTACCTTCCCGTGGACGCCAGGCGTGACACTGGGCGTTCAAACCTGATACGGGGGTGTTGACGATGAACGCGGCGCCCCTTACGGTGCGTTTGTTGTTCATGAATGCAAGCAGTGTTCACACTTCAGAACAGCTCCTCCCGTAATCCAACCTGACGGACCACCACGCCCCGCAGCCTTCCTCCCAGGGCTTCGGGAGACCGCCGTAGTGGAGACCGGGGCGGTACAGACGCGCCCACCAGCCGACCCAGTGCGTCGCGACGAGCAACGCCTACTGCCTGTCGTCGCACACATGCCTGACGGCATACGGAGCAGGCCCGGACCGCCTGTCCCGACTGCTCCCAGCCATCATCAGCACGGATCAGGAGTCGCCATGCCCACCGCGGTGTTCGCTCTAGCTCCGCAGTTCCTGTCGGCACTTTTCCCACCGCAGGTGCTGAACCACCTGCGAGAAGTGGTCCGTGTTAACCCCGAACTCACGGTGTCGAGCTTCACCGACCCGGCGACAGCAGACGCCCTGGCGGGGGCGGAGATACTGATCACCGGGTGGGGATGCCCTCCTCTGGATGAGACAGCTCTTGCCGCGTCGCCCAAGCTGAAGACGGTGCTGCACACGGCAGGCAGTATCCGCGGCCTGGTGACCGACGCCTGCTGGGAGCGCGGCGTTCAGGTGTCGAGCGCGGCCGAGCCGAATGCCCTGCCAGTCGCGGAATACACCCTTGCCGCGATCCTCTTCACCGGCAAGGACGCGTTCGGCCTGCGCGAGCGCTACCGCACGGAACCGATCCGCGGCGTGATGGCGCTGCCCGAACTGGGCAACAACGGCCGCCGAGTCGGTGTCATCGGCGCTTCGCGCATCGGGCGGCGCTTGCTGGATCTGCTCCGCCCGTTCGACTTGGCCGTAACCCTGTACGACCCGTATGTCACGGCCGCAGAAGCCTCCGAACTCGGCGCCACTCTCCTGCCCCTGGACGAACTGCTGCGTGACAGTGACGTCGTCACGATGCACGCCCCTGATCTGCCGAGCACCTATCGGATGTTGGACAGGCGCCGACTGGCCCTCATTCCCGACGGAGGTGTGCTGATCAACACGGCCCGCGGAACGCTGGTCGACCCCGAGGCGCTGACGGAAGAGCTGGTCTCCGGGCGTCTCAGAGCGGTGCTGGACGTCACCGAACCGGAGCCGCTTCCCACGGACTCGCCGCTGCACCAACTGCCGAACGTGTTCCTCACCCCTCACATCTCCGGCTCGGGGGGCAACGAGTTGCGGCGGCTCGGCCAGGGGG
The DNA here is from genome assembly GCF_040635845.1 of Streptomyces sp. NPDC006872. Lineage (NCBI taxonomy): Bacteria > Bacillati > Actinomycetota > Actinomycetes > Kitasatosporales > Streptomycetaceae > Streptomyces > Streptomyces sp. NPDC006872. The sequence goes on from NZ_JBEYIL010000016.1 coordinate 62,137, forward strand.
TGGTCGACGAAGCGGTGCGGATCACGAAGGGTCTGCCGCTCGCCCATCCCGTCCGCCGTACGGACCTGGACCGTATCGCCTGACCTCTGTCCTGGGGCGAACGGGCAGTCACGACATCCGACCACCCAGAGCTTGGTGAGAGGGGAATCCGCTTCATGCGCAAGGACGAATCGAGATGTGAGAGCACAGCACGAGGCCGTACCGACGGACAAGTCCCGACTGGGCCGCAGCGACGCGCCGTGCTTGCCGGTGCGGCACTCGGGCTCGCCGGAGCCGCCACCGCGTACGCGTCGTCGGCGCAGGCCGCAGACACGGCGCGCGGGTCGGGCGGCAGCGGTACGGCCGGAGGTCGGGACGACCTGCCCGATCCCCTCGCCTCTGTTCTGACCGCGTGGGCCAAGGCGCCTTCGACACATCCGCTCCTTGGTGACTGGCGCCGGGCGGGCTACCGTCGTGGACAGTCCGGGCCTCGGGCACCGGGGCGCGTCGTCCAGGCGGATGCCCTCGGTATCGCGCCGGACCGCGCCCGGGACGTGAGCGGTCGACTCCAGGCCGCGCTGGATGATCTGGGGGCTTCGGGCGGCGGGGTGCTGAAACTCCGTCCCGGCCGCTATGTGCTCGACAATCCGTTGTTCATCCGCGATTCGAAGATCCTCCTGTCGGGAGCCGGCAGGCACCGGACCACCCTGTTCTTCTCTCGGCCACTCGAGGAGACCATCGGACGTGCCTACTTGGGCAACCAGAGCGTCTGGTCGTGGACCGGCGGCCAGGTGTTCATCGCCGGACGGGAGCGCCTCGCTGCCTCCAGAGCCGGGAACTGGCAGGGCTCGGAGGGATGGCTGCCCGGTGAGACCTTGTGCACCGTCGCTCCGGCCTCCCGGGGCGCGGAGGTCCTCCTCGTCGACGACACGAAGGGGATCACGCCGGGAAGCATGGTGCTCCTGGAGGTGGACGACCCGCCGAGCCCTGACAACCGGCTGCTTCGCGAGATCGCGGGCGACGTCGTCGGAGCCGGCGACTACGACTGGGCGACCAGGTCACCCAGATTGAACGGCAGCACCTGGGCCTGGCCCGTCGTGATCACCAAGGTGCTCTCGTCACGCACCGTGCGGATCGAGCAGCCACTGCGACTCACCATCCACCGCGGAACGCCGGCCCGCCTGCGCGACCTCGGGCCGACCATCCACGACAGCGGCGTGGAGGGACTGACCATCGAGAACAAGCTGCTGCCCCAGACCGTCCACAACATCAACCCCGGCTCCAACGGGGTCTGCTTCCAAGCGGTTCATGACTGCTGGGCCCGGGATGTCCACGTTCTCAACGCGGATGTGGCGTTCGGGATGACGGCTGCCAAGTCGTGCACCCTGTCCGGCATCTCCGCCGGAGGGCGGTCACTGCACCACTTCACCATCACCAGGGACGAGTCTCACGACAACCTGATCGAGGACTTCGTCCTCCAGGACTTCACCGTTCCCGCGGTCCCAGGGGCCTATCTGCACGGCATCAGTGTCGAGGCCCTCTCCAGCGGCAACGTGTGGCGCCGCGGCACCCTGCACACCGGCACGTTCGACTCGCACCGCGCGCTGCCCTTCGAGAACCTCCGCACGGACATCACCCTGGTCAACAAGAACTCCGTGGTCGGCGGCGCGATGGACGCGGGCCCCTTCTTCGGCGCGCGGACCGTGCACTGGGGGATCAACGTCACCACCGACCAGAACTACGCCTTGGACATCACCGACATCGCGCCACGCTCGCTGACCGCGGGGATCACGGGAGCGTCCCAGACCGGATCACAGCTGCCGAGACGCGGCATCGACTTCGTCGGCGACCTGGAGTCCGAACGCCTGGCTTTCGGCACAGATCTAGGGCGCGGACGAGATCTGCTCGACATTCAGCGCAGGCTCCTTCCCCAGAGATAGAGCCTCAGAAGGACCGGGGGTCGGTCAGCCGTACGGCGCAGTACCGCCAGGGTGCGGTCCGGTTCCGTTCCGCGCTCCCTACTTCGTGCCTGGCCGGACCAGGCCGGTCTCGTAGGCGATCACCACGAGCTGGGCGCGGTCGCGGGCCCCGAGTTTGGCCATGGCCCGGTTGGCGTGTGTCTTCACCGTGACCGGAGCGACGAAGAGCCGTCGGGCGATCTCGTCGTTGGACAGGCCCGAGCCGATCCACGTCACCACCTCGCGCTCCCTGGGCGTCAGCGTGGCCAGTCGGTCCGGGTCGGTAAGGCCGCCGGAGGTCGGAGAGGCGAGGAAGCGGGCGATTAGACCCTTGGTCGCGACCGGGGAGAGGAGGGCCTCTCCGGCGGCTACCACGCGGAGGGCGTCGAGGAGTTGGGCGGGTTCGATGCCCTTGCCGAGGAAGCCACTGGCTCCGGCGCGCAACGCCTCGACGACGAGCTCGTCGACCTCGTAGGTGGTCAGGACGACCACCTTCACTCCGGCGAGGTCCTCGTCCTGTCCGATGAGCCGGGTGGCCTCGATGCCGTCGACCTCCGGCATCCGGATGTCCATCAGCACCACGTCCGCCCGCTCGCTGCGGGCCAGTTCCACCGCTTCCCGGCCGTTGGCCGCCTCCGCGACGACCTCCATGTCCGGCTGGGCTTCGATGAGCAGCCGGAAGGTGCCGCGCAGCAGGGCCTGGTCGTCGGCGAGCAGGACGCGAATCTTCATCGGAGGCCTTTCGGGGCAAGGGGCCTTCAGGAGCCGCTCGGAGCAAGGGTGAGGGGAAGTTCGGCCAGCACGCGAAAGCCGCCGTCGGCCCTGGGTCCGGCGGTGAGCGTGCCTCCGATCGCGGTGGCACGCTCACGCATGCCGATCAGGCCGTGGCCGGTGCCGGGGCCCCGGCTGCCACGGGGGCGGCCGTCGTCTGTCACCGTGATCCGCAGCGCCTCCGCACGGTAGTCCAGGGCCACACGGACCTGGGTCGCCGCCGCATGCTTGTGCGCGTTGGTGAGCGCTTCCTGGATGATGCGATAGGCAGCCAGGTCGATGGTGGGCGCCACTGGTGTCGCCCGACCGGTGCACACCAGCCCTACGGGCAGGCCGCCCGTACGGAAGGAGCTGACCAGCGCGCCCAGATCTGCGAGGCCCGGAATGGGCCCTAGCGAGTCAGGGGCGTCGTCCGGCTGGCGCAGCAGACCGACGGTGGCCCGCAGTTCGTCGAGCGCGCAGCGGCTGGTCTCCTTGATGTGCGCGAGCGCCTGGTACGCCCGGTCCGGATCAGTGCGCATGAGGTGGTGGGCGACACCCGCCTGGGCGTTGACCAGGGTGATGTGGTGGGCGACGACGTCATGCAGCTCACGGGCGATGCGGATGCGCTCCTGGGTGACCCGATGGCGGGCCTCCTCCTCCCGGGTGCGTTCGGCGCGTTCGGCGCGGGCCTCGACCTCGGCGAGGCGGAGACGGCGGCTGCGCACGGCATCGCCGAACGCGGTGGCCGCGATCGCAAGATCGAACCGCACCAGAGCGTCACCGGACGAGAGCGGCACGGAATGGACGATTGCGTAGACCACAGTGATGGCGACGGTCGCGGCGAGCCCGGTGATCCAAGCGGTGCGCCGAGTGCCCCGGGTGGCGAGGGTGTAGAGCGCGACCAGGCTCGCCGCCGGGGCCAGGGAGAAGTCCGGTGTGTTGGCCATATGGACGAGGTCGATCCCGAGAGTGACCAGGACGACCGCGAACGGCCACCTGCTGCGCACGATCAGGGGCGCGCACGACAGAGCCGTCCACAGGCTTCCCGCGAGCCGAGGCCAGTGCCAGCCCGACATATCGACGGCGGTCGCCGCAGCACCGACCAGAACCAGCACCAGCGCCGGTAGCACGTCCCGGACCCGGTCATGGCGATCCCACCAACGCCGAGCCACGTCTCTCACCTTCGCTCCTTCACCGTACGCAGCGCGGGCCGGCGGCGGCTGCGCCCCACCGACCGGCCCGTTCAGTCTGTCGACCAGCCTCAGTCGCGGATCCCGGCCCACTCAGGCTCCCGCAGCACGCGCTGCGCCGGAACCGGTTCGTCCTCCTCCGGGCCCTCCACCGACACCCGAGGCAGCGCCCGTTCCAGGCCGCGCGGCAACCACCAGTTGGCCCGCCCGCACAGATGCATGAGCGCGGGGACGACGACCATGCGGATCAGCAGCGCGTCCAGGGCGACGGCCACCGCCAGGCTCAGCCCGAACTCCGAGATCACCCGCATCCCACCGAAAACGAAGGAGCCGAAGACGCAGAACATAATGGCGGCGGCGACTGCGATCACCTGCCCCGTCTCGCCCTGCCCGACCCGCACGGCACGCCGGTTGTCTCCGGTGCGGGCCCATTCCTCACGCATCCTGCTGACCAGGAAGACCTGGTAGTCCATGGACAGCCCGAACATCACACCGATGACCAGGATCGGCACGAACGACTCGATGGGACCGCCCGATCCTAGCCCGAGCAGGCCGACACCGAAGCCGTACTGGAAAACCAGGATGATCGTGCCGAAGGCGACGCCGATGCTCAGCACGTTCAGCAGTGCGCCGATCGCGGGGATCAGCAGGCTGCGGAAGGCCACGGTCAGCAGCACGAAGCCGAGAATGGCGATCACCAGCAGGAACACCGGCAGCTTGCCCATCAGCACTGACGCGAAGTCGTCGCTGCTCGCGGTGGTACCGCCGACGTAGACCTTCATCGACGTGCCCTGCTCCACCGGCGGGATCACGTCCGAGCGCAGGTGGTCGATGAGCTCGGAGGTCGCCTCGGACTGTGGGGAGGTGGTCGGCACGACGCTGATCACTCCGACGGTCTGCCCGTCGCTCATCGGGGCCGCGGCCACGCTCGCCACGCCGTCGGTCTTCTCCAGGGCCGTGACCAGCTTGGTCACGGCCGTCCTGTCGGCGGCGGTGGGGGCCTCAACAGCCAGAACAAGGGGCCCGTTGTGGCCGGGGCCGAAACCGTCCGCGAGCATGTCGTACGCCTGCCGGTTGGTCGACGATGTCGGCAGGTTGCCGTCGTCGGACGAGCCCAGGCGCAGGGTGAGCGTCGGCAGCGCGACGGCCGCCAGCGCCGCGAGGGCGATCAGCCCGAAGACCTTGGGACGAGCCTGCACCCGCTCGGCCCATCGGCCCCACGGGCCGCCCGCGTCCGAGGCCGGTCGATCGTCGTCGGCGAGCTGCCGGCGCTGCTTACGGCTAAGGATCTTCACTCCGATGAAGCCGAGCAGGGCCGGCAGCAGGGTGATGGCGGACAGGACGGTCAGAACGACGGTGATGGCGGCGCCGAGGGCCATGCCGTTCAGGATGCCGAGGCCCAGCGTGAGCATGCCAAGCAGGGCGATGACGACCGTCAGCCCGGCGAAGACGACCGCACGACCGGAGGTGTTGAGGGCCTTCGCCGTCGAGTCGCCGACGCTCATTCCCGCCATCAGGTTGCCGCGGTGGCGGTGGACGATGAACAGCGCGTAGTCGATGCCGACGCCCAGGCCGATGAGCGACCCCAGGGTGAGGGTGGTGTCGGGCAGGGTGACGACATGAGTCAGCAGCATCACGGTGAGCGCGCCGGTGCCGACACCGGCCAAGGCCGTGATGATGGGCAGCACCGCCACCCACACCGCCCGGAAGACCAGCAGCAGGATGACGAAGGCCAGCACGATACCGAGGCCCTCGGTGGCCGGGTTCGAGGACGGGGTGACCGAGAAGGCCTGCCCGTTCAGTGCGATGTGCACTGTTGCGGACTCCGGGGCCGTCGCGAGATCCTGTACGTGATCGGCCTGTGCGTCAGTGCTGCCTTGGTCGAAAGTGACGGTGGCGTACGCCGTCGCGCCGTCCTTGCTGATCTGCGTCGCACCTGCGCCTGTGTAGGGGCTGACCACGGAGGCCACGCCCGGCGCGTCCGCGATCCCGTCGAGCGCGTCGGCCATCTCCTTCTCGACCGCGGCGTCGCTGACCTTGCCGCCGTCGACCTGCCAGACGACCCGGCCGCTCTCCCCTGCGGCACTGCTCGCGGACCTCTGCAGGAGGGCGATCGCCTTCGCCGAGTCGGTGTCCTGCGCGGTGGAACTGTTGCCGAACTTCGCACCGGCCACCCCGATCCCAGCCCCCAGGACGAGCAGTGCGCCCACCCAGACCAAGACGACGAGGAGCCGGTGCCGATGGCACCAGTAGGCAAGAGATGACATCGACGAGCCTTTCGGAGGTGCGTCACACGATCACGCCGGCGGTCCCCGGCGTGCCTCCATGCTTCCGGCCGCGAGATCTCTCGTCGTTGGCCGAACGCAGACACTTGCGTCTACTGCGATCGCAGTAGACGTCCGGTGGCGGAAATACTGTTCTCTCCATCGAGATGGTCATTGGCAAGTTCGGGGAATAGCGGTACTCATGAAACGTTCCGCGCCCCATTGGTGACCTGTCGCGGGTGATACCAACCTCGCGACGGGCGGACCGCTCCGCCTTCCGATGCCAACACAGGGAGTCCCATGCACGCGAGAACCACAGGCCCAACCTGGCGTTGCATCGATTCCCGCCCGCAGCAGCCGAGTTGTCAACTTTCTAGTCCGCTGAAGAGCCCCGTCGACCGATGGTCCGCCGGCTTCCGCTCGGCTCCTGACGTGTGCCACATCCAGCATGCTTCCCGGAACCTGCAGGGGGTTGACCGGGCACATCTGCCGGTGTCGAAAGTGAGGAACCGGAGCTGCGGAGGAATTCTGGTCCGCCGGCATCACGGTCCGGTCGCCCTCACGTTTCGGGAGGCCCGTACCTGACCTGGTGCGTCGCATCGCGGCAGCCGCCAGGGTGGCCAGTAGCAGAACCGCGATCAGTGGGATCAGGGTTTCCTTCGCCGCCTGGGTGAGTCCGCCGCGAAGGGCCTGTTCGGCGAGTTGCTGCCCTTGGTGGGCCAGGGGCTGGGGCAGATTCAAGGGGATCTCGGCGGTGCCGCCGCCGCCCGCCTGGCTGTCTTCGGCGGCCCGGCGCATGCCTTCCAGGAAGACCTGTCTGTAGCCGGGCGGCAGCCGTTCGGCCGCAGTCCTCGCCGCGTCGTCCACGGACGTGGCGATGCGCGCCTGCAGCAGGACGCCGATGGTCGCGCTGCCCACGACCGCTCCCATCTGGCGGGCGGTGAAGAAGACGCCGGAGGCGGCACCGCGGAGCTCCGGGCGGACCGAGCCCATCGCGATGCTGTTCACGGGAACGAGGACGAAACCCATGCCGAGTCCGGTCAGCAGCAGCCCGGGGACGAGCTGCCAGGGCGGGAGGTCGGCGGATGCCTGCAGTGCGACGACGCCCAGGCCGAGTGCCATGCCGAACAGGCCTGAGATCACCAGGTACTTGCCGTTAACCCGGTCCGAAAGGCGGCCGACGAACGGTCCCAGCAGTCCGGACAACAGCGCCATCGGCGCGGTGAGCAGTCCGGCGTCGGTAGGAGACAGACCGAGCGCGGACTGCGTGTAGATGACCAGAGGCAGGAACATGCCGGTCATCGCGAAGCCGATCGCCGCTGTGGTGAGGCTGCTCGCGGAGAAGTTCCGGTCCTCGAAGAGGCGCAGGGGCACCAGGGGCTCGTCGCGGTTGAACCGCTGCCAGATCACGAAGGCGACGAGCAGGGCCACTCCCGCGGCGATGACCTCGAACACGGTGATCGGGCCGAGGAGTTCGCCCCAGTCGTACTGCTTGCCGTTCTGCACTCCGAACACGATCAGGAACAGACCGGCACCGGACAGTGCGATACCCGGCGCGTCGAAGCGGTGCGCGTGGCCGGGACGCACGTCCGGCACCACGCGCAGGCTCAGGGCCAGGGCCGCGACGCCGACCACGACGTTGACATAGAAGATCCACTCCCAGCCGAGGCCGTCCAACAGCACGCCGCCGAGCAGTGGCCCGGTGACGGTGGCCAGGCCGGAGACCCCGCCCAGGATGCCCATCGCCCGGCCGCGGTTGTTGTCCGGGAAGAGATGCGTGATGAGGGTGAGGGTCTGCGGGGTCAGCAGCGCAGCACCCAGGCCCTGCGCGGCGCGGGCCGTGATCAGCGTTTCGACAGTGACGGAGAGGGCTGCGGCCAGGGAGGCGGCGGTGAAAACCGTGAGTCCCGCGACGAACACCCGTTTGGGGCCGTAGCGGTCACCGAGCCGGCTGGTGAAGAGCATGAGGACCGCGTAGGTGAGCAGGTAAGCGCTGGTCACCCAGACCACGGAGTTGAGGCCGGTGTTCAGGCTACGGACCATGGTCGGCACGGCCACGGACACGATCGAGGTGTCCACCACGATCATGAACAGGCCGAGGGAGAGGGCGGCCAGCGCGGCCCAGGGGTTGGTGGAGCGGGCCGTACGTCCGCTCGTGGATATGTCACTCATCGCGTAGTCGGCCTCATGTGTGGTGGGTCCGGTCGGGCCGCGGCGGGTCCAGGGGCGAACGCGAGGCTCGGGTTCGCCCTTGGACCCGGTGCGGGATGGTCCGCGTTTCAGCCCGTCAGTAGCGGACCGCCCCGTAGTCGATCGGCTCGGCGGGGTACGTCGCGGCGCGGCGGCCGAGGCCCCTCATGCGTTCGCGCATCTCGTCGGCGGGGAGGTGGTGCAGGTCGCCGTGGCCCGGCAGGACCCACTCGAACGTCAGCTCCTCGGCCCCGCGGGACACCGACTCAGCAAGCGTTTTGATCGAGTCGTAGACGACGCTGTGGGCGACTTCGAGGGTCTGCTGGCCGTTCGACCAGAAGAACGCGTCGCCGGTGAAGCAGTACTTCTCGTCCGCGATGAAGAGCGTGCTGCCCTGGGTGTGCCCGGGGAAAGGGTGGGCGATGACGCCCGGCCCGATCTCGACCGGCTCGGTGCCGCGGATGATGTGGTCGGCGGAGGGCAGCGAGTGCAGGTCGCCCTCGTGGATCCACAGCCGGGCGCCGAAGGCGTCGGCGTACTTGCGGGCGTGGGCGACATGGTCGAGGTGGGTGACGAGTACGTCGGTGACCTTACCGACCTTCTCCTCGTAGCGACGGGCGAGTGCGGGCCGCCAGCGCGGGGTGTCGATCATCATCGCGGTGCCGTCGGGGCGGCGCACGAGGTAGGAGGTGGCGCCGTAGGTCTGCGGGGAGGCGTGCCCGCAGAGCCAGACGACCTCGTCCTCGTCCAGCGGTTTCGGGTACGGGTCCGAGTCTGCGTCCCACTGGTCGGCCGGCCGGCCGGCGGGTGGACGGAACGGGTCGGGCAGGCGTGCGCCGCCATGTACAGCTTCTCGATGTCGGCCTCGGTCTCGGGCTGACGGATGACGGTCGACAGACCGCCGTACTCGCCACCCTCCTTGAAGCCGATCATGCCGGGGGCGATCTGACGGGCGATGTTGCAGTTCAAGCAACGGTCGTCGACGAACCAGCCGTCTCCCGCGTCCGCCGCCTGGGCTTCGGTTTCCGCTCGGGTGGTGCTCATGAACTCCACTCTCCTGTGAGGGGAACGCCCGGCGATCGGGCGATCGATCCGGTGTCACCGAGGACTTCGGGGGTACGGGCCCATGCCGTACGTCACCCGGCAGTCGCCGACCGGTTGAGATGGTGTTGAAGAAGGTTTCGATGCACTGCCATGCGTGGGGTGGGGCCCGTGCCGGTCACGCGGAGGAGCGGGTCAGTGGGTGTGGGCCGATCTCCGCGTCGTTCAGGAAGGAGCGCCTCGATGTCCTGATACACCCGGGCAGCGCCGCACGCATGGTCGCCACACCCGGCCAGGGCCCCCGCCCCTCGGGACGCGCAAGGTACCCCGCCAACCGCCCAGAACCACCAGCCAGAGCACCGACACAACCCAGATCGACAGCTCGAAGAACAGGAACGGACACGAAATCCTCCCGTGGCACAAGGGATCGCTTCGGATGGGAAGCGCTCGGAGGAACTCCGAAGCATTGAGAAGCTCGGTAGGCGATCTGTCACAGATCGAGGACCAGCCGGGGCCCGAGGGAGCGCGAGACGCAGATCATCATCGTCTCGCCGGACTCCCGGTCCTCCTCGCCGAGCACAGAGTCACGGTGGTCGGGCTCACCCTCCAGCACCTCGGTCTCGCAGGTGCCGCAGATGCCCTCGGCGCAGGAGTAGAACACGGAGACCCCAGCCTCTCGCACTGTCTCCAACACGCTTTTCCCGGCAGGCACTTGGAGGGTGCGCCCGGACCGGGAGAGGGTCACCTCGAACGCGGTGGCGCTCGCCGCCGCTTCCTGTTCCTTGGCGTGGAACCGCTCCACACGAAGAGCCCCCGGCGGCCATGCGCGGCACCGCTCCTCGACCGCGGCCAGCAACGGCTCGGGGCCGCAGCAGTAGACCAGGGTGTCGGCGTCCGGCTCGCCGAGGAAACCGCCGAGGTCGAGCAGACCGTGCTCATCGTGCGGACGGACCGTCACCGAGTCGCCGTAAACGGACAGTTCGTCCACAAAAGCCATCGAGGAACGGGTGCGGCCCAAATAACAGCCGCCAGTCCGCCCCGGCAGCCTGCACCGCGGCAATCATCGGCAGCACCGGTGTGATGCCGATACCGCCCGCCACGAACAGGTAGCGTCGGGCCGGCTTGAGGACGAAGCTGTTGCGCGGCGCCCCCGTCCGCACCGATGCACCGGCGTGCAGCTCGCGGTGCACGAACGCCGAGCCGCCGCGGCCCTCCGGCACACGCAGCACACCGATGCGCCAGGCCGAACGGTCGCCTGGTAAGCCGCACAGTGAGTAGCGGCGGACCAGGCCGTTGCCGAGCAGCAGCTCGACATGTGCGCCGGGCTGCCACTCCGGGAGCGGTTCGCCGTCCGGATGACGAAGCGTCAGGACGGCGACACCATCAGCTGCTACGGCCCGTTCCGCGACGACGAGCGAACTCTCGTACCCGGAAGTGTGGTTGCTCAAAGTAGTTTCCCGCTTTCACAGGAGACGGAGCGATACACGCACTACCAGGACCGGCGCACGGGCTGACGCAAGGGATGAGTCAGGTCGTGGATCGCGCGACGGAAGGCAAGGCAACGGACGACGTTTTCCAAGGCGAACGATAGCGTGCACACAGCCCCAGGCATTGCCGAATCGTTATATCCAGGGTCTCGTGAAGCGCGTATTCCAGCCACTTGTTTCTGACCTGCGAGCCTCGAGTCAACCATCGTCACCCAGGGTGATCCGGCCTACGAAGTCGGCACTCGCCCAGTTGCCTTGAATGACCACGCGCGGTGTTCCCTCGTCCCCCGACACCCCCTCGCCTTCCGCTGCCAGGCCTCACACGTGCATTTCCTGCCTCATTCATGGAGTGCGCGACGCAGAACAGCGACCTCTTCGGCCCTTTCCCTCTGGGAGACGTGTGCCGACTGGATGAAGCTGGAGCCGTGAAACGCTCCGGGATACAGGTGAAGTTCAGTGGCAACGCCGGCTTGCGCGAGCTTGGCCGCGTAGGCGATGCCTTCGTCGCGCAGTGGATCGAACTGCATGACGGCGACATACGCCGGCGGGAGTCCTTCCAGGTCCTTGGCCTCGGCCTGTGCGGGCGCGGCATGGATCGGGACGTCGTCGCCGCTGTGGAGACCTCCGAGGTAGTACGTCCAGGCGGCGACGTTGTTGGGCAGATCCCAGAAGGGGGTGTCGACGTAGGCGGTCACACTGGGAGTGTTCATGTGATGGTCGAGCACCGGCACGCCCAGGTACTGGAAGCTGATATCCGGGCCGCCGCGGTCACGCGCCAGCAGGCTCAGCGCCGTCGCCAGATTGCCTCCGGCCGACTGGCCGTGAACGGCTACCCGGGTGGCGTCGATGCCCAGTTCGGCGGCATTTTCGGTCACCCACACCAGACCGCTGTAGCTGTCTTCGAGACCAGTTGGATAGGGATGTTCGGGGGCCAGTCGGTAGTCCACCGATACAACAACCGCCTGCACCTCGCGCACGAGTTCGACAGAGCGTGCGTCGCTCACCGCCAGCGAGCCCATGCAGAACCCACCACCGTGCATGCTGTAGATCAGTGGGAAGGGACCGGTGCCGGACTCGGGGGAATGAATCCGCAGCCACAGGTCGTGAGCGCCCGAGTGAGTGGTCGGCACGTGCACATCGCGTGTGATGACGCCGCTCCGGTCGATCTGCCGGGCCAGCATCTCCTCGGCCGCGACGGCCTTCGCACGGCTGTCGGCGAGGTCACTGACGTTCAGCACGGGGATGATGGCCAGCCCGGCGGTGAGTTCTGGGTCGTAGTTGTGAGACATCAGCGGCTCCTGCTCTTCGATGGTCACTGCCCCACCCTCGCTGGAACACTTGGGGCGGACTGAGTGTCCGCTCGACGGCCGGCAGTGCCCAGCGTGAAACTACGTGTTCCGCTACGTACTCGATGGGCGGCGCCGAGCCGGGCACGGAGCGAATCCGCTGCTTGTGGGGCTGACCGAGTCGACATACGCTGCGGTCGTGGCGCATTCGCGACCTGGCAACCTCCCGGTTGAGCTCACCAGCTTCGTTGGCCGCCGGGACGCCCTCGGCCGGTTGAAGCGGTCACTGGAGGAGCACCGGGCGGTGACGTTGACCGGCACGGGCGGTGTCGGCAAGTCCAAGCTGGCCTTGCATGTGGCGCATCAGACCAGCCGCGCGTTCCCCGACGGCGTGTGGTTCGTCGAGCTGGACGATGTGTCCGACGAGGCGCTGCTGCCCTCCACGGTGCTTGCCGGGGTGGGGCTGCGCGACGACGACCCGACGCCCGTGGAGATCCGGCTCGTCGAGTACTTCCGGCGCAGGCAGGCGCTCCTGCTGCTCGATGGCTGCGACAGGGTCGTCGAGGCGTGCGCGTACCTGGTCAACCGACTCTTGCACTCAGCACCTGGACTGCGCGTCCTGACCACCAGCCGCCGGCCGCTGCGCATCGCGGCAGAGGTCGTCCTGCCCGTCCAGTCCTTGGCGACCCCGGACAGTGTGTCCGGTGATCGGCGTACGACCGAGCTCGCTCGCTTCGACGCGGTTGCGCTGTTCGTCGACCGTGCCGTCGCGGTCCGCTCCGACTTCACCCTGACGGAAGCCCGTGCCGCAGCCGTGGCGCGGATCTGCCACCGCCTCGACGGGCTGCCGATGGCGATCGAGCTCGCGGCCAACCGGGTCGACGTGCTGTCCGTGGAAGTGCTTGCCGAGCGGATCGAGGACGCGTACGGGCTGTTGGTCAGTGCCAAGCGTGGTGCTCCGCCGCGGCAGCGGACGTTGCGGGCGTTGGTGGACTCGAGTTACGAGCTGTGCTCGGCCGATGAACAGCTGCTGTGGGCGCGCTCCGCCGTGTTCACCGGCCGGTTCGACCTGGACGCCGTGACCGCGGTCTGCGCGGGCGGCCCCATCGACGCGGACTCGGTGCTGGATCTCGTCGCCGGGCTCGTCGACAAGTCGGTCCTCACCCGCGACGAGCACCCTGGTGGATCCTGGTACCGACTGCCCCATTTGCTGCGCGACTACGCGCGCGAGCAGCTCATCGAGCCGCAGGAGTGGAGCCGGTTGCGGCAGCGGCATGCCCAGTGGTGCCTCTCGATGGGGGAACAGACGGCTGTACGGCTGCTCACGCCGGGAATCGGTAACTGGGTGGATCAGGTCCGCGGCAACCACGCGAACATCCGTAGCGCTCTGGAGTTCTGCCTCGGACCGGAGTGCGACCCCCCGATGGCACTCCGACTGGCCGCTGTCCTGAGGTACTACTGGATCATCGCGGGTCGGGTCGGCGAGGGCCGAGCCTGGCTTGATCGCGGTCTGCGCGTCCATACTGCCCCCACTTCAGAACGCGCCGCCGCACTGGGGACGGCCGCCTACCTGGCGGTCATCGACGGCTATCGCGAAGGCAGAGAGATGCTGAGCGCCGCCCGCGCCATCGAAGAGCTGCTGGCCGACCCGGTACTCGGCGGGGACCTCGACTTCGTCGACAGCCTGATCGCCCTGCAGCACGGCGACCTCACCACCGCACGGGTCCGCCTGGAGACGGCCCTGGAGAAGACCCGGAGTACGCATGATCCAATGGGCGCGTCGAGCGCCCTGGGCATGCTCTCGCTCGTCTGCGTGTGGAGCGGTGACACCGCCGACGCACAGGCTCATGCCGACGAGTACCTGCAGACCACGGAGGGCGACACCTGGGGTCGTGCCTTCATCGACTGGACCGTGGCGCTCAACGAAGCACAAAACGGTGCCCCGGCCAGGGCACTTGCCGCGCAGCGTACCTGCGCGACCCTCCTGCGGAGCTTGGACGATCAGTTCGGCATGGCGCTGTGCCTGCAGAGCGCTCCGCTGATCCTCGCCTCCGACGGTCGCCACCATGAGGCGGCACTTCTCCTGGGCGCCCAGGCCTCCCACTCGGTCTTCAGGACTCCGATCATGGACAGCTACCGTGCCCAGTGCGCCGCCACCGTCGAAGACGCCCTCGGGTCCCGGCTGTTCGACGAACTGACCGCGCAAGGGCAAGGGTTTTCACTGGAGCAGGCGATCGGCCTCATCCTGGAACGGCCCACGGCAGGGGAGATCTCCCCGGTCGCGGATCGCACGGAAGCGCTGTCGAGGCGTGAATGGGAAGTCGCGGACCTGATCGCTCAGGGACGCACCAACAAGGACATCGCCGCCTCCCTCGTGATCTCCGCACGGACCGCCGAAGGCCACGTGCAGCACATCCTCGCCAAGCTGGACTTCTCTTCCCGCGCCCAGATCGCGGTGTGGATGACCGAGCGACGCGGAAGCACTCGGCGAACGTACGGCGACCACATACCGCGTTCTCACAGCGAGAACGGCGCAAGGTGAGGCGGAGTGTCACCGGACGACCGCCCACGGCCCGGCCTGCCATCTGCCGCCGGTGCCCGTCGATCATCCGTCCGGGGACCGTGCCACAGCGGGGACAAGGTGCCCGGCCTTCACGGACGTATGCCGTGTCGCTCCCCCGGTGGGCACGACGCCCTCAACCACCGCAGTCCCCTCAAGCCACTGGAACAGCCCGAGGATTCAGGTGGTTGAGGGCGTGCTGAAGCTCACCGACCAGTTTCCGGGTGCCGCTCGACAAGGATGGCGCCGCGGCGCGCCCAGGCCTCGAACTCGACCTTCATCCTCGGGTCGGCCAGACCCCCTATAGTCAGGGCGCCGCCGGCCGGCCGCGGTCTCGGCAGGAGTTCGTGGAGCAACTTGTCCATCCCCTCCATGTGCTCGCGCTCCGAGACGTACGGGCGGAAGTAGACGATCTCCGACAGGCTGCTGCCGGCCTGAGCCAGGAGTTCGGACAGCGTGCCGATCGCGGTGCGCACCTGTGTCTCCAGGTCGTCCGAGATCGCACCTGCGGCGTCGTGCCCACCGATGCCGCTGATGAGCACCCAGTCTCCGTCGGTGACGGAGTGCGAGAACGGATGCGGAGGTTCGGGAGTGCGGTTCGTGTACCAGACGGTCATTGAGTTCCTCCTGTGGGGTCAGCCGGTCTGAGCCGGCGGCCAGGGCTCGACTCGGGCGTCGACGCCGTCCAGGTCTGCCTTGGTGACGTCGATCAGGTAGCCGTCACGCGCCGCGGTCGGGGCCGGCGCGTCCTTGCGGCGCTTCACCGCGTACTCCAGGTTCGTGGTGTATCCGGGGAGTTCGGTGCCGGCCGACAGCGGTTTGCCGCTCGGACGGAAGTGCGGGAGGACCTGCTCGGCGAAGAGGCCGAGCGACTTGTCCACCATCCAGCGGGGCTTGATCCCGTTGGACACGCTCATGATGATCCGGCCGGCTCCGAGCTCCTCGACGGCCTCGGAGAGCCTCGCCGTGACCGTCTCCGGCGACCCGGAGATCAGCCAACGGTTCTCCAGGAGGTCGTCATACGTCATCTCCGTGATCGGAGTGGACCGGTAGCCGCCGCTGCGCGCTGCCCGAAGAGAAGCCACCGAGACATATCCCGGGGGGAAGTTGTCGTGCGAGACCGAGCGGAAGTAGTTCTGGTAGTTCCACAGTTCCAGTGCCTCCACCTCGCGTCGCGCGGTCTTGTCGGTCTCGGCGACGTGGACGCTGATCACCGCCGCGCTCTGGCGCGGGTCGGGCTCGTACCCGGCCTCCCGGCACAGCTCGCGGAAGCGCTCCAGCGTCTTGACCATCGAAGGCCAGGGTGCGAGCGCGTTCTGGTATGTGTACCTCCGCTCAGCGGCCAGCTTCAGGGTCTCCAGCGACCCGCCCCCCGGCATGATGAACTCGAGGTCGTGCATCGGCCTCGGCCACAGGTTGACGTAGGGGATGTTGAAGTATTTCCCCTGCCATTCGAAGGGCCCGGGATCGCGCAACGCCTTGACCAGCAGGTCGTGTGCCTCCCTGTGGCGTTCCCGCGCGGTCGCCGGGTTGATGCCGGTGGAGTGGTGCTGCATGCCGTGTCCCATCGGAAAGCCGACCATCAGCCGGCCCTTCGACATCGTGTCGACCATGGCGATCTCCTCCGCCAGGCGCACCGGGTTCTGATAGGCGTTCAGCAGCGGTCCGTTGACAACGATCTTGATCCGCTCTGTGCGCGCTGCCAGCCACGCACCTGCAAGCATCGGGTTGCCCAGCAGACCGATGGGACCGTTGTGCTGCTCGCTGAAGACCGCGCCGTCCAGGCCGTAGCGTTCGAGTGACGCGAGCAGCTCCAGCTGCGTCTCCATGACGCGCTGGCCCTCAATGGGGTCGTAGTGCGAGTTGGGCAGGTCGATGTAGTTCGACTTGCGCTTGCCCGCGTACGGAACGTTCGGATACGTGTTGTCGACGAATCCGAGGAACTCGACCTCGCTCATGATCAGGCCTCCAGACGGGCGTTGCGGTTCACGTGCTCGGTGATCGCGGCCACGGTGTCACCGGGCTGCTCCATGAAAACCATGTGGCCGGACGGCTCCCCCGAGGGACCGGAAATCCGCAGGTGCTTGGCACCCGGGATCAGGTCCGCGTACCGGGCGGACATTCCTGTGCCGACGACGCGGTCGTCGTCCACGCCGACGCACAAGGTGGGCGCGGCGATCCGGGAGAGCCGGGTGTCGAGCTTGAGGTCGTAGCGGGGGTTCCACATGAGGAGTGCGCCAGTGGACTCCTCCTGGTAGGCCTGGATCCCGTCTTCGGGCTCGCCCTGCTGCACGAGCTGGTCCAGGTAGCGTTCGGCGCGACCGTTGAACAGGGCCGACGCAGCCTCCTCAGGGGTCCACCGGAAAACATCGATCAACGGAGCGCCGAGCAGCCTGAGTCCGGTCGGAGTGACCAGGGTGAGCGACTTGAAGCGCTGCGGGTAGTAGACGGCCAGGTTGGCGGCGAGCCAGCCGCCCAGGGAGTTCCCGACCAGGTGGAAGTCCGTGAGGCCGAGCTGTGAGAAGAAGGCGTCGTAGTGCAGGACCCAGTCTTCCCACCTGTCCATCTCGGGCCCGCGCGGGGTGTCCCCGAAACCGGGGTGCTCGGGGGCGACGACGTCGAAATGCTTTGCGAGTTCCTGGTGGAACGGGAGCCAGGAGCGGGTATTGCCCCCTCCGTGCAGATAGACGAGGGTTTCACCCTCCCCTGCTCGTCGGTACGCGGTCGGGACACCCTGGACGTCAACGACGGTGGGCTGAGTCCAGTACTTCCAAGTGCGCCCGGAGAACGCTTCTGCGGGACTTTCCATTGTGGTTCTCCCTGTCGCTAACAGCCTCAAGGAATGCGGTCGGATGGCAGAAAATCGTTGTGTCTCACGGCTGCGAGGACCGCAGCCGGTCTTTCGACCTGTCAGGCGGCAACGGCCTTGAGCTGGAGCTCAGGGGCCGCGGCCTCGGCGTGAGCGAGGAGAGCGTGGACGCTTAGCAGCCTGGGGCGGTCCGGTAGTCAGCCGGCCGGTCGACGGACTCGACCGCCGCCAGTCGCTCGGCCCGGAACACTGCGACATCGAACCGGCCGGCGTCCGGATCACCAAGCGTCACGGTGACTTCGTGGGCGTGTGCCAGACCCGCAGTCCGCGGCCGGAGCGTCTTCTGGCCTCTCCAGAACCAGGGCAGTGCCGGGTAGGCGCCTCGTGCACCGTCGACGATGTCACGCCCCACGTGATCGGCTTGGCCCGTAACGTTCTGTATCGACTTCAGGCACTGTCGGGCCCTTGTGTGCGTGCTCGGCAAACGAGCACAGTCGCCGGTCGCATCGATCCGGTCGGCGGCTGTGCGTCGCGTCTCATCCACGATGATCTCGTCACTGGCGACCAGCCCAGCGGCTTCGGTCAGTTCGCCACACACGGCGCCGCCTCCGCATACACGGATGACCCCTACCACTCCGTTGGCCACTACGACTCCCTGTCCTCCCCTGTGTCCGCGAGAGTGGCGATCACCCTCAGGAGCGTTGACTATAAGAGTATCAATGTACGCGGAAAAGAAACAGTGCTGCGCGGTTTGACAACGATCACAGCCGCTTCCTCAGATCGTTGCACCCCGCACGCGCCTGAAGCAGCGGACGCCATGGCCGTCCGAGTCGGCACGGCGAGGAGCCGAGCAAACCAGAGCACTCAACTCGCGAGAGCACATGGAATGATGACTGCATGACTGATCACCTCGCCGCACTGGCCATCAACGTGCGCAGGCTGCGGGAGACACGCGGCCTCTCACTGGCTCAGCTCGGCGAACAGGCCGGTATCGCGAAGGCGACGCTCTTCAAGATCGAGCAGGAGCGGACCAATCCGACGCTCGAGACCATGGTCGCCATCGCCGACACCTTCGATGTCCCGTTGACGGAATTGCTCACCCCGGCCGAAGCGGCGACCATCGAAGTGATCCGCGCCGGCGAGGGCAAGGACATTTCGGACGACGCATCCGTGGGAAGCGTGCTGCGTCAGCAGGTCATCGGGGCCGGAACCCTGGAGATCCACGCCCAGCGTTTCCTCAAAGGCAAACTGGAGGTTTCCCCCAGCCACGGGCCAGGAGTCCGCGAACACGTCCTCGTCCACAGTGGAAGGATCGAGATCGGTCCGGTCGACAAGGAAGTCGTACTCGACGAGGGAGATTACGCGACGTTTCTGGCCGACCAGCCGCACCGGTGGCATGCCGTGGACGGGGACGCGTCGATCTGGATCATGGCGATCTATCCGCGTGCGGCCACCTTCAACGAGACCTGACACGCGCGCCTCTACGCGCTGGGGTCCACCGAACCGGGCGGCCCCTCGGCCTCTGCACAGCGGGCCGCCCTCCATCGACAGACACCGCTCAGGCTTCGGGTGCCCGGAATGCCAGCCGTCGGGACAAGGCGGGTAGGTGGGATCCGGCCGGATCCCACGCCCACGGTGCCGTGGCGTCCACGAGGGTGGACATGTTGATGAACACCGTGCCAGACCGGACGGCGCGGGCCGTCCGACAAGCACTGACGATGCCAGGTGTCCACACGGAGTCCGCAAGGCCGTACTCGCTGCCGTTGACGCGAGCGATGGCGTCGGCCTCATCGTCGAGGGGGGCTGGGCGAGGACCGACGCCAAGATCTCCTCGCGGGCGACGCGCATGTCGGTGAAAACGGTCGGCCGACAGAAGAACCCCTGACCGACCAATCGGTGCGTCAACGGTTCAGGTTCAGCAGACGACTACACCCCCACTGCCCCCACGAGCAGCTTGGTGATCCGCTCGGCGGACTCCGCCAGGGGATGCGCATGATCGGTGAAGCCCGGCGTGCGGGTGGTCGGCACGATGACCGCCAGGCTGGCGACCACCGAGCCGTCGCCGTCGCGCACCGGCACCGCCAAACCGTAGGCGCCGACGCGCAGTTCGTCGTGGGTGACCGCATAGCCCAGCGCACGCACCTCCGCCAGGCGCCGAGCGATCCGCTCCGGTTCCTCAGCACGTGCGACGAGGGCCTCGCGCTCCGGCTCGCCGAGGAAGGCCAGCAGCGCCAGGCCGCTGGCACCGAGGGTGATCGGGTGGCGGTAGCCCAGCTCGTACTGGACACGGACGAGGTGCTGCGAGCCGGCCACCTGCTCGACGATCACCACCTGGTCGTCCTCGCGGACCGCGAGCACGAGCGTCTCGCGCAGCCTGTCCGAGAGATCGGCCATCACCCCCCTGGCGACCGACCGCAGTTCCGGTTCGAACTGG
Source organism: Streptomyces sp. NPDC006872 (assembly GCF_040635845.1). Classification (NCBI taxonomy): domain Bacteria; kingdom Bacillati; phylum Actinomycetota; class Actinomycetes; order Kitasatosporales; family Streptomycetaceae; genus Streptomyces; species Streptomyces sp. NPDC006872. The sequence goes on from NZ_JBEYIL010000016.1 coordinate 82,088, forward strand.
CCGGCCATCCTCATGAGCGCAGCACCGAGCGCGTACCGGTCACCGCGCTTGAGGACGAACCCGCGCCCTTGCAGCGTAGCCAGCAGCCGGTGCACGACCGTGCGGTTCATACCGGTGGCCCGGGCGAGTTCGACAGGAGTCTGCGCACCCAGATCGGCGATCCGAAGCAGCAGGACCAGCGCCTGATCCGCGGTCTTGGAGATCTCCATCGCTGCCCTTTCGAACATGGCGTGTCGTAAAACGAACCATAGCCCGGACGACAGTCGGCACGCTGCGGCCGACCTTCCAGTGAATCCTCACTTGTTGACAAAACGTTCGCGACGAACGCACGATTACGGGCGAATAATCGAACTCATGCGTTCGTTTAACGAACCAGAGCCGAGAGTTGGATCACGTGCCTTACTTCATGCGCCTGGGCGAGACGCCCCGCACCCGCCACACCCGGTTCCACCGGCCCGACGGGGTCCTCTACCGCGAGGAGCTGATGGGCGAGGAGGGCTTCGTTTCGGATTCCTCGCTCCTGTACCACCGGGAGGCGCCGACCGACGTGGTCACGGTGGAGGCGGTCGAGGGCGCCCGGCCTCAGCTGGCGACGAACTTCCCCCTCAAGCCGTGGCACCTGCGCCCGCACGGCCTCGCGGGCAAGGGTGACCTGGTCCGCGACCGGCATGTGCTGCTGGGCAATGACGACGTGGTCATGGCGTACGCCGTCGCCGACGCGCCCTCGCCGCTCTACCGCAATGCCACCGGCGCCGAGCTGGTCTACATCGAGGCGGGATCGGGACGGCTCGAGTCGGTGTTCGGCACCCTGGAGGTCGGCAAGGGCGACTACGTGATCGTGCCCACCGGCACCACCCATCGCTGGGTGCCGGCCGACGGCGACACACTGCACGCCGTGGTCTTCGAAGCGTCCGGACACGTCGGGCCGCCCAAGCGCTACCTCTCGCAGGCCGGCCAGTTCCTGGAGACCGCCCCTTACTGCGAGATCGACCTGCGGCGACCCGAGGGTCCGCTGCTCGCCGAGGGCACCGATGTCGAGGTCCTGGTGCGCAATCGGGACGGCGTCACGCGCTATGTGCACGCGACCCATCCGTTCGACGTGGTGGGCTGGTTCGGCTGTCTTTATCCGTACGCGTTCAACATCGCCGACTTCTCGCCGGTCACCGGCTCCCTGCACCGGCCGCCGCCGGTGCACCAGACCTTCGAAGGGCCGGGTTTCGTGATCTGTTCCTTCGTGCCCCGGCTGTTCGACTACCACCCCGACGCGGTGGCCGTCCCGCCGTTCCACGCCAATGTCGACTCCGACGAGGTGCTGTTCTACGCCGAGGGCAGCTTCATGAGCCGCAAGGGCACCGGCATCGCCCAGGGTTCGGTGTCCCTGCACCCCGCCGGCTTCATCCATGGCCCGCACCCCGGCAGCGTCGAGGCCGGGCTCGGCGTCCAGCGGACCGAGGAGACCGCGGTCATGCTCGACACCTACCGGCCGCTGCGTCTGGGCTCGGCCGCCATCGACTGCGCGGACGCCGACTATCTGAGCACCTGGCGGGTCCGGCGATGAGCATCGATCGTGAGCTGCTGGCGGTGCCGATGCGCACCCCCGCCTCCGCGAACGAGATCTACTCCGGGGTGGCCCGGATGGCTGGGGTGCTGTGGTGCACCCGGCATCGGGCACGGCCGGGCGGAATCGCCCGCACCGCGGTGATCGCCGTCCACCCCTCTTCCAACTTCCTCGGTCACTACGCGCTGGGCGCCTTCGCCCGGGCGGGCGTTGACGCGATCGGCATGACCACCCGGTACATCGGCAATGACACGGCTCTGTTGCTGGAGAACTGCGTCGTCGACGTCGGCTCGGTCGTCCGGCATCTGCGGGAGGAGGGCTACGAGCGGATCGTGCTGTTCGGCAACTCCGGAGGCGGGGGCCTCGCCTCGCTCTACCAGAACCAGGCCGAAGACCCCACGATCACTGCCGCGCCGGCCGACGGAGGACCCGACCTGACTCGGGCCGACCTGCCCGCCGCCGACGCGCTCGTCCTCGCGATGGCCCACCCCGGCCGGGCCCAGTTGCTCGCCGAGTGGCTGGACCCCGCCGTCCGCAGCGAACAGGACCCCTTCGACCGCGATCCCGACCTGGACATGTTCGACGCCCGGAACGGACCGCCGTACACACCGGAGTTCCTGCGCCGCTACCGCGCGGCGCAAGTCGCACGCAGCGAGGCGATCACCGCCTGGGCCGAGAAGAAGCTGGCCGAACTGGGCGAGCGCGGGATCGCGGACATGCCGTTCCTGGTGCACGGCGTCTGCGCGGACCCCCGGTTCCTGGACCTGTCGCTGGACCCGTCCGACCGCGAGCCGGGGACGCTGTGGGGTGACGCGTGGAACGCGAACTTCCAGCCGGCCGCGCTCGGGCACTACACGACCCTACGCTCATGGCTCTCCCAATGGTCCCTGAGCCGTTCCCACGGCGACGGCCCGGCCAGGCTGCGCACCGTCGACGCCCCCGTGCACGTCGTGTACGGCACCGCCGACCAGGGCTGCTTCCCCTCCCACGCCCGGGCCCTGTACGACGCGGTGCCACACGACCGCAAGGCGCTCACCCCCATCAAGGGCGGCAAGCACTACCTGGTCGACCAGCCGGAGCTCACCGCCCTCATGGTGGACACGCTCCTGGCCTGGCTGGACAACGTGAGGCCATGACCGCCGTACCGCACCATCAACGACACCGGGCGCGAACGGGACGGTCGACGATGTCCCGAGGCGAACGCAGGAAAGGCCCACACCCGTGTACTTCGACTACGTCACCCACCCCGTCACCACCCCGGACCTGACCGGCGGGTGGGATCCGGTGCGCCGCCGCACCGTCATCGCCGGGGGCGGCCCCACCGGCCTGGCCCTGGCCCTGGGGCTGGCCCGGTACGGAGTGCCGTCGGTGGTGCTGGAGTCCGACCGCACCGTCTGCGCCGGCAGCCGGGCCGCGTGCCTGTCGCGGCGCACGCTGGAGATCATGGACCAGCTCGGCGCAGTGGACACCTACCTCGCCAAGGGCCTGGCCTGGAACGGTGGCGTCAGTTACTACGGCGACACCGAGGTGCTGCGGTTCGCGATGCCGCACGACGAGAACCAGAAGTTCCCGCCGATGATCAACCTCCAGCAGTGCTACGCCGAGCAGTACCTGCTCGACGCCATCGACCGGTACGGCGACGGCCTGGTCGAGATCCGCTGGGGCAGCCGCGTCGAGGCCCTGCGGCAGGACCCGGACGGGGTCGAGCTGGAGGTGCGCACCGACGACGGCGACACCTACACGATGGCCGCCGACTGGCTGGTGGGCTGTGACGGCGCCCGCAGCACCGTGCGCGAGCAGCTCGGCCTGCGCCTTACAGGCACCGCGTACGAGGGCCGGTACGTCATCGTCGACGTCGAGCTGAAGACCGACCGGCCCGCGCTGCGCTACGCCTGGTTCGACCCGCCGTCCAACCCCGGCTCCACCCTCCTCATGCACTGTCAGCCCGACGACATCTGGCGCCTGGACTACCAACTCCTGCCGGGCGAGGACCCGGAGGAGGCGGTCAGGCCGGAGAACGTGATGCCGCGGGTGCGCAGCCACCTGCGGATGATCGGCGAACCCGACGACGTCGAACCGGTGTGGATCTCGCTCTACAAAGCCAACGCCCTCACGCTGGACTCCTACCGGCACGGCCGCGTCCTGTTCGCCGGCGACGCCGCGCACCTGGTCCCGATCTTCGGGGTCCGGGGCATGAACTCCGCCATCGACGACACCCACAACCTCGCCTGGAAACTGGCGTTCGTCGCCGCCGGCCGGTCGCCGGTCGAACTGCTGGACACCTACTCGGTGGAGCGCGTGCACGCGGCCCGGGAGAACATCCGGTACGCCTCCAAGAGCACCGAGTTCATGGCGCCTCCGTCCTTCGCGTTCGACACGATGCGCACGGCCGTACTCGGCCTGGCCGTCGAAGGGCACACCTGGGCCTCCTCCCTGATCAACCCCCGGCAGACCCAGCCGATCTCGTACGAGGACTGCGGGTTCACGGGGCCTGCCGACCCTTCGGTCGGCGGTCCGGGTCCGGCTGCGGGCGAGGTGCTGCCCGAGTGTCCGCTCACCCTCACGGGTGGCAAGGCGGGACATCTCACAGACCTGCTGGGCCCCCGGATCACCGTGCTCGCCTTCACCGCCGACGGTGAACTCGCTCCGGACCTGCGGGCAGAACTGGACGCGCTGTCCACCGGACCGGTGCCGCTGGCCACGGCCGTGGTCTCCGCCGCGCCGACACGGACAGCGGCCCACGACCACACCGGGCGCATGTTCCCTCTCTACGGGGCCCAGCCGGGCACCGTCTACCTGATCCGGCCGGACGGGCACGTGTACGCCCGCCGACAGCACCCGCGCCCCGGCGAGATCCGGGCCTGGGTGGACGCCATGACCGCCGGACGAGGCCTCGGAAGGGACGCGCGGTGAACGCCGAAGAGCAGGACGAGATCTACTCCGAGATCTGCCACCGGATGACCGCGGCAGGCGAAGAGGGGGCGCTGCTCTACCTGAGCCGCCTCACCCTGCTGCTGGCCCACGAGGTGGACAGCGCCGAACGCATCCGCGCCGCCGTCCAGACCGCCGCGACGGCCTCGGACCAATGACCGACACGTTCCTGCGCACTTCTGGAGGAAGCTTGCGTCTCGACAAAACTATCGACAGCGCCACACAGGTGCTGGCCGCGATGCGCCCTGGAGCGACGCTCGCCGTCGGCGGCTTCGGCCTCTGCGGCACCCCCATGTCCCTGATCCAGGCCCTGCACGCCACGGGCGTGGACGACCTGCGTGTGGTGTCCAACAACTGCGGCGTGGACGACTGGGGCCTGGGCATCCTGCTGCGCGACCGCCGGATCTCCCGCGTCACCGCCTCCTACGTCGGCGAGAACAAGGAGTTCGCCCGCCAGTACCTCACCGGCGAGCTGGAGGTCGAACTCATCCCCCAGGGCACCCTCGCGGAGAAACTGCGCGCCGGTGGCTGCGGCATCCCCGCCTTCTACACCCCCGCCGGTGTGGGCACCCCGCTCGCCGACGGCGGCCTGCCCTGGCGCCACCACCCCGACGGCACGGTCGCCATCGCCTCGCCACCCAAGGAGGTGCGCGCCTTCGGAGGCCGGGACCACATCCTGGAAGAGGCCATCACCGCCGACGTCGCCTTGGTGCACGCCCTACGGGGCGACCGGCACGGCAACCTCGTGTACGCGTCCTCGGCGCAGAACTTCAACCCCCTGTGCGCGATGGCGGCCAGGGTCACCATCGCCCAGGTCGAAGAGCTGGTCGAGCCGGGAGAACTGGACCCCGCCCACATTCACACCCCCGGCATCTTCGTCGACCACGTCCTGCCCCTGCACGGGCCGGCTGCCAAGAGCGTCGAGCGCCGCACCATCCGCCCCCGACCCGGAGAGGTGCCCGCATGAGCCTCACCCGCGATCAGCTCGCCGCTCGTGCCGCCCGGGAACTACGCCCCGGCGACTACGTCAACCTCGGCATCGGCCTGCCCACCCTGGTGCCCAGCCACCTGCCCGACGACGTGGAGGTCGTCCTCCACTCCGAGAACGGCATCCTCGGCGTCGGCCCCTACCCGTACGAGGGAGAAGAGGACCCCGACCTGATCAACGCCGGCAAGGAAACGGTGACGGTCCGTCCTGGCGCCACGTTCTTCGACTCCGCCCTGAGTTTCGGCATGATCCGCGGAGGCCACATCGACGTCGCGCTCCTGGGAGCCATGCAGGTCTCCACCGACGGCGACCTGGCCAACTGGATGGTCCCCGGCAGGATGGTCAAAGGGATGGGCGGTGCCATGGACCTCGTCCACGGCGCCCGGCGGGTCATCGTCGTCATGGAGCACACCACCCGGGACGGCGACCCCAAAATCGTCCAGACATGCACCCTGCCGCTCACCGGCCGCGCGGTCGTCGACCGGATCATCACCGACCTGGCCGTCATCGACGTCACCGACGACGGCCTAGTCCTGCGCGAACTCGCCCCCGGCGTGACGTTCGAGCAGGTCCAGCAGGCGACCGAATCTCCTCTGACGCCCCCGGTCCGGAAGGTACCGGTCCGCTCGCCGGGGGTGATCTCGTCGGCTGGGGGACATGGTTCCAGTCAAGGTGAGTGACCTCGCTGGGGAAGAGACGGAGAACCTCGCGTTGGGCGACTGACTCCGCCTTGCAGAGATGTGGGATGCCGCCCCGATCCTCGCCGCACGCGGTCTTGAGGCCGGCGGCGCCGCCAGCGCAACCATGAGGCGGCGCATGCCCACGGTTCGCACTTCGCGAAACGGGAGAAGGGCGGCGTCCACATCATCGGCTCCATGGCCGTCTCATACTGCCGTCCACATGGCCTGGGTCGACGGCGGCTACCACCAGTCCCTCGTGGAGCACACCGCCAGGCACGTGACTGCTCAGACCTGAGGATTGCCGTTCTTACTGGTCTTGGCGACGGGCTGAAGGACGTCCCAGTGCTCGACGATCTTTCCCTTGTTGTCGAAGCGGAAAATGTCGGCCGCGACCGTGCCGCGATCTTTCTTGTTGGCCTTGGACAGGCCGTGTACGAGAACGAGGTCTCCCTGAGTGACAGTCCGCACGACCTTCGACGAGCTGTCCGGGTTCTTCTTGACGTAGGAGGTGACTGCGGCGACGAAGGCATCACGGCCATCGGCGAAGTCCGGGTTGTGCTGAATGTAGGTCTTGGCGCTGATGTACTTCTCGGTGGCCCGTTTCGGGTCCTTCTTGTTGAAGGCGACGTCCAGTACCGCGATCGCGGACTTCTCGTTCTTCTTCTCCTGGCCTGTGAGCCCGCTCGAGCGCGGCGCTTTCCCAGCGGGTTCGACGGCGGCCGTCGCGGAGGGAGCGGCCGCACTGCCGAGGGCAAGCCCCGCCACAGCGACCGGCAGCGTCATACGAAACCTGCGGCTCATAGGAATCACCCGTCCGTTTCGCGTGGGGGAAGTCGGGGACCGGTCACAGAACTGGGCGCGCACCTCAAGGCACGTCGGCCGCTGACCTGGACCGATGCTCGCATGGATCACGGAGACTCGCGCGTCCGGAAGTACCGCCGGCCCGTCCCCTCCCACCGGTACGCACCGTCACCGCCCCTGCCGGTGATCACCGGGCCCGGCGAGGCCACCGCCATGAGCGATGCGACGGGGCTCCGAGGTGCACAATCCAGAGGAGCCCCGCTGCTCGGACCAGGTGATCAGCCCCAGCAGCGTGGAGCCTGCGGCGCGGCCCGGCTCCTGCGGACCACCGAGCAGGATCACCTTCAGCCAGGGGGACGCCTGCCAGATCGAACGGGCTCGCCATCCAGTGCCGTCAGAACCGGCGACAGCACCCCCGGATCATCAGGGACAGGGGCAAACGAGTCACCGGCCCCGGAGGCCACGAGCCCAAGTCGGGCTCTACGAAGAAGGTAATGGGCGATGTCGAGCGTGCCGTCGGCTACCGCTGGAGCCCGCAGCAGACCGAGACCCATGCCGCTGCGCTCCCGTGTCCTGCTCGACGTACGAGCGGCGGGCATGCCCCATCCGGTTGCCGGACTGTGGACACACATCGGCGATCTGGACAGGCTGCGCACCTTCGCCGAACAGAACCGCTCCCTCGGCTGCACGGGCATGATGGCGATCCACCCCTCCCACATCCCCGTGATCAGCGATGTGTTCTCCCCCGCCCCGACGAACTCGCCCGCTCCGCACGGCTGACAGCCGCCGTGAAAGAGGCCCAGGCCAGCGGTGCGGGAGCGGTGATCTTCGAGGGAGAGACATGGCCAACGAGGCGATGGCCGCGACGGCCCGGCCTCAGTGGGAACGCCATTTCGCTGTCCCGGGGCGGAACTGAGCCGAGCGAAGCTCTACTGGGCGAACTGTTCGTCGCCCCGAATGCGGGTGTGCAGGTGCGTGCGGCGCCTGATGCCAGTATCGGCCGCTTCGTGGCCTGGGCAAGTTCCGCCGAAGACCGCCGTCTGGCCGACACAAGGTGGAGTGGCGTTCTTACCGCTCGTCCGGCCGACGGCATCGCGGCTACGCGGGCCCCACGGACAAGGACCCGGAAAGCCGCCGACACCGTGGTGAGTTCACAGATGCTTCCCCCCGTCCACGACGAAGGTGGTGCCCGTGGAGACGCGGAAGTACGTCACGGCGCCCACGATGGCCACGGCCACGTCGTCCGGGTCGACGACGACCCGCAATGGGGTGGCGCTCGCCTGGTCGAGCACCGCTTGCCGGTCGCGGCCGGGGACGAAGCCAGTGTCGACGGCGGCCGGCGCCACCCCGACGACCCGGACCTCGGGTGCCAGGACTCGGGCGAGCGACTGGGTGAGGTTGTCCAGCGCGGCCTTCGCCGCGCAGTAGGCGATGTTGCTGCCGGACGCCGTGGTGCCGGAGATCGAGGACACGTTGACCACGATTCCGTCCCCCGTGTTCCTGAGGAGAGGGGCGAAGGCACGGACGGCGGCGAAGGGGCCGCGGACGTTGACCCGCATCAAGGAATCGAACAGCGTGTCCGTAAGAGCGCCGAGATCCGCGTGCGGCACCTTCTGCGTCCATCCGGCCGAGTTGACGAGGACGTCGCACCGGCCGTAGTCACGCTCGACGAGCCGGGCGACCTCGGCCAGCCGGGCCGAGTCATCGATCGGCAGGGAAACGCAACTGTGCCCTGAGCCGGCCAGTTTCTCGACCAGTTCCTCGGCGCGATCGCGCCCACGGTGGAAGCCGACCACCACCGATGCGCCGTGCTCAGCCAGTCGACGCACGGTGGCAGCCCCGATCCCGCTGCTGCCACCGGTCACCACGGCGACCTTGCCGTGCAGCGGCAGCACCCCGAGGCCTCCGCTTCGTACGTCATCCATGCCGTCCACCTCTTTCACCTGCCGGCCGAGTCGGTGAATCCCGTTGAGGCTGCGCGCCGGGTTCCTGCCGGACGGACCCCGTCATCCGAGGTGCCCGGTGAAACCGGCCGCGCGGTTGGCCAGACCGACGAGCGTCGAGGACTTGCCCGTGCGGACCTCGTTGCGATCGCCGACGGCCCGAGCCGCCCAGATGAGCCCGGCCCCGATCCAGCGCAACGGCTCGGGTTCCCAGCGGCGCGCGGTCACGTTGGTCCACGGCAGCCCGGTCAGTTCGCTGTCCCGTCCGAGGATCAGGTCACGCATGGTCCGGCCGGCGAGGTTGGCTGCGGCCAGGCCCTCACCGACGTAGCCGCCGGCATGACCCATTCCGGTCGCGACGTTCAGGCCGACGCTCGGCGCCCAGTTACGGTTCGTACCGAAGACGCCTTGCCAGGAGTCGGCGATCTGTACGCCTTCGAGGCAGGGGAACAGCTTGACCAGTTCGCGGCGGTAGTGCTCGTACGCCTTCGGTGAGGCCGGAGCATCGGGATTCGGGGCCGATCGCCAGCGGTAGGGAATCTGCGGGTCGTCGCCGCCGATCGTGATGCGGTTGTCCGCGGTGAACTGGAGGTGCAGGAACGGGTGTTCGGCCAGTAGCGCTTCGTGCCCGTTCCACCGGAGCTGCTCGATGATCGCATCGTCCAGGACCTCGGTCGCCAGCATGGATGTGTGGACGGGCACGATCTGCCCGTGCTGTCCATCCATCGACTCGGTGTATGCCTCGGTGGCCCGGATCACGTACTTCGCGTGCACGGTCCCGGAGGCGGTGACTGCCTTGTGCGGGCTGATACGGAACACCGGGGTGCCTTCGTAGACGGCACCGCCGTGCTTCTCCACGGCCTCGGCCAGGCCCCGGGCCAGTGCTCCTCCGTCGACGCTGGCACAGTGCGCGCTGAAGCGGGCCCCCAGCGCGCCGGCAACGTTGATTCGCTCGTTGACCTCGTCCCGGTCCAGGTAGCGGGAGTCCTCGGGACCGAATCCGTACGCGCGGTCCTCCTCGATGCCCTGACGGAACCGGTGCTGCTCAAGTGGGGTACGCGCCACCATCAGGACGCCGTTCTTGCCGTATCCGCAGTCGATGCCTTCGCGTTCGACCGCGGCTCCGACCTCCTCGACCGCGCCCTGCACGGCGCGTTCCATGCGAATGGCCCCGTCGGGCCCTCCCCCGCGTCGTACCCAGTAATCACGGGAGCCGTTCAGCTGTGCGATGACGGCACCGCCGTTGCGGCCGGACGCACCGTAGCCGGCGACTTTGGCGTCCAGGACGACAACATCCGTCTCCGGCGCCTCGCGCAACAGTTCCAGCGCGATCCACAGACCGGTGTAGCCCGCGCCGACGATCACTACGTCGGCCTCGCGGTCGCCGTCCAGCGGTGCGCGCGGAAGAATCGGGCCGCCGTTGCGGAGCTCCATCTTGCGCCACCAGTGGGACAGAGCAGACTTGTCCATGGCTCCTCTTCCTAAAGGTCAATCGCTGCAGGGAAATTGACGAACCATCAAGAAAACGGGCTCGTCCAGAGCACGAGCCCGCCGCCTTCGAACGGGTCCATGCAGCCGAGGGAACACACGGCAGGAGCGGCGCTACACGGAGCCCATCATCAGCGTAATCTTATGTGACGACGCTCGTATTTGTAAAGTAGACGCCCCTGGTCGGAAATGCCCTCCCCTGGACCCCTGCCAGGCACGGGAACGGAGCGAGCGGCGGCTCACCGGGGCCGGGACGAGCGCACAGCACGGCTGAGGCTCAGCGCGAATACGACGGGCGGTGGCGTCACCATCCGGAGGCGCCACCGCCCGTTTCGACATCCCTCCGGGATTCACGCTGCCGGAGCCCGAGAAAGCCGACTCGCGGAACGCCGCGCGACTAGTGACCGATCGGTACACGCCCGTCGATGAAGGCCATGAGCTCGCGAGCAACCTCCTTGCAGCGCGCCGCCATCGCCTCCAGCTCGGCGGGACCGAGTCCAAGGGGAATCCCGCTGACCGCGAGCGCGAGGTCCGGTTCACCGTTCGGCCCGAAGATCGGAACCTGGATCGAGCTCACGTGATTCGACCAGTCGGCGGCTTCGCCAAGCTGCGCGTACTCGCGCGCGGCGGCGTCCCACAACGCCTGAAGCGCCGCGTCCTCCTTCGCCGGATCGGCCACGATGTACTCGAACCTGTCGGCCATGGTCGGCCCGACGCTGATGGCGTAGCCGCGTTCCCGCACCCGCGTCAGCATCGAGGTCAGGATCTCGTCATCGACGCACCCCATGGCACGCCCCGCCCGGCGCCACACGGCCGCGCGGGCGCCCTCGTTCCAGGCGACGAAGACCGCCCCCACAGGCGGGGCGAACGGACAGGTCGCTCCTACGCTGGGCGGCAGTCCGGGCAGCGCCTGCAGATTGGCCGCCGCCAGCACCACCACCGAGTCCTGGGCCAGCGTGCAGAGGGTGACGACCACGTCGAGCTCTTCGGCCAGCCTCTGCACCGCCTCCCGCATCTGGTCGGCGACGCGCAGGTGCAAGCCGAGGTGCTGGGCGTCGAACTCCAGCCGGGGGATGGTGAAGGACCCGTACCCACCCTTCAGGAACAGCAGCGGCATGCCGGCCGCTCCCTCGCCGAAGCCGAGATCCTGGACCTCGCCGATGACGATGTCGTGATCGCCTGCCGGCATCGTGGACGACCGGATGCAGTCGAACCAGATCACCGCGTCCTTGAGGAAGGGGATACCCCTGGCGTCGAGCTCCCAGTTCCCGACTTCGAACCGGTTCTCGGGAGGCGCGCTGGAGAAGGACCGGCACAGTTCCTCGTGGCCCGCGCCGAGCACGCTGACACGGAACCGGGTGGCGTTCCTCACAGCCCCGTAGGCCCGCGACGTGCGCATCGGCATGAAGCTGACCAAGGGCGGATCCATCGAGACCGAGCCGAAGGTCCCGACGACTATCCCTTGCGGCTGTCCGCTTTCATCGACGGCCGAGATGATCGCGACACCGGTCGGGTATCCCCCCAGAACCGCGCGCCACCACTTCGACTGCTGCTCGGGATCGGCCTTGAGGAATTCGGCCGGTCCGGACTGCGGCGCTTGAGCACCGGCTTTCTGGGTGACCATGGGCCACCTCCTTCGTATCGCGTCTGTCAGTGTTCTGGTGCGGCCGGATCGCCGCTGTCGGGGAGAGAGGACTCGACGTGTGCGCGGACGTCGGTGTCCGCCACCCATCCGTGCTGTCCGGCGAAGTCGATCATGGTTCTGAAGTCCGTCTCAGTGCAGCCGCCCCGCGCCCGGACGGCACGCGCTCCAAGCGCCTCGATGGACAACCAGGCAACGCCCGCGGAAGCGTCGTAACGCCCCAGCCCGGCCGCGCGAAGCGCATCGTCGAGCGCGCTTCGGCCGCCGTCAGCGGCAATGACAACCTTCAACGACCTGACGTCGCCGGGCCGGCGGAGTTCCGCCAGCCCGTTCTCAACCAAGACGTACACATCGGCCTCCGGTGCTCGGGTGTCTCGGACAACGATCAGGTCGGTGAGCACGTTCAGCCGGCAGCCGAGACGCGTCCGAGTGCTGCAGGGGCAGTCGTCCGTCCCCATGGCCTGCCGGTTGTCGCAGTGGAAGGCTCGGGGTGTCGAAGACGTGCAACGGGTCGTCGAGCACGTCCTGGTACGGCCGCAGTGGCGTCGCCTCGCGTGGACGACCACCTTCGGGGCTACCACGGTGCCAAAAGTCACCCCCAGCCCCAGGCGTCCAGGACGGCGTTCCTTTTACGTATACCACCGTACACCTCAAAGAAACAAGGAGGTGCGGCACCGGGACCACGAATGGCGCGCACGAGCCGAATGTGCGCGCCTCTCACCAATGGTGTGCCGTTGGTGAGAGGCAGCTGCGGGGTACGGAAACTGTCGGTGGACGACAGGCGGGCCCAGGACGGTCGTGCCGTCCTGGGCCCGCTGCGGTTTCTCACCTCGCCGCGAGGACGGGGACACCGCCGGTGGGCAGCGCGCCCGTCGCCTCGGCTTCGGTCAGTAGACCGGGTTCCAGTCGTCGGTGCCGGCCAGGTACTTCTGGGCGGTGTAGTCGGCGGCCTCGGAGTCCGTCATCTGCGGGGCGTTCGCCCCAGTCCCGGCTCCGGGACCGGAGTTGTTGTACTCCTTGAACCGGGCGGACTGCCAGGAGTAGTCGGTGGTCATGTCGGTCCAGGGGTGCGCGGCGGTGACGCCCGAGTTCACCACGGTGTCGCGGACCACCGCCTGGGGCGAGGCGGTCGCCGTGTTGTGCCAGGGCCGACCGAGGTACATCGTGTTCGCCGGCACACCGTTGGTGTAGATCGTGCTGTCGGTGATCAGGATCCCGTACTTCTTGCTCTCGTCGGTGTTCGGCGCCAGCACCGTGCCGCCGACCCAGTTGGCCATGGCTATGTCGCAACGGTCGATCACCGCGGTGGCGTTGCCGAAGATGAAGTCGATCGAGCCCTCGATGTAGCTGCCGACGAAATACTGCCGGTTCTCGGCGGTGGGGACCGGCGACTTGGCGAGGACGGTGTCCTGGCGGCTGATGATCCGGTCCTGGGTGAAGACCTGCCGGTCGCCCTCGGCGGCCACCGCGACGGCCTGGGTCTCGAACGAGCTGATGTCCGGGTGGTCCTTGGGGTCGAACGTGTTCTGGATCGTGACGTTCGCGACCGTGACGCCGGGCGCCTTGAAGGTGGCCACGGCGCTGCCCTCGGTGCCGTACTTCGTGCCGTCGGGCTTGAGCATCCCGTGGGCCCGGTCGGCGGTGATGACGACATCGTCGGCGTCGCCGGTCTCCCCCTTGATCATCAGGTTGCGCTTGCTCGCCGGGACGGTGATCGTCTCGTGGTAGGTGCCCTCCGCGAGGTAGAGGACGCGCTGGACCCCGTCAGTGGGAGCGGCGTCGATCGCGGCCTGGATGGTCGGGTAGTCGCCGAGGCCGTCGGGCTGGACGTACAGCGACTCGTCATCGGCCTCCTCGGTAAGGTGCCTGCCCTTGGTCTGGTCCGAGTGGTGGGCCGTCATGAGCGCGGCCGCGAGGGCCGCGACGGTCCCGAAGGTGACGGCTCCGACCTCGATGGGAGCCGCGAGGACGACGACGCCCGCGAAGACCGCGACCAGGAGCGCCCTGCTCATGTTGGCCCAGTTGTTCTGCTGCGCCATGAATTGCGGCGTGACGGTGAACGCCTGCCCGTTGCCGAACGCCGTCGCGGTCTGACCCGCTTGGTTCCGGAACCGGGAGCCTTCGGCGACCGCCACGATCACCTGGAGGATCGCCTGCGCCGCGGACCTGGTCTCGGCGTTGGTGGCGTCCGAGAGGTTCAGCACGGCGTTGTTGAGGCTGGCGGGAGTGATCTGCATGCCGTCGCGGGTGGCGCCCTGCTGCTGCAGGTCGCTGTAGTTCGCCAGTCCCTCGAACCGCGTGTTCACGTTCGCGCCGGCACCCGTCCGGGCGGCATCCGGCAGGTTCACGTCGGGGTCCAGCGTGAAGAACTGGGAGTTGCCCCAGTCCACATCACCGGGGCCGTTCTCGGTGCCCGGCCGCCATCCCATGACGTAGGAGTCCGACCGGCGCAAGAACACCCGGATGAACTCGGGCCTGTCCTCGGCGTGCAGGTCGACGGAGATGAACTGGTTGGCCCCGCTGCCGTCGGTGACGTCGACGGCGGGGCCGCCGTTCGCTGCGCGGACCCGGCCGGCGCTGATCGCCTGCCTGATGCCGTTGAGCATGCCGACGTAGCCGGTCTTGGCGTCGGCGGGCTCACTGCTGATCCGCCAGGTGACGTTCGCGCCGGTCGCGGCGCTCGCGCTCTGCAGTGCGCCCAGCGGGCCGAGCAGGGTGGCGAAGATCGACAGGATGACCGTGGCCACGATCGATCCGCCGGTGACCCTGCGAGTGCGGCGCCCGGGCGGACGCGGCGGCTGGGCTGTCCCCTCTGCGGGGAGCGCCTTGAAGGCGGTAGGGAGCATGCGCTGTTCTCCAAGTACTTGGTGTGCCGAGGCTCCGGGGGTCCGGGCCGACGCGACCGAGGCTGGCAGCGCGCACGTTGTTACTCACTCCCTTTGATCAGGGGAAACAATCCCGTGCGGTGCCGCCGGGTCGGTGCGTGGTCCGTTCCACGGCTGTCACCAACGCCACATTTCGGAGGAGAACAGTGCCTCCTGAGCGGCAGGAAACATATGTTTGTCAGCCTTGGGCAGAGCTTTCACCGCTCTGCGGTACCTGTACGGAAGTGGGCGAGACCGTGGCACGTCCCGAACGACCTCTGGATCCGACGGCCGGCCCGGTGCAACGCCTCGCCCACGAACTACGGGAGTTGCGACGCGCCGCGGGCAGCCCGTCGTACCGGACCATGTCGGGCGCTGCGGATTTCTCGACGGCAACGTTGTCCAAGGCAGCGTCCGGCACACACCTGCCGTCGCTCGCAGTCGTCCAGGGATACGTACGCGCCTGCGGAGGCGATCCGGGCGAATGGGAGCCGCGTTGGAAGGAGGCCGAGACCGCCGCGTCGGAGGAAGCGCGTCAGGGCGCCGAGGACACGACGCCGCCCTACCGCGGACTTGCCCGCTTCGAACCGGGCGACCGCGAACTCTTCTTCGGCCGGGACCGGCTGACGGAGGAATTGCAGGAGCTGCTGTGCGAACACCGGTTCGCGGTCGTGTTCGGAGCGTCCGGCAGTGGCAAGTCCTCGCTGCTGCGGGCTGGGCTGATCCCCCGACTGCGGGAGCGAATCCGGGACTTGGGCTGCCCAGCGGCGCTGCGTATCCTCACCCCTGGTCCACAGCCCGCCACTGCGTACGGTCACCTGCTGGCCCCGGCCGCGGGCGAGCCGGACAGCTGGGTGGTGGTGGACCAGTTCGAGGAGGTCTTCACCCTGTGCCGGGACCCGGAGGAGCGGAACCGCTTCATCGACCTGCTGCTCGCCGCCCGCGACCCGGACAGCCGGGTGCGGGTGCTGATCGCCGTACGCGCCGACTTCTACGCCCGCTGCGCCGAGCACCGCGATCTCGCGGACGCCCTGCGCGGCGCGGGCCTCCTGGTCGGCCCGATGACGGCGGACGAGCTGCGCGAGGCGGTCGTGAAACCAGCGCAGGCGGTCGGACTGCTGGTCGAGCGGGAACTGACCGCGCGGATCGTCGAGGAGGTGCTCGACGAGCCGGGCGGCCTGCCGATGCTCTCGCACGCCCTCCTCGAAACCTGGCGGCGACGCCGGGGCCGGATACTGACCCTCGCCGCCTACCAGGCCGCCGGCGAGATGCAGGGCGCGATCGCGGCAACCGCGGAGGAGGTGTTCGAACAGCTGTCACCTGGGCAGGCCCGCACCGCCCGGAACCTGCTGCTGCGGATGGTCGAGCCCGGCCAAGGCACCTCCGACACCCGGCGCCCGCTCAACCGGGCCGAAATGGAGGAGTGCGCCGACCCCAACGTGCCGTTGGTCGTCGACCGGTTCACCCGCGCCCGGCTGCTGACCACCGACGAGGACGGCGTTCAGCTCGCCCACGAGGCGCTGATCACCTGCTGGCCCCGGCTGCACGCCTGGATCGAGGAGAATCGCGAACGCCTGCGCCACCACCGGGCCCTGGCCGAGGCCGCCCGCGCCGGGCTGGAACACGACCCCGGCGCCCTGTACAGCACCCGGCTGGCCCGCGCGGAGGAACTGTTCGCGGAGGACGACGGCCTGCTCACGGCGGCGGAACGGGCCTTCCTCACTGCCGCGCTGGACGCCCGTGATGCGGAGCTTCGCGCGAGCGCCCGTTCCGCGCGACGGTCCCGCGCGCTGCTCGCCACGCTCTCGGCCGTACTGACCGTGGCGCTGTTCGCCTGCCTCACCGCCTGGCACCTGGATCGGGACAGCGAGCGGCAGCGTACCGAGGCGGCGGCCCGCCGGGTCGCCGAGGTCGCGGACGCCCTGCGCACCACCGACCCGCGCACCGCCCAACTGCTGGGCGTCGCCGCCTGGCGCGTCGCCGAGCTGCCGGAGACCCGTCGTGCCCTGCTCGGCGCCCTCGCCCAGCCCGAGACGGACACCTTCACCGACCCTGCGCCCGGAAGCAGCCCCGCCCGCTTCCTCACCCGCTCGGGCCGTACGTTGCTCAGTGCCGCCCACGGCATCTGGCGTACCTGGGACGTGGCCACCCGCCGACGGCTCTCCTCGGGCCGACTGCCGGACGGCACCGTGGTCGCGGCCGACCCCGACGGGCGACTGCTCCTGATCGTCACCGTCGACAGCGCACGGCTGTGGGACACGTCCACCGGGCAATGGATGGGGGCGGCCCTGCCGGCCGACGACACCGTGGACTTCGGCCCCGACGGCCGCGGTTACGCGGTGAGCAGCCCAGACGATGACCGAGTGCGACTGCGTTCGGCCGCAGACGGCACGCCGCTGTTCGAGACACGGGCGGCCGGCCTCGCGAATATCGCACCGAGCGCCGACGCCCGACTGCTGACCGTCTGCCCTTCCCACCGCGCACCGCAGGTCTGGGACACCGCCCACCATCGCCACCTGCCCGGCGCCTGGGAGAACGCGGGCGCCCGCTGCGACGACAACTCGATGCTGATGTTCGGCGGCCCGGGCGCCGGTGCCGACCGGTTCGCCGTGGTCTCCGCCGACGGCGTCCACGTCTGGGACGCCGCATCAGGACGGCTGATCGCCGACCTCGCGGACCCGGGCGTGCAGAGCCTCGCCTTCAGCGAGGACGGGAGCTTCCTGGCGACCGCCGACGGCCGCGAGATCAGGGCGTGGCGCCTCACGTCCGCCACGACAAGCACCCCCGCCCCGGTGTTCCGTCACCCGTTGGACAACGAGCGCCTCTGCGGCGGCCTCGCCTGGGACCCCCAACGGCCGGTGCTGCGCTACCTCGAAGGCGGCACCGTCCACACGCTGGACCTTGGCGACTCCGTCACCTCCGCATGGCGCGACGACCCCCTGAAGGCGGTAGCGCTCAACCCGGACGGCCGTATCCTCGCCACCGCCGAACGCTCCGGTGCCAGTTATCACTTCCAACTGCGGGACACCCGCGACGGACACGTGCTGCGGACACTGCCACCGGTGCCCCTGCCCGTCTCGCGTGACTCCGCCCGGCCGGTCGTCGTGCAGGACACCCTGGCCCTGATGGCGTTCAGCCCCGAGGGCGGCACGCTCGCCTACGCCGTCTCCGCGCCAGGCCGCCTCGCCGTACCGCAACGCGTCGCCCTCTGGGACGTGGCCCGCAGCCGCGCCCGGACCACATTCGACCTGGCCACACCGTCGTCCGGCGGAGCAGTGGCCACGCTGGCCCTGGGACCCGGTGGCCGCTCCCTGTATGCCGTGCGCACATCCGGCATCGGCGAGCTGAGCGACGAGGTGTGGGACACCGCGCGGCACCGGCGGATCGCGGTGTACCCGGACGCGCCCGGCCCCGAGTTGGCCGTCCGCCCCGACGGACGGCTGCTCGTCGGCACCGATCGCGCTGTGCGCCTGCCCTCCGGTACGGCCCGCGCCCAGGACCTCGTCCAGGACGACGAGATCGGTGCCCTCGCCTTCGCCCCCGACGGCTCCCGGCTCGCGGCGGGCGACCGGACAGGGCGGGTCACACTGTGGGACGGCGCCCTGAAACACCGCGCGGGCGTGCTGCGCAACATCTTCCCCACTCCGTCCGGCGCCACCGCCGAGGCAGTCAGCGCGCTCGCCTTCAGCCCCGACGGCCGCACCCTGGCGGTCGGCGGCGACGCCGGCACACTCCAGCTGTGGGACATCGCCACCCAACAGCCCCTCGGCGGCCCGCTGACCACCCCCGGCGACGCGATCACCGCCCTGGCCCTCAGCCCCGACAGCACCACGGTCCACGCGTCCGGCACGCACGTCCCGCTCCAGCGGTACACCGTCGACCCCGCCCAAGCGGTCACCCGCATCTGCGCCCGCACCGGCGACACCGCCCTGACCCGGGCCCAGTGGCACACTTACGTGCCCGACGCCCCGTACCGCAAGGTGTGCGGCCGCTGATTCCGGGAGCGTCACAGCCCGTCGAGCTCACCGACCGGACGCCCGGTGAGCCACGTCTTCACAGGACTGGCCGGGTCGACGTGTTCCCGCACCCGTACAGGCGTCTGCCGGGCGCCGCCGCTCGATCGGTAGGGGGCCTCACTCGGCACCGCCCGCCCGTGTGGTTCGCGTGTCGAACTCCGACAGCTCCAGTTGGTAGCGCAGAGCGGGGTGCGACACCTTGGACAGCTCTGCCGTGAGTGCGGCGAACAGACTGCCCACGATGTGCTCCTTCGCGTCGTCCGATCGACCGGGCGCCGAGCGCACGTTCACCTGCACATAGGCGCGGCCCGGGCTGTCCCCGATCCGCGAGGCCTCGGCCCGGGAGGCCATGGTCCGAATTCCGTACGGAGGGAAGCAGTCCAGGCCGAGAGCGGTCTCATGCAGCACGTCGACAAGTCTTCCGACGTCGAGGAGGCCGTCGAGATCGGGCGTGTACAACACCGTGATCAGCGGCACCGGGCACATCTCCGTAGCGTCACAGTTACTCTTCCCCGGCACCGACGACGGTCGCGCGTGCTTCGCCGAACGCACGTCGCCTGTCACCTGCGACATAGCCTCTGAGGACGACCGTGTCGCCGTCCTCAAGAAAGGTGCGGGCGCCCGAGTCCCCGAGCTGGACCTTCCGGCTGCCGCCCCAGGAGAGTTCCAGCAGCGATCCCATGGCCGACTCGTCGAACGACGAGATGGTCCCGGTGCCGTACAGGTCGCCGGTCCTCAGGGAGGCGCCGTTCCTGGTCATGTGCGCCAGCTGCTGCGCCGGCGACCAGTAGAGACCTGCCGCCTCGACGCGACTGAGGAGTTGCCCCTGGATTTCGATCTCGAGCGCGATCGAGGGGTTTCGGGGCTCCGGCGCACGCAAGTACGGCAGCACCGGCGGCTCCTGCACCGGGCCGTCCACCCAGGCTTCGTCCAGGGCGTCGAGCGGGAGCACCCAGGGACTGATCGTCGTCGCGAACGACTTCCCGAGGAACGGGCCCAACGGCTGGTACTCCCACGCCTGGATGTCGCGGGCGCTCCAGTCGACGAGGACGACGACCCCGAACACGTGATCGCGGAATCTCTCCGCGGAGACGGGAGTGCCCTGGGTCGATGGCACTCCGACGACATAGCCCAGTTCCGCCTCGAAGTCGAGGCGGGCGCTCTCCCGCAGGACGACCTCGTCTCCGGCCCGGACCTGTCCTCGGGGGCGGACCACGTCCACTCCGGAGGGGATCACGGTGCCGGCACGACCGTGGTAACCCACGGGGAGGTGGCGGTAGTTCGGCTTGAGGGGGTCCTCACCGGGACGCAGCACGTGTCCGGCGTTGGTCGCGTGCTCGATGCCGGAGAAGAAGTCCACGAAGTCCGCGACCTCGATCGGCATCAGTACGTCGACATCCGCGATCCGATGGACACCGTCCTGGCCGAGCGACACTCCCGCCTCGACCCTTGACTCCACCGCGGCCCGCACTTCCTGCCAACGGCGGTGGCCCGTAGCCATGAAGGCGTTGAGGCTGGGCTGCTCGAACTCCTCCGGGGAGTCGATGAGCCGGGAGAGGTCGAGCACCAGGTCCCCGACCGCGACGCCGACCCTCGGTGCGAGGCCGGGCGCCCGGAAGACGCCGTAGGGAAGCGTGCGCTGTCCAAAGTCGACGCCGGATGCCACGGCGTCGCGGTCGTCGGCCGAGCGGGTGTCGGCTTCACCTTCAGTGGTCATCGGGCCCTTTCGTTTCTGCTGGTCGGGTTCGGGGAGGACATCAGCCGCCGAAGTGGCGCTCGATCCCGTTCCATACGTCGTCGTAGTCCGGCTGGAGCTGGGCCGCGGCCATCGCCTGTTCGGACACGATGAGGGGCAGGCGGGTCTCGAACATGAAGGCGAGGGTCTCGTCGACCTTGCGAGGCGCCAGTTCCGCAGTGCTGGCCTGCTCGTACGTGGTGCGGTCCGGCCCGTGCGAGGTGAAGCAGTTGTGCAGACTGGCGCCGCCCGGGACGAAGCCCTCGGCCTTCGCGTCGTAGACCCCGTACACCAGGCCCATGAACTCGCTCATGACGTTGCGGTGGTACCACGGCGGGCGGAAGGTGTTCTCACCCACCAGCCATCGTGGCGGGAAGATCACGAAGTCCGCGTTCGCCGTGCCGGACACGGCGCTCTGCGAGGTCAGCACGGTGTAGATCGACGGGTCCGGGTGGTCGAACGAAATGGTGCCGATGACCATGAAGTTGCGTAGGTCGTACTTGTAGGGCGCGTAGTTGCCGTGCCAGCCGACCACATCGAGTGGCGAGTGGTCGTAGTCGGCCGTCCACATGTTGCCCAGATACTTCTGGTGGACGACCACGTGCTCCTCCCTGTCCTCGAAGGCGGCGACCGGGGTGAGCACGTCACGGTGGTTGACCAGGCCGTTGGCTCCGATCGGGCCGAGCTCCGGAAGTGTCAGCAGGTGACCGTAGTTCTCGAGGACGTATCCGCGCGCGCGGCCGTCCGGGAGCTCCACCTTGAATCGGATGCCACGCGGGAGCACCGCTATCTCCCCCGGACCGACCTCCAGGACTCCGAGTTCGGTCGGGATGCGCAGGTGCCCCTCCTGCGGGACGAGAAGCAGCTCGCCGTCGCTGTTCACGAAGTACTCGCGGTCCATCGAGGCCGTCGCGAGGTAGACGTGGATCGCCACACCCTCCTGCGTCCGGACATCACCCGTGCCGCCGATCGTGAACAACGACTCGACGAACGTCTTGCTGCCGGCCCCGAACGGAAGGGGGTCCCAGCGCAGCCGGTTGGGTTCGGGGAGCTGGTTCGCGATCGGGCTGGCCAGGATCGCGCCGGGATCGGCCCGGCGGAATTTCGAGTGGTTCGCCGAGGGACGGATCCGGTACACCCAGGTGCGCCGGTTGTCCCGCCGGGGCGCGGTGAAGGCGGTGCCACTCAGCTGCTCGGCGTAGAGGCCGTGCGGCGCCCGTTGCGGACTGTTCCGACCCTTCGGCAGGGCGCCCGGCACGGCTTCGGTGACATGCTGGTTTCCGAAACCGGACAGGTATTCCAAGTCCCGGGTCGCTTCTGCGGCAAGCCGGCCGCTCATGGAGGTATGCACATCAGTCATGGGATTCCCCTCAGATGAAAAGCGGGGTGTATCGGGCGATCGAGCCGAATTTGTTCCGCCGCTGGTGATGCCCATCGGCCTTCACGCCTCGTCGCCGTGCGCCGGGTAGGTCGTGACGTTCAGCAGGGTTCCGCGGGCGCCGAACTGGTGGTGCAGAACCTCACTGGTCCGCGCCTCCCAGCCGAACATCCGGCCGTAGGTGCGCATCTTCGCCAGGTCGACGAGGAGCATCGACTCCACAGGCTGGACGTGCTCGCTCCAGCCGAAGAAGTAGAGCCGGTCGGCCACTTCATAGACTCGGGTGCGGTCGAGTTCGGTCAGGCCCGCCTCAATGCCGGACACGCACTGCCAGGCGAAATTGTGGGCGTTCAGGTACACGTGGTCGTAGCAATCGGTGTCGCTGTACCGCCACAGCACCCGAGACCCCACCATGCCGTCGGAGCGCCGATGCCAGCCGGCCGTCTCGCGCCCCTCCATCCACCAGTGCCGGTCGACGCTCTTGACCCAGCGGGCGCCACCGCTGCGTTCGAACACGAACGACGTCACGAGCGTGACCCGGCCCGAGTTCAGGTCCAGCGCCCAGGTCTCCGCGGCGGGCAGTCCCGGGACGTTCCCCTTCAGCGCCACATCGTCGGCGAGCATGTCGACCAGGTAGATGCCGTCACGGACCCGCATCGCGTCGTACGAGCGGATGCCGGTCGTACCCGACTCCGAACGCCACAGCGTATGCGCCGTCTCGAACTGGTACCGGATCGAGGCGCCCTGTCGGTTCACCAGCACGATGGTGCGTCCGGCGAGGTCGTCGGTGAACGGAGGACGGTACTGGGTCTGCTGACTGATTCCGACAGACAGCAGTGGAAGATCGTCCGGCGACTTCCAGTTCTGCAGAGTCATGAACACCTCCGGAGAGCATGTGATCGAACCCACGCTCGTTCACTTTAAATGGTATGGTCGGCATACTCAAGTGACCGACGATCCCGGTTGAACCCGTGAACCCCGAGGAGCGGACTTCGGTATGACGCACATCGAGCTGCCGCGCACGGAACTGTTCATCAATGGAGAGTGGTGTCCCGCCAAGGGCGGGACGTTCGACGTCGAGAACCCGACAGACGGGTCGACGATCACGACGTTGGAGAGTGCCGACGCCTCCGACGTCGACCGCGCCGTCGATGCCGCCCGTCAGGCCTTCGACTCCGGTCCGTGGTCGCGGCTGACCGGACTGGAGCGCGGCCGGCTGCTCAACGGCCTCGCCGATCTCGTCGAACAGCACGCGGAGCGCTTCGCGGCGCTGGAAGCCCTGGACGTGGGAAAGCCCTACCTGGACGCCCTGGTGGTCGACGTCGATCTCGCTGTGAAGACGTTCCGTCACTTCGCGGGCTGGGCCGACAAGGTGCACGGGGCGACGATTCCCGTGCCGGACCACATGGGGCGGCCGAGGCTTTCCTACACGGAGCGGGTACCGGTCGGCGTCGTCGGCGCCATAACGCCCTGGAACGCCCCGACCATGATCACTAGTTGGAAGCTCGCCTCCGCCCTCGCCGCGGGCTGCACCGTGGTTCTCAAACCCGCTGAGGACGCTCCCCTGGTTTCGCAGCTGCTGGCCGAACTCGTCGATGCGGCCGGCTTCCCTCCGGGCGTGCTCAACGTGGTGAACGGCCCCGGCCACGTCACGGGAGCCGCGCTGACCGCACATCCGGGCGTGGACAAACTCTCCTTCACGGGTTCGCCGGAGGTCGGGCGACTGATCGCGCGCGCGGCGGCGGACAGCTTCAAGGCCGTGACGCTGGAGCTGGGGGGAAAGTCACCCCAGATCATCTTCGCCGACGCCGATGTGGAGGCCCTCGCTCCTGTGGCCGCCACGTCTGTCTTCGCGAACAGCGGGCAGACCTGTGCGGCCGGAACCAGGATCCTCGTTCACCGTAGCCGCGTCGACGACGTGACCTCGGCGCTGGCGGAGCAGGCGAGCAGGCAGCGGCTGGGAGACCCCTTCGACGCCGCCACGACGATGGGCAGCCTCATCAACGCCGGTCAGCGCGACCGAGTCATGGGGTACATCGAGTCCGGTCTGGCGGAAGGTGCGGAAGTGGTGACGGGTGGACGGGCACCGGCGCGTGCCGGCTACTTCGTCGAACCCACGCTCTTCGTCGGGACCAACGAACTCCGCATCGCGCGCCAGGAGATCTTCGGCCCGGTCGGAACCATCATCCCCTTCGACGACCCGGAGGAGGCGATCCGTCTCGCGAACGCCACCGAGTACGGCCTGGCGGCTGTGATCTGGACCCGGGACATCAACGCTGCCATGTCCGCGGCACGCGGGCTCAAGGTAGGAGCAGTGTGGGTCAATTCCTGGGGAGCCCCGGACCCCGGCCTGCCCTGGGGCGGCATGAAGACAAGTGGTGTAGGCCGCGAACTCGGACTGTCCGGCCTCCTCGCGAACACCGAGGAACGGCTCGTCAACATCGTCTACTGAGCGCCCGGCTCATGCCGGGGGTACCAGTTCCCCTCGAACGGCCCATCAAGCGCTTCGGTCAGGTGCGTTGTCAGGACAGGACGCTGAGCAAGTGGGTTACCAACTTCTCCAGCGGGGCGATACGAGTCTCGTGAGGGTGTCGACGCTCCCGAGTTCGTCTCCCGCGTGCGCCGAGCAAGCCGACGCAGCCGACTTGCTCGGCCTTCAGCAGGAGCCGTCGGCCCGGTAGTTCGCCGGGGTTCAAGGCGTATCCGAGCCTCACTGGGTGGCCGGAGAGCGTGTCCCCGTCACCGATTGCGCTTGCTGGATCGAGTGCGTGCCCCGGCGCTCGTACGACGGCGGCGAACACACCCTCGCCGTCGGCCGGGTCAGCGTTCTCGGACACCACGAAGGCGACGTCCTGACCTACGTCTGCAGCCGCTTCGAATCGGTCGCCGAAACCACGGGCGGCATCGATCACCTCGCCCAATTGCCCCTCAACTCCCTTTCAGAAGGACGCACATGGCAACACGAACCGGCAAGGAGTACCTCGAACACCGCGCCGACTCCCGCCTCATCGCCCACCTCCGGTCCCTGCCCCTGGCCGGCCACGGGCGCGCGCAGTTGTCCCGGCCGGCGTGGGACATCTGCAAGGCGCAGACGTTCCCGGAGCGTGCCTGATGACGCACCCGCTCGGAAACCCGCCCACAAAGATCATCGCGGTCCACCTCAACTACCCCAGCCGGGCAAAAGAGCGCGGCCGCATCCCGAAGCAACCCTCCTACTTCCTCAAGCCGCCGTCGTCGCTGGCGGGCACCCAGGACACGATCGTCCGGCCCGCAGGCTGCGAACTCCTCGGCTTCGAGGGCGAGATCGCGCTCGTCATCGGCTCACGCGCACAACACGTGGCGCCGGAGGACGGATGGTCGTACGTCCGCTGGGTCACTGCCGCCAACGACGTGGGCGTGTACGACCTGCGGTACGCCGACCGTGGCTCCAACCTCCGCTCCAAGGGCGCCGACGGCTTCACACCACTCGGGCCGCGGCTGCTCGACGCGCGCCGACTCGACCCGACCGCACTGCGGTTGAGGACCTGGGTGAACGGCGAGCCGGTGCAGGACGACACCACCGACACCCTTCTGTTTCCCTTCGGGCAGCTGATCGCCGACCTGTCGCGGCTGGTCACCCTGGAACCGGGGGACGTGATCCTCACCGGCACCCCGGCGGGCGCCTCGGTCGTCCGGCCCGGCGACCTGGTCGAGGTCGAGGTCAGCGGCAACGGACTGTCCACGGGACAGCTCAGCAACCCCGTCGCCGCAGGCGAGGAGCTGGCACCGTACGGCGCCATGCCCAGGACCGACCCGGCCGAGCGCGAGGCCGCCTACGGAGCGGCGTACATCCCCGAGCCCGTGCTCGACAGCCGCATCGGAGACGGCCTGCGATCGGTGGCCGTCGCGACGCTCAGCGCCCAGTTGCGCTCGCGCGGTCTGCCGCACATGTCGATCGACGGCGTGCGGCCGATCGGTACCGGATCAATGGTGGGAGTCGCCCACACCCTGCGCTATCTGCCGCTGCGCGAGGACCTGTTCAAGCAGTACGGCACCGGCATGAACGCCCAGAAGAGGGCGATCGAAGAGATCCGCCCCGGTCACGTCCTGGTGATGGACGCCCGGCGTGACCCCACCGCCGGGACGCTTGGCGACATCCTCGCGCTGAGGGCCGCGAAGCGCGGCGCGGCGGGGGTCGTCACCGACGGTGCCGTTCGTGACAGTGCCGTCGTCGCAGACCTGGGTCTGCCGGTGTATGCGGCGAGCGCCCACCCCTCCGTCCTCGGCCGCCGCCACGTCCCCTGGGACACCGGAGTGCCGATCGCCTGTGGCGGGGCCCTGGTCCAGCCCGGCGACCTGGTCGTCGGCGACGCCGACGGCGTGGTCGTCATACCGCCCGACCTTGCCGAGCAGCTGATCGCCGACTGCCGGGAGCAGGAGTCGCAGGAGCGGTTCATCACCGAACAGGTACACGCCGGGCAGTCCATCGATGGCCTTTACCCCCTGGGCCCCTCGTGGCTGGAGTCGTTCGAGCAGTGGCGAAAGCAGCAGTCTCAGCAAGGAGATCCAGTATGAAGTTCCGCAGCGACCCGTCCACCATTCGCGGATCCATCGCCCCGGTCGTCACGCCGTTCACCGCGGACGGCTCCGTCGACCACGACAGCCTGCGCGCGCTGATCCGCTTCCAGCTGGAGTCCGGTTCGCACGGCATCTCGCTGGGCGGCTCCACCGGCGAGCCCAGCTCGCAGAGCGTCGGCGAGCGGATCGCGGGGATGCGGACGGCGGTCGAGGAGATCGGCGACCGCGTCCCGTTCCTGCCCGGCACCGGATCCCACAAGCTCGACGAAACCCTCGAACTCACCGCCGCCGCAGCGGAGTTGGGCGCCGACGCCGCGCTCGTCATCACGCCGTACTACGCGCGCCCCACCCAAGAGGCCCTCTATCAGTGGTACGCCACGGTGGCCCGGGTGTTCCCGGACCTGCCGATCGTCGCGTACAACGTGCCCTCACGCACGGCGGTGGACATCGCGCCGGAGACCGTGAAGCGGCTGTTCACCGACTTCGAGAACTTCGTCGGCGTCAAGGAGACGACGAAGGACTTCGAGCACTTCTCCCGCGTACTGCACGCCTGCGGACGCTCACTGCTGGTGTGGTCCGGCATCGAGTTGCTGTGTCTGCCGCTGCTGGCGCTGGGCGGTGCCGGGTTCGTGTCGGCCGTCGCCAATCTCGCGCCCGGCGCGGTGGCACGGATGTACGAGCTGTGGGAGGCGGGCGACTTCGAAGCGGCCCGCGATCTGCACTACCGCCTGCACCCGCTCGTCGACCTGCTGTTCGTCGAGACCAACCCGGCACCCGTCAAATGGGTGCTGGCCCAACAGGGCCGAATCGCTTCGGAGTTCGTACGACCGCCCCTCGTGTCACCGACCGACGCAGGCCTGGCGAGGATCCGCGCGCTGCTCACCGAGGGCGGCGACCTCACCGTACAGATCGGAGCCGACAAGTGACCCCCGAGAACCTTCCCCCAGTCATCCGGCACTGGATAGGCGGCGAACTCGTCGACGCCGCCGACAGCCGTACCTTCGACGTCTGCGACCCGGTCTCCAACACGGCCTACGCACAGGCCGCACGCGGTGCGGCGGCCGACGTCGACCGAGCGGTGGCGGCGGCCCGCGCCGCATTTCCCGAGTGGGCCGGGCTGTCCAACCGGACCCGTGCCAACACCCTCTGCCGCATGGCCGACGCCATCGAAGCGCGTCACGACCAGCTCGCGGCCTTCGAGTCGTACGACTCCGGGCTGCCGATCACCCAGGCCCGCGGTCAGGCCCTGCGGGCCGCCGAGAACTTCCGCTACTTCGCGGACGTCATCGTCGCGCTGGGCGAGGAGGCGTTCCGACAGGGCAAGGAGCAGTTCTCGTACGTCGTACGGCAGCCGGTAGGGGTCGCCGGGCTGATCACGCCCTGGAACACCCCGTTCATGCTGGAAAGCTGGAAGCTGGCCCCCGCCCTTGCCTCCGGCTGCACCCTGATCCTCAAGCCCGCCGAATGGACTCCGCTGTCGGCCTCCCTCTGGCCGGAGATCTTCACCGAGGCAGGCGTACCGGCCGGGGTGGTGAACATCGTGCACGGCATCGGCGAAGAGGCCGGCCAGGCCATCGTCGACCACCCGGACGTGCCGCTGATCTCCTTCACCGGATCGACCGACACGGGCCGCCACATCATCCGCTCCTCCGCCCAGCACCTGAAGACCACGTCCATGGAGCTCGGCGGCAAGTCCCCGGTCGTCGTCTTCGCCGACGCCGACCTCGAAGCCGCCCTGGACTCGGTGGTGTTCGGGGTGTTCTCGCTCAACGGCGAGCGCTGCACGGCCGGTTCACGCGTGCTCGTCGAACGTCCGCTGTACGAGGAGTTCACGCGCCGCCTCGCGGAACGCGCGGAGAACGTCCGCGTCGGCCTCCCCTCCGACCCGGCGACCGAGGTGGGCGCGCTGGTGCACCCCGAGCACTACGCACGCGTACTGAACTACGTCGAGATCGGCAAGAAGGAGGCCCGACTGGTCGCCGGCGGCACCCGCCCCGACCACCTGCCCGACGGCAACTACCTTCAGCCCACGGTCTTCGCCGACGTCGAGCGCGACGCCCGTATCTTCCAGGAGGAGATCTTCGGCCCGGTCGTCGCCGTCTCGCCCTTCGACGACGAGTCCGAGGCCGTCGAGCTGGCCAACGCCACGCAGTTCGGTCTCGCCGCCTACATCTGGACCTCGAGCCTCAAACGCGGCCACCGCATCGCGCACGCGGTCGAATCCGGCATGGTCTGGATCAACTCCCACAACGTCCGCGACCTTCGCACCCCCTTCGGCGGCGTCAAGGCCAGCGGGGTAGGCCGCGAGGGCGGGGCGCACAGCATCGACTTCTACACCGAATCGAAGATCGTCCACGTCGCCCTCGGCGAGGTGCACACCCCCCGCTTCGGAGCCGCCTCATGAACACCCCCCATACACGGGACACCCGCGGGCCCGACGTCGTCCGCTCCGCCTACGCCCAGCTCGCCGTCACCGACCTCGGCGCGGCCCGCTGGTTCTGGGTCGACATGCTCGGCTTCCACGTCCAGTACGAGGACACCGACTCCCTCTACCTGCGCGGCACCGACGAACTCACCCACCACTCCCTGGTGTTGAGGCGGGGAGACCTCGCCGCCCTCGACCACATCGCCTACCGCGTGCGCACACCGGACGACGTCGACAAGGCGGAGAAGTTCTTCACCGAACTCGGCCGTCCGATCCGGCGCGTCCCGAGAGGCGAAGGCACCCACGGCGTCGGTGACGCCGTCCGCGTCGTCGACCCGCTCGGCTTCCCCGTCGAGTTCTTCCACGAGATCGACCGCGCCGAGCGCCTCATCCAGCGCTACGACCTGCGCCACGGAGCAGAGGTCGCCCGCCTCGACCACTTCAACATCTGCACCCCGGACATCCCGGCCGCCTACGCCCACTACAAGTCCCTCGGCTTCGGCTGCTCCGAGACCATCGAGGGCGACGAGCACGAGCTGTACGCCGCCTGGATGTACCGCAAACAGACCGTCCACGACGTCGCCTTCACCGGCGGGGCCGGCCCACGCCTGCACCACCTCGGCGTCGCCACCCACGAGTCGCACCAAGTCCTGCGCTGCGCCGACATCTTCGGCTCGCTGCGCAAGGAGCACCACATCGAACGCGGGCCGGGACGGCACGGCGTCTCCAACGCCTTCTACCTATACCTCCGCGACCCCGACGGCCACCGCGTCGAGATCTACACCTCCGACTACTACACCGGCGACCCCGACCACGAGACGTACCGCTGGAACGTCCACGACGACCGCCGCCGCGACTTCTGGGGCAACGCCGTCATCGAGTCCTGGTACAAGGAAGCCAGCCCGGTCCTTGACCTCGACGGGCGCCCACAGCCTGTCGCCAGCGCCCTGCTCGACGAGTCCGCCGTGCAAGTCGGAGCCGACGGACTCGGCTGAGCAGAGGGATCGTGAAGTCGTCGCGGGTGAAGCCGCCTGGGACGGCCGACCGCACGGCCCGACCTGAGGAAAGCCAGTGCCCGGCCTTGTGGGGTGCCTGGCTCATGGCGCCGACGGAATCGGCGGCGACGTGGCAAGCCCGCCACGCATCGGGTCAGTGTCGAAGATCGACCTCGCCTACGACCCGATCTTGACGGGGCGCAGGCCGACGAAAGACACAACAGGGGGCACAGGAGGCATTTCAGCTCGCCAGACGCATCAGTTGTCTGTGCGCTCGGCGGGCTGGGGCCGGAAGAGGTAGGCGCAGCACACAGACCACAGCTCGGCGCTGAAGGCGTCCCAGTCACCGATCGTGGTACCGGTGTCGTAGCTGTCGCCGTGGGTGGTGCGGCGGATGACGATGTCGAGGACGAGTCGGTACGAGAAGTCGATGGCGCGTGCTGGATCCGGGTGGTTGATCACA
The DNA here is from genome assembly GCF_040635845.1 of Streptomyces sp. NPDC006872. Classification (NCBI taxonomy): domain Bacteria; kingdom Bacillati; phylum Actinomycetota; class Actinomycetes; order Kitasatosporales; family Streptomycetaceae; genus Streptomyces; species Streptomyces sp. NPDC006872. Next base: position 112,552 of record NZ_JBEYIL010000016.1, read on the forward strand.
TCGGCGTGGTGCATCAGGCCGTCGCGGTACCACGTCGCGTAGTCCTGGCTGATTTTCGCCATACGCTCGAGGCCGGCCTCGTCGAAGGCACCATGGCGACCGAGTACGTGAGTCGCGGGCTCCTGGCGCAGGAAGCTGTCGACGACCCCGCCGATGGCCACCCGAACGGCTTCGCTCGCGTCGATCTCGGCCCAGCTGATCGGCCGGCTCGCCAGTTCCTCGCGCGTCCGGTCGACGGCGTTCAGCCAGCGGTCCTGCAGTGCGGCGAGCAGCTCCTCACGCCCGTGGAAGCGGCGGTAGAGCAACCCCACGGATACGCCGGCGCGCTCGCACACTCTGGCCAGGGTGAAGTCGTGCCAGCCGTCCTCGGCGAGGATCTCGAACCCGGCGTCCAGGACGCGCTCCAGGGACTCCCGGCTGCGCTCCTGCTGAGGTTCTCTGACCCGCGATCCCATGCCCACCACACCGATTCTACGTGGGCGTGAACTGGTTGACACGCCTTTCCGGCCACTGTACGTTGCGGCGAAACGCGAACGCTAATTAGCGTTCACCTTTACGCGAGGAGTGAAGGTCCATGGCGCACACACGCTTCCACCTCGGCTACTTCACGAAGTTCGGTCCGCCCGCGTGGCGCGCTGATTCCGACCGCACCTTCGGCGGCGACTGGTGGGACGGACGCTATTTCGTCGACCTCGCCAAGCGTCTCGAGTCGCGGTACTTCGACTTCCTGTTCCTCGAGGACTCCCTGAACGTGTCACGCACGTACAAGAACTCGATGGACGGCGATCTGCGCCACGCGATCTACTCGCCGAAGCACGATCCGCTGCAGCTGCTGCCGTTCCTGGCCGCGTCGACGGAGCGGCTCGGACTCATCGGGACGGCCTCGACGACGTTCTACCCGCCCTACCTGCTCGCCCGGCTCTTCTCCACACTCGACTCGCTCAGCGGCGGCCGTGCCGGCTGGAACATGGTGACCTCGAGCGAGACCGATGCCGCGCTGAACTTCGGCATGGAGGGCATGCCGCCCCCCGTCGAGCGCTATGACCGGGCCGACGAGTTCGTCGAGCTCGCCAAGGCACTGTGGGGCTCGTGGGAAGCGGGGGCTGTCGTCCGGGACGAGGCGGCCAGCATGTACACCGACCCGTCGAAGGTCAAGCCGATCAACTACGTCGGCAAGTACCACCGAAGCCGCGGACCGCTCAACACGGCCCCCTCGCCCCAGGGGTATCCGGTGCTCGGACAGGCCGGCGCCTCGGACCGGGGCCGCGACTTCGCCGCCAAGCACGCGGACCTCGTCTTCGCGCTGACGGGGAACGGTATCGAGGAGATGAAGGCGCTGCGCGAGGACATGCACGCGCGGGCCCGTCGCTTCGGACGCGACCCGCGCGAGCTGAAGATCTTCTGGGCCGCGTTCGTGAACATCACGGATGAGCCCGCGCCGACGAAACGCGGCTTCACCGACGCCCAGTTCGAGGCGATCCTCGCTTGGTGGTCGACGTTCTTCGACCTTGACCTGTCAAAGTTCGACCTCGACCAGCCGGTTCCGGACGACGCCTCTGCGCTCGGCCACACCAGCATGATGACCCAGCTCAAGCAGTGGGGACGCGACGGCATGACGCTGCGCGAGGGGCTGACGGTGCTCGCGCTCGGTTCGGACGAGCTCGGCCTCGTCGGCAACGTCAAGCAGGTGGCCTCGAACATCGTCGCGGCGATGGACGAGGTTGGTGGCGACGGCCTCATGCTCCTGTCCAACGACGTCGGCAACGAGCAGTTCATCTCGTCGGTCGTCGACCAGCTGGTGCCCGAGCTGCAGGAGCTCGGCGTGGTGCGCACCTCGTACAGCGGTACCACGCTGCGCGAGAACCTGCGGAACCTGTGAGCCGGCCATGGAAGTGACGGTTCTCGTCGGGAATCCGAAGGCGAAGTCGCGTACGCGCACCGTCGCCGACGCCGTCGCCCGCCGTATCGCGGACGCGGCGGGCGCGCACCTTGGCGACACGATCGATCTGAGCGACCACACGGAGAATCTGTTCGCGTGGCAGCACGAAGGGCTCGACGCGCTGGTGGAGCGCGTGGCCGCCAGCGATCTGCTGGTCGTGGCCTCCCCCACCTACAAGGCCACCTACACCGGTCTGCTGAAGGCGTTCCTGGATCGCTACGGCAACGACGGCCTGAGCGGGGTGACGGCGTTCGGGGTCATGACCGGCGGCTCCGCGCACCATGCGCTGGCAGTCGACACCACACTGCGTTCCCTGCTGGTCGAGCTCGGCGCGTCCGTGCCGACCCGGGGGCTGTACTTCATCACCTCGCAGCTGGAGCAGCTCGACGCGGTCGTAGGGGAATGGGCCGAGCGCCATCTCGTACTGGGCGGACCGCCCGGACCGACGGCCCGGGCGGGCGGGCACCGGTGAAGACCGTCGACTGGCAGAAAGGCAGTACGCGCTCATGATCGTCAACCATCAGGCTCACTGGTACCCGCAGTCCTATTTCGACCTGGTCAGCGGGCGCCCGGCAGATCACTATCCGCGCGCCGAGAAGCGCGACGGCGGACGCTACCTCTACGAAATGGGGGACAGTCCCGGCTCCTGGCGATACGAGATCGCGTCGCACTTCATCGATCTCGACGAGCAGATCGCCGCGCTCGACACCGCCGGAATCGGCATGGCGGTCATGAGCCCGAACATGGTGGCCGAGATCGCCGGGTTCGACCTCGCGGAGGCGCGCGACATCGCGGCGCTGCTCAACGAGGAACTCGCCGGCGCCCAGCGCCGCTACCCGGACCGGGTCGCCGGCCTGGCCGTCCTGCCGATGCAGGACACCGCGGCGGCCATCGAGGAGCTGAACCGGGCGGCCGAGCTCGACCTGCGCGGGGTACTGATGCTGTCGAACCTCGCGGGAAAGCCGCTGGGCGACCCGGAGACATGGCCCATATACGAGCGGATCGACGAGCTGGGCCTGCCGATCTTCCTCCACCCGGCCAGCAACTCGATGCTGTTCGACCGTGGTCTCATCCCCATCCTGGACTCCACCGCCGGATGGATGTGGGAGAGCAGTGCCGCCGCGCTGTCGCTGATCCTCAGCGGGCTGCTCGACCGCTGTCGCAACCTCGAGATCGTGCACTACCACCTCGGCGGCGTGCTGCCGTACGTCGTGGGCCGCGTGTCCCGCTACCCTCACCACTTCCCCGTCGAGCTCGAACATTCCGTGGAGCACTACCTCAAGACGCGCTTCTACGTCGACTCTATGACAAACACACCGGCGGCCATTCCGCTGGCCGTCCATACATACGGCGCCGATCGCATCCTCTACGGAGACGACTACCCCTGGCACACCCATGAGGAGCACCAGGAGTTCATCCAGAAGCACTTCGACGCCGATCTCGCACAGGCGGTGCTGCACGAGAACCGTGTCGCGTCGCTGAGGCTGGGCTGATGGCTCCCCGCGTCGCCGTCGTCGGTGTCGGCCGCCACGGCAGCCGTATCGCGGCCGCCCTTGTCGAGGACGGCTTCACGCTCGTCGGCGCTGCCGACCCGTCGTTGGCGGGCCGGCGGCTCGACGAGGTGATCGGCACAGCGTGCGGAGATCTCGTCATCGTGCCGGACGCGGCTTCTCTGGCCGACGCCGTCGACGCCCAGGTCGCGATCGTGACGGCGCCGGTCGGCCTGGGCGGGTTGCGAGAGATCGCGTTCGCGCTCTTCGACGCCGGTATGAACGTGCTGACGATCCAGCCCGACGCCTTCGACCCGCCCAAGGAGTGGGGCGAGGAAGTCGACGCGCGAGCCCGTGCCCGGGGGGTGAGCTTCCTCGCGACCGGGGTTCAGGACGTCTGGTGGGTTCATCTGCCGGCCGTGGCCGCCGGGTCCGTCCGGGCGCTGCGGAAGGTGCGGGTGGACGACCTGGTCGACGTCGGCGAACTATGGGCCGGACTCGGGGGCATGATCGGGCTCGGCCGGCCGGCCGAGGAGTTCCCGCAGATCCGCGACGAGGTACTGCTGGCCAAGTCACCGGTTCTCGGCGGGGCACTGCGCGTGCTCGCGCGCCGCCTGCACCTGACCCCCGGGGGATCCCGGCACACGGTCGAACCTGTGGTCGCCTCCCGGCCGATGCCGTGGGCCACCGGCAAGACCGTTGTGGAGCCAGGTCAGTTGGCCGGCTACGTCGAGACGACCGAGCTGTCGACCCTGGAGGGGGTCGAATTCACGGGAACCATCCGCACCGCACTCCTCGGCCCCGACGAGGTCGCCTACGACCGGGTCGAACTGCACGGTGATCCCGTGGTGCGCCTGGTGATCAGCCCGTTCCCCGGCGACCGGGTCACGGACGTCGTCCCGATCGCACGGGTGCGAGACCTCATCGACGCCCCCGCAGGACTGCATACGGCGGCGACGATGCCGCCTGCGAGTTACCGACCCCGCGCCGGGTCGTCCGAACAAGCCGAATGAACGCGAGAGGGGACCTGACGATGCCCGACGTGCTTCAGATCGACCCGACCCATTTCCGCCGCGTGTTCGGCAACCTGCCCACCGGCGTCACCGTGATCACCGCCCACAGCGACGAGGGACCGACCGGCATGGCCGCCAACTCGGTCACCTCGGTCTCCCTGGACCCTCCGCTGGTGCTGTTCTGTCCCGCCAAGACGTCGTCGACGTGGCCGAAGATCCGCGAGACCGGCTCGTTCTGCGTCAACGTGATGGCCGGGCACCATCAGGAACTCACCAGCAGGTTCGCCGCCCGGGACGCCGCGCGCTTCGCGGGCGTCGCCTACGAGCATCGCCCCACCGGCCCCGCACTCGCCGAGGCGATGGCATGGATCGAGTGCCGCATCGAGGACGAACGCGACGCGGGCGATCACACCATCGTCGTCGCGCGGGTCGTCGGTATCGAGGCCCCCTCGGAAGCCGACGAGCCCCTCGTGTTCTTCCGCGGCGCCTACGGCTCGTTCCGCAGCGCCTCGGCGAGGTCCGAAGCGCAGTGACAGCCGTCGGACCAAAGACAGCGCGTCTCACCAGCAGAGCACTCTTCCAAGGGAGAACGACATGCAGTTGACCACACTCCAGGAACGACTGGAGCAGTCCGGGTCCCCGACTCGGATGCTGAGCACGCCCTGTCCACCTCTGCGTGCCTTCCCCTATCCGCTGGTCCACACAAACTTGCAGGACGAGCAGAGAGCATGGAAGACGACGGCGGTGCTCTTCGACCAGTCGTATCACATGGCGGACCTCTACATCACCGGTCCGGACACCACTCGGCTGCTCAGCGAGACCGCGGTCAACAGCTTCGCGACGTTCGGAACCGACAAGGCCAAGCAGTACCTGGCCGTCAATGAGGACGGCTACGTCATCGGCGACGGAGTCCTCTTCGGCCTCTCCGACGACGAAGTGGTGATCACGGGATCGGAGATCGCCCCGAACTGGCTCCGCTACCAGGCGGAGATCAGGGGGTACGACGTCTCGTTCCACTTCGATGACCGCAGCGGCGAAGGCCCGGTCCCCAAGCGCTACTACCGGTACGAACTGGAGGGTCCGAACGCCTGGAAGATCCTCGAGAAGGCGCACGGTGGAAAGCTTGATCACATCAAGTTCTTCGCCATGGGCGAGTTCACGATCGGCGATCTGAAGGTCCGGGCACTGAACCACACGATGGGTGGCGTTCCCGGCGACGACGCCACCGGGCTGGAGCTCTTCGGGCCGGCGGCCGAGGGCCCGGAGTTCCTGGCGGCAATCCTCGAAGCCGGCGAGGAGTTCGGCCTGCTACGCGGCGGTGCGGCAGCCTACCTTTCCGCAACGATCGAGTCGGGCTGGACCCCACTGCCGATCCCCGCGATCTTCGGCGACGGCATGAAGCCGTACCGGCAGTGGCTGAGCGCCTTCACGACGGAGAACTGGCTTCCCATCACAGGCAGCTTCCGCTCGGAGAACATCGAGGACTACTACACGACCCCGTGGGACATCGGGTACGGGCACATGGTGAAGTTCGACCACGACTTCATCGGGCGCGAGGCGTTGGAGGAGATGGCGAAGCGCCCGAAGCGCCGGAAGGTCTGGCTGAACTGGGACAGTGACGACGCGGCCCGGGTGATCGGCAGTTCCTTCGTGGACGGCGACAACCGTGCGAAGGCGCTGGACATTCCGACCACCATGATCACCTGGGACCGGGTGATGGCCGGTGAGCGGCTCGTGGGGCTGGCCACCATGCACGGGCACACGGTGAACGTGGGCGGGTGGGCTTCGATCGCACGTGTCAACGTGGACGATGCCGTGGACGGCGCCGAGGTGGAGATCGTCTGGGGCGACCCTGACGGCGGAGTCGGAAACCCCTTCGTGGCGTCGCACCAGCAGACGCGTATACGGGCGACGATCTCCACGAAGCCGCCCGCCAGCTGACGCCACGGGGTCTCCGGTTTCCAGCCCGAAGTGTCTCCCGAGTGGGTGTCGAGGCCGTTTGCGGCGTACTCGCCGCAGCCGGCTTTCCTCTACGGCATGGACAGCCGGTTTCGCCGGCTGATTCCACCCCAGCCGCGTTTCGAGAAGGACACATCATGCCTGTGCACAACGAAACTCACCTCGATCATGCGTGCCTGATCGTCCAAGGTCCGGACAAGCCGGGAATCGTCGCGGCGATCACCACACTGATCGCGCGTCATCACGGAAACATCCTCAGCCTCGACCAGTACTCCGACAATTCGGTCGGCAGCACGTTCTTCCAGCGGGTTGTTTTCCACTGCGAGGATCTCAGCGCCGCCATTCCTCGTATCGAGGCCGATCTGACGGACACTCTCAAGGATTTCGAACTCACCTGGACCCTTGCCGATCAATCCGTGCCGAAGCGCATGGCGATTCTCGCCTCGGCCAGCGATCACTGCCTGCTGGACCTGCTGTGGCGCCATCGCAGTGGCGAGTTGCCGGTCACCCTGCCGATGGTCATCTCGAATCACACGAAGACGGCGGAGGACGTTCGGTCGTTCGGTGTCCCCTTCTTCCACGTGCCGTCGCAAGGAGTGGACAAGGCCGAGGCGGAGAGGGAGATCCTGAAGCTGCTGGACGGGAACGTCGACTTCGTCGTCCTGGCGCGTTACATGCAGATCCTGTCGCCCGGCTTCCTCAGCCAGGTAGGCGTACCGGTGATCAACATCCATCATTCGTTCCTGCCGGCCTTCATCGGCGCGGGACCCTATCGAAAGGCGAAGGAGCGCGGCGTCAAGCTGGTCGGCGCGACAGCGCACTACGTCACCGAGGACCTCGACGAAGGACCGATCATCGAGCAGCAGGTGGTGCGGGTCAGTCATGCCGACACCACGGGCGATCTCGTCCGACGGGGCGCTGATGTCGAGCGTCAAGTGCTGTCCAGGGCGGTGGCGTGGCATGCGGAGGACCGCGTGCTGCGCAGCGGCAATTCGACGATCGTGTTCGCCTCATGACCGCGACGATCATCGATGGCAAGCAGCTCGCGAAGGCCAGCAGGGCACAGACGAAGGACCAGGTGACCAAGTTCATCGCCGCCCACGGGTATGCGCCGGGGCTGGCCACCGTACTGGTCGGTGACGATCCGGCCAGCGAGGTGTACGTCCGAAACAAGCGCCGAGCGGCATCCGAGGCGGGGTTCGTCGACTTTCACCGACACCTGCCCGCCGAGGTCGGCGAGGAGACCGTGGCGGCTCTGCTCGATGAGTTGGCCGCGGATCAACAGGTCGCGGGGATCCTCCTGCAGTTGCCCCTGCCCGAGGGGCTGGACCGGTCGGCACTGATCGAGCGGATACCCGCCGCCAAGGACATCGACGGTCTGACCACGCTCAGCCAGGGACGTCTGGCGCGCGGTGTGCCGGGCCTTCGTCCGTGTACTCCCGCCGGGATCATCGAACTGCTGGATTCGGCCGGGGTCCAGATCGAGGGAGCCGACGCGGTTGTGGTGGGCCGCTCCGAACTGGTCGGGCACCCGGTTGCGGAACTGCTCCTGCATCGCGGCGCGACGGTGACGATTGCCCACTCCCGAACTCGCGACCTGAAATCGGCCACCGCCGGTGCCGACATCCTCGTCGCCGCGGCAGGCGTGCCCGGTCTGATCACTGCCGCCCATGTCAAGCCGGGCGCGGTGGTCATCGATGTCGGCATCCACCGCACGGAAAGCGGTCTTCGCGGAGACGTCCGCTTCGAAGAGGTCGTACACGTCGCCGGCCGGATCACCCCGGTGCCTGGCGGTGTCGGACCGATGACCATCGCCACCCTCCTGCGCAACACCATCACCGCGGCCGAGATCGGCGCGGCCGGAGAGACGAACTGAGATCCGACATGGCTGAATCCATAAACAGCATCCTCAAGGACTTCTCCGTCGAGATGACCGCCAAGGACATCGACGCGCTCCACACCGCGCGGCCCTACCTCCCGGTGGGCACACGTGTGAACGTGACCTTCCTCGGCAGCGAGAGCCCCGAAGCTCGATTGGCGGCGGTCCGGGCGATCAAGGAAAATCGTTTCGTACCGGTCCCGCACATCTCCGCCCGCCGCCTGAGTTCCGCAGGGGAACTGGAGGACTTCTTGCGGGGGTTGGAGTCGGTCGGAGCAGGCGAACACATCTTCGTCGTCGCCGGCGACCCGCACGAGCCAGAGGGCCCCTATGCGGAGGCACTCGATCTGATCACCAGCGTTCCTCTCACAGACTTCGGCCCGCAGACCATCGGTATCACCGGATACCCGGAAGGTCATCCCGACATTCCCCAGGATGTGCTGTGGCAGGCCTTGACCGCCAAGGCCTCGGCGCTTGCCGATCTGGGCAGGACAGGAGACGTGATCACCCAGTTCGGGTTCGACATCGACGCGGCGGTCACCTGGATCGAAGAGGTCCGCGCCCGCGGTGTCGATCTGCCGATCCGCGTCGGTGTACCAGGCCCGGCCGGGGTGAAGCGGCTGCTGTCCTACGCACGTCGCTTCGGGGTCGGCTCCAGCGCCGGCATCGCCAAGAAGTACGGCTTCTCCCTGACGAACCTGCTCTCCACCGCAGGCCCCGACCGATTCGTCGGCGCCCTCGCCGACCGCATCGATCCCGCCGTGCATGGCACCGTCAAACTGCATTTCTACGCGTTCGGCGGACTTCGGGCCACCGCTGAGTGGGTGCACGACTTCGCCGCCGACTCCCAGCCCGTGCTCAGCGCCAGCGCCTGATTTCGAGCAGCGGAGGCAGGCGAGACAATGACTGTGACAGCTCGGACGACCTTCACCACGCTCACGGCGCCCCCCGAGCAGCGGGTCGTGCTGTGGCAGGACTACTGCCGACGCCACATACCCATATTCCGCTGCGGCCCGTTGGGGTCCGAGGACGTACGGATCAGCGTGCGCCGGACGCGGTTCCCCCGGTTCGAGGTGGCGGAGGTGTCCGGTGACTCGAACCTGATGGAACGCACACCGGAGCTGATCAAGTCCGCTCCGTGGCACACCATCAGTGTCGGGATCCTGGTCCGGGGCAGCGCCTTCGTGTACCAACCCAACCGGATCGAGGTGCTGAACGCGGGCGATGCTCTTGTCTACGACCCGGGATCGCTGTGTGCCTACGGCCGTTCGGACGGCTTCGCCGAAGTGGTTGTCAACGTCCCCCGGCAGGCATTCGCGGAGCGCAGCGGGATGAACGGATTCTCCGAGCCTCGCGTGATACGCGCGTCCGACCGGAGGGCGATCGCGGCGCAGACGGACCGCTTGCTGCGCATCTCACTCACGGTCCCGGCGGACACCACCGCCTGGGCGGCGTCGTTCTCCGCGACCGTGGACAACCTGCTCGATCTCCTGGTCGGCGGCGGGCCGGCGTTCGCGCACTGGTCCGCGGCGCGGGAGTACATCCGCCAGAACCTGGCCGACCCGAAGCTCGCGGTGTTCGACGTTGCCGCCGCCGTCGGACTCAGCGAACGGCACTTGGCGCGGGTGTTCGCCGATCGCCGTACGACAGTGGGGCGTGTCATCGCCGAGGAACGGCTGCGCGTCGCTCGGGACCTCCTCGCCGATCCGCGTCAACAGGACCTCGCGATCGCGCAGATCGCACGAATGGCCGGGTTCACCTCGCCCTCACATTTCGCGCGGGCGTTCCGTCGCGCCCACGGCACCTCGGCCAAGCAGCTGCGCGACGCGACGCGGGTGAAGAGCGAATCCGCCTCGTGACGACGCTGTCGCGCTGGCCCAGTTGACCGTCGCGGTCGAATACCTTTCCCGTTCCTGCCATCTCGACGAAGCGAAGGCGGCTCGCGATCAGGATGGGGAATCCGCACCTACGCTGACCAACTGACGAAAGGCAATCGAAGATGACGGACAACTCTGTGCCGCCCCCGATCGGAGCCGTACCCGGATACCCGGACGTGCGTACCTACGTCAACGACCTCGGCTACCTCAACGTCTGGGAAGGGGACGGGTGGAAAGAGGAGTCGATGTCATGGAAGACCGGCTGTTACATGGCCATCAACCTGAGCGGGCCGATGGAGTTCACGTACAGCGGACGCGGTGCGCAGGCATTCCTTTCCAAGCTCGTGATCAACGATGTCCACAACTGGCCCGTCAGCACCTCGAAACACCTCGTGATGACAGGTGAGAGCGGCCTGATCGTGAGTCACGGTCTGGCCGTCCGCGACAGCGAGGACTCGTTCCGGATGCTCGCCGCTCTGCCCTGGCCGGCCTACTACGCGAGCCAACACGGCACGGACGGTCTTGAGGTCAAGGTGTCATGGCGCGACATCTTCATTCTGCAGATCGCCGGGCCCAGGTCTGTCGACGTCATCGAGAAGGCGCTGGGTGCGAGCGTCCGCGACCTGCCGTTCCTCGGTATCCGGCAGGTGAAGATAGCCGGCGTGGAAGCAGAGCTCGACGTCGAGCTTTCACGGATCGGCATGACCGGGAGCCTCGCCTACGAGATCCGCGGCGCCTACGAAGACGGACCGGCGGTCTACGACGCCATCCACCGGATCGGGCAGGAGTTCGACATCACGCGGCTCGGATGGCGAACCTACGCGGTGAACCACACCGAGGGCGGGTTCCCCCAGATGTCGTTCCACTTCCTCTCGTCCGTCTTCGCCGACGAGGTATACCTTGCGAGTCCGTTCGCGCTGAGCCTGACGCACCGGTTGTCGGGGAGCATCGACCCGACAAATATGCGGGCTCGTTTTCGCACCCCCAGTGAAGTGAACTGGTCATGGATGGCGAAGTTCGACCACGACTTCGTCGGCCGGGCCGCGGTGGAGGCCGAGAAGGCGGCGCGGAAGCGCAAGACGGTGATCCTGCGCTGGAACGCCGAGGACGTCCTCGATACCTTCGCCTCGCACTTCCGGAAGGGCGAAGAGTACAAGTACATCGAGTTTCCCTGCGCGCCGCAGTCGCCCGCCGGCGGTCACGCGGACCTCGTCACGAAGGACGGCACGCCCGTGGGAATCTCCTCGGCCGCCGTGTACAGCTACTTCTACCGGGAGATGATCTCGCAGACCACGATCGACATCGACCAGGCCACGATCGGCAACGAGGTCGTGGTCCACTGGGGCGACCACGGCGGACGCATCAAGCCGATCCGCGCGACGGTCGAGCGGTTCCCCTACCTCGAGCTTCCGCGCAACAAGGACATAGACCTCTCCCACCCTGCGACAAGCGAATCAGGACCCGCTCAGCAGTGAATCCGGCCTGAGCGAAGAAGGCCTGGGCGCGGGGCCAGAACCCGGTGACGGTTTCCTTCTTCTCGCCTGTGTGGATCTCGCCGGGGACAAGACACAGGAGTGGTCGTCGACGGTGGTGTAGAGGTGGCTGTAGCCAGCTTTCTTGCGCTTCTTGTGGCTGCCTGGCCCCTTCCCGGGTGTCGGATGGGCCCCTGGGAATCTGCCGAGAATCGCCTTTTCGCCCTGCGGCGGCCGGAGCGAGATGCCAGGTGGTGTCGACGCCCAAGATTTTCCCCAGTTCAGGCGGGCTGACCGTAAGACGATTCGGAAGTACCTGGCGAAGGCGTCAGGGGTCACCCGGGGCGGTCCGCCGATGAGCGGGGCCGCCTGGTCCGGGCTGATCGCGGGGTGGTTCCCCGGGCTCGTCAAGAGGAGGCTGCGGCCGGTCACCGTCCTGCGCTGCGCAGCCTGTTGCGGCGGCAGTTCGGCGCCAACGTCATCCACCAGCACACCGGCTACCTCGCGAAGGGCGGCTTTGACTTCGTCGCCAACGTGTCCGCCGGCTTCCCCAAAATTGCTCAGGTCTGCGCAGCCAACTGGTCGATCAGCTCCGCCGCAGTGGCTCCGTCGTCGATCGAGCCACGGGCAGTGGCCAGCGCGCGTGGCCAGTTGACGGTGAAGGCCCCGAGGAGTCTGTCGCCATCGTGGTAGATCGCGGCGAGCCTCTCCTTGGGGCCACGCCGCTCGATCACCGTGGCCTTGGCGTCCGCCTCCGCACGGCCGACCAACTGCAGCTTCGCCCCGTGCTGGTCGGACCAGAAGTAGGGCGTCGCGCGGTGTGTACGACGTTCACGTGGGTGCACGAGATTGTGTGCCACGGTGTTGGCCTGCTCGGTGGCGTTGGCCCAGTGTTCCACCCGGACGTACCGACCCGTCTGGACGTCGAACCGCCGGGCCACGTCCCCGAGGGCGTACACGTCGTCGACGCCGGCCGCAGCGCAGTACTCGTCGCACACCACGCCGTTGTCGAGTTCGATTCCGCTTTCTTCCAGCCACTCCGTGTTCGGTGTGACGCCGATACCGACCACCACCGTGTCCGCGGGTATGAGGCTGCCGTCGGTGAGCCGGACCGCACCCACCCGGCCCTCGCTCTCCAGTTCGGCGACTCCGACTCCGCAGCGCACGTCCACACCATTACGCCGGTGCAGTGCCGCCATGAGCTCCCCGACCTCGTCGCCGAGCACCCGGTGCATCGGTGTCGGCAGGGCTTCCACGATGGTCGCGGCGACGCCGAGTGCTCGCGCCGATGAGGCCACCTCGGCGCCGATGAACCCACCGCCGACCACCACGAGGGGGCCGCCGCGGGAGAGGCTGCGTCGCAGGGCAAGACAGTCGGCCATCGTGCGCAGGACGTGCACGCCCTCGACGTCCGCGCCCAGTAATGTTCGCGGCCTGGCCCCCGTGGCGATGACCAGCTTGTCGTAGCGCAGGCGAGTGCCGGACTCCAGCGTGACCTCATGAGCTACAGGGTCGAACCGCGAGGCCCGGTCCTCGACGCACCGGGCGTTCCACAGCTCGGCCGGATTACCGAAGAAGGCTTTCTCGGGCTTCCACTCCCCCAGCAGTACCTGCTTCGACAGCGGTGGCCGGTCGTACGGCGCGGTGGCTTCCGGGTCGACGAGTGTGATGTCGCCGGAGAATCCTGCGTCTCGCAGCTCCGAGACGGTCCGCACCCCGCCGACCGAACCGCCGACGATCACGACGCGGTCCATCATTCCTCCTCGAGCCAGATGGCCGCGGCGGGACAGCTGCGCACCGCCTCGGCGACACGGCTGCGCTCGCTGTCGTCCACGGTGGACCGCAGGACGACGACATGGCCGTCGTCGTCGATGTCGTAGACGTCTGCGGCGGCCACCACACAGTTGGCGTATCCCTCGCACTTCCCGATGTCCGCTGCGATCTTGATCATTGTTCCTCCCGGGCTGACGCGGTCGTCAGCGGTTGACTTCCATTCCGCCGTCGGGGTGCAGAAACCGTCCGGTCATTCCCCGTGCCCCAGCGGACGCGAGGAATACGTAGCTTGCCGCGTGATCATTCGGCGTGAGCGCGACGCCGAGCGGGTTGCGGGACTTCAGGTCGTCCGCACGCCCCGGTGTCCCGCCAAGGCTTCGCTCACCCAGCCCGAGCGCGGCGAGTCCTCGCAGATCCGTGTCCAACGTCCCGCCCGGGGCGACGGAGTTGACGGTGATGTCGGGGGCGAGTTCGTGTGCGAGGGCGATCACCGCACCGCGTACCGCGAACTTCGACGCCACGTACAGGATTCCGCCGCGGCCGGGGTAGAAGCTCGACGTCGAGGTGGTCAGGATGACCGTGCCGCGGGACCGGGTCAGCGCCGGCACGGCGGCCTTCACCGACGCCAGCTGGCTGAGGACGTTCACCCGGAACGCCTCCTCGAAGGCGGCCTCGAACACGGTGTCGTCCAGGTCCCGGATTCCGGTGTAGTAGTCGAACAGGCCGACACAGTTGACCAGCACGTCCAGTCCGCCGAACGCGTCGACCGCCTGGGCGACGACCTGGTGACTGCGCGCCAACGACGTGGCGTCGCCCCGCATCGTCACCACATCCGGCCGCTCGGCCCGAAGTCGGGCGCACTTCTCCTCGCTCAGCTCCAGTGCCGCCACCCGGGCGCCCTCTTCGAGATAACGCTCCGCCACGGCACGCCCGATCCCCGACCCTGCGCCGACGATCAGCGCACGCTTGCCGTCGAGTTGCGGCATCTCACTCGTCTTCCGGTCCATAGGGAGTCGAGAGCAACTCCGTGAACAAGTCGGGGTTCTGCCAGGTCAGGCTCTCCAAGGCGAGCGGGCAGAGCAGGATTTCGCGATCGGACTTGGCATCCCTGATGCGCAGCCGCATTCCGTTGCGGGTGCGCACCTTGGTGACGTGCACTTCGGAGAACTCGTTGCCGATGACGATGGGCTCGTCGGTCGCCGGATTTCCCTGCATGGCGAGGTCTCCCTTCACAGAAAGATGCCCAGGTTCTGCATGCGGAGGACGGATTCGTCGACCTCGATGTGCCGCCGGGCGAGTTTCAGCGATCCGTCGACGCGCCGCAGCAGATCGGTGCGCCCCGCCGAGAGAAACGCCGATTCCCGCACGTCACCACGGCTGCGGAAAACGAGTACGTACGACTCGACCCCAACCTCGTCGTCGTTGCCGGTACGAAGCGTCCGTACGTTGGTGACGAAGTGGCGCAGCCGCGACGGCGGGTCCTCGGTCCAGGCGTGTTCGGTGGCGAACCGCTGCACCCTCTTGCGTAGCGCGTACATGTCCTCGTCGAAATGGCTCATCCCGGGCAAGGTGTCGAATCCCGCGGCCTTGGCCGTGGTCACCCGCACGGGCATGAGGTACCGGATGTCCTCGGTCATCCGGGTCAGCCACTCGTCGTAGCGCTGCTTGTCCAGGAGGTATGCCTCCTCGGTCAGCCACTGGGCCGCTTCCTGATGCAGTGGGTCCTGATACGGGACGGGGACCGCGAGTTCATGTGCGGTGGTCATCAGTGGCCTCCCCTGGCGGCCGTGCCGGTCGGCTCACCGTGCAGGGCATGGCCGCCGTGCTCCAGATAGTCCGACCAGATCGACAGCCACTGGCGCTGGTTGTGTTCGCCGTAGCCGACGTACGCCGTGCCCGGTCCGGAGAAACTCGCCGGCTCCTGCGACACCAGATCGCCGTCGAGCGTGAGCCCCATCCGGCTGTTCAGCCGCAGGCGGTGCCCCATCGTTCCCTTGGCCGTCGACGTGATCGACACCCAGTTCTCCACGTCGTCCTGTTCGAACATGCCCGACGAGCCGAAGCACATCAGATACGCCTTGTAGGACTCCTCCTTGTACGACTCCGGTGCGCCCGCGTCGACGGCGAACCACGACAGCACCTCGGTCTCGGACTCGCTCACCGGCTGCCACTGCCGCAGCGAGATGAACGGGCGGACCAGGCCGTCGCCGTTGATCTGCGGCCAGTTGTGCACGAAGCTGAGATTGGGGAAGAGGGTGGCCGCGGAGACCATGAAGCCGTCCTTGCCGATCAGATCGCGGTGTTCACTGCTCCACGTCGTCCTCGTGGTCTCGATCATCTCGTCGGGGTAGCCGACGTAACGCATCCCCTCCTCGAAGGACAGGTCGCGCGGCAGCTTGTACGTCGTGCCGCCACCCCGTCCGGCGAAGTACAGGGCGCCCTCTTTGCGTTTGCTCGCCTTCGGTTCCCCGAACAGGCCGACCTCGACGACGCTGGTGTGGGTCTGCGGGGTGTGGTAGCTGTCCCCGCAGAAGTTCTCGGCGCCGATCTTCCAGTTGGCCTTGATCCGCCACCGTTGAGGTCCGCGCAGTTCGATGCCGGCCGGGCTCTGGTTCGCGTAGAAGTCCAGGTAGTACGCGAAGTCGCCGAGGTAGTCGCGCAGCGGCGGCGCGTTCTCGTCGAGGCTGGCGAAGACGAGGCCGCGATAGCTGTCGACCGACGGGGCGGGCAGCAGCGTCTTCCCCTTCTTGGGGAATCCCTTCTCACCGCCATAGGCATCGGCGTGGAAGGGCAGGCCGATCAGACTGCCGTCGTTCTTGTACGACCAGCCGTGATAGGGGCACCGGAAGTGTGAGGCGTTCCCGATCTCCGCCCGGCACACCTGCATTCCGCGGTGCAGGCACATGTTGAACATGACCCGCACCTGGCCGTCCTCGCCGCGCGAGACGATGAACGAGTCGTCCACGATGCGGCGGACCACGTAGTCGCCCGGGCTCGGGATCTCCGATTCATGGGCCAGGAAGACCCAGGACCTGGCGAAGATGCGGTCCCGTTCGAGCTCGAAGATCTCGGCGTCGTTGTACACGTGCGCGGGTATCATCCCCTGCCGCACTTCGGCCGCAATCGCCTGTATATCTACCATAGTTGGGGCTCACCCCTTCGTTGTTGTCGGCTGCGTCTCCAGGCCCAGGCCCTCGTGCCGCAGCCGTTCCTCGTGAAACCGCCAGAGGAAGCGATCGTTGAAGCCCGGCCCCAGGTCCGGGAGTTCCGCGAGATCTTCCGGCGGAATGTCCTGCAGCGTGCCGCCGCACCGCACCGTCTCCAGTGACAGGCGGGCGAGTTCGTCCACGTTGATCGCCCGCAACACCGCCTGCTCGACGGTCTGCCCGACCGCTGTCAGTCCGTGCCCGCGCAACAGGCACACCGCGTGCCCGCCCATGACCGCGACCATCTCCTCGGCCAGATCACGCCGCCGGATGAGCACCGACCTCGGGTACATCGGCAGCCCTTCCGCCGCGAGCCGCGTCGCCGGGATGTTGAACGCCCCGACGATCGGCCGCAGCTCCACACCGGCCAGCCCGGCCGCCACCACCGCCGGCGGATGGGCATGGACGACCGCCATCACCTCGGGTCGCGCCCGAAGTGTCTCCACATGCAACGGAAGCTCGTTCGGGGCGGTGTACTCCCCCAGGTCGCCCTCGCCGTCGAAGTCCAGCAGCCGGATCTCGTCCGGCGTCGTGAACAGCAGACCGCGTTCGTCCGAGCCGCGGCATCTCACCAGGAGCCGGTCCCTGCCGACCCGGACGCTGACGTGCCCCAGGATCCCGTCGATCAGCCCCTGCCGGGCCAGGATCCGGCACGCCGTAGCCACCTTCACTCGCATCTCGGCGAGATCGTCTGCCATCGGAGCACCTTCAATTTCGTTTCTCTGCACCGCAGATGGCCCGCTGCGCGGCCTGTTGGACGATCGGACGTTCGGACACGCGGAGAGTTCGGCGCCGGCCAGCCGCCCCCGGTGGCCTCACCTCAGGACGACGGTCCGGCCGTCGTTCAGCGCGATTCGGTTCTCCGTGTGCCACCGCACCGCTCTCGCGAGGGCCTGAGTTTCCGCGTCCCTGCCTCGTGCGGTGAGCTGTGCCGGACTCAGCGAATGGTCGACCCGCACGAGCTGTTGCTCGATGATGGGGCCCTCGTCGAGGTCGGCTGTCACGTAGTGGGCGGTGGCACCGACGAACTTCACGCCACGGGCGTGGGCCTGGTGGTACGGCCGAGCGCCCTTGAAACTGGGCAGCATGGAGTGGTGGATGTTGATGGCCCGTCCCTCCAAGCGTTTACAGAAGTCGTCGGAGAGGATCTGCATGTACCGGGCCAGCACCACAAGGTCGACTTGCTGCTCCTGCACGAGGGCCAGCAGCGCCTCCTCGGCGGCGGGCTTGGTCTCCGGGGTGACCGGAATGTGCATGAACTGCACACCGTGGCTGTGTGCCAGCGGCAGCAGGTCCAAGTGGTTGGAAACCACCGCGACTATGTCGAGGTGCAGCTCGCCGACGGAGTTGCGGAACAACAGATCGTTCAGGCAGTGCCCGAGTTTGCTCACCATGAGCACCACACGCTGGCGGGTGGACGGGTTCACCATCCGCCAGACCATGCCGAACCGGCCGGCGATCTGCTCCATGTCGCTGTTGATCCGGGCGTAGTCCAGCGGGCTGTCGTCCACGACGTGTGCGAACTCGGTGCGCATGAAGAAGCGGCCACTGATCGGGTCGCCGAATTGTTGGCTCTCCACGATGGTCGTGCTGTGCCGGACGAGCAACTCGGACACCGCGTGCACGATGCCCGGCGCGTCCGCGCAGGACAGCGTGAGGACTGCGTGCCGGTCGGATATCGAATGGTTCACGCGGGATCCTTCCTCTGAAGACGAAAGAGCGCCGGTCAGGCACCAACGACACGGTGAGGTCAGCGTCAGCCGGGGGGCAGCCCGTAGATGTCGAGGGTGGTCTCGCCCGCCGCGAGGCGGGCGATGATCGTGGCCTCCTCCTTCTCCCTCAGACGCGCCTCCGCCAGGACATCCGAGGCGGTCGCGGCCGAGACGACGACGACTCCGTCGGCGTCCCCGATGACGAGGTCGCCGACGCTCACCACCGTGCGGCCGATCCAGACGGGTGCGGCGAGTGCCCCATCGCCGCTGGGCTCCTTGCGAGTGCCCTGGATACAGATCCCGCGGCTGAAAACCGGGAAGCCCACCGCTGCCAGGGCCTCCACATCGCGGACTCCGCCGTCGATGACCAGTCCGGCGAGACCGCGGGCGGACGCGGCGTGGCTGAGCACCTCGCCCCAGTAGCCGTACTCCCCGTCGCCGACCACCGCGGCGACGAGGACCGCCCCCTCAGGGGCCTCTGCCACAGCTCGGTGCAGCCAGAGATTGTCGCCGGCCGGGCAGCGCAGCGGATAGGCCGGGCCGTGCAGACGCATGCCCGGCGCGACGGGCTTGATCCGGCTGGGCAGTGCACCGCGGCGGCCGGAGGCCTCGTGTACTGATGCCGACCCCGGCAGGGCTGTGGGACTCATGGAGTTCACGACGGACTCGTCAGCGGCTCGCAGTTGCGCCTCCCCGTTCATCGGGCCTCGCAGAACGCGAAGCCATGGCCGATGGGGGATGCGTAGATCGGGACGTAGTCGACGATGGTGGCGGGCCGCCCCTCGACGACCGACCCTCCGGCGATCCAGCACAGCGACTCCCGTGTCCCGTACTGGGGGCCGCCAAGACTCTCGAGACCGCTGGTCCCCGGACCCGGCGTGCTCACGTCCTGGCTCGGGTCGTCGCCGGGTAGATAGGCGTCGAACATGGCTGCCCAGCCCGCCATGTCCCCGGACCTGAGGTGCTTCAGGCCGGCGCGGTCGAAGTCCTCGTTGAGCCACGATCCCGGCCGACCGGGTGTGTGCCAGAGTCCACCCGAAGCGACCACCGCGACCGTCGTGTCCTGCGGATATTCCTCGAATATCGATCGCAGGGCCTGGCCGAGTCGACGTACTCGGCGTCCGCTGAGCTGCGGTGCGTAGAACGCGTTGATCAGTATCGGGACCGTAGGAATGTCGTAGTCGGTGAAGAAGCCGACGACCTTCATCACCGCGTGCGACATTCCGAGTTCGGGCTTCGGCAGGCTCATCATGAACGCCGGGTCGAAATCCCGCTGCAGCAACCCGTTCACCAGCGCTCGGGCGAGCCGGGGCGCTCCCGGCACACTGACGAATTCCGGCGGAACTCCGGAGTCGGACACAGGAGCAGTGGAGCGGCGCACTCCCGGCGGGAACCCCGAGAACTCCTCTCCGACGTATACCGCCAGCGAGGGGTGGTTGCTGAAGTCGAAGCACTCCTCCTGGTCGTCGCCGATGACCACGAGGACGTCGGGACTCCACTCCTCCAGCTTCTGCCGCAGCGCGCGGATCGCGTCCTGCGTTCGTTCCCATTTCGCGTCCATCTCCTCCTGCGACTCGACAGGGACCCCTTCCTGGTAGGACCGGCTGCTGCGTCGGGCGGCCCAAAGCTCCGGTGGGAGCGTGGTGTAGCCGCTGTGGGAGGTGAACAGAACACCCTTGAGAGTGGCCATCAGTGATCAGCCTTTTCCGTCGTGGGTCAGTGGCCGCCAACTGCGACGATCTCCAGCTGGATCAGCATGTTCCGGTTGAGCTGCAGGTTCATCGCATGCCGTGCCGGTCTGCTGTCGGCGTCCGGGAACAACCTGAGCCATTCCGTGTCGAGTGCGGCGCGAAGGCTCCGGTCGCTCAGATGTACGGTCATCCGGATCACGTCCTCGGCCGTGACTCCTGCCTCGACCAGGAACCGTTCCAGGTTCACGAAGGCGAAACGGACTTGGGCCTCGCCGTCGTCCGGGATTTCACCGGTCGCCGGATCGGAACCGTTGATCGCGGACGAGAACACGACGTCGCCGATGCGGCAGCCGGTCGGGATCGGCGCCTTGTGCGGAGTTCCGGGCACCTCGATGGATCTGCGCCGGGCAGGAGAGTTCACGGTTTCCGGCCTCCTGGGAGTTGGTTCGGAGCCTCCCGCCGGCTGCGGGTTCGTTGGCGGGGGCGTTCCTGGTAGCGGGGGATGCGATCCAGGTCGTAGGACGCGTTCGACGGGAGGTCGAGATAGGGGAACCGAGCCACCCGGGCACGGATGGGTATCTGACGTGTGCCGGGTTCTCCCCAGAGCACGACGACTTCTTGCCCGAGGTCGGTGAAGTCCGGATCCAGGAACGCCAACGAGATCATCTTCTTGTAGTGCAGCGTGTAGAGGCGCCCGGCAGACTTCCCGATCATCCGGCCCAGGCTGTCCACGACTTTGTCCTGGAGGTTCCCGGACGGACCGTCCAGGAGGTTCTGTGGGAACTGCATCTCCCGGGCGACGCCCGGGGTGTCGTCGAAGTAGGTTCCGTACACCTTCAGGACGTCCTGGTGGTTCCATTCGAGTGTCACGACCCGACGGGTCCTGGGGTCGTCCTTGATGGCCAACAGGGCGTCTCTGCCGACGAAGTCGTGGCCCCAGAAGACAGAACGACCCCAGCCCGCCTCGAACAGGTTCAGCCGGTAGGCCTCACGGCCCTGGTCCTGGAGGCTGCCTCGCAAGGGCACGGTGCGTACATCGCCGCCGTCGATGCCGACTGCGCGGGTGCCGAGGAAGTCCTGCACAGCCGGATCGCTCCAGTCGCTCATGAAGTGCAGGCCTTGTTGCGGGTAGCCGTTCTCGGTGTGGTTGCTCATGTAGGCGAGCCGACCCAGGACTCGGAGTCCGAAGGCCTGACCGACCCGCAGGACCTCCTCGTAGAGTTCCGTGAGGTGGTCGATGCCGTCCGCGTGGACTTCGTACGCCAGGGTGCCTGCCATTCCCATGCGGACCACGCGGACTTCGTGACCCAGGATTCGGGCGGCTCGGAACCGCATGAACCGCAGATCGTGCAGGTCCTCGCGAACGACGTTCTCCAGCACTTCCAGCGCCCGTGGCCCACCGAGCTGGAAGATCAGGCCCTGTGTCGCCCGCGGTTCGAACGGTTCCACGTCGAATTTCCCCGAGGCCGCGTACATCGAGACGAACGGCTCGCGGACGTTCATCTCGAAGACGTCCTCGGCGAGCCTGAGGCACATCCCGTCGGCGGAGATGTTCCCGTTGGACGCGCACGTGACGACGTGCTTGGCCGTGCCGACCGGGAACTTCGCGAGGCTGAAGTTGTTGACGAAGGCGTGGCTCAGCAGGCTTTCGGCTCCTGGACCGCGCAGATGGACGTTCTTGCCGGTGCCGGAGAGCATCGTGTGCAGGTAGCAGTCCTCTTTCCAGGAGAGGCTCTCGTTCTGCCAGCCCGTGACCTGGTAGGGCAGCATGACTCCCGGGATTCCTCCGCGGGTGCTGTAGCTATTGACGGCTGGGTTGTAAGGAATGGCCGGTGTGTGCGCGAACCCGTTGCTCCGGTGGTTGTTGATGCCCATGAGTGTCCTCACTCGTCGATCGGTCGTTCGTGGGTCGGTGCGGACGAACGCCGGCTGCGTGGCGGCGCCGCTGTCAGGCCGTGGCCTGGTCCGTGGCGAACGGGGCTGATGCCGCGAGGAGTGGGAACACCGTCAGCGGGTTGTCGTGCAGGATGCGGACGCGGTCGTTGTCGCTGAGGAAGTCGTAACTCCGCAGGACGGCGACGAGATCGTCGCTCGGGCGGTTCGTACCGACGTTGAGCACGGCGCTTCCCGATCCCGGGACCTCGGTCCCGAACACCATCCGCTCGACTCCGTACTGCCGGATCGCGGCCCGGAGGAAGACCGGGTCGTACGCGCACGTGTCGACGAACAGATTGCGGGAGAGGTCTCTGGCAGCGCCGTGGCCGGTCTCGGTGACGGGCATCTGAGCTGATCCGCCCATCCGCTGCCCGCTCGACGGGCCGTGCTCCAGCATGCGCCGCAAGGCACCTCCGCAGTGGCACACCACGACCCGAAGGCTCGGGAACCGGTCGAACACGTCGCTGTGACGGAACAGCAGCATGGCGAGTGTCTCTTCGGTGAGGCTGTTGTACTGGTAGCTGTGCGGGATGGGGTCGAGGCGTGGGTCCCTGCTGCTCGACGGATGCACGATCAGCGTGATCTGCCGGTCCTCGGCGAATTCGTAGAGGGGGAACCAGTACGGGTCGTTCATTCCCGGTGTGCGGCGGTCGCCGCCGGGGTCGGGGTTGACGAGCGCGGCCACGAAACCGAGTTCGTCGACACACCGGGTGAGTTCGCTCAGGAGGTACGCCGAGTCGTGTTCGGTGTTCTGCGGAAGCTGGGCCACACCGACGAAGCGTCCACGTGCGATCCGGCACTGCTGAGCGATGACGTCGTTCGTCGTCCGGGTCCACGCCTCGACCAGGTAGGGGCGTTCCCAGTGCATCATCGCCACCGGTCGCGGGGAGAGGAGTTGGACGTCGATGTCGCGCTCGTCGAGCGCGCGCAGGTGCGACTCCATCGCCTGCTCCAGCCGTGCGTCCGGGATGGAGAGCGCCCCGAATCCGGACGCGGTGCGCAGGGCCAGGATGTTGTAGGCGTAGGCACGGAACTCGGGTGGGGTGGACATGTGTCCGTGCGTGTCGATGACGGTGGCACCTCGGTACATGCGGCGCGGGCTCCTCGGGATCGGGGGTCGGCGGCGAACGGTCGGGGGTCCCCGGCGTGTGGTCGGGCCGAATTCGGCGACTGGGTGGTGGTGGCGCTGCTCAGCGCTTGGTCTGCAGGGAGTGATAGCCGTGCTTCGCGCGGGCTTCGTCGAGGCGCATGCCGCCGCTGATGGTGTCCTCGCGGATCGCGCGCTCGGCGTCCTCGATGGCGATCGCTGCCTCGGTGATCTCCGGTACGCGTTCCTTGGGGAGGACCACCACGCCGTCGTCGTCCCCGACGACGATGTCCCCGGGCCTGACCAGCAGGTCGCCAAGGACCACTGGAACCTGTGTGGCCTGCGCGCGGACCCGGTCCTTGCCGGTGCGCATCCAGCGGGCCCGTGCGAAGAGCGGGTAGTCCAGCGCCGCCGCCCGTGGAGTGTCCCGGCAGATGCCGTCGACAGCAGTGCCGGCGATTTCTCGCCGGGCCGCGAGTTCGGAGAGAAGCCCACCCCAGACCGTGGCGTCCAGTCGGCCATGATTGGAGAGCACGACGAACGCGCCGGTATCGACCTCGTCGAGGTAGTCGCCGACAGTGCCGCCCTCGGTGCCGACGGGCACGTACTGGACGGTGAAGGCCGGGCCGGCCACGGTCCCGGTACCGGTGATCCGCAGTATCGCGCTGGCTTGGACCACGATGGCCAGGCGGTCGGCGGCGTCGGAGATCGTCGGCGTGGAGAGCGATCGCAGGGTTCTGATGAGGCTCTCGTCGACTGTCATGACCGGGCGGTCCTGCTCCGGCCGGCACCGCGGCCGGACTTCCCGGCTGCGGTGAGCATCGTTTCGTAAGCGCCCGTGAGGACGTCCGTGACGTCTGCGCCGCGGCGCAACTGTGTTGCCATCTCCTCCTCCTTCGCGAAAATCGCCCGCGCGGTGGTGATCACGTCCGCGGCCCGTGCCTGGGGCACGAACACGACCCCCGAGCGGTCGGCGATGACGAGGTCACCGGCCGAGACCGTCAGTTCGCCGAATACAAGGGGCGTGTTCGTCGACACTTCGACGGTGCGTGAGCGTGCCGTCACGGGGGTAGCGCCATGCGCGAAGAGCGGCAGGCCGACTGCTGCCACGTCGTCGATGTCCCGGCAGGCCCCATAGACCACAACTCCCGCGACCTGCTTCAGGGTTGCGGCGAGTGCGAGCAGACCGCCCCACCCGGCGGAGACGCCCTGACCGGCCCGGTTGTCGACGACGATCACGTCACGAGGGCGGGAGTTCGCCAGCGAGCTGGCACCGAGGTGTCGTTTGGAAGCCACCGGCCCTTCTGGGGCGGGGCCGAGTTGCAGGGTTTGGACCCGGCCGACGATCCGCTGACAGTCCCACATCGGCGTGATGCCCGTGACCGCTCCGGGGAGGCCGAGCGCGTCGAGCGCATCGGAGACCGTGGGGGTGTCGAACCTCGCGAGGTGCTGGATGTGATCGGTCATGTCTCCCACTAATCCGGCTGACTGGTCGGCCTGTGCTTCCCAGCTTGCGATCCGGCGGGCTGTTGTCCGAGGGGTGGTCTCGTGTCACGGGACCAGTTCGGCTTCGGGACTCGGCGCGATGCCGCTCCAGGACAGGAATTCCGCGGGATGGCGATGTCCGGCTCTGCGCAGGCTCTGGGGCCGATCACGAGTGGGCCTGACGTGCGGCGTCGCTGCTTTCCGCAGATGGCTTCCCCGCTGGGAGAAGGCGTTCTCCGTGTTGTCGACGCTCCGGTCATGACGATCCGGCGGACCGGCCGCCGCGGGGAGGCGGGTCCCACGACTACCGACCTTGAACCAGCTCAAGACGGCTGTACTGAACGCAGGAGAGATCTGGACGCCAGGGGAATTCGGGGTGATACTCGGCAACCATGTCAGAGGGACGCGGAAGCATGCTGGAACGCGGCATCGGCGTGCTGCAGGCTTTTCGGCCGTACGGTCAGACACTCACCCTTGCGGCGCTCGTCGAGCGCACCGGCTTGGCGAAGGCCACCGTGCACCGCCTTGCCGACGAACTCGTCGAGCTCGGGCTGTTGGAACGGCGGCGGGTCGGTTACCGGCTGGGAATCGGACTGTTCGAGCTCGGCGAGCTGGTCCACACCAAGAGCAACCTCCGGGCGGTGGCCCTTCCGTTCATGGGCGATCTCTACGAGATCAGCCGTGAGACGGTTCACCTTGCCGTTCCCGACGGGACGGACGTGGTCTACGCGGAGAAGCTCTGCGGGCACAACAGCGCCGAAGTGCCGTCCCGTGTCGGGGGGAGGCTGCCGATGTCCTGCACCGCCGGGGGAAAGGCACTCCTGGCCCACGCTGATCGGGAGACGGTGGAGAAGGCGTTGTCCCGGCCACTGCGCAAGCTCACCGACCGCTCGCTGACTCACCCGGCCGAGCTGAACCAGCAACTGGCGGAGATACGTCGGACCGGGCTGGCCTTCGACAGCGAGGAGACGGCGTCGGGTGTGAGCTGTATCGCCGTTCCGATCTTCGTGGAAGGGACGGCGCGTGCGGCGCTGTCGCTGACCATGGCGACCGAGCGGCTCGTCGCGCCGAATATCGGTCCGGCGCTGCGCGCGGTCGGATTCGCCTTTGGGCGGGCCATGCACGAGTCGAAGCAGCGGTACCTGGAGAGTGCCCAGGGGCGGCTGGTCCGCGGCAACTGGTGAGCGACTCCCGGATGCCGTCCCGTCTCTGACTGCGAGGACCGACGGGCTGGCCCTCGCAGTCAGGCGCGCAGGTTACGGGGCGCCCCACATGGCGTCGCCATAGACGCGTGCGGCGGCCGGCGAGGTGGTCACCCGGTCCAGCCTCGCCCGGGCGACCCCGCGACGGAACGTCCCGGCCCGTGTGGCACTCCCCGAGTCGTGCAGCATCTCGGTGAACCAGGTCGAGAACTCCTGGTGGCGCCAGACCAGTCGCAGGCAGGTGTCGGAGTAGCCCTCCAGGCCCGAGGTGTCGCCGTTCTCGACGTAGGTGCGCACCGCCTGGGCGAACACATCGGCGTCGGCGAGGGCGAGATTCATGCCCTTGCCGGTGATCGGAGACATCAGGTGCGCGGCGTCCCCCACGAGGTGGAGGCGGCCGTGACTCATCGGCTCGTACACCGTGCTCTCGAGTGCGAGGACCTCCTTGGACAACACCGTTCCGGTGGTGTCCGGGTCCTCCAGCCGGGTCTGAATCTGATCCCAGATGCGTTCGTCCGACCAGTCGCTGGTGGTGTCCGACGGATCGCACTCCAGGTAGAACCGGCTGGCGGCCGAGCCTCGCGGGTACTGCGCCACGAATCCGGCGCCGCTGATGCCCAATCGTGGGCTGCCCCACAGGGGTACGTCGGCGAGCACCGCCAGCCAGGAGATGCCGTAGTCGCAGTGATGCCTGGTCAGCACGCCTTCGGGTACGGATGCCCGGCTCACCCCGTGTTCGGCGTCGCAACCCGCGATGAGGTCGCAGACGATCCTGTGCTCTTCGCCGGCCGCGTCTCGGTAGGTGACCGAGGGCTGGTCACTGTCCAGGTCGTGCAGGACGACGTTCTGCACCTCGAACCTCAAGTCGCCGCTGTCACTGAGGAAAGCGGCGATGAGGTTGGTGACGAGGACCTGCTGCGGACAGATGAGCGAGGTCGCGCCGATCGGATCGTCGAGCGACTCCTTGAGCTGATGGGTCTGGCCGTCCATCCGGACCTCGATGATGCCGGGGTACGAAGGCCCCTCAAGTACCTTCTCGGCGAGTTTCCAACGCTCGAACATCTGCACAGAGCGCGGATCGACCGTTCCGGAGCGCTGCCGCTTCTCGACGTAGCTGCGACTGCGGCACTCGAGCACCACGCAGTCGATGCCTGCCTGCTTCAGGAGGTTGGCGATCGTGAGCCCCGACGGCCCGGCGCCGATGATGGCGACAGTCGTCCTCGTCACCGCGGATTCCGGTCCTGCCTGTGTCATGAAGTTCCTTTCCCACTCAGAGGTTCGAGGTCGGCCAGGCGTTCCCACTCCCGGACCGCTCCGTGGCCGCTGGGACCGGCGAAGAGCTTGTCGCGCAGCGGCGGAAGGGCGGCACAGGTCCGCAGGAAGGCACGATTCAAGCCCACGCGTATCCGACCGGAGGAGGTGAAGCCGGCCATACGCCGTACCGAACCCTCGACGATGCCGGCGCCGTAGTCGCGCACCTCCGCTTCGTACTCGCCCACCGCGCTGAGCAGGTTCCGTCGGCCGTTCGCGGCGTCGCCCAGCCTGCGGGCGAGGAGATGAGCGTCGCGCAGCGCGGTGTTGGCACCGCGGCCGGCGGTCGGCGGCATGGTGTGCAGCGCGTCGCCCAGCAGGACCACGGGCGAGGGATTCCACGGCGGTCGCGCGGGGGAAGCACGCAGCAACACGGCGGAGTTGGAGTCGGGTTCGGAGTCGGACACCATACGGCGCAGGGCCGGATGCCAGGTCTCGATGACACCTCCGACCATCTTGATGAGGTCCTTCCCGGAAAGCCCTGCCGGGTCGTCTCGGGGTCCGGTGACCGGCCATGCGGGGGCGATGAGTACGTACGGCGTGATATCCAGGTCAGGGTCGAGCGCCGGGGGATCGAACGCTGCCGTGAACCCGAAAGCCGGGGTGTCGCTGGTGACGATGCACATGCCCCGGGTCAGCAGCGGCGGGATCCACTGACGGGAGTCCTCGTCGAGCACGACCTTGAACACTGTGGTCACCACACCGGTCGACTCCGGTTCACCGCCGGGGAGATACTGCGCTCCGACCCGCGAGCCGGCGCCGTCGGCACCGACCAGGACGTCACCCGTTGCTCGGTGGCCATCGGCGAAGACCGCCGTGACCTGGCCGTCCGGCTCCGTCTCGTAATGCACGAACTCCCGTCCGAACGAGAGCACGTGGTCGAGCCCGAACTGCAACAGACGCCGCACAGAGGGGCGGTCGGCCCCGAGGTGGCCCATGGGCGCGAACATCACCTGGCTGCCGACGTGCAACAGTGGGTTGAGCTGCTCGGTGGTCCAGGTCATGCCGTCATCGGTGTGCGAGATCTTCAGAAACTGGTCCCAGGACCGCGAGGGCAGACAGTAGCTCAACGCCCGCATCCCCATCTCCTCGATGTCCAGCCGGTACCCCTCCCACCGGGCACCGGCGAACGCGTCGCGCTCGTGGACCTCGACTTCTATGTCCTGTCGGAGCAGGCCGTGGGCCAGCGCCAAACCGCCGATACCACCGCCGACGATCACGACCCGCATATGTTTTCTCCTCATGTCATAGCCTCCGAGGGCCAGTTCATGACGTGGGCCCTCTGTCTCCAGCGGTGCCACGGGCGACTCCCGGTGACATCGCCGGTGGGATGTTGGCGTTGTGGCGAAAGCGATTCCCGGGGTCGTGGGCCGCCTTCACCTGGGTCAGGCGTTTGTAGCTCTCGGCACCGTAGACAGCGCTCAGCCGAGTCTCGTCGGGGTCTGCCAGGTGGTTGACCCCGTTGGCGGCCTGCGCGACCAGACCGGTGCCGAACAGCGCTTGGGCGATGCCCCGGACTTCTTGGACTCGCGCCTCGTCCTCGGACGGATCGCGCCAGTAGCTCGCGATGAACACGGTGATCCCCGGATGCCGGGGAGCGGCACTCGGCACCGGTGCCGGTGGAGCGGCGGTTCGCCACAGGACGAGCGAGAGCCACTGGCCCTTGCCGCGCAAGGCGCGGACCTGGTCGAGAAACGCCTGCTGTTGCAGCTCGCTGTTCTCGTCGAACGGGAACCGGAGGATCTCCCAGGCGGTGCGGGGAGCCGCGCCCGGTTCCGCCTGGGGTGCGCCGTTGCTCACCTCACCGATCAGGTCGAGGTAGGACTCGAAGCGCGCGTCGTCGATGATCGGCGTACCGCAGTGCCGTAGCGCTGCGGCCTCCTGCTCGGCGGCGTCCGCGGAGCCCACGTGGGCAGGTATGACCAGGACCACGGGCTCTCCCGTCTCACCAGTCATGTAGGTGGCGAGGGGGGCGAACGACGGTGACGCGTGTCGCATGGCCTGCCAGAGATGCGCTGTCACAGGTGCGAGGTCGTCGCCGGCGAAGGCCAGCCGGCCGCCCATCGGTCGCTCGGGGGCTGGGTGCAGGCGTAGGCGCATCGCGGTGACGACGCCGAAGTTCGCGCCTGCTCCGCGCATCGCCCAGAACAGGTCGGGGTTGTCGTCCGCGCTGACGCGGAGCACGCGCTCGTCCGCCGTGACGACTTCGAGTTCGAGCACGTTGTCGATGCCGAAGCCGTGCCGCCCCGTCAAATACCCTTCGCCGAGCCCGAGTAACAGGCCGCCGACGCCGATCGTGCCGATGGTGCCCGTCACCGCGACGAGCCCGAACTCGCCTGCCTCGATCAGCAGGTCGATCGCGCGCGTGCCGCCCCCTACCCAGGCGGTACAGGTCGCCGGGTCGACGCGTACCCAGTCGAGGCCGGACACGTCGATGACCAGGCCGCCGCCGACGCTCGAATAGCCACCGACGCTGTGACCGCCGCCGCGTACGGCGATCTCCAGACCCTCCCGGCGGGCCAGTTGCAGGGCAGCTCGCACGTCGGCGACGCCCGCGCATCGGGCGATGAGCGCCGGCGCGGCAGCCGCGCGCTCGTTGTGGACCGTGCGTGCGATGTCGTAACCGGGGTCGGCGGGCGTAAGGAGAGCCCCGCGGAACCGGGCGGGCGCGGTGACGCCGATGGGCGCCCGCATGTCAGCCCCGGCTCCGGTTGGACCCAACCCCATGCCATGAGTACTTGCTCTGGCCGGTCCCCTCGCGTGCCCGTCTGTCCCCGCTGCCCGGCGAGCCTGGGCAAGCGCACAACGGGACAGCGGTCGGGCGGACCGGGGGCGGCGAGCAGCCCTCAGGGTTGTCGCTCATCTGGCCATCTCCCTCGGGGATTGCGGTTGACGATCGACGAATGACCGGCCTGGGCCCATGTGTTCGTGGCGCACGGGAGTAACCCCGTCAGGCCCAAGCGCGGGTGGTAGCGGCCGGCAATGGACAAGCCTGTGCCGCAGCGTTTTGGGGATGGGAACAATGCGGTCGGGTCTTCCCCGGCCTGAGCACTACTTGGTTCTCAGCGGCCGCTAATGACCGGTGACACCGCCTTGTTATTCGACGACGCTAACCAGTTCACAGACGGTCCGTCAACAGTTCACGTACGGACTCTACTGTTACCACCTGCGCTTTTGTTCTGCAGGTCTCATCTCACGAGACCGCGTCTCGCTCTGGTCGGTGTGCTGTTGCAGGCTATTGGCCCAGTCCACCTTGAGCCGCTGCAATTACTGGGTCCACAGCATTTCGGGGCAGCAGAGGGAGAACGCATTTCATGGAAACGTCTCAGGTAGTAGTAGTCGGCAGCGGGCCCAGCGGTCTGATGCTGGCCGCTGAGCTGGCGCGTGCCGGGGTCGGTGTCGTCGTCCTGGAGAGGAACCCGGGACGGACGGGTCAGACTCGGGCGATGCACATGCAGCCGCGCACTGCTGAGATCCTCGACCTGCGCGGGCTGTTGGGGGGATTGCAGCAGAACGTGATCGCGCACCTCTCCGAGGGCTACTTCGCGGGCGTTCCGGTGGCGTTGGACTACCACATCGCCTCGACCCGGTACCCGGCCCTTGTGCGGGTACCGCAGCCGAGGGTCGAGGAGCACCTTGAGGAACACCTGGCTGTCCTGGGGGTTCAGGTGCGTTACCAGCACGCGCTCGTCGGCTTGACGCAGGACGCCGACGGGGTGACGGCCGAGGTTCACGGGCCGGATGGTGACTACTCGTTGCGCGCGGACTACCTGGTCGGCTGCGACGGGGCCGGCAGCGTCGTCCGCAAGCTGTCCGGAGTCCGGTTCCCCGGCACCGATGCCTCCTCCCACGGGGTGGCCGGCGATGTGATCCTCAGCCGGGTGCCCGCGGTCATGAACTCGCGCGACCACTCCGCGGTCGAGATCTTCGGCCGGGGAAAGCAGACCACTCGTTTCGTCATCCTCATTCCGACGGGAAAGCCTCAGCATTTCCGGGCAGGGTACGTCGACCCGGACCTGACGAGGCGCCCTGCGGACCCGGCCGCGCCGGTGACCAAGGAGGAGATGGAGGAGGCACTCGCGGAGCGCTTCGGCGATGACATCGAGGTCGCCGAGGTGCTCTGGGCCTCCCGGTTCACCGACGCGTGCCGCCAGGTCGAGAACTACCGGACCGGACGCGTGCTGCTGGCAGGCGACGCCGCGCACATCCACCTCCCGGCGAGCAGCCAGGGCATGGGGCTGGGTATCCAGGACGCCATGAATCTCGGGTGGAAGCTCGCCGCTCATGTCAACGGGCATCTTCCTGCCGGGATCCTGGACACCTATCACTCGGAGCGTCACCCGGTGACAGCCAAGATTCTGGCCAGCACCCAGGTTCAGGGACACCTGACCATGGCGGGAACGAACCCGGGCACGGACTCGGTGGTTCAGCTGTTGTCGGATCTCTTCACCCTTCCCGAGGTGAACCGGCGTATCGCCGGGGAGCTCTCCGGCCTGGACATCCGCTATCCGATGAGCGACCAGGACGGTGCCTTCCACGAGCTGCTCGGTCTGCGGATGCCGGACATCGAGCTGAGCATCGCGGGGGACGGCGACCGGCGGCGCTGGGTGAGCGAGTTCCTGCACGCCGGCCATGGCGTTCTCCTCAGCACGGACTCGGCGTTTCCGGCGATCGCGAGCCCGTGGGCCGATCGTGTCGATATCGTCGAGGTGTCGAAGCTGCCCGTGCCGGGCGAGGACGTGACAGCGGTACTGCTCCGGCCGGATGGCCACGTGTGCTGGACCGCCCCCGGCGAAGACCTGGCGCAGGCACTCACCAACTGGTTCGGCGCGCCTGCCTGATGCCCGAGCGACCGGGACAGCCCGGCTCGCGATCCCCAACTGCGTTGCCTCGACCCGTCTGTTCACCCTGGCAGACGGCTGCCCGGCACAGTCATCACGCCCATTCCCGCGACACCGCTACGGGCAGTGGGGCCGGAACCGATCGTCCGGCCCCACTGCCCGTAAACACCGAAGAGGAGACGAGGCATGCTCGACGATGTCTTCGTAATCGACGCCGTGAGTCACGGCTACCATCTGGCACCAGAAGTCGCGGTTCCTTCCGGGATGGGACCCGCGTGGAACCCGGAGAGCTGGGTCGCCGCAGGCTACGCGGTCTTCCGGAACACCTTGCCGGAGGGATCCGTGCTGGACTTCCAGCGCTGGATGCGCGGCGCGGACCCGGAGTTGATCGCGCACGCGCTGTTCGCGGAGAGCTACACCGACGCGACGATCTACCACGAGGTTCCGCTCGATCGCATGTTCTACGAGGACGGTACATCGCCGATCTGGTGCGGTGCGCAGATGCGGGAACGGTGGCCCAGTCGGGTCGAGCTCTACGGGGGCGTCAGTCCGTATCGCCCGGACGCGCTCGACCGGGTCGACATGCTCGTGGACGAGTACGGGGTCAAGGGCATCAAGATGTATCCCGTCGACCTTGTCGACGGCCGGGTCGTCCCGATCGACATGGCCGATCCCGAAGTGTGTTTCCCCGTCTACGAGCGGGCCCGGGAGAGAGGTGTCAAGATCATTGCCATCCACAAGGCCATCCCGGTGGGGCCGACACCGATCAAGCCTCTGCGGGTGGACGACATGGACGGCGCGGCCCTCGCCTTCCCGGACCTCGTGTTCGAGATCGTGCACGGCGGATTCGCCTTCCTGGAGGAGACCGCCCTGCAGGTCAGCTGTTTCCCGAACATCGTCATCAACCTTGAGGGCACCACCCTGTTCCTGCCGAAGGCACCACGGCGGTTCGCGGAGATCATCGGGTCGCTGCTGGCCAGTGGCGGCGAGGACCGGATCATGTGGGCAAGCGGCTGTATGGCGGGGCACCCACAGCCCATGCTGGACGCCTTCTGGAACCTGGAGATGCCCGAGGACCTGGTCGAGGGGTACGGCTACCCGCCGCTCACCAAGGAGATCAAGCGCAAGATCCTCGGGTTGAACGCCGCCGACATCATCGGCCTCGACATCGAGGAGATGAAGCGAGGCATGGCCGGTGACGAGTTCTCCGCCCGTCAGGAGCTCGCGCCGATGTGGGAAGGCAACCGTGCCTTCGACCTCAGTGCCTACCGGGCCGCAGCGGTCAAGGGCTACGCGTCGATCCCCGTGGTGCCCGGTCAGACCGATGGCACCGTTCCGGTGAGCTGATGGCCGCCGAGGTGACCGAACGCCAAGTGCGTGAGCTGCTCAACAATGTGATCGACCCGTGCAGCGCGGCGGCGGGCGCGCCGGCCGGGCTCGACGACATGGGTCTGGTCCGCGCCGTCGACATCGAGCCCGGACCGGACGGTGTCCGTGTCCGCGTCGCGCTCGCGATCACCGAGCCCGGCTGTCTGATGGGGTTGCCCTTCCAAGCGACCGCGTACGAGCAGTTGCTCGGCCTCGACGGCGTCGCACGCGTTGATGTGACTCTCGATCCGGATGTCGAGTGGTCCGAGGCCGATCTCTCGCCCGAGTACGCACGCCGGCTGGCTGAGGTCCGCAGCAGCCGACGCGAGAAACTCCACCAGCTCGGTCACCGCCTCCCGGCCCAGGGCGGTCCCGGACCGGTCCCGGTCCGCCTGAGCCAGCGAGTGGGCGAGTGAGTACTTCCAGGTATCCGCTGCTGGTGGGCGGCTACTGGCTGTTGGGCATGGCAGGCACCGTGAGTTCACCGATGGAAGGATGATCGCGTGGATCCGAAACCCTGGTCCGGTGTCGTGTCCGAGTCGGACGTGGCGGCCTTTCCCGGCGGCGCCGAGCACGTGGACCGGGGGCTGAGTGCGGGAACACGTCCGGCGATCGTGGTCGTAGACATGACCGAACGGTTCGTCGCCGGTGCCGACGGTGACGGCGCCGGGCGTGGCACCCACGCCATCGAGGCGAACCGGAAGCTCCTCCTGGAGGCCCATGCCCGTCGGCTCCCGGTCTTCTTCACCGCCATGTGGAGTGACCCCGACCACCCGATGAGTCCGGTCGAGTGGGGTCGCTGGAAGACTCCCGCCCGACGGGCTCCTGATTCGGGGCACATCGAGTCCACGGGTGGGGCCATCGTCCCGCAACTGCTCGAACTGGGGCCGTCCGTGGTCGTGCACAAGGGCGTGAAGCCGAGCGGTTTCTTCGGAACCGCATTGGCCTCGTACCTGATCCAGACGGGTGCGGACACTGTCGTGGTCACGGGAATCTCCACCAGCGGCTGCGTGCGGGCAACGGCGCTCGACGCCTTCCAGTACAACTTCCACGTGGTGGTCCCGTTCGACTGTGTCGCGGATCGCAGCCGGATCTCCCATGACGTCACATTGTTCGATCTGCACATGAAGTACGCCGACGTGGTGAGCTCGGCGGAGACCCTCGACTACCTGCGGTCCGTATGAGCCAGTCCTGTTGAAAGGTCGAACGATGGCCGAGCGCGTCTACAGCTACTCACCCATCAATGAGCGGGAGCCGATCCCCTGGCCCGACGGCAAGCGGGTGGCGTTCTATCTCGGGGTCAACATCGAGTACATGCACGCCGACCTGATCGGCATGGGTGCTCACAACTACGCGAACCGTCAGGCGGTGTCCGCGCACCCGGCCCCGAAGGAGCACGGCTGGTTCGACTACGGTTCCCGCGTCGGCATCTGGCGGATGATCGACCTGCTCGACGAGTGCGGAGTGCCGGCGACGGCCATCACCAACTCGGAGGTCGTCGAGCACCATCCGCAGATCATCGAAGCAGGTCTGGCACGGGACTGGGCCTGGGTGGCGCACGGGCAGACCAACTCGGTGATGCACAACGGCTTCGCCCCCGGGGAGGAAGCACATGTCCTGGACGACATCGTCGCGACCTTCGGGAAAACGGGAATCAGGCCGCGCGGCTGGATGGGGCCCGGGTTGAGCGAGACGTTCGAGACCCACCGGCTGCTGCGCGAGCGCGGTTTCGACTACACCCTCGACTGGGTGAGCGACGATCGGCCCTTCGCCGTGGACGAACCAGGCTTCGTCGCGGTGCCGTACACCATGGACATCAACGACATGCCCCTGTTCTTCACCCACTCGACGACACCTCGGGAGTACGAGGAGATCGTCATGGACCAGTTGGAGGTCCTTCTCGACGAAGGCGGTGGGGTCTTTGCCCTTCCGGTGCATCCGTACGTGGTCGGCGTACCGTTCAGGTTCAAGTATTTCGCGCAGGTCCTACGCGCGGTGGCGTCACACCCTGACGTCTGGGTCACGACGACCGACGCGATCACGGACCACTTCCGATCGGTCTCGGGGTTACAGCGTGAGGTGACGTCGAACGCGACGAGGCCGACGGGCCGCTGATGTCGAGGACGGTGAACTCCTGACCCGAGCCGCCTACTGCACGGGCCATTCAACGCACGGAACATGAGGGCCCTGCACTCCGAAAGATTCCTCCAGAGCCCTCCCCACATTCGCTCTTGCGGCCAACGAGCCTTGTGCCGAGAGGCCGCCGTGACCGCACCGGCGCCGATTCACCTCTGTCTCACCGCCCGCCCAGGCCCATGGAGCTTGTAGTCGGGCACCGAGAAAGCGACGCGTGCGGAGGCGAACCTGGCGTGGGAGACGGGGAGACACGAGATCTGTGATCCCGTCGTGTCACACGGGGCATGCGACGCTGCCACGTCACATGCCCCGTGTCCGCCAGCCGGGAGCGACACCACGGCTGTCTTCATCCACGAGGAACAGCCTTCGGGCCCGCGTTCCACGCTCCTTACAAGGCACCAAGCCGTGTTGGCTCACCGTGGACGGCCTGGCGTGCGTCCACTGCCACACCGGTTGGCTCAGGCACCCGTGAGATCCCGTTCGATGGCGGCGAGTTCGTCCGCGCTGCCCTGTACCTTCGGTCCGGTGAACCAGGTGCGGGCTGAGATCAGCCACCAGGCGCCGGCGAAGCCGAGCACGGCGGCGACCGCCACGGGCGCGTAGTTGAAGGTCTTGGCCGTGACCGGGCTGACCTGCGGAAGCATGAACAGTACGGTGACGAAGGCGACCCAGCCGACGGCGATCACCGCGATCGGCTTGCCCCAGCGGCCCAGGGTCCAGGGACCGGCCGTGAAGTCGTCACCCTGACGCAGGCGCAGATAGATCGGGATGACGTACGCGATGAACAGGCCGATGACCGCGATCGAGGTGACGGCGGCGTACGCGGTGGGGTTGATCAGGTAGGGCAGGCCGAGGAGGAAGGCGCCGCCCGAGGCCAGCCAGACCGCGTTGGCCGGGGTGCGGGTGCGATCGCTGATCTTGTGCCAGATCTTCGAGCCGGGGAGCGCGCCGTCCCGCGAGAAGGCGTAGATCATGCGGGAGTTGGCGGTCACCGAGGACATGCCGCAGAAGAACTGGGCGCCGATGACGATCAGGAGCAGCAGCTTGCCGCCGGTCTCGCCGAGCGCGTCGAGGAAGATCTGGACCGGGGGGACGCCCGTGCTGCTGCCGAGCGCGCCGTCGTAGCTCTGGATCGCGAAGGTGACGCCGATGAGGAGGATCCACCCCGCGACCAGGGAGACGAGGATGGAGTTGACGATGCCGCGCGGGCCGGAGCGGGCGGCGTCGTGGGTCTCCTCGGTCATGTGGGCGGAGGCGTCGAAGCCGGTCAGGGTGTACTGGGCGAGGAGCAGGCCGAGCAGGGAGACGTACAGGCCGGAGCCCCAGCCGCTGTTGTTGACGAAGTGGCCGAAGACGAAGCCCGCCGACTGGTGGTGGTCGGGGAGGAACACCAGCGCGAGGACGACGATGGCGACGCCGATGACCTGCCACCACACGCTGATGTTGTTGAGCAGGGCGACGACCTTGACGCCGCGCACGTTCAGCAGGGCGTGAGCGAGGAGGACGATCCCGAACAGCAGGACCGTGTGTCCGGGGGTGGCGGCGAAGCCGAACTGGAGGTCCAAGAAGGCGTTGAGGAACTGCGCGAGGCCGAAGTCGATGCCCGCGGTCACGGCGACCTGGCCGAGGAAGTTGAACCAGCCGGTGAACCAGGCCCAGGCCGGCCCGTTGCTCTTGGCGAGCTTGGCGGCCCAGTAGTAGAGGCCGCCGGCGGTCGGGTAACTGGAGCAGACCTCGGCCATGCCCAGGCCCACGGTGAGGGTGAGCAGGCCGACGATCGGCCAGCCCCACACCATGACGGCCGGTCCCCCGGTGTTCATGCCGAAGCCGTACAGGGTCATACAGCCGGAGAGGATGCAGATGATCGTGAACGAGACGGCGAAGTTGGAGAACGGCGACATGCTCCGCTCCAGCTCCTGCGCGTAGCCGAGCTCGTGGAGCCGGGCCTCGTCGTCGCTGACCGCGGCCGGTCTCTTGCCGGTCGGTTCGACCTGCTCGACCTTGTCTGAAGCCATGGGAAACCCCTTTGACTGACGTGCTGAATGGGGACGGGGGGTATGGAGGTACGGCTGCGGGTGGGTCGAGGGTTACTGGGAGGTCATACCGCCGTCGACGGCGACGACGCTGCCGGTCATGAAGCTCGCCTCGTCGGAGGCGAGGAAGAGGGCCACGTTGGCTATCTCGCGGGGCTCGCCGGGCCGGCCGATCGGCTGGAAGGAGTCGATCGTGTCGTACACCTGCTCAAGGCCGCCGAGGAGTTCGGCATGGGCGTGGTTGATCGGGGTGTCGACCCAGCCCGGGCAGATGACGTTGCAGCGAATGCCCTGCTTGGCGTAGTCGAGCGCGACGCCCTTGGTCAGCATCACGCTCGCGCCTTTGGACGCTGAGTAGACCGTGAGGAAGGGCTCGCTGACAAGACCGTTCACGCTGGAGATGTTGACGATCGAACCGCCGCCCTGCGCCAGCATGTGCGGAATCACCGCCCGGCAGCCGTACAGCTGGCCCTTGACGTTGACGTCCAGGGTCCGGTCGATGATCTCGTCAGGGACCTCGTGCAGCAGGCCCGGCAGGTTGACCCCGGCGTTGTTGACCAGAACGTCCACCCGTCCCCAGCGGACCTTCGCCGCCTCGACCATCGCGTCCACCTCGGCGCTGGAGGAGACATCGACCGTGTGGGCCTCGGCGATCCCGCCGGCCTCGGCGATCTCGGCCGCGGTGCTCGCGGCGGCGTCGGCCGACAGATCCGCGCACAGCACGCGTCCGCCCTCCTCGGCCAGCCGGTGGGCGATCGCCTTGCCGATGCCGGACCCGGCGCCGGTCACGATGCAGACCTTGTCGGCGACGCGGCCCGTGATCGTAGGAGTGGTCATGGGTCTCTTTCCGTGGTGCGTGTTGGTCGATCCACCAATCGCGTACGCCCACATTTCCCGGCATACGCCCGGGGATGCAACAATGCTGCGGTGAGCCTCGCATCGTGTCATTGGACAATCGGCCAACGCTTCCCTGTCCGCGCCGTGGAATCTTCCGAAGGGGTCGGTGGTCCGGTGTGATCGACCTGGAGGGGAAGGTCGCGGTCGTGACCGGTGCCGCGAGCGGCATCGGGCGGGCGATCACACGTGGCCTCGTGGCGGCCGGGGCGCGGGTGGTCGCGGCGGACATCGACGAGGCGGGGGCCGCCCGTACAGCCGAGTTGTGCACGGATCCCGGGGCGGTCGTGCCACTGCGTGCGGACGTCTCCGATCCGGCCGATGTGGCCGCTGCGGTGGAGACGGCCGAGCGCACCTGGGGACGCCTCACGACCATGGTCAACAACGCGGCCGTCTCCATCCCCGGAAACGTCCTGGAGACCTCGGTCGAGGACTTCGACCGCATGCTGGCGGTCAACCTGCGCGGCGTCTTCCTCGGCTGCAAGTACGCCGTGCCCGCGCTGCTGCGCGCCGGCGGCGGCTCGATCATCAACATGGGATCGGTCAACAGCCTGGTCGCCGAGCCCGTCCTGGCCGGCTACACCGCGAGCAAGGGGGGTGTGCTGATGCTGACCAAGGCCGTCGCCCGGGACTTCGCCACCCTGGGCGTACGGTGCAACTGCATCTGCCCCGGCTGGGTCGACACCCCCATCAATCTGGCGCACGCGGAGCGGATGGGTGGCATCGAGGCCGTACGGGAGGGGCTGCCGGGCTGGCAGCCGATCGGACGGGAGGGCCGGCCCGACGAGATCGCCTCGGTCGCCCTGTTCCTGGCCTCCGACCTGTCCACGTTCATGACCGGGTCCGCCGTGGTCGCGGACGGCGGCATGACGGCGATCTGAAACGTGAGCGAGGCCGTCCCGATGACACATCCGGCAGGAGCCCTCCGATGAGCGGCACCCTCGACTCCCTGGCCACCGCCCTCGGCAGCGACGTCCTGCGAGCCGTGCTGCTGCCCGAGCCGTCACTCACGGTTGGCGGTGTCCGCATCCACGAGCCCGGCGCTGCGCAGGCCTCGGAACGCGGGGAGGTCCTGCTGGCCGTCGGCGCGCATGAGCCGGCGGCGGTGGCCGCACTGCTGCGCACGCTCGGCAAGACCTTCGCCGCGCTGGCCGTCAAGTGCCGTGTGGAGGACGACACCGCAGTGCTCGGTGCCGCCGCCGAGCACGGCTGCGCGGTGCTGGTCCTGGACGACGGGATCGACTGGCTTCAGGCCGCGGCCCTCATCCAAGGCACGATCGCCGAACACGCGGAACCTTCCGAGTCCGGCGAGGACCGGACCGGCGACCTCTTCGCGCTCGCGGACCTCGCGGCCACCGCCATCGGCGGCCCGGTCACCATCGAGGACCCGCGCGGCTGGCTCCTCGCCTACTCCAGCGACCAGCGGGGCGGCGACTCTGTACGGACCGAGACACTCATGAACCGCCGTGCCCCGGCCGGCTTCAGCCGGGCGCTCGCCGCTCGCGGAATCCCTCACGAGGTCGCCCGCAGCGATACACCCGTCCCGGTGCGCGGTGTCGGCGAGGAGGCCGCGGACCGGCTCGCGGTGGGACTGCGCGCCGGCAGCTTCGGGCTGGGCACGATGTGGGCCGTGGTCGACCGGCCGGACGCGCCGCGGACCGCCGCCTTCGCCCAGGTGGGGCACCGCGTCGCCGTGCAGCTCATGCGCCGCCGTACCGAGGACTACCGCAGCCACCGCGTCGAGATGGAGCAGCTGGCCGTCCTGCTCCACGGAAGTCCTGCGGTGACCGGTTCCTCGGACGCGGTCGAGCTGCCGCCCGGCACCCACTGGGTCGTCGCGCTGGCCCTGGCTCCGCACGAACCGTCCAAACGCGCCGTCGCCCGCTCTCGTCTGGAACAGGGACTGGCCCTGACTCAGCGGGGGCCCGAACTCACGGTCCACGCGGGCCAGTTGTCCAACCTCTGGTATCTCGTCCTCACGGTCGCCCGGCCCCGCGAGTCCTCCGCCGACCTCATCCACACATGGCTGCGGGAGCTGCTCGGCGGCGCCGCCGGACGTGACCCTGTACCGGTGTACGCCGGTGTCGGCTCAGCGGCCCACGACCAGTGCGACCTGCCTCGCTCCCGCAAAGAGGCCGAACGCGCCCTGGCCGTCGCCCGTCTCTCCCCCGAGCCCCGCGACCCGCTCGCCTTCGACGACTGCTGGGCCCGCGCCGCCCTCATCCGCGTCCTGGAACCGGCGGTCGTGGCCGACCTGGAAAGCGTCACGCCCCTGCGGCGCCTCCAGGAACAGGACGCCGCTCACGGTACGGAGTACGTCCAGACACTGCACACCTGGCTGGAGCACCAGGGCAACGTCCGCAGCGCCGCGGAGCAGCTGCACGTCCACACCAACACCCTCCGCTACCGCCTCGGCAAGATCGAGGAGGCGGCGGACATCAACCTCGCCGACGCGGACGTACGACTCGTGCTGGCCCTGCAGCTCAAGGCGCTCCGTGAATGAAGCGGCTCAGCAGGCAGGTCGCAGGTCCTGCGCCGGAGCAGCCGACTCGTGATGGGCGACAGCCGGGGGCGGTTCGCGCGGGTCGACGGAACCTCGATCCGCGTTGCGAGCTGCGTTCCGTCTCATTCAGCCGGGACGGCGGCACGGTGTACGTCTCCGGCCCGCACGTCCCACTGACGAGCTGCCCCCGGACCAGGTCGTGAAGAGCCTCTGCAAGCGCATGGGCTCCGGCGGCCTCGACCTGTCCCGGGCCGACTGGAAGGCGTACGTGCCGGACCGCTCGGTGTGCGGCTAGCGGATGTCCGACTGCCTGGCTGGCGGCCGTTTACGTGCATTCGTGAAAGAGATTCTTTGCTCGTGGCCTGCCCACGGACGCCTCGGGGCAACAGCTCGGCACTCAAAT
The DNA here is from genome assembly GCF_040635845.1 of Streptomyces sp. NPDC006872. Lineage (NCBI taxonomy): Bacteria > Bacillati > Actinomycetota > Actinomycetes > Kitasatosporales > Streptomycetaceae > Streptomyces > Streptomyces sp. NPDC006872. The sequence goes on from NZ_JBEYIL010000016.1 coordinate 153,761, forward strand.
CAATCAGACGAACCGGGACCCTCGCCAATCAAATCCGCGCGCGGAAATGATCGGCAACCGACCCGCGACGGCCTCTCCGTCGCCCGATCGCTCCATCCGAGAGGTCTGCTCGCATGCGCACATCCGTCCCTGCTCCCGTCCCTCCTCCTCGTCGGTTCGCTGTCCCTGACGACGGCCTGCTCCACGAGTACGTCCGGTGCGAGCGGCTCGGCCGACTCCACCACGGCCGCCGCTCAGGGCAGCGTGTCGGCGGCGGCACCTTCACCGGTGCCGACCGTCGACCCGAAGAAGATCAAGGGCCCGACGATCGTCGACAACAGCAGCAACGACCGCTCCTGCCCCTGGGCGACGAGCTACCCGGCCGTGCCCGGCGCGGAGGCGGCCACGGTCTCGATGAAGAAGGACGTCGAGGGCTACCTCGCGAGCTACCAGGACACGGGCGGCGAACAGACGGCCGGCTGCGGCGCGGAGGACGCCTCGGAGGTGCCCGAGCTGGACATCAGCTTCGCCTTCCTGGTCGCCTCCGGCGACGTCCTCGGCGTACGGCTCATGACCCAGGACCACACCGAAACCGGGGACGGCCTGTCGACGAAGACGTACTGGAACGACGGTGCCGCCCACACCGCTCCCTCCGCGGCCGGGCTCATCGCCGATGGCTCGCGCCCCGCCTTCCTGGCGGCCGTGCGCGAGCAGCTGAAGCAGCGCGAGGGCAGCGCCCCCTCCCGGCTCGCCCAGCTCAAGGACACCGACATCGACGACGTGTCCTTCGCCTCCGACGGCGCCCTGAAGGTGAGCTTCGGCCGCGGCACCGCGGGTGTCCCTGCGGCCGGGCGCATGACCGCGACATCCTCCCGAGGGCGACCGTCGCCCCGTGGCTGTCGGACTTCGGCAAACGGGTCCAGGACCAGACCATGAACCCCAGCACCACACTCGCCCTGGGCGCGGCCAGTACGCGTGCCCCGGCCGTCCCCACCGAGACCGCGTCGGGGGACGACACCACCGACTGCGCTCAGGTCAAGCGCATCGCGCTGACCTTCGACGACGGCCCGGCCGCGACGTACACCGCGGAACTGCTGAAGGACCTCGCCCCGTACAAGGCGCGGGTCACCTTCTTCACCGTGGGCCAGAACGTCGCCGCCCACCCCGAACTCGTACGCGCCGAGGCGAAGGCCGGTCACGAGGTCGGCAACCACTCCTGGAGCCACCCCGACCTCACCCGGCTGACTACCGCCCAGGTACAGCAGCAGCTGGAGCGCACCAGCGCCGCGATCAAGGCGGCCACCAGCAAGGCGCCCACCACGCTCTCGCCGGTGCTGTGGGACGTGGACACCGAGGACTGGAAGTACCGCGACGCCGCCAAGGTCGCCCGGACCGTCATCGACAAGGCCTCGCGCAACGACGTCGTCCTGATGCACGACATCCACGCCACCTCGGTGGCCGCCGTCCCCGAGATCCTGAAGACGCTGACCGCCCGTGGCTACCCCTTCGTGACGGTCAGCCACCTGCGGGCCACACTCTGACGTACGCGGAACTCCTCGCGACTGACCGGGTCGTCTGCCAACAGTCCGACGTGAGTCGTCGTCCTGCCCCGTGCCCCGGGGTAGGACGACGCAGTGTTGAGCAAGTCAGGGCCTGGGACCGAGAACCACCACCCACAGTCGATAGCGGTCGGAACTGTGCCAGAACAACTCCGACGGGGTTGCGGTCTTCCTGCAGTTCGAGCAACGCAGTTGATGTGACCGCCGGCATTGGCTTCCAGAGCCATTACGGGGCGGTGTTTCTGTCCATTGGCGAACTAGGCGATCTGGTCGTCGAAGGGATCCGCGCCGGGGTCGTCGAAGATCGTGCGTGCCAGTCCGGTCAGCTGGGCACGGTGACAGACCAAGGGCTCGCAGAGAATCAACGTGGCGCTTCGCGCGATCCGGCTCGTTTGGTCCGCTATGGGTATCTCCGATGAGGTTCGTGGTTCACTCACTGTGAAGTTCGGGGTGTCGTTCCAGCATCTGGACGAGCCACAGCGACGGCTGATCATGGGAGCCGAGGCCCGGATCCTGGGTCACGGTGGTATCCGGGCGGTCGCGCGGGCGGCCCAGGTCAGCGAGACGACGGTCCGCAAGGGCATGGACGCGTTGGAGGCCGGCGAGGAGCCTTAGGGGCGGGTACGAGGGACCGGTGGTGGTCGGAAGAAGGCCGTGGAACTTGATCCAGGTCTGCGGCCCGCGCTGCTGGCACTGGTGGAACGGCGAGCGGGCGGGCACGCCAACCGCCCGCGTCACGCTCCACGAACCTCCGGGAAGCCGTGAAGCGTCTCAAGGTCGTGGAAGTCGCCGGAATCCAGCTCCTCACCCAGATCACCGCTTCGTCCAGCAGATCGCAGACCACCTGTCGTCCGAGGGCTCAGGGCGGCCCCGCGAATCCGTGCGGAACACTTCATCTGATGTGCCACTCCGACGACGCAGGTGGTGATCGCGAAGGCATGCTCCAACTCTGCACACCACGCCTCCGACGCAAAGACGCCTTCGCACGCGGTGGGCGGATCGCCGTGCTCCGCGACAGGCCAGCAGATTGGGTACAGGAGGTGGGTGGGTAAGCCGTCTGCCGCTGTCAGCGGCCAGCGGCCAGCGACAGACTCCCTTTGAAATCCACCGCCAGCCCTGAACGCCGCGTCGAAGAGACAGCGCTACGAGCCCTGACCGGCGAACTGCACACCCCGCACCACCACGCCGACCCAGCCCGCACACCAGGATGCGCCGTCTATGCCGCGGCGTAGCTGAGGCGGAGCAGGTCCTTGGCACGCTCCAGGTCCCGCTCCGTACGCAGCTGCAGCTCCAAGTCACCCGTGCCATGGTGGCCAAGCCCCGTGACATCCCGGGTGAACCCGGGAACGAGGCTGACCTGTTTCGGATCGGCCTTGAGGTAGACAAGCAGCTTGGTCTGCTGCGGCGGGCAGACACAGGCGAAGTTCCGCAGCCGCTGATAGGCCCAGTACTGCTTGCGCTGCACCCTGGTGATTCCGTCCCCGAGGCCGAGCAGGACCTCGTCGACGGCCGCAGCCAGCTCGGCCATCGCCCCGTCCGCCTTTGGCACCCGCGCCCCCTCGGACGTGCGGCGGCGGGCTGTCCCGGACACTGCTGCCAGGCCGGTGACCGAAGCCACCGTCTCAAGACCGAGGTGCTCGGTGCCGTAGTAGCGGTAGCGGACCAGGTCGATGCTGCGCCGGTGCTCCCGTACGGCGTGCACGTCGTAGCGGGTGAAGTCGCCGGCCACGCAGATCAGTCGGGGCGCGCTCCACAGCACCTGGTCTGCGGCCGTCGCCCCGAGCCGGTCGCGGACGAGGTGGCCGAACTCGGCGCGGTGATCCATCAGCCAGGACAGATAGAACAGTCCCTGGTTGATGACGCCCGCGTCGGTGCCGCGCTTGTACTCGACGATCACAGGGGCACCGTTCTCGTCGAGGCCGAGCGAGTCGATCCGGCCCCCGTACACGGGGCCGGTGCTGTACTCGCTCGCCAGGAACCGCACCCCCAGCATCGTATCCATGTGCGCCTCGATAAGGGCCTGCACATCCGCCTCGGCCTCAGCAAGACGCGACGCGACCTCCGTCGCGCCGCCATTCGTCGTGTGGAACAGCTTCAGGCCCGACACCTTCCCCTCCTCAGCTCGAAGATCGAGAACACCGGGGAGGGGTGCGATTGTTTCCGCGATCACCTTCGAGCGCGTGAAGATGGTGTGAGAGGCCACGTCCAAGCCACTGGTGCGGGGTGAAGAGCGGTCGCTGATATCCCTCATTCCGTTTCGGCCAGTTCGACCCGTGATCCCGTAGCCGCCGTTGACGACCGGCCTCCAGCACAAAATCGAACTCGTCGTGGCCATCAGCACCGAGGCTCACGGAGTGGCCGTGGACGACGCCCGCTCCGTGATCTGGAGTTACGGCGCCAGCATCAACCTGATACGGCTCGACCTGCAACTGCGGGAGCAGGGGCGCCCGTCGACCTGGTGAAGGCGTTCAGGTCAACCCCTGAGCCGTCGAATGTCCACCAGGTTCGCCGCCTTCAACGCGAACCCGGTCGCCGGGGCCTCCCAGCTCCGACAGAGTGTCCGGAACACACGCTGGGCGCCGCCAGCCGGCCAGTCCGAGGGCAGGTGCTCGGCGGGAAGGTGGGGATCGGCCTGCACGAGTTGCTGCTACTCACTGCCCAGCACGAGGAACCCGCAGAGCCGGTCCGGACAGCCGTCCTCCGGCTCTCTGCTCCAGCGCGGCGAGGGAACCGTACGTAGCGGTCGGCGATCTCCGTCACGTCGCGTCGTACGCCTCGTCGATGAGTGCCGGGGTATCGACCACCGACACCGGCGTACCCACGAAGACGTGCGTACTCTTCTCCACCGCCAGCCCTTCCAGAACGTCCTTGACGTTGATGAGCCCCGGCGCGATCCAGGTGTCTGCGGAGCATGCCGAAGGCACTCCTGGCCAGTCGCGAGCGCAGCTGAAGCCGCGTGGCCCGCTGCCCGTCAGGAATGGAATAGGTGACCAGCGTCCAGGTGCCGTCCCAGCGCGCTTCTGCCGACTGCCAGGCACGGGCATTGTTCTTGTGCAGATACCTGGAGCCGTGAGGGTCAGCGTGTAGTACGTCGGCCGCGTACATCGAGGAAAGTCGCCGTGGACACCCCGATCGGCTTCTCATGGTAAGCAGACTCAAGGGCGTCAAGGCCAGGGACTTGGGCCGTCGCGCTCCCGGCACGACTACTGTCAGTCCCCCATCGGACATGCCTTGCCCGTACTCGGTCGGCGTTGTCAGTGGGCCCTCCTATCCTGGGGCGCATCGGATCGCGGACCGACAGCAAAGGATCGACAGATGCCGGGGGATAGCGGAAGCCCATGTCGAATGGGCCGGCTCGACCAGGCGGTGGCGTTCGTGCCTGAGCCGTCCTCGGAGCAGTGACCGCATGCCAAAGCGCAGTAACCAGCAGCGGGCTGGATACCGGGGCGAGGCATTTGTTGAGAAGGCCGTCTCCGACGCCGGCCATGTGTGGAACGACACCAAGCGCGACTTCGCGGTCGACGGCCAGATCGAGTTCGTGGACACGGACCGGGAAGTCACCGGAGTCGCCGTCGTAGCCCAGGTGAAAGCCACGGAAGTCGGGTTTCAGGGCGAGACCGTGACCGGGTTCAGATTCACCTGCAAACCTGACCACGTCGCTTACTGGCTCCGGCTGGGCCGGCCGGTCGTGCTCATCTGCGTAAACCTGCGTCTCCAGCAGGCATGGTGGAAACGGGTCGACACCTGGTTTACCGACCCCGAACGCAAGGCCCGGGGCGTCGTCGAATTCAACAAGACCGCCGACCGCTTCGATCCCGATGCCTTCGGTCGGCTGTCGACCCTCGGCGTGCCGGTCGGGGAACCACTGCCGCGGCTCGAAGCAAGCGAACAGCTGGTTTCGAATCTCCTCGTCGTCGAGGACTTCGCTCCTCTCCTCTACGAAGCGTCAACGCCGTGCCGTGATCGCGGCGACGCCTGGGAGCGGATGCGCTCGAACGACAGCAAGTTCGAGAGCGGCTTCCTCCTGGCAACCGGGCGGATCTTTTCCATGAGCCCACTGGACGAGGGCCCACTTGCCGTCCTCTGCAACGGTCCGGTGACCTCCTTCCCGACCGATACCTGGTCGACCACCGGGGATCCCGATCTCCAACGACGTTTTGTGTCCTTGTTGAACTTCACTCTGCGGGCGGCACACCATCGCGACTTGGTCTGGCATGCCAAGAAGAAGGTCGTGTATATGCAGGCCCCGCCGGACCGCTCCCGCCGGAGAATCAAGGGCCGCTATCGGGGCAGCCGCGGACGTACCTTCTTCACTCCGTACTTCGGCAAGGACGACGCCACCAAGATCACTTTCTGTCGTCACTATGCCGCCAGCCTCTACTTTCGCCGCTGGGCGGACCAGTGGTTCCTGGAGATCAACCCGACGTACCACTTCACCATCGACGGCCAACGCGACTCGCTGTACGACGCCGAGTACGTCAAGAAGATCAAGCGCATCGAGCGCAACAACGCCGTCTATCAGCTCGTGCGTGCCTGGGCCGACTTTCTCCGAGGTGAGGACACCCTGTTCAGCAGCCGGGACGATCGCATCCGGTTCGGCCAGCTCCTGGAGCTCGACTGCGATGCCGCGATCGACGAGACCGTCTGGATTCCGCAGGAACCCGCCCCGAAGCCGGGCGTGAACGGGCTGGCCGAAGGACTGTGGGAGCTGCCGCGATGAAAGCACACGTGCTGCACGAGCCGGAGTTGGAGTTCCGCGCCGGCAACCGGCATGTCGACCCTCGGTACGGCATCGGGGTGTTCGGGCCGGCCGACGCCGACTCCCCGACCGCACCGCACCGAATCCCCGTCGCCCTGGTAGGCCCGGCCCAGGCAGCCGATGGCATCCGATCCTGGCTGCAGCGCTGCCAGGATCGGATCGAGGCCAAGGACACGAAAGCCGGGCAGGAGAACCTGCACCAACCTTTCCCCGGTTTCAGCGCCGGCTCCCCTTTCGGTAGCGAACTCGTCTTCGACGACGCCCTTGTCCGAGAGATTCCCGAACGCCAGCTGCGTCGCCTGGCGCGTGCCAACACCGCCTCCGCCACGAACGAGGCCGTCGAAATCTACTCCGAAGCCGCCCGATCGCTGGCCGAGACCGGGCGCTGCCGAGTCGTGATCTGCGCCCGCCCCGACGAGTTGAACGACCGTGAAGGCCACACGCCGTCGGCGGAGAGTTCGGCCGAACACGAGGAGGAGCAGGATGAGCGCAAGGGTGGAGGCGACTTCCACAACCTGCTCAAGGCATCTGCACTCACGCTGTCGACTCCCCTGCAGTTGATGCGCAAGGAGACTTGGACCGGAGTCCCTGCCAAGACCGGGACTCAGACGGCCCGGCCCCTGCAGGACGAGGCCACCAGGGCCTGGAACCTGCACACCGCCCTGTACTACAAGGCCGGCGGGACCCCCTGGCGCATGCCGCGCCACAGCTCCGACCTGGCCACCTGTTACGTCGGCGTCAGCTTCTACCGCACCGCCGACGGGGAGGAACTGCACACCGCCGTCGCCCAGATCTTCAACGAGCGCGGTGACGGCGTCGTCGTACGCGGCGGTACCGCGCAGATCTCCAAGACCGACCGCCAACCGCACCTGACACTTTCCGATGCCAGGCAACTGCTGCTGGACGCGCTGGCCGCGTACCGCACCACCCACGGCCACCCACCCGCGCGCATCGTCGTGCACAAGTCCTCGAACTTCACCACAGGTGAGAGCGACGGCTTCCACGAGGCCGCTGATGCACGTGACATCGACCATGTCGAGATGTTGTGGATCCAGCGACGCGGAGCCCCTCACCTGTACCGCACCGGGCAACTCCCCCCGCTGCGCGGAACCACCGTCCGGCTCGATCCCCACTCGCTGTTGCTCTACACCCGCGGCTCCGTACCGTACTTCCGCACCTACCCCGGGATGTACATTCCCCAGCCGCTCCTGATCCGGCCCGCAACCCGCAGTACCGATCTGTTGACCGCCGGCACCGACATCCTGGCCCTGTCCAAGATGAACTGGAACAACGCCCAGCTGGATGAACGCGACCCACTCACCCTTCGGACCGCCTACCGAGTCGGTTCCATCCTCAAACACGTGCCGACCGCGTCCCGAATCGCCACCCGCTACGCCTACTACATGTAGATCCGCAGGGCAGCAACACCCTCGGCCGCATCAACCGTCTGACGCTTCGGCAACGCTTTCCACCACACCCACGCGTCCGTGAACAAACCCGCGTCACCGGCCTTGGCACCAAGCAGCTTGACCTGGTTGAGACAGACCTGGTGCTACTGACCACTCGAACGTGACTTCCAAGGCGGTCAGCGGTCTCCCGCTGCAGTGCCAATGACCAACTCCGACGGACGTCCGTCACCCGTACGCTACCGAGGCTCTTCCGAGTCTTGGCAGCGCGGGAGTTGGCAGCGCGGGAAGTCGGTAGCCCTGGCGGTATCGGTCACCGCGCGCCAATCCCGATATTACGTCGAAGCCCCCAACCGTGAACGCGTCGTCCAGGAACGCCGGCGGTGATCGACGCGCTGCGCGACGGTGCTCGTCGAGAAGGCTGTATGGCCACTCGACCAGCACCGTGCGCACACGGTCTCCACGCTTCGATACGTCCTGGGCTCCGCCGACGAACGGAATGACTGAGCCTGCACAGATCGGGGGAAAACGGCCCGGCAGATCCCGCGTGGCAACCGGGTTCAGTCACCGAGAAAAGGCCACCTGAACAGGGTGGATACCTGTCAGACGCCCTCCTCTCAGCTCAGGCGGTCACGAGGCTGTTCTCCGAGGGCAGCACGACCGCGTTGACAAAGCCGCCCGGTCGCGACCCGACCAGTTCGAAGGCTTCGTTGACCTCGGACAGGGCGAAGGCGAAACGGCGGCGCTCCAGAAACGACAGGTCGATCACGCCAGCGCCGATCATGGCGATGATTTCCAGGACTTCGCAGCCACCGTCGAGCGCCAAGGGCTCGCCCCACAACCGCGCGTACGGTTCGTGACCAGACGGAGCTCCGCGAAGCGTGTGTGGCTACCGGCGCCCTCGGGGCGCTGCGGGGCAGCAGCAGGTCGCAGCTGCGCGGCGCACGCCAGCACCCGCGTGAGCCCAACTCGACGACGGTCTTGCGCGCCAACTACTCACGTCCCGCAACTGCCGGGCTGGTTCGTACGCAGCGTGCGCGCCCCCTGACCGACGATCCGGATCGTCCTCGCCCCCTGACAGAGGGTTTGCCTCCCCTATACGCAAGCACCGAGCACATCCCCTCGCCCAACAGTTACAGAGGGCTTCCCATCGGCAGCGCCAGTATCAACACCGGCTCGTCGCGACAATGCACGGCAGCTCGCGACCTGCGTTGCCGACCGCTGCGGAGCTGACCTCAGACCAAGATCCGGACCATACGCGGGCCAGAACCCGAGTACTTCCCTTCCGATCCAACGTTTACGCAGGTCACAGTCCCGCCTGTGCTGTACCACCAGCAGACGAAGAATCTGTTGGTGACCTGCTCACCGAAGAAGCTTGGCTTCTTCTAGAGGCCTGGTCCACCTCAACTCCATGCCGGCCATCGCCCTTCACGCCCAGCGCCGCATACACACCAGATCGAAGACCCGGCACAGGCGCACCCTGCCCCGCACACAAGCGGGTGCTTGACTCCATCGGCGACCATCAGCCGGACAAGGCCGAAGCCCGGCGCCGTCCATCTTCGCCGCTTCGTCGAGGTCGCGCGGCACCGTGTCGAAGTATCCGACCAGCATCCACACCGCGAACGGCAGGGAGAAGGTCAAGTACGTGACGATGAGCCCGGTGCGGGTGCCCACGAGGTCGGTGCCGAGGTTCTGGTCGGCGTAGACGAACAGCAGGTACAGCGGCAGCAGGAAGAGGATGCCGGGAAACATCTGGGTGGCGAGCACCGCCGACTTGAAAACTTCCGCTACCGGGGAACTTCCAGCGGCTCAACACGTACGAGGCGAAGATCGCCACCAGCACCGACAGCACCGTGGCGGACACGGCCGCGACCAGTGAGTTGACGAAGTACTGGGCCAGCGGCACGGTGTGCCAGATGTCGATGAAGGACTGGATCGTCGGCAACAACGGGATCCAGGTGAACTCGCCCTGCACGTCGGGGAGCGTCCTCAGCGACGAGGCCAGCATGACGCACAGCGGGGCGAGGACGAACACCGACAGCAGCGTCAGCGTGACGTACCGGAAGATCCGGTAGCTCAGCCCTTCGCCGCTAACCGCTTGGCGCAGAAATCAGCAGTATTGTCCAGCACCCGGCCATCGAGCTCTTCGCGCCAGCCCCAGGGGCGAAGCAGCACCGTCACGTCCGCCCCAGGCCGAGGAGGTCACCGGTCACCACTTCAGATCCTCTCGAAGGCCGAGGCGGTGCAGCCGGGGCACAGTAGTTCTTCGGAGTCGGTCGGCAAGGGCCGCGCGCAGCGGCCACCGCGCAGGGTGAAGGCTGGGTCGGTGAAGTCGGTTGCGCAGGGGAAACACAGGATGCCTGGGTGTCCGGAGCAGCTGCGGTCACGGCGGTGATCAGTGCCTCGGCTTCGCAGTCAGGGCAGATCAGGCCATCGCTGTCGCCATGGCCCAGCAGGTGAAGGTGATCCCTATAGCAGGCACATCGGAGCTCAGAAGCGCGAACCCCGACCCTCGATCGCCCTCAAACCCGGGTTCCGCCCAGCATGCCCATCCACTCATCGCAGGCCCACATGCCACCTCATGACTTCCCTGACACCACTTCGCCACGCGGCAATCCATCCTCTGGACGTTCCCTGACTTGGCGGCAGCTGCCCAACGGGCCGACTCTCCGCGCCCACATCTGGTGGCCGGCCAGGATTTCGGGGATGCTCTGTCCAGCGGGCCGCAACAGGAGCCTCCACTCCCGAACCCGCATGCAAGCGAACCGTGCCCGAGCCTGGGATTGAGACGCGAAGTGTTTACGACGGTCACCATGAACGCCTCCACGCTTCCGGTGAACCGTCCCACAGGCAGCGTCTCCACGCTCGCCCCTCCGGCAGGACCACCACTGGCGTCACCGTTCGCATTCGCGCAGATGATCATTGCATCCCCGACCCGGACGCGGGAGCCGAAGGCCGATCCATGCCCGCGCCACACCCACCTGACGCTCCGTCACAAAAGTCAGCATCTGGTCAGCATCAGTACCGGCAGAACCCGCTTCCTGCCGCCATGAACCGCCAAGATCGTTAACTGGCTCTACCCAGCCTGACCTGCAAAAATAGAGGTCAGGGGCCCATATGTTAGCCTCACAGGAGGTATCCGATGAGGATGTTGATCAACGTTCCGGAGACCGTCGTCGCCGACGCGCTGCGTGGCATGGCGGCCGCGCATCCCGAGCTGATCGTGGACGTCGAGAACCGGGTGATCGTGCGGCGGGACGCTCCGGTGGCCGGGAAGGTGGCGCTGGTGTCGGGCGGCGGGTCCGGGCACGAGCCGTTGCACGGGGGGTTCGTCGGGCCCGGGATGCTCTCCGCGGCCTGTCCCGGTGAGGTGTTCACCTCGCCCGTGCCCGACCAGATGCTGCGTGCCGCGGCGGCCGTGGACAGCGGGGCCGGTGTGCTGTTCGTCGTGAAGAACTACACGGGCGACGTGCTCAACTTCGACATGGCGGCCGAGCTGGCCGAGGACGAGGGCATCCAGATCGCGAAGGTCCTGGTCGACGACGACGTCGCCGTCACCGACAGCCTCTACACGGCCGGACGGCGCGGTACGGGCGGCACGCTGTTCGTGGAGAAGATCGCGGGGGCCGCGGCCGAGGAGGGGCAGCCGCTGGAGCGGGTCGAGGCGCTCGCCCGGCAGGTCAACGAGAGCTCCCGCAGCTTCGGCGTGGCGCTCAGCGCCTGTACGACGCCGGCCAAGGGCAGCCCGACCTTCGACCTGCCGCCCGGGGAGCTGGAGCTGGGCGTCGGCATCCACGGGGAGCCGGGGCGGGAGCGGCGGGCGATGATGACGTCCGGGGAGATCGCCGACTTCGCGGTCCAGGCGATCCTGGACGACCTCACGCCTCGCAACCCCGTCCTCCTGCTGGTCAACGGCATGGGCGCGACACCGCTGCTGGAGCTGTACGGCTTCAACGCCGAGGTGCAGCGGGTGCTGACGCAGCGCGGGGTGACCGTCGCCCGTACGCTCGTCGGCAACTACGTGACGTCCCTCGACATGGCCGGCGCCTCGGTGACCCTGTGCCAGATCGACGAGGAGCTGCTGCGGCTGTGGGACGCGCCGGTGAAGACCGCCGGGCTCCGCTGGGGCGTGTGAGGCAGGAGGCAGGGCAGGCGCAGGGACAGGCGCTCGGACGGACCCGACCAGGCAAGGCAAGGAGATCCAGTGCTCGACGCCGACTTCTTCCGCCGTTGGATGACGGCGACCGCAGCATCCGTCGACCGTGAGGCGGACCGGCTCACCGCCCTCGACTCGCCCATCGGGGACGCCGACCACGGCAGCAACCTCCGGCGTGGCTTCGTCGCCGTGTCGGCGGCGCTGGAGAAGGAGGCGCCCGGGACGCCGGGCGCCGTTCTGGTGCTCACGGGCCGCACGCTGATCTCGACGGTCGGCGGGGCCTCGGGACCGCTGTACGGCACGCTGCTGCGCCGCACGGGGAAGGCTCTCGGGGACGCCGACGCGGTGGACGAGGCGCAGTTCGCCGAGGCGCTGCGCACGGGCGTGGACGCGGTGATGCAGCTCGGCGGCGCCGCGCCGGGCGACAAGACCATGATCGATGCGCTGGTGCCGGCCGTCGACGCCCTCGCCGACGGCTTCGACGCCGCCCGGGTCGCCGCCGAGCAGGGCGCCGAGGCGACGACGCCACTGCAGGCCCGCAAGGGCCGGGCCAGCTATCTCGGCGAGCGCAGCATCGGTCACCAGGACCCGGGCGCGACCTCGGCGGCGCTGCTGATCGCCGCGCTCGGCGAAGCCGACGGGAAGTGAGTCAGGTGCCGGTGAGCGACGAGAAGCTGGTCGGGATCGTGCTGGTCTCGCACAGTGCGGCGGTGGCCACGGCCGTCGCCGAGCTGGCGCGGGGACTGACGGGCGGCGGCCCGGCCGTGCCGGTCGCCGCGGCGGGCGGTACGGAGGGCGGCGGGCTGGGCACCAGCGCCGAGCTGATCTGCGCCGCGGCCGCCTCGGTGGACCGGGGCGCCGGGGTCGCGGTGCTCGCGGATCTGGGCAGCGCCGTCCTGACGGTCAAGGCGCTGCTCGCGGAGGGCGACGAACTGCCCGACACCGCCCGCCTGGTGGACGCCCCGTTCGTCGAGGGCGCGGTGGCCGCGGTCGTCACGGCGGCGACGGGCGCCGACCTCGACACGGTCGAGGCGGCGGCCGCGGAGGCGTACGCCTACCGCAAGGTGTGACGCGGGCTCAGCTCACTCCCTCCGACGCCACCACGAGGGCCGCGCGGATGGCCTCCGCCAGTTCGGCCCGTACCGTCGCCGGGTCCGCCGCGGTGTCGGCGGCGCGCCACGCGTGGTGCTCCACGGCGGCGCGCAGGGCCGCGTTGAACATCGCCGCCTGGATGGCGGGCCGGAAGTCCCCGGCCGGCACTCCGGCGCGGTCGGCGAGGGCGCGGGCGAAGGCCGGCTCGGCCTCGTCGTAGGTCTGGAGCCAGACCGCGCGCAGGGCCGGTTCGGTGCGGGCCAGCCGTACCAGGGCCCCGACGGTGGCCGGGTCGGGGCCGCCGACGAGACGCTGGTCGCTCTCGAGCCGCCGGGCGAAGGCCTCTCCCAGGGGGCGGCCCGGCTCCCACTCGCGCAGGCAGGCGGCGATCGCGTCGATGCCGGCCGTGAGGAGCGGGCCCACACAGCTCTCCTTGCTCGGGAAGTACCGCCAGACCGTCCGTGCGGAGACCCCGACCGCCTGGCCGATCTGCTCGCCGGTGGTGGCCGCGACGCCCTGGTCGACGAACAGGTCCACCGCGGCGCGGGCGATCTCCAGCCGGATCTCCGCCTTGCGCTCCTCCGTCAGGGGCGGTCGGCCCGTGCGTCCGCGGGATGCGGTCATCCAGTCCTCCGGTCTCGGTCACCTTTCACGAACTTCGTGCGCCGAACTCCGTGCGCCTCGAATTCTTCACCACGACTTTATGTCACTCGCAGACATTAAGTCGTAGGGTTACCCGACAAGCACTCCCCGGGGACGCCCCCCACCCCGCACATCGCAGCAAGCTAGGAGCACCTCATGGCCACTGGACTGGAAGGCCGCAGCGTCGTCGTCACCGGAGCGGGTTCGGGCATCGGGCGCGCCACGGCCCTGGCCTTCGCCGCGGAGGGGGCGCGGGTCCTGGTGGCCGACCTCAACGCCGAGGGCGCGCAGGCCGTCGTCAAGGAGATCGAGGAGGCGGGCGGCACCGCCGTCGCCGTCACCGGCGACCTCAGCGAGCAGAGCGTCGTGGACGAGGTGGCCGCCACCGCGGTGGAGCGGTTCGGCGGGGTGGACGTGCTGGTGAACAACGCCGGGATCATGGACCGTATGTCGGCACTGGCCGACGTGAGCGACGCGGAGTGGGAGCGGGTCATCCGGGTCAACCTCACCGCCCCGTTCCTGCTCACCCGGGCGGTGCTGCCGCACATGCTGGCGGCCGGCAAGGGCGCGATCGTCAACACCGCCTCCGAGGCCGGTCTGCGGGGCAGCGCGGCCGGCGCGGCGTACACCGCGTCGAAGCACGGCGTGGTGGGACTGACCAAGTCCCTCGCGGTGATGTACCGGGGCAAGGGCATCCGCGCGAACGCGATCGCGCCGGGCGGCACGAAGACCTCGATCGTGGTGGAGGCCGAGCAGGGCGCCCACGGTCCGACGGCGCTCGGCCCGCACTTCGTCAACGTCGGCCGGCTGGCCGAGGCGGAGGAGCAGGCCGCCGCGATCGTCTTCCTCGCCTCGGACGCGGCGAGCAACGTCAACGGCGTGATCCTGCCGGTCGACGACGGCTGGTCGGCGGTCTGACGACCCGCGGGTCGTCGGACACCCCCTACGTCGGACGGCAGCTCGGCCACCCACCTCGGCCGTCCGACCGACGGTGGCCGCCGGATCCCGGGCACCACGCCCCGATCACGGCGGCCACCGCACGAACGCCTGCCGGCGCGCTCGCCTAGTCCCCCTCGCCCCCTTCGCCGATCTCGGCGTCCAGGACCTCCTGGGCGTCCGGGACTTCGGCGGCCGTCCCGGTGTCGTCCCCGGCCTCAGGCGGCGCCGACGGCTGGGCCGGCGCCCCGCTCGCTCCCGCGCGCTGGACGAACAGCCGGGCCAATCGATCGCCCACCTCCACCGCGGACGCATGGCTCTCGATCGGGGTCGCGCGGGAGTCCTTGAAGACGATGTACGTGACGCCGGAAGGCGTGCCGCCGCCGCGTGGGTCGGGGCGGATGCCGAGCGCCTCGGCGGTGGCGTACGACGCCTCGCCGATGATCCCGGTGGGTCCGGTGTCGCCGACGACCGCGTACTGCACCCGGTCCTGGTAGACGACGGCCGCGACCGCTCCCCCGCGCACCCCGTGCGCCCGGTGGTCCCAGATGCCGCTCACCCCCGGCACCACGATGTAGGGCAGGGTCGCGGCGTTCAGATAGCGGCCGTCGGACTGTGTGTACGCCGTGGCGTCGGAGAACAGCGGGTCGGTGCTGCTGTTGCACTGCGGGCTCGGGCGGCCGTCGCAGTCGATGTCCATGTCGGCCGTCCAGAACACCGCCTCGTCGGTGCCGCAGACCGGGATCGTGGCCGGTGCGCCCGCGTCGGTGCGGTAGCGGCCGTTGGAGACGGGGGTGCAGTCCCGGACCCGGGACAGCAGGTCGGCGGCGAGGACCGAGCCCTCCTGCCGGAGCGCCGGCGACCCGGGGGCGCCCAGGGACGGACGAGCGGCGGCGGACGGGGCGGTCGAGGCCAGCAGGGCAAGGCCGGCCGCAGCCAGTGTCAGCGACTTGGCGCGCACGATACGGACCCTCTCGTGGGGACATTGACGGACACCCGGAACAATCTGGTGTCACTGCCTCCACGCGGCCACTCCGAGGGGGCCGTACGGTGCACGAGGCCCGGCTACGCGCGAGGCGAGCGGGCGGACAGGGGGCCGGGGCCCGGCGCCGTCTCGGCCTCCGGACCCCGGGCCACTCCGCCGGCGCGGGAACAGCGACGACAGCGGCCCGCGCCACCGGCATGAACTCATGAGCACGCAGGTTGAGTTCAGCCGCGAGGACCTTCAGCATACGTAACTTCCGGGAGTGGTCTTGGACGGCAGCCCCCGGAGCCGCTCGCCCTCTTGATGTGCTCGCGCCACCACGTCATATTGGTCCGGACCATTGCCGCTGTGCCGGGCCGGGAGGCGAGGCGAAGCCGTGCGACGCGTTGCGCTGTGGGTTGTGGTGTGGGGGCTGGTGACGGCCCTGTCGTGCGGGTGCGCCGCCGGCGCCGACGACCACGCAGGTGCGCCCGGCGCTCCGACGGGGGTCACCGCGGAGGCCGGCAGCGCGACGAGCGTGCACGTGATGTGGAACGCGGTCACCGCGAACCCGCCCGTCGACGCGTACGAGGTGTACCGCGGCCGCACCAAGGTCGGGGACGTGCCGGGCTCCGCGCACATGCTGGACGTCGTCCGCCTCTCGCCCGCCACGAGTTACGTCTTCACCGTGCGGGCCCGAGACGCCGAGGGGCGGCTCGGGCCGCGCAGCCGGGAGGTGCGGGCCACGACGCCGGCGGCCGGGGCGGCGGACCGCTCGGCCCCGACCGCACCGGGCGGGGTGACCGGCCGGGCCGCCGGGAGCCGGGCCGTCCAGCTGTCCTGGTCGGCGTCGACGGACGACCGGAAGGTCGTGTCGTACGACGTCCAGCAGGGCGGTGTGAAGATCCACAGCGTCGGCGGGGGCCAGACGGCGACCGTCGTCACGGGGCTGCGACCGGGCACCCGCTACTCGTTCACCGTCCTGGCCCGGGACGCGGCCGACAATGTCTCGCCCGCCGGCCCACCCGTGCGCGTCACCACCGAGCCGGGCGCCGACGAGGGGGCGGACACCGCGCCGTCCGACTTCCGGGCCGGTGCCCACCTCGCCGACGGCGCCTACTACATCGACCTGTCCTGGGTGCCGCCCCGGGTGGACGGCGTGGTCGCCGAGTACCAGATCCAGCTCGACGGACAGCCGGCCACCTCGCTGGTGTGGGGCGGGAACCCGCCCGAGGGAAGGGCGAACTACAGCTTCTACGCGGGGCGGGAGGACGAGGAAGAGACCCGGCATCGCGTGCGGCTGCGGGCCCGGCTGCCGGACGGGACGTGGGGCGCCTTCTCGGCGGAGCGGACGGTGACCACCGGCGCCGGCCGGTGACGGCGCCGCATGGGCCGTCCGATGGAATCCGTCACCTGCCCGGTCGCGGTCCGCATGCGGACCGGGGCCGGGGCACGTTGGCTGCCACTGAGGCAGCACGGGCGTACCCGACCCCTCGGCGGCGCAAGGGATGTACCGCTGACCGTGCCGCCGCCGGAGGACGTCAGATGCGCATTCCTCGTTTTCTCGTCCGCTCAGGACTGACCGTGGCAGCCGCCGCCGCGCTGCCCCTCGCGCTGGCCCCCGGGCCTGCCGCCGCCCGGGTCTCGGGCATCTCGGTGAGCACGACCGGCTCCACGGTGTCGGTGGTGACCAGCGCCTGCACGCTGATCAACGGCAGCTGGGGCACGGCGGCGCTGTTGGGCAGCGGCCAGGGCAGCTTCTCCCAGGGGCGTCAGGTGGCCCTGTCCGGGACGACCGCCGGCCAGTCCGCGGCCTGGTCGGGCGTCTCCCCGGGCACGTACACCGTCGTCGTCATGTGCTCCAACGGCAGCACCGCGGGCACCCAGTCCGTGATCGTCTCGACCCCGTCCACACCGACGATCTCGGCGACGGCCTCGCCCTCACGCGGGGTCATGGGCGGTCTCGGCGGCGCGGCCCGTGACGTCGGCCCCATCACCATGGGGGTGGGCGGGGCGCTGGTGGGGGCGGGCGTCATCGCGGCGGCCTGGTTCCTGCGCCGCCGCTCGAAGCCGTACCGGCTCTAGGGCCTGTCCGGCCGATCATGCCCCAGACGCGGGGTCCAAGGCCCCGCCGGATTCCTGTGACTTGATCGGCCGGAAAGGCCCTAGTCCCCCGCGTCCGCCACCGCGGGCAGGCCGGCCAGGGCCTCGGTGAGCCACTGGGTCCAGAAGGTCTCCAGCTCGATGCCCGCGCGCAGGACCAGGTGTTGCAGTCTGGCCTGCGCGCTCTCCTCGCCCGGCGGGAAGTCGCGCTTCTCGATCTCCTCGTACTCGGTCAACTGCCGTCGGTGCAGCTCGAGATGGCGGCGCAGGTCGGCCTCCAGGCCCGCGGTGCCGACGACGGCCGCGGCGCGCAGCCGCAGCAGCATGGCGTCGCGGTGCGGCTTCGGGTCCTGGGCGGCCGCCGTCCAGCGGGCGAGTTCGGCGCGGCCCGCGGGCAGCACCTCGTAGGCCTTCTTCTGCCCGCGGGCCGGCGCCTGCGTCGGCAGGGCCCGGATCTGGCCCTCGGCCTCCAGTTTTCCCAGCTCGCGATAGATCTGCTGGTGCGTCGCCGACCAGAAGTAGCCGATCGACCTGTCGAACCGGCGGGTCAGATCCAGCCCCGACGAGGGCCTCTCGAGCAGGGCGGTGAGGATCGCGTGCGGGAGTGACATGCCAGCCATCCTAGGGACGCCCCCGGACGGCCCTACAGCGCCGCCGCCAGCTCCGTGCCCTGCTGGATGGCGCGCTTGGCGTCCAGTTCGGCCGCGATGTCGGCGCCGCCGATGAGGTGCACGTTGCCGCCCGCGGCGACCAGCGCGTCGTACAGGTCCCGGCGCGGGTCCTGGCCGGTGCACAGCACGACCGTGTCGACCTCCAGGACGGTGCTCTGCCCGCCGACGGTGACATGCAGTCCGGCGTCGTCGATCCGGTCGTAGCGCACACCCGGGACCATGGTGACGCCGCGGTGCTTGAGCTCGGCGCGGTGGATCCAGCCGGTGGTCTTGCCGAGGCCCGAACCGACCTTGGTGGTCTTGCGCTGCAGGAGGTGGACCGTGCGCGGCGGGGCGGGGCGCTCGGGGGCCGCGAGACCGCCCGGGGCCTGGTAGTCCAGGTCGACGCCCCACTGGCGGAAGTAGGTCGCCGGGTCCTCGTGCGCCTTGTCGCCGCCGTCGGTGAGGAACTCGGCGACGTCGAAGCCGATGCCGCCCGCGCCGAGGATCGCGACCCGGTCGCCGACGGGGACCTTGTCGCGCAGGACGTCGAGGTAGCCGACGACGCTCGGGTGGTCGACGCCGGGGATGTCGGGGGTGCGCGGGACGACGCCGGTGGCGACCACGACCTCGTCGTAGTCGACCAGGTCGCCTGCCGCCACGGGCGTGTCGAGGCGGACGTCCACGCCGTGGGCGTCGAGCTGGTGGCGGAAGTAGCGCAGGGTCTCGTCGAACTCCTGCTTGCCGGGGACCTGGCGGGCGACGTTGAGCTGGCCGCCGACCTCGCTCGCCGCGTCGTACAGCGTCACCTCGTGGCCGCGCTCGGCCGCCGACACCGCGCAGGCGAGTCCGGCCGGTCCCGCGCCCACCACCGCGACGCGTTTGCGCAGCCGGGTCGGGGCGAGGACCAGCTCGGTCTCGTGGCAGGCGCGCGGGTTGACCAGGCAGGAGGTGATCTTCCCGCTGAAGGTGTGGTCGAGGCAGGCCTGGTTGCAGCCGATGCAGGTGTTGATGGCCTCGGGCCGGCCCGCCGCGGCCTTGGCCACGAACTCGGGGTCGGCGAGCATCGGGCGGGCCATCGACACCATGTCCGCGCAGCCCTCGGCGAGCAACTGCTCGGCGAGTTCGGGGGTGTTGATGCGGTTGGTGGTGACCAGCGGCACGGAGACCGCGCCCATGAGCTTCTTCGTCACCCAGGTGTAGGCGCCGCGCGGCACCGAGGTGGCGATGGTGGGGATGCGGGCCTCGTGCCAGCCGATGCCGGTGTTGATGAGGGTCGCGCCGGCCGCTTCGACGGCCTTGGCGAGGGTGACGACCTCGTCGAGCGTGGAGCCGCCGGGCACGAGGTCCAGCATGGACAGCCGGTAGACGACGATGAAGTCCGCGCCGACCGCCTCGCGCACCCGCCGGACGATCTCGACCGGGAAGCGCATCCGGTTCTCGTAGGAGCCGCCCCAGCGGTCGGTGCGGTGGTTGGTCTGCCGGGCGATGAACTCGTTGATGAGGTAGCCCTCGGAGCCCATGATCTCGACGCCGTCGTAGCCGGCCTGCCGCGCCAGGCGGGCGGTCCGGGCGTAGTCGTCGATGGTGCGCTCGACGTCGGCGGCGGTCAGCTCGCGGGGCGGGAAGGGGCTGATGGGGGCCTGGAGGGGGCTGGGGGCGACCAGGTCCGCGTGGTAGGCGTAGCGGCCGAAGTGCAGGATCTGCATCGCGATCCGGCCGCCCTCGCGGTGCACCGCGTCGGTGATCGTCCGGTGCTGCTCGGCCTCCGCGTCGGTGGTGAGCTTGGCGCCGCCCTCGTACGGCCGGCCCTCGTCGTTGGGGGCGATGCCGCCGGTGACGATGAGTCCCACTCCGCCGCGGGCCCGGGCGGCGTAGAACGCGGCCATGCGCTCGAAGCCGCGCTCGGCCTCCTCCAGGCCGACGTGCATCGAGCCCATCAGGACGCGGTTGGGCAGCGTGGTGAAGCCCAGGTCGAGCGGGCTCAGCAGGTGTGGGTAACGGCTCATGACAGGCCTCCGTGCGCGGCGGTAGTCCCTCCAGTTCTAGAGGACCGCGCACGGGTTATGCAACTAGTTGCACAATCAGATCCCGGACTGTGCCGCAGGTCACCGGCTTTCGAGCAGAACGTGCAGCTCGCGCTCCTGGTCCCCGGAGGCGGAGGCGAGGTCGCGCACCGCGAACAGGGAGTCCAGCGTGGAGCGCAGCCGCTCGATCGCCCAGTAACCGCCCTGCGCGTCGGCCTCCACGGAGGACGAGAGCCGGGCGGGCGGCGGGCACGCACGGGCGTCGGTGACCTCGAAGGTGCCGAGCCACACCATCGGCCGGGTCTCATGGAGCTGCTGCGGCGCCTCGTCGGGGCCCCGGTCGGACTCGAAGCACGTGTTCAGCACATCGAACACGATCCGGGCGTCCTCCTTGCTGCATCCACTGATCTCGAGGGAGACGGGCTCCTCGTGCAGACGCTCACGATCCATCGTGATCGCTCCTCTCGTGGCGGTGGCGCGGCTGCGCGCACGCAGCGGAGCCGCACGGTGATACGGCCCCGCGAACCGCGCCACAACCCAAGAAAAGCACTACTGGCCGCAGGGGACCAGCGAGGGATCAGCTCTTGGTGAACCGGTACGTCTTGCTGTCCGTCAGCACACAGAAGCCGGGCGAGACGACGATCACCCGCAGGGTGCCGGTGCGGCGGTCGTAGTCGATGCCCTCGGTCTCGAACGTGCCCGAGCAGGAGCTGCGCAGCGGCAGCTGGCGCAGGGCCGTGACATGACCGGTGACGTCGGAGGTGCCGTTCGGGGCGGCGGACAGATCGATCTGCAGGAGCGGCTTGGTGATGCCGAAGAGGGTGCCCGCCGGGTCGTCGGAGGAGCACAACAGGGTGGTCGGACCGGTGAAGTCGCAGCCCTGGACGTCCCGTACGGCGTGGTCGAGGCGGACGGTCGACACCTGGGGCAGGTTCGCCGAGGGCGAGGTGCTCGGGTTGGCGCCGGGGGTCGGGAAGACGAGGAAGCGGGTCATGGTGCCCCACTCGCCCGACAGCATCCACTTGCTGTCCGGGGTGATCGCCGACCAGGAGTTGTTGAGGGCCTCGCCCGAGCCGAGCGCGTGGACGTACTCCGACCAGGCCCCGCCGGGCGCCTGTACTCGGTACATCTTCGAGGTGCCCGAGTCGCTCTGGTAGGGCTCCACGTAGTAGCCGTCGTAGGAGGCGTCCGGGTCGCCGACGTGGTTCCACCCCCGGCTGGACACGGAGATCGGGATGGTGCCGATGCCGGTGTAGCGGTTGGCGCTGTTCGCCGGGACCTCGACCGACGTCAGCCCCTGGCTCTCGGTCAGCGGGTCGGCGCGGTCGGAGCCGACCTCGGTCCAGGTGTCGGCGGCCGCGGCGGGCGGTGCCGCCGAGAGCGCGGTGACCGTGGCGACGGCCAGCGCGAGGAAGGCGGCACGGACGGTACGGGCGGTGGGGGCCACGGGGCGACGGCTGCGGGCAGGGCGCAGGGGCATGGGACTCCTCGTCGAGGGGGGTGGGGGCGCGCTCGGCGGACAGTCTGACGCTCCGTGATAGTCATGTACAGACCAATTCGGATCAACAGATGTGGACCCTGAGGGGAACGGCGTGCGACTCCGTACCGGAGGAGCGTGAAGAAGGACGCCCAAGGCGTGGGAGAAAAGGGTTGAGCACGGTAGAACAGGGGGAGTCGGCACGGGGGACGGCGTGCCGCATCGACATGCGGAGGCGGTGCGTGGCATGAGTGCAGCCGGATCGTCCGCGGCCGAGGGCGGTGGCCCCACAGGGCCGAGCTGGCTGCTGGACGTACTGAACGTGGCCTCGGTGGTGCTCGACACCGACGGCCATATCGTGCTGTGGAGCCCCCAGGCCGAGGAGTTGTTCGGCTACTCGGCGCAGGAGGCGCTGGGGCGGTACGCGGCCCGGGTGATGGTCCACGAGCGGCACGTCGACCTCGTCGTGAAGCTCTTCGCGGACGTCATGGCCACCGGCCAGAGCTGGGCCGGGGCGTTCCCCGTCCGGCGCAAGGACGGCACCACCCGGCTGGTGGAGTTCCGCAACATGCGGCTCCTGGACGACCAGGGCGGGATCTACGCCCTCGGTCTCGCCGCCGACCAGACGACGGTGCACCGGCTGGAGCGGGACGTCGCCCTGTCCACGCGGATGGTCGAGCAGTCCCCCATCGGTCTCGCCGTGCTGGACACCGAGCTGCGGTTCGTCTCGGTCAACCCCGCGCTGGCCCGGATCAACGGACTGCCGGCCGAGGAGCACCTCGGCCGGCGGGTCCGCGAGCTGCTGCCGCAACTGGACACCGAGACCTTGGACGCGGCAGCCCTGGAAGTACTGCGGACCGGGGTGCCGCTCGTCGCCTGGCACACGGTCGGACGCACCGCCGCGTCCCCGGACGACGACCACGCCTGGTCGGTGTCCATGTACCGCCTGGAGGACGGCCGGGGCACGGTCCTGGGCGTGGCCGCGTCGGTCGCGGACATCACCGACCAGCACCGGGCGGCCGTCGAGGCGGAGGCGGCGCGCCGCCGGCTGACGCTGATCGCCGACGCCTCGGCCCGCATCGGCACCACCCTGGACCTGGAACGCACGGCCTGCGAACTGGCCGACGTGGCGGTGCCGGAGCTGGCCGACGTGGCCGCGGTGGATCTGCTCGACGCGGTGGTGGCGGGCCGGCGGACGAGCCTCGGGCCCGCCGAATCGGCCGTGATCCGCGCCCTGGCGGTGCGGGCCGACGACGAGCCGGACGCGCTGGCGGCGGCCGACCAGCCCGGGCAGGTGGCCCGCTACGCACCCGACCGGCTCGTCACCGAGTGCGTGCGCTCGGGCCGGCCGGTCATGGTGGCGCAGGTCAAGGACGAGGACCTCGGACACATCGCCCACTCCCCGGAGGCGGCCCGCCTGCTGGCCCGGGCCGGTGTGCACTCCTATCTGGCCGTGCCGCTCATCGCGCGTGGCGAGGTGCTGGGCGCCCTCGACCTCAAACGGACCCGCAACCCCCTGCCGTTCGACCGCGACGACCTGCTGCTCGCCCGCGAGCTGGCGGCCCGCGCGGCCGTCCAGATCGACAACGCGCGCTGGTACCAGAACGCCCGCACCACCGCGCTCACCCTCCAGCGCAGCCTGCTGCCGAGCCATCCGCCCGTCACCGGCGGGCTCGAGGTCGCCTCCCGCTACCAGCCCGCGGGCGCCACCACCGAGGTCGGCGGCGACTGGTTCGACGTCATCCCGCTCGAGGACGGCAAGACCGCGCTCGTCGTCGGCGATGTGATGGGCAGCGGCATCGACGCCGCCGCCACGATGGGCCGGCTGCGCACCGCGACGACCACGCTGGCCTCCCTCGGCCTGGACCCGGCGGTCCTGCTGGAGCATCTCGACCGGATCACCCAGGGCCTCGACCACTCCATCGCCACCTGCGTGTACGCCGTGCACGACCCACGGCTGGGGAGCTGCCGGATCGCCAACGCCGGGCATCTGCCGCCCGCCCGGGTGCGCCCGGGCCGTCCGCCGGAGCTGCTCGACCTGCCCACCGGCGCGCCGCTGGGCGTGGGCGGGGTGGCGTTCGCCACGACCGAGGTGGACTTCGCCCCCGGCGACCAGCTCCTGCTGTACACGGACGGGCTCGTCGAGACCCGCACGGACTCCCTCGACGACCGCCTGGACGCGCTGCTGGCGCTGCTGGACGATCCGGCGCGGCCGCTGGAGGAGCTGTGCGACCTGCTGCTGGAGGCGTTGCACCACCCCGCCAACCACGACGACGTGGCCCTGCTGGTGGCACGGGCGCTGACCCGGGAGTGAGCCGGGCGCGCCCCCCGCGCCCCGATTCACAGGCTTTTGTTACTGCTTCCTTACCGCGTGCCTCGGACAATCACAGTGAGGCGTGGCAGCGGCGGCGCCGTAGTGGGCGAGGAGAGTGAGCCGTGATGCAGGAGCCGGAAAGGCCGCAGGGGCCGGAAGGACCGGAAGGACCGGAAAGGCCTCACGAGGTCGAACTGCTCTCGGGATCGGTCGGCGAGGGGGACGAGGGTCGGGAGCGCGCCGATCTGCGCACGCTGTGGCATCGCCGGTCGGCGCGCGGGCGTGCGGTGATCGCGGCCACGACCGTCGCCGTCCTGGCACTCGGCGGCACGGTGGCGTACGCGGCGACGTCGAACGGCTCCGACGGCGGCTCACCGTCGGCCGCGCCGTCCGCGTCCTCCTCCGACGGCCCCGGCGGGCGGCACGGACACGGCGGCCCGTGGTTCGGGCTCGGCGGGGACGCGGCGCACGGCGAGGCCACCGTCAAGGACCCCGACACCGGGGACTGGGTGGTCCGCGTCTGGCAGCGCGGCACCGTCGAGAAGGTGGCCGACGACCAGGTCACCGTCAAGAGCGAGGACGGCGCCTCGTGGACGTGGACGGTGGGTTCGGACGCCTCCGTCTCCGGCAAGGACGCCTCCGGCTCCGGCGCCGACACGCTGAAGAAGGGCGACACGGTGTACGTCGTCGGCTCCCGGTCCGGCGACCGGAACACGGCCGACCGGGTGCTGTCCGGCGCCTTCGACGACCGGGGCAAGGAGCACCGGCGCGGTGGCTTCCCGGAGCACGGCCCGTGGAACCGGGGCGACGACGAACGCTCCCCCGACCCCACGGGCAGCGGCGCCGCTACCTGACGCCGGTCGCGGCCCCGGCCCCGGTCCCGACGAGCACGTGGGCGTATCGCTCCTCGTCCTCGGCCACCCGCACCGCGAGACCGGCCCGGGTGAACGCCTCGACGGCGGCCGGGGTCTGACGCTCACTGGTCTCGACGAGGAGACAGCCGCCGGGGGCGAGCCAGTGCGGGGCCTCGGCGGCGACCCGGCGCAGCACGTC
Organism: Streptomyces sp. NPDC006872; assembly: GCF_040635845.1. Classification (NCBI taxonomy): domain Bacteria; kingdom Bacillati; phylum Actinomycetota; class Actinomycetes; order Kitasatosporales; family Streptomycetaceae; genus Streptomyces; species Streptomyces sp. NPDC006872. Next base: position 178,878 of record NZ_JBEYIL010000016.1, read on the forward strand.
CAGTCCGTCGCCGCCGCCGTCGAGGGCGGTGAGCGGCTCGTGCTCGCGGGCCTCGGCCGGCAGCAGGGGCACCTCGTCGGTGGGGACGTACGGGACGTTGGCGGCCAGGATGTCGATCCGGCCCCGCAGTCGGCCGGGCAGCGCCTCGAACAGGTCGCCCCGGTAGGCGTGTCCCGCGTAGTCGGCGACGTTGCGCCCGGCGCAGCGCACCGCGACCGGGTCGATGTCCGCGGCGTGCAGCTCGACCTGCCCGAGGGACGCGGCGAGGGCGGCGCCGACCGCGCCCGAGCCGCAGCACAGGTCGACGACCACACGGGCGTGCGGCGCGGCGGCGAGGGCCTGCTCGACGAGGAACTCGGTGCGGCGGCGGGGCACGAAGACGCCCGGCTCGACGGTGATGCGCAGACCGAGGAACTCGGCCCAGCCGACGACGTGTTCGAGGGGCAGGCCCGACGCACGGCGTTCCACCATGACGGCGGCCTCGTCGGGAGTGCGGGCGGCGGTGCGGATCAACTCCGCCTCGTCCTCGGCGAAGACGCATCCGGCGGCGCGCAGGGCGGCGACGTGGGCGTCGAACGAAAGGGACCCGGAGGAGAACGAGTCGGACGAAGAGGGGGAGGAACTGGAAAGTGGAGGCATGAAGCCGAGAAGCCTTTCGGATGCCGAAGGGCGCTCTCGCGGTCTCCTACGGGCGGCGGCCCACGCCGTCCCGGGAGGAGAGCACCCGACCTGACACTGCGGTAATGGGTCTCACCTCCTCGGCCTCGCACGACTGGGGACCTCCGCAGCCGGACGGCCACATTACCCCAACGATCAGATGCTCTTCGTGGTTTCCCGCTCCCCGCACGCCAAGTTGTACTATGCAACCAGGTGGGCGGGGAAGCAGCGAGGGAGTGCCGGTGGACGCAGCCGAGGCCGTGGAGACCATCCAGCGGGAGATGACGGCCTTCGCGCGGCGGGCCCGCGCCTCGGCGGGCCGACTGCACCCCGAACTGTCGCTGGTGTCGTACACGCTCCTCGGCCACCTGGAGGAGAGCGGCGGCTGCCGGGCCACCGACCTCGCCGCGCACTACGCCCTGGACAAGTCCACGGTCAGCCGTCAGGTCGCCGCCCTGGAGCGCGCCGCCCTGATCGAGCGGCGCCAGGACCCCGAGGACCACCGCGTCCAGCTCCTCCACCTCACCGAGGCCGGACGCCGCCTCCTCGCCCAGGTCACCGAGAGCCGCCGCACGGCCTTCCGGGAACGGCTGGCCGAGTGGCCGGCGGAGGACCTGGAGCGGTTCGCGCAGTGTCTGGTGCGCTACAACGCGTGGACCGGCCCCGCCTCCGAGGCCGACTGAATCCGACGCACCGGCCCTTCCGGAACCCGTGCCGCCAGGAACGTCGTCCGGCGGCGCAGCCGGAAGCCCAGCGACTCGTAGAGCCGGATGGCGTTGACGTTGCCGGCGGAGGTGTGGAGGAAGGGCGTCTCGCCGCGTTCGCGGATGCCGTGGGCGACGGCGAGGATCAGACGGGTCGCCAGGCCCTCACCGCGGAAGGCGGGGTCGGTGCAGACCGCGCTGATCTCGGTCCAGCCGGGCGGGTGGAGCCGCTCGCCGGCCATGGCGACGAGCGCGCCGCCCCGGCGGATGCCCAGGTAGGTGCCGAGCTCGATGGTGCGGGCCTCGAACGGCCCCGGCTGGGTGCGGGCTATCAGATCGAGGATCTCGGGTACGTCGGCGGGGCCGAGCCTGATCGCCTCCGGGTCGGGTGCGGCGGCCAGCCCGTCGTCGACGAACTGCACGCCCTCCATCCGGAAGGTGACCTCCCAGCCGTCCGGGATCTCCCCCGGGAACCCGGGCAACGCGACCTCCGCACCGGCCCCGGCGAGCGCGGCGAGGTCCGCCCAGTCCTCCCCGTCCGGATCATCCGGCAACGCCAGCCAGGGCGACACGTCGACGGGATACCGCAGAACCCGCCCCCGCCGCTCGGCGAAGCGGGCGTGCGGCCCGGTGAGGGCGGCGCGGGCGGGGTTGTCGAGCACGTGCGGGGTCTCGACGAAGGGCGACTCGGCGGTGCTCATATGCCTGTTCCTATCTCCAGTACGACCTTGCCGCGGGTGTGGCCGCTCTCGACCTCGCGAAGGGCCTCGCCCGCCCGTTCCAGCGGGAAGGTGCGCGTGACGTGCGGGTTCAGGTCGCCGTGGACGACCAGTTCCGCCACCGCCCGCAGGACGGCCGCGTCACGGGCGCGGGCCACCCGGGCGCCGCCCAGCCGCTCGACCTCCTCGGCCGGGGCCCCCGCGGTGATCAGGCGGGAGGGGTCGCGCACCAGGGCCGCCGCCGCGTGCAGCACCTCGCCGCCGACGAGGTCGTAGACGCCGTCGACACCGTCCGGGGCCGCCAGCCGCGCGGTCTGCGCCCAGTCCGGGCCGGACGGCACGTGCACGGCGCCCAGCGACTCGAGGAAGTCCTTCTTGCCCTCGCTCGCGACGCCCAGGACGCGCAGTCCGAGGGCGTGGGCGATCTGCACGACGGCGACGCCGACTCCGCCGCCCGCGCCGGTGACCAGCAGCGTCGACCCGGCCGGCAGGTCGAGCTGATGAACGCCGTCGTAGGCGGTCGCGGCGGCCACCGGGAGGGTCGCGGCATCGGCGAAGGACAGTGCGGCGGGCTTGTGCGCGGTGATGCCGGCGGCCAGCAGCGCGTACTCGGCGTAGCCGCCCGCGACCGCGGTGCCGAACACCTCGTCGCCGGGCGCGAACCCGGTGACGCCCTCGCCGGTCTCCGCCACGACGCCGGCCACCTCGTTGCCCAGGACCGAGGGGAACACGCGTTCGGCGGTCTCGCCCGGCCGCCGGAAGCCCGTGCGCTGCTTCCAGTCGACGGGGTTCACTCCCGCCGCGCGCACCGCGACGAGCACCTCGCCGGGCCCGGGCCGGGGCCGCTCCAGCTCGACGAGCGCCTCCGTCTCGGGGCCGCCGTACCGGGTGAACACGTACGCCTTCGGCATTGCTCCCACTCTCCTTCGCCGGTGCCGGACCGCTGGTTCGCCGATCCGGAACGACACGTGCAAGGGCGGGAGGGCCGATGGCTATTCCCGGCCGGCGGGAGTGTTCATACGGCCTTAATGATCGTCGGACGGCCCCGGTGCGGAGCACGGCCGACCGGCACGTACGGTTGACTGCGTAACCCGACCGCCCCCCTCACGCTGGAACCGCATGAACGTCACCCGAGGCTTCACCGGCCGCCCGCGCGTCCTCGATCCGGGGCTGCCCCCCGGCCAGTACGACGCGGGCGACGACTGGCCCGTGCTGTCCGCCGAGGTCACCCCCGACCTCACGCCCGCCGACTGGACCTTCCGCGTCGACGGGCTGGTCGAGGCGCCCCGCTCCTGGGACTGGGACGAGGCGCACACGCTGCCGGAGTCCGCGTACGAGGGCGACATCCACTGCGTGACCAGCTGGTCGAAGTTCGGGGTGCGGTTCGGGGGCGTGTCCCTGGACGCGTTCCTGGCGGCCGTCCGGCCGCTGCCGTCCGCGACCCACGCCGTCGCGTACTCGCACACCGGGTACACGACCAACCTGCCCCTCGCCGACCTGACCGGCGGGCGGGCCTGGATCGCCTGGGAGTACGACGGCAAGCCCCTCGCGGCCGAGCACGGCGGCCCGGCGCGGCTGCTGGTGCCGCATCTGTACTTCTGGAAGAGCGCCAAGTGGATCGCGGGCCTGCGTCTCCTGGACCACGACGAGCCGGGCTTCTGGGAGCAGAACGGCTACCACGCGCGGGGCAACCCCTGGGAGGAGCAGAGGTACTCCGGTGACTGAGACCTTCGCCGCCTCCGCCCCTTCCGCCGGGGCCTTCACGCCCCTGACCCGGTTCGCCGTGCCGGGCCGGATCGCCGTGAGCAACCGCGCCGCCGCCGTGTGGCAGACGGCGACGCTCACCGAGATCCGCCGCGAGACCCCGCACGCGGCCACCTTCCGGTTCGCGGCGCCCGCCTGGGCGGGCCATCTGCCCGGCCAGCACCTGATGCTGCGGCTGACCGCCGCCGACGGCTACACCGCCCAGCGGCACTACTCGATCGCCTCCGCGCCCGACGCCGACGGCCACCTCGAACTCACCCTGGACCATGTGGCCGGCGGCGAGGTCTCCGGCTGGTTCCACACCGTCGCGAAGCCCGGTGACGAGGTCGAGCTGCGCGGCCCGCTCAGCGGCTTCTTCGCCTGGCCCGGCGACCGGCCCGCGCTGCTGATCGGCGCCGGCTCCGGGGTCGTCCCGCTGATGTCGATGGTCCGTCACCACCGGGCGCGCGGCCTCGACGTGCCGCTGCGGCTGCTGGTGTCCGCGCGCGCTCCCGAGGAGCTGATCTACGGGCGGGAGTACGACGCGGAGACGACGCCCGTGTTCACCCGGAGCGCCCCGGCGGGCGTGCCCGTGGGACGGCTCGCCGCCGAGCACGTGGCCCCGCTGCTCGCCGAGCGGCCCGCGGGCGGCTGGGAGGCGTACGTGTGCGGCTCGAACGCCTTCGCCGAGCACGCCTCGCGGCTGCTGGTCGAGGCGGGACAGCCGGTGGACCGCATCCGGATCGAACGCTTCGGCTGACCGTCCCCGGCCGCCCGCGCCGCCCCGGAGAGCCGTCGAGGGGCCGTCGTGCACGATGCGTGAAACGATGTACTCCGAACGGGGTACGACCCTCATGAGGGCACTCGTACGCGTGACGGCGAGGAGGTCGACATGCGAATCCGGGTGCGCGACCGGCGCTGGCGGGACAATCCGCTGCGGCGCCGGTCCGACGTCTTGGAGGCGTGGACGACGCTCGTCGTCGCCCTGCTGCTGCTGGTCGCCGTCCCCCTGGCCGGGGCGCTCGTCGGCCTGTGGGCCCATGCCGACGCGCAGACGGTCGCGGAGCGGCAGCGCGCCGAGCGCCACCGGGTGCGGGCCGAGGTCGTCGGCAAGGTTCCCGACACCCTGCCCACGGCGGAAGGCGTCCGGGGACAGACGTACCGCGTGAGCGTGCGCTGGACGCCGCCCGGCGAGAAGGCGCGGACGGCCACCGCGCGGGTTCCGGAGGGGACGCGGCAGGGCGACCGGGTGGACGTGTGGTTCGACGACCGGGGCCGGAGCGTCGCGGCGCCGCCGAGCGACACGATGGTGTGGCAGCACACGCTCACCATGGCGACCTGCGCGGCCGGCGGTGCGACCGCCGTGGTGCTGCTCGGGCACACCGTCGTCCGGCGGACGGCGATGCGGCACCGGCTGGGCGAATGGGAGCGGGAGTGGGCCCGCACGGAGCCGCAGTGGACCCGGCGCAGGCCCGCTTGAGGCTCCTGATCAGGCTCTGAAGCCCTTGATGAGGGTCTGGCGAGGGCTCCCGCCGCCCACGTACGGTGTGATCATTCGTACGGGCACTTAACAAAAGGCGGTCCTTCATGCCCCTGTTCGACCTGTCCCTCGAAGAGCTCCACGAGTACCGCAGCGCGTCCACCGAGCCCGAGGACTTCGACGCCTTCTGGTCCAAGACCCTCCAGGAAGCCCGCGAGCACGAGCTGGACGCCCGCTTCGAGCCGGTCGACACGGGCCTGGCCACGGTGCAGGTCTACGACGTGACCTTCGCCGGGTTCGGCGGACACCCGGTGAAGGGCTGGCTGACCCTGCCGACCGGGGCCGCCGAACCGCTGCCGCTGGTCGTGGAGTTCGTCGGCTACGGCGGCGGCCGCGGTCTGCCGCACGAGCACCTGCTCTGGGCGTCGACGGGCCGCGCGCACTTCATCATGGACACCCGCGGCCAGGGCAGCGCATGGGGCGGCGGGGGCGGCACCGCGGATCCGGTGGGCGGCGCGCCCTCGTACCCCGGGTTCATGACCCGGGGCATCGACGCCCCCGAGAACTACTACTACCGCCGGGTGTTCACGGACGCGGTGCGCGCGGTCGAGGCGGCCCGCTCCCACCCGCTGACGGACGCGTCGCGGACCGTGGCCCTCGGCGGGAGTCAGGGCGGCGGCATCACGCTCGCGGTGGGCGGTCTGGTGCCGGGCCTGGCGGCGATCGCCCCGGACGTGCCGTTCCTGTGCGACTTCCCGCGCGCGGCGACGCTGACGGACCGTCACCCGTACCGCGAGATCGGCCTGTTCCTCAAGACGCACCGCGGCCGCACCCAGGACGCCCTGCGCACGCTCTCCTACTTCGACGCCGTGCACTTCGCCTCGCGCGGCTCGGCCCCGGCGCTGTTCTCGGCGGCCCTGGAGGACCAGACCTGCCCGCCGTCGACCGTGTTCGCCGCCTTCAACGCCTGGGCGCACGAGGACAAGGCGATCGAGGTCTACGACTTCAACGACCACGAGGGCGGCGGCCCCTACCAGGAGGCGGTCAAGCTGCGCTGGCTGCGCTCGTACGCCTGAGCGGCGCGCGACGTCGGGCGACCTCGGGCGACGTCGGGCGACTTCCCCCCGGTCCGACCAGTCGGTATGTTCAGGGTGCCCGGGTCGCAGCGTCGCGGTCCGGGGTCCCGGCGGACCACGGAGGCCCCATGTCCGAGCACGTGCCACAGGTTCACGGCCACTGCGACCCGCGGTTCGCCGCGGTGCGGACGGCCTTCGAGGAGAACTTCCAGGGCCGCGGCGAGCTGGGCGCCGCGGTCGGCGTCACGGTCGACGGCGTGCCGGTGGTCGATCTGTGGGGCGGCTGGGCCGACGCGGCGCGCACGCGCGCGTGGGAGCGCGACACGCTGGTCAACGTGTGGTCCACGTCGAAGGGCCCGACGGCGCTGTGCGCGCACATCCTCGCCGACCGCGGGCTGCTCGACCTCGACGCGCCGGTGGCCGCGTACTGGCCGGAGTTCGCCGCGGCGGGCAAGGAACGGGTGCTCGTGCGGCATCTGCTGTCCCACCGCGCGGGTCTGTCCGGTCTGCGCGAGCCGCACTCGCTGGAAGAGTTCTACGACTGGGAGCTGACCACCGCGCGCCTCGCGGCCACGGAGCCCTGGTGGGAGCCGGGCACCCGGTCCGGCTATCACGCCTTCACCTACGGCTTCCTGGTCGGGGAGGTCGTTCGGCGGGTGTCCGGGCTGCTGCCGGGGGCCTTCCTGGAGCGGGAGGTGACCGGTCCGCTGGGCGTCGACTTCACGATCGGGCTGCCGGAGAAGGAGGCCGGGCGGGCCGCCGAGCTGGTGCATCCGCCGGCCGCCTCCGCCAGTGAACAGGCGGCGATCTTCAGTCAGTTGGCCCCCGCCGCCATCGCGGCACTGGCCAACCCCGTGGTCGGTGCGACCGAGGCCAACTCACCGCAGTGGCGGGCGGCGGAGATCCCGGCCGCCAACGGCCACGGCACCGCACGGGCCGTCGCCGCGCTCTACGGGATCTTCGCCGGCCGGGGCACGTACGACGGTCGGCGGATCCTCTCCCCTGAAGCGGCCGAGCGGGTGCGCGAGGGGCAGGGCGGCTGCCGGGACCTCGTCCTGGGCGCCGGGCTCGGGCACGAGACGGAGATCGGGCTCGGGCTGTGGCTGAGCGGCCCTGCGCAATCGTACGGACCCAATCCGCGCGCGTTCGGACACGACGGCTTCGGGGGCTCCTGCGGGCTCGCCGATCCGGAGGCGGGGGTGTCGCTCGGGTATGTGATGAACCGGATGGGGCCGCACATCTCCGACGACCCGCGGAAGAAGGCGCTGGTGGACGCCCTGTACAGCGCGCTGTGAGCGCGGGCGCGGCGGGGGGGGGCGGGACTCCGGAGGGGTCGGGGGGCCGGGGGGCCGGGGGCCGCTCAGTCCGCCCGTCGCGCCTCGACCAACCGGACCCGTGGACTTCCGTCGCTCCGCGTGCCGAACTCGGGCAGGGCGCGGAGGTCCACGCGGAATCCGGCGCGCTCCAGTGCGCGCCGGACCTCACCGAGCCGGAAGGCCCGGTAGTACATCACGAACGGCGGCCGCCACACGGCGTTGCGCACCCGCATCACGGCGTCGAAGCCCAGGAGCATCCAGAAGGCCGGGGAGGACGGCCGCGGCGGTGCGAGGACCGGGAACGCGAAGGATCCGCCCGGCCGCAGCACGCCGTGCACCTGGGCGAACAGGCCCGGCAGCTCGCGCGGCAGGAAGTGCCCGAACGCGCCGAAGCTGACGACGAGGTCGAAGCGGGCCGCGAAGGGAAGGGCGCGGGCGTCCGCCCGCACCCAGGACACCCGCGGCCCGGTCGGACGGGCCCGGCGGCGGGCCTCGTCGAGCATGCCCGCGCTGAAGTCGACCCCGGTCACGCTGCTCCGGCACACCGTGGCCAGGACGTCGACCCCGGCGCCCGTGCCGCAGCACAGGTCGAGGCCGTCCGCGTACGGGCCGGACTCCTTCAGCGCGGAGGTGACCGCGTCCAGGACGGAGTCCGGGGTGCGGAACGGCGTGTGGTCGAACTTCGGCGCGAGAAGGTCGTAGCCGTGCTCGACGGACGACAGGGCCTGGACGGCGAGCTCACGCAGGGTGGGGCCTTCGGGGCTGAACATCCGTGCCACCTTACGACGGCCCGCCGCTTCGGGAGCACGAGGGCTCGGCGGGAGGCGGAGCTGAGGTCGGGCTCCGCCTCCTGGGGTCAGGCGACGGTGAGGGTGAGGGCGCCCGTGCAGGTCGTGCCCGGGGTGAGGGTCGTCGGCGTGCCGTCGACGGTCAGGGTGACCGCCTTGCCGCGTGGCGCCCGCACGGCGGCGTCGGCGGCCGGGGTCAGCGCGGTCAGGTACGAGGTGCCGGTGACCGTCCAGACGGAGCCGCTCTCCAGCCGGACGATCGCGCCGTTGTTGACGGTGGGCCGCACGGTGTTGGTGACGATGCCGAGCTCGGTCAGCCTGCTGAGCCGGGTGGTCGCGGCGACCTCGTAGGTCTCGCCGGAGCCGACCGTGAGCGTTCCGCCGGAGGTCTTCGCCGCACCGGCGGTCGCAGTGGCGGTCGCGGTTGCGGTCGCGGTTGCGGTCGCGGTGGCGGTGGCGGTGGCGGTGGCGGTGGCAGTCGTGGTCGGGAGCAGGACCGCGCCGGCCGTGAGCGTCGGGTGATCAGCGTCATTGCTTGCCTTCCGAGGGGTTCGAGTGCGCCGTCGCGCAGTGTGATCGGCCCGCCGTCGGAAAGGGGGCACGACGGCTCGGGCGAAGTCGGCTGCGGTTCGGCAGCGCCCTGAAGGGGCGCGGGGAACTGCGCGACCAGCCACGATCGCGCCGCAGCTGAACGACGGCACATCGCGGCACTTCCAGCGGAGCGCTCAGGCAGGCGCGACCATCCCCGCCGACAGGTCGATGTCGGCTCCGCACAGACCGGGCATGGCCAGCATCGCCACCAGCGCACGGGCGACTTCGTGTTCCTCCACCAGCCGGCCCAGCGCGGCGCGGGAGGCGAAGTCGCGTTCGGCCTCCTCCACGGTGCAGCCGGTGAGTTCGGCCGTGAGCCGGAAGTTGCGGTCCATCCGCGGGCCCCTGACCGGGCCCGGGGAAAGGGAGTTGACCGCGACGCCCAGCGGTCCGACCTCGCCGGCCAGGGTCCGGGTCAGACCGAGCAGCGCCATCTTGGAGGCGGTGTACGGGGTGCGGTGGAGCAGGGGCCGTTTCCCGCTGACCGAGGCGACGTTGACGACATCGCCGCGGCCTGCCGCGATCATCGGCGGCAGAAAGGCCCGGCACATCAGGTAGACCCCGCGGACGTTGGCGGCGAACACGGCGTCCCACTCGTCCGGCTCGATGTCGGTGAGCGGCTTCACCGGGCCCGCGACGCCCGCGTTGTTGACGAGCAACGACACGTCCTCGTCGGCGAGTTGGACGGCCAGTGCGCTCACGGAGTCGGGGTCGGAGACGTCACAGACCGCCGTGCGCGCCTCTTCGCCGACCCGGTCGGCCGTCTCGGCGAGGGCCTGTTCGTTGCGCCCGACGAGGACGACCCGGGCCCCGGAGTGCGCCAGGGCCAGCGCGAACGCCCGCCCCAGCGGCCCTCCCCCGCCCGTGACGAGGGCGGTGCGCCCGCGCAGGCTCACTCGGTGTTCCACGGCAGCTCGTCGCTGGCCGCCTTCGCGGCCCGTACGTCGCCGGAGCGTGCGTGGCCCTCGAACAGCTCCACCCGGGAGGCCCGCCCGCACAGCCGGCCGAGCAGGGCCTGGGACTCGGGGTCGGTCACCTCCTGGTAGGTGACGGTCTTGAGGTACTTCCCGACCCACAGGCCGCCGGTGTAGCGGGCGGCGCCCCGGGTGGGCAGCACATGGTTGGTGCCGATGACCTTGTCGCCGAAGGAGACACAGGTGCCCTCGCCGAGGAACAGGGCGCCGTACTGGGTCATCCGCTCCAGCGCGAGCCTCGGCTCGGCCGTCAGCACCTCCACGTGCTCGAAGGCGAATGCGTCGGCCAGTTCGTACAGTTCGTCGAGGGTGTCGACGACATGCACCTGGCCGTGGTCGCGCCAGGCGGGCCCGGCGAAGTCCCGGGTGGGCATGGAGGGCAGCAGCCGTTCGACCTCGGCGAGGGTCCGCTCGGCGACCTCGCGCGAGGTGGTGATCAGCACGGCCGGCGAGTCGGGGCCGTGCTCGGCCTGGGACAGCAGGTCGACGGCGCAGACGAACGGGTCGGCGTGCTCGTCGGCCAGGACGAGGATCTCGGTCGGCCCGGCGAACAGGTCGATGCCGATCTCGCCGAACAACTGCCGCTTCGCCTCGGCGACATAGGCGTTGCCGGGCCCGGCGATCAGGTTCACGGGCCGCATGGCGTCCGTGCCGACGGCCATCGCGGCGACCGCCTGCACCCCGCCGAGCAGCCAGATCTCGTCCGCGCCCGCGAGGTGCATGGCGGCGACGGTGGCGGCCGGGATCTCGCCGTGGATGGGCGGGGTGCAGGCCACCACCCGCGGTACGCCCGCCACCTTGGCGGTGACGACGGTCATGTGGGCGGAGGCGGTGAGCGGGTAGCGGCCGCCGGGGATGTAGGCGCCGGCGGCCTGCACGGGGATGTGCTTCTGCCCGAGCCGCACGCCCGGCAGGGTCTCCACCTCGAACTCCCGCAGGGAGTCCAGCTGGTGGCGCGCGAAGGCGCGGACCTGGTCCTGGACGAACCGGATGTCGTCGATGACCTGCTCGGGCACCGACGCGACGATCTTCTCGACCTCCTCGGCGGAGAGCCGGAAGGAGTCCGGGCTCCAGGCGTCGAACTTCTCGGAGTACGCGCGCACGGCCGCGTCACCGCGTTCGCGGACGTCCGCGACGACTGCGGCGACGGTCGCGCGGACCTGGTCGAGGGAGGCGGCCACTTCGGCCCTGGGAACGGCGTGCTTCAGGATCTCTGCCACAACGGCGGCCTTTCTCGGGAGGTCAGACGGGCGGGGCGGTGAAGAGCACGTCCGGGTCGTTGAACTGCTCCTTGGCGACCGACTCGCTCATCGGGTCGGCGGTGCCCCACTGGTCCTGGGTGATCGGGTCGTCGACGTCATGGCGGCCCGGATGCCACAGGTCCTCTTCCAGGACGGCGAGTTCGGTCGTGTACTCCACCGTGTTGCCGTGCGGGTCGTGGAAGTAGGAGAAGGTGTTGTCGCCGGCGAGATGGCGGCCCGGACCCCAGGTGAGCCGGGTCCCGGCGCGCAGCGCCCGGCCGGTGCCGCGCATGTACTCCTCGACGCCCCGCATCTCGAACGAGGCGTGGTGCAGGGAGACATGGGGGCCGCGCGCGATGGCGAAGGAGTGGTGCAGGGGGCTGCACCGCAGGAAGTACATGAGGTCGCCCATGTGCGTGGAGTAGAGGGTGTCGGTGAGCCGGAAGCCGAGGTGCTCGACATAGAAGTCCCGCAGCCCCTCGGGGTTCCGGGAGTTGACCACGCAGTGGGAGAGCCGCACCGGGATCGCCTCGCGCTCCTCGATCCTGCGGTGGGCGCGGGTGGCGACGTCGGCGGAGACCTCGACGACCCGCCCGTCGGGGTCGAAGAAGCGCAGGCCGTAGCCGCCGCCGGGGGTGTCCAACACCTTGGGTTCGCCGATGAGTCGGATGCCGGCCCGGCCGAGGCGGACCGCGAGTTCGTCGACGGCCGCCGCCGACACCGCCCCGAAGGCCACGAGGTCCATCCGCTTGCGCTCGTCCTCGCGGATCCGTACGACGTACTGCTCGGGGCTTCCCTCGGCGGCGAAGAAGGCGAGTCCGTCGTCGTTCGCGACCTCGGTGAGGCCCCAGGTGTCACGGTAGAAGGCGCGTTGCCGGGCGAAGTCCGGTACGGCCAGGTCGACATGGCGGAGGTGGGTGATGAGGGTCGTCACGGTGCGCTCCTGACTGTGTTGCGCTGCCGGCCCAGGCCGGTGATCTCCGCCTCCAGCACGTCCCCGGGCTTCAGGAACACGCCCCAGTGCGCGCCGTTGCCCGCCGGGGAGCCGGTGAGCAGCAGGTCGCCGGGGTGCAGGGTGGTGGTCGTCGAGACGTATGCGATGAGCCGCGGGATGTCGAAGATCATGTCCTTGGTCGACTCGTCCTGTCGGACGACTCCGTTGTGGCGCAGGGTGATCCGCAGGTCGTCCGGGTCGCCGACGAAGGCGGCGGGCACCAGGAAGGGGCCGGTGGGCAGGAAGGTGTCGGCGTTCTTGGCGGTGAACCAGTCCGTGCCGATGGCCTTCAGGTCGGGCCGGTAGAGGCGGTCGCGGGTGGTGAGGTCGTTGCAGACGGTGTAGGCGGCGACGTGGTCGTAGGCGTCCTCGGCCGCGATGTTGCGGCCCGACTTCCCTATGACGAGAGCGAGTTCGAGCTCCCAGTCGTGCTGCTCGCCGAGCGCGGGGAGCACGATGTCGTCGTAGGGCCCGCACATCGCGCGCGGTGAGCCGAGGAAGACGTACGGGACTCCGCTGCGGATCCGTTCGTCCATCATCTGCTCGGCGTCGGCGCGGGCCTCCTCGGGGGTGGCGCCGTGGACGCTCTCCTTCTCGGCGGCGACCAGGTCGACCACGTGCTTGCGGTAGTTGGCGCCGCTCTGCAGGATCTGCCCCGGTGCGATCGGGGCGAGGACCCGCAGGTCGGCCAGGTCGTGCCAGGGGCCTTTCGCGGAGCCCGCCAGGTCGTGCAGGCGGGGCAGCCAGGCGTCCCACTCCTCGACCAGGGCGCGGACGGACGCCACCAGGTCGGACAGGTCGCGCACGCGCGTTCCGGTGACCAGTCCCGGGAAGACCGCGGAGTCGGCGCGGAACGTGCCGAGCGCGAAGGGCCCGGCGTGGGTGGGAAGGGAATCGTCTGGCACGGGCGGCTCTCCTCGTACGGTCCGATCGGATTTCCCCCGACGCTAGGAGTTGCGCGCCCGGTCGGGAAATGGCCGTTGGCGATGCCTGCCATCACCGGCGCGCCGGCCCCCTGGCCCGTCCGTTCGCCCGGGGCTCCATCGCCGTGCGGGATGGATGACGTGCCCCTTGGCGATGCCTCGATCCGTTGACCGCGGCACGGCCGCCGACCAGGCTCGGAGCATCCCCGTCCCGAGGAAGTCAACGGAGTCCGCCGTGATCGTCGAGCATGCCCAACTCACCGTCGAGGCCGGCCGGGAGGAGGAGTTCCAGGAGGTCTTCGGCACGGCGCGGGAGGTGCTCGCGGAGGCCGACGGCTTCCGGTGGGCGCGGCTGTTGCGCTGCGTCGAGCGGCCGCAGGGGTTTCTGCTGCTGGTCGGCTGGGAGTCCGTCGAGTCGCACACGGTGGGCTTCCGGGAGTCCGAGCGCTTCGGGCGCTGGCGTGCGCTGGTCGGGCCGTTCTTCGCCGCGCCGCCGGCCGTCGAGCACTACGACGCACCCGTACCGCGCTGAACCCGATCCCCCGCATCTGTTCCTACGTCCGCAAGGATCGCCCATGCCCGTACAGAAGGTGCTCGTCGTCGGCGGCGGCATCACCGGAAGCGTGCTGTCCGTCGCGCTCGCCCAGCGCGGCGCCGACGTCGAGCTCGTCGAGATCTCCCCCCAGTGGTTCGGCGTGGGCCACGGCATCACTCTTCAGGGCAACGCGCTCAAGGCGCTGCGGACCGTCGGCGTCCTGGACCGGGTCCTGGAGCGGGCCGTGCCGTTCGACGTGCTGCGGCTGCTGCGCGCCGACGGCACGCTGATCGCGGAGCTGCCCACTCCGCACACCGGGGGGCCGGACCTGCCCTCGACCGCGGGTGCGCTGCGGTCGGATCTGCAGGACGCACTGTGTGACGCCGTGCACGCGCACGGCGTCACCGTGCGGCTCGGCCTCAGCGTGGACCGCCTCGACCAGTCCGCCGACCGGGTGGACGTCACGTTCACCGACGGCTCCACCGGCCGTTACGACCTGATGGTCGGGGCCGACGGGATCAACTCCCGGATGCGCGAGCTGATCGGCATCGGCGCCAAGCCGTCCCCGGTCGGCATGTCGATCTTCCGGGTGATCGCGCGACGGCCGCCGGAGATGGTGTGCCACGAGGTGTACTACGGCGGCCCGCGCTTCAAGGCCGGGTACAGCCCGATCTCCGCCGACCGCTGCTACGCCTACCTCCTGGACGAGAACCTGGACGCCTCCCTCATCGGCCCCCGGGCCCCGCTGGCGCTGCTGCGGGAGCGCGGCGCCGGGTACGGCGGCATGTGGGGGAAGATCATCGCCGCGCTGCCGGACGACACGGCGGTCGACTATCGCTGGGTCGAGGCAGTGCTGGTGGACGAGCCCTGGCACCGGGGCCGGACGATGGTGATCGGCGACGCCGCGCACGCCTGTCCGCCGCTCATCGCGCAGGGCGCGGCCATGTGCATGGAGGACGCGGTGCTGCTGGCCGAGCTGGTCACCGGGGACGAGCCGCCGGCGCAGGCCCTCGACCGGTTCATGGCCCGGCGGCTGCCGCGGGTGCGGATGGTGCTGGAGAACTCGCTGCGGCTGGCCGACTGGGAGATCCACCCCGACACACCCGGCGCGGACCCGGCCCGGATCATGTCGGAGACGCTGCACTCCCTGACGGCGGCGGCGTGAGCGGCGGCGGCGTGAGCGGCGGCGGCGTGAGCGGCGGCGGTGTGAGCGCATACCCCGTCGTCGACTTCCACGGCCATCTCGCCGTCCCGGCCGCCGATGCGATCGTCGCGGGCACGCCCGGCTTCGCCGCCGAGCTGGCCGCCGAACAGCGCGCCCACTCGTCCGCCTCGCTGGCCGTCAACCGCGCCCAACTGGAGCGGCTGCGGGTCAGGTTGACGGATGTGGCGGCGCGGCTGGCCGACCTGGACGCGATGGGCGTCGACGCGCAGGTGGTCGGTCCGATGCCGATGCACCACTACTGGACGGGCCGGGCGACGGCCGCCCGGCTGGCCCACACCGTCAACGAGGCCGTCGCCGCGCACTGCGCCCTGGCGCCGCAGCGGCTGCACGGGCTCGGCACGGTACCGCTCCAGCACCCCGACCTGGCCGTGACCCTGCTGGAGACGGCGGTCGGCGAGCACGGGCTGCACGGCATCAGCGTCTCCACGACCGTGAACGGCAGGGAACTCGCGGACCGGGCGCACGACCCGGTGTGGCGGGCGGCGGAGGAGCTGGGGGCGGTGGTGTTCGTCCATCCGTGGGGCTGCTCGCTGGGCGACCGGCTCGCCACGCACTACCTGGGCAACACCGTCGGCCAGCCGGTGGAGACGGCGGTGGCCCTGTCGCACCTGATCTTCACCGGGGTCCTGGACCGCTTCCCGCGGCTGAAGCTGGTGGCCGCGCACGGGGGCGGCTATCTGCCGACGTACATCGGGCGCTCGGACCACGCCTGGCGGGTCCGGGCGGACGCGCGCGGCTGTGCGGAGCCGCCGAGCGCGTATCTGCGGCGCATGTGGTTCGACGCGCTCGTCTACACCCCGCGCGCCCTGCGCGCTCTGGTGGAGGAGGTGGGCGCGGACCGGGTCGTGCTCGGCACGGACCATCCCTTCGACATGGGCGTCGACGACCCGCTGGCCCGCCTGGACGCCGCCGGCCTCGCCCCGGCCGACCGGGCGGCCGTCGCCGGCGGCAACGCAACCGACCTGCTGCTGAAAGGACACCCGCGATGACCCTCGGTCCCATCGAGGAGGAACTGGCCAAGGCCCGTTCCGCGTACCGCAACTGGGGTCGCTGGGGCGAGGACGACGTGCTCGGCACGCTGAACTTCCTCGACGACGCGATCCGGGCCCACGCGGCGGGGCTGGTGCGCCGGGGGCGTTCCTTCTCCCTCGCCCTGGAGTTCAACGAGGCGGGGCCGCAGCGCGGGTTCCGCGGCCGGATCAACCCCGTGCACTACATGAAGGACACCGGGTCCGACGCGGCCGCGGGCACCCAGGGCTTCCCGCACGGCTTCGGTGGCGCGGACGACCATGTGGTGATGCCTCTCCAGGCGTCCACGCAGTGGGACGGGCTGGGCCATATCTTCGACAACAAGCAGGCGTGGAACGGCCGTTCCTGCACCATCGTGAACGGCGACGGGGACTCGGTCACCGGCATCGAGCACATGGCGGACGCGTTCACCGGCCGTGGCGTCCTGCTGGACGTGGGCCGCGTCCTCGGCGACGAACACGGCGAGCTCCCCGACGGCTTCGCCGTCCTGGAGGAGCATCTGCGCGCCACCGTCGAGGCGCAGGGCGCCACCTCCACCGTGCGGCGCGGCGACCTGGTGCTGGTGCGGACCGGCCAGCTCGGCCGGGTGCGGCGGCTCGGCTCCTGGGGCGCCTACGCGGCAGGGGACGCGCCCGGGCTGTCCTTCACCACCCTGGGCTGGCTGCACCGTACGGAGATCGCGGCGATCGCCACCGACACCTGGGGTCTGGAGGTACGGCCGCACGAGTTCGCCGAGCCGGCGATGTCCCCGCTGCACCAGATCGCCATCCCCAACATGGGCCTGCCGCTGGGCGAGATGTGGGACCTGGAGGCTCTCGCCGAGGACTGCGCGGCGGACGGCGTCCATGAGTTCCTGCTGGTCGCGGCCCCGCTGCCGGTCACCGGCGCGGTGGGCGCGCCCGTCAACCCGATCGCGATGAAGTGAGGGCGCCCGTGAACAGGTTCTCCGGCACCCTCCATCTCGCCGGCGACGACGGCTTCGAGGAGGCGTGCCTCGGGCGGGTCTTCAACGCGCGCCGCCCGTCGGACCGGCTGCCCGCCGCCGTGCTGGAGGCGCGGACTGAGGACGACGTCGTCGAGGGCGTCCGGCTCGCCCTGGAGCGCGGCTGGCAGGTCGCCGTCCGCTCGGGCGGGCACAGCTGGGCCGCCTGGTCGGTGCGCGCGGACGCGCTGCTGATCGACCTCGGGGGCTTCCGGGAGCTGGCCTACGATCCCACCACCGAGCTCGTGACGGCCACGCCCAGCGTCAAGGGCGGCGATGAACTCAACCCGTATCTGGGCGGGTTCGGCCGCTTCTTCAACGGCGGACACTGTCCCTCCGTCGGCATCGGCGGCTTCCTGCTGCAGGGCGGGCAGGGCTGGAACGCGCGCGGCTGGGGCTGGGCGGCGGAGAACATCGTCGCCGTCGACGTCGTCACCGCCGACGGTGAGCTGGTACGGGCGGACGAGGAGCGCAACAGCGACCTGTTCTGGGCGGCGCGCGGGGCGGGCCCCGGCTTCTTCGGCGTCGTCACCCGCTTCCATCTGCGCACCCGCCCGCTGCCGGGGCATCTCGCGCACACGGTCCACGCCTACCCGGTGGAGCTGTTCGACGAGGTGATGACCTGGCTGCACGGCATGCACCACACGGTGTCGGAGCTGGTGGAGATCGTCGCGCTGACCCAGACCCCGCCCGGCGCCGACGCGCCCGTGCTGCTGGTGACGGGCGTGTCGATGACCGACACCCCCGAACAGGCGGCGCAGGCGCTGGCCCCGCTGCACGCCAATCCGTACGCCGAGCAGGCGCTGCTGCGTATCGAGGCCCGACCCACCACCCTTGCCGAGCAGTTGGCGAACCAGCGCACCGCCAACCCGGAGGGCCACCGGTACCTGGTCGACAACGCCTGGCTGACCGGCCCGGCGGAGCGGGTGGTCCCGGCGATCCGCGAGGCGTTCACCGGGCACCCGACGCCGGGGACCTTCACCATCTGGTTCTCGATGGCTCCCCTGCGAGAACTCCCGGACATGGCCTTCTCGTTGCAGTCGGAGATCTACTGCGCCACGTACGTCGTCCACGACGACCCGGCCCGGGACAAGGAGCTGCGGGCCTGGCTGGACTCGGCGATGGCGGCCATGCAGCCGGTGACCGTCGGCCAGTACCTCGGCGACTCCGACTTCACCGTGCGGCAGTTGAGGTTCATGGGGGACGCGCAGTGGCGGCGGCTGCAGGAGATACGGGCCGACCGGGACCCCGAGGGCCTGTTCGCGGGCTACCTCAGCGCCGGGGCCGTCACCAACACCAACCACTGGGAGAGTTGAGCGATGCGGTTCGCGACATACGAGCACGAGGGCGTGGAGCGCGCCGGCGCGGTGCGGGACGGCGTCGTCCATCCGCTGCCCGAGGGCGGCACCGTCCTGGCGCTCCTCGAACAGGGTTCCCTGCACGATGCGGGTGCCGAAGCGCTGGAGCGGCACAGTGAGTTGAGGGTGGATCAGGTGCGGCTGCTGCCGCCGCTGAAGCCGCCGTCGATCCGGGACTTCGTCGGGTTCGAGGCGCACATCGAGGGTGTGTCGAAGGCGCTCGACGGCCTGGAGCACGTGCCGGACGAGTGGTACCGGGCGCCCAACTTCTACTTCACCAACCCTCACGCGGGCTACGGCGCGCAGGACGACGTGCCGGTGCCGGCCGGCTGCTCGGTGCTGGACTTCGAGCTGGAGGTCGGGGCGGTCGTCGGACGCAGCGGGCGCGACCTCACTCCCGAGCAGGCGCGCGAGACAATCGTCGGCTACCTGGTCTTCAACGACTGGTCGGCCCGGGACCTGCAGAAACCGGAGAAGAACCTGGGGCTCGGCTTCTCCAAGGGCAAGGACTTCGCCAACACGCTGGGCCCGTTCCTGGTCACCGCCGACGAGGTGGCGGACCGGCGCGACCCGGACGGATTCCTGGACCTGGAGATGACGGTCGCCCTCAACGGGAAGCTGATCGGCCGGGACACCCTGGCCAACGTCTCCTGGACCTTCGAGGAGATGGTCGCCTACGCCTCCCGGGACGCGTGGGTGCGCCCCGGCGACGTCCTCGGCTCGGGCACCTGCGGGTGGGGCGCGCTGGCCGAGCACTGGGGGCGGCTCGGGGAGCGCACCCCGGCGCCGCTCACGCCCGGCGACGAGGTGGAGCTGACCGTGGAGCGGCTGGGCACGCTGCGCAACCGGATCGTGGCGGGCCGTGCGGACGCGTATCTTCCGCGCGCCCGCAAGCGCGGCAGGACGCCTCGGCCGTAAACAGTGTGACCTGCGGGTATCCCTGGATTCGATGGCTGCTATCGGATCGCTGTGAGTTGTGTCCCGCGGTCTTCCTCGCCGCGCCGACGGTGGTTACGCTCCGGTCCACCGAGCTTCAAGGACGCGGCGCGGCCGGAAGGGGACATACGTGGGTCTCGGAGCGATCGACCTGAATCTTCTGGTGGCGCTGGAAGCTCTCCTGGAGGAGCGGAACGTCACCCATGCCGGTGTGCGGCTCTCCACCAGCCAGTCCGCGATGAGCGGCTCGCTGGCCCGGCTGCGCCGCCACTTCAACGACGAGCTGCTGATCCGGATGGGCCGCGAGTACGAGCTGACGCCGCTCGCGGAGCGGCTCCTGCCCGTCGTCCAGGCCTCGCTGTACAAGGCCGAGGAGGCGCTGTCGCTGACCCGGCACTTCGACCCGTCGCGCAGCAGGCAGCGGTTCTCCGTGGTCATGTCCGACTATGTGATGACGGTGATGGTGGAGCCGCTGCTGCGGGTCATCGCACAGGAGGCGCCCGGCGTGCGGATCGACGTGCACCCGATCGTCGACGGTCAGCTGGAGACGGAGACGCACCTGCGCTGCCACGACCTGATGGTGGTGCCGCTCGGCTACCAGCTGCCCGGCGTGAGCGAGGCCGTGATGCACGACCGGTTCGTGTGCATCGTCGACCCCGACAACCGGCGGCTGGTCGACGGGCGGCTGTCGCTGGCCGACCTGGCGGAGATGCCGCACGCGGCGTCCGCGATCGGCAAGAGCCTCACGCCCACCGACCGTCAGCTGGAGACGCTCGGCATCGTGCCGAGGGTGCAGGTCAGCACCCCGGGTTTCAGCGTCCTGCCGTTCCTGGTGGCCGGCACGGAGCTGGTGGCCCTGGTGCCCGAGCGGCTGGCGCTGCGCTACGAGGGCTTCGCGCGCTGTGCCGTGATCCCGACGCCGTTCCCGGACGTGCCGCTGGTGGAGGCCATGTACTGGCATCACAACCGGCACGCGGATCCGGCGCACAGCTGGCTGCGGGAGACCGTGCGCAGAGTGGGCGCGTCGCTGGACGAGCCGGTGATCGCCGCCGTCGATGCCAGCCATGGCGAACACGCGTTGGTGGAGCTGACCGCGGCTCCCTAGCGTGGACGGGCAGCAGTCCCGCACCCCATGGAGGAGCCGTGAGCCGTACGCGTCTGGCGGGCCGTACCGTCGTCGTCACCGGAGCAGCGCAGGGCCAGGGAGCCGCGGAGGCCACGGCGGCCGCCCGCGAGGGCGCGCGGGTGATCGCGACCGACGTCCTGGACGAGCCCGGCGAGAAGCTGGCCGCGGCCCTGCGCGCCGACGGCCTCGACGTGCGCTACCGGCGCCTGGACGTGTCGTCGCCGGACGACTGGGCCGCCCTCGCGGACGAGCTGGAGATCGTGCACGGTCTCGTCAACAATGCCGGCATCGCGGTGCGGGCCCGGCTCGGGCAGGTCGAACTCGCCGACTGGGAGCGGGCGTTCGCGGTGAACACGACCGGTGCGCTGCTCGGCATCCAGGCGCTCGCTCCGCTGATGCCGCCCGGCTCCGCCATCGTCAACGTGGGCTCAGTCGCCGCCCTGACCGCTCATCACGCGGTCGCGTACACGGCCAGCAAGTGGGCGTTGCGGGGTCTGTCGAAGGTGGCCGCGCTGGAGCTGGCGCCGCGTGGGATCCGCACGAACCTGGTGCATCCCGGGTACATCGAGACCCCGCTGATGACGTCCGCGAACCCGGTGTTCGTCGAGGCGCATCTGGCGATGACGCCCCAGGGACGGGCCGGGTCGGTCGACGAGGTGGCGCCGCTCGTCGTCTATCTGCTGTCCGACGAGGCGTCGTACGTCAACGGCGCGGAGATCACCGTGGACGGCGGGTACGCGGCGCACGGCGGGGTGAAGGCGATCACGAACGCGCTCGACGCACCGGTGGCCGACCGCGGGTCGGCCACCGCACACGAGCCGGGTGCGGACGTCAGTCGCTGAGGGATTCCAGGGTGGCCCTCGTGTCCGTCTTCAGCCAGTCGATGACCTCGTCGAGCTCCGGCGGGTCCTTGTCGTCGTCGTACGAGGAGAGATAGGCGCTGTAGCCCATGGTGTACGTGACCCAGCCGTCGCGGACCGCGAGCGTGGCGTAGCGGGAGCCGGTGGTGGTGCCGCTGGTGGTGTCCTCGCTGACGATGTAGGCCTCGTCACCGATGTTGGTGACCTCCTCCACGTCGTAACCCGAGTGGCTGTCGTCGTAGTTCTTCCAGGTGGCCGTGAACTCCGGCCCGGGGTCGGTCTTCTTGTGCAGGTCCAGTTGGACGGAGAGGTATGCGTCCGCGTAGCTGGACCCGGTCTTCTTCAGGCTGATGCTGCAGTACCCCTGGTCGAGGGCGGTGTCCTCGAGGGTGTTGTGCGTCGGGGTGCCGTCGTTGTCCGGGTACTCGTCCTGGAACGACGAGTAGTCGGCGGAGTTGCAGAGGTTGGACGGGGCCGAGTAGCCGCGCAGGTCCGGGTCGTTCCCGGCTTTGACCAGGAAGACACCGGCCGCCCAGGCGGCCGACGCCACGACCGCGCCGACGACGGCCCACAGGACCGCCTTTCCGGCGCCGCCGCCCCCGCTGGGCGGCGGGCCGACGACGGGGTACTGGCCCGGCTGGGCGTACGGATTGCCCGGCTGGGGCTGGGCGGGCTGCCCGACCAGGGTCGGCTGGGCATAGACGCTCTGCTGACCGGCTTGGGTCGCGGGCGCCGCCGGCGGGAAACCCAACGGCCCGCCGGGGGCCGGCGACTGCGGATTCGGATAGGGGTACGCGCTCGGCTGGGCCGGCGCCCCGGACGGCTGCTCCGGCTGCTGCGGAGGCTGAGGCGGCGTGGACATGACGTGAAGATAGTGCAGTAATAGCTGTCAAGTCCCCGACCGTCACGGATCGTTACCCTCTGGGGACATCTGTGGCAAACCTGAAAGAGGCCGGGACTTCCGCCCGGCCTCTCCCCTGTGCCTGCGCTGCGCGCAAGGTCCTAGACGGACGCCGCCTGCGCGGGCGCCGCCACCGTCGAGCGTGCGGTGCTCTTGCGGACCAGCAACAGGGTGACCAACGCGCCCAGCAGGGAGGCGCAGCCGCAGATCACCACACCGACGGCCATGCCGTGACCGAGAGCGGTCTGAGCGGCCGCGCGGGCGCTGTCGCTGCCGGCGTTGACGACCGCGAGGGGTCCCGCGGCCGCCTCCATCCCGGCGTCGGCGCCGCTCAACTTGCCCACCAGCGCGGCGGACGCGGCGCTCATGGCGACGGTGCTGATGACGGCGGGGCCGAGACCCTGCCCGAACTCGCGAACCAGGCTGGTCGCGCCGCTGGCCATGCCGGTCATGTTGAGCGGTACGGCGTTCACGGCGGCGGAGGTGAGCGAGGAGACCACGCAGATGAAGCCGACGCCCAGCAGCAGCACCGGGCCGATGAAGGCGGCCAGGGAGGTGGTGGTGATGGGCAGGGCGGCGATCCAGAACTGGCCGGCGGCCATCGGCAGCAGACCGCCCATGAGGAGCCAGCGGGGTTCGACGCGGGTGAGCATCCGGCTCAGGACGGGCGCGAGGAGCAGCGGGACGAGTTGGAGGATCACGAACGGCAGGCCGGCCCGCAGCGCGCTGAGGTGCATGACGGCGCCGAGGCGGATGGAGACGCAGTAGGCGGTGCCGATGAAGCCGAACATGCCGGCCAGCGCGACCACGGCGGCGGCCGCGAACGACGGGATCTTCAACAGGTCGAGGTTGAACATCGGCGAGGCGGCCCGCTTCTCCGCGACGACGAACGCGACGAGCGACACCGCGGCCAGGGTGAGGGAGCCGACGATGGCCGGACTGCTCCAGCCTCGTTCACCGCCCTCGATGATGCCCCAGAGCAGCGCGGTGAGGCCGACGGCGACGGTGATCTGGCCGGGCCAGTCCAGGGCGCGGCCCTCGGGCGCCTTGGAGTCGGTGACCATGAGGTGGCTGGTGACGGCGACGACGAGGCCGAGGAGCACCGGGGGCACGAACGCCCACCGGAAGTCGGCGACCGTGGCGAGCACCCCGGAGGACAGCGGGCCCGCGGCCGAGGCGAGGGAAATGCTGAGCGCCCAGGTGGAGACGGCCTTGGCCCGGTCCTTCTCGTCGGGGGTGGCGGCCGCGATCACCGCGAGGGAGCTGGGGAAGAGCGCGGCCGCGCCGATGCCCGCGAGGGCCTGGCCGACCCAGAGCATGGTGATGCTCTGCGCGGTGGCGTTGAGGAGTTCGCCGAGCGCCAGCACCAGCCCGCCGAGCACCAGCAGGCGTTTGCGGCCGAAGAGATCGCCGACCACACCGAAATTCAGCTCGAGAATGGCGGTGGGCAGAATGAAGGCGGAGGTGACCCAGGCGACCTGGGAACCGGAGGCCCCGAATGCCGCCTGTATTTCTCCGTTGATGGGCGAGGGGACAGTAATGCACAGCTGCGCGGCGGCAACGGCCAGACAGCAGGCTATGAGTGTTCCCCTGTCGAGTCTTTTCAGCACGCTCGTCATTCCGTACTCCGTCGCTCTAGTCGCTCTATGAGTTCGATGAGATTTCCCTCTGGGTCGGTGACCCAGGCCATGCGCACTCCGGGTTCGGGGGACGGTCCGGGTGCGAGGGCCTCGCCCGCTCCGTGGGCCAGCAGGGCCGCGTGGACGGGCTCGAGTTCGGGGGTGGTGACCGCGAAGTGCCCATAGCCTTCGGTGAGGGCCGCGGTCAGCGGATCCGGTGCCCGCAGACCGGGGGCGGAGCCGGTGCGGGCGAGCAGTTCGATGCGCCAGCCGTACGGGTGTTCAAGGACGACGCCGCTGAGGCCGGGCCCTTCGAGTCGGAACTCGAAGACGGTCTTCAGGCCGAACGCGGCCTTGTACCAGGTGGTCTGGGCGTCCAGATCACGCACGTTGACGCCCACGTGGTCGAGTCGGGTGGCCATGTGCGCTCAGCCCGCCATGGCGCTGTCGCCGCCGTCCACCATGAGGTTGGCGCCGTTGACGAAGGCGGCCTCGTCGCTGCAGAGGAAGGCGGCGACCCGGGCGATGTCCTCCGGCTCGGCGATCCGGCCGACGGGGATCCGGGCCTCCAGCCGGCCCCTCGGGCCCTCGGGATCGTCCAGGAAGGGGGCCGTGGCCGAGGTGCGGGTCATGCCGGGGGCGACGGTGTTGACCCGGATGCGGTGCGGGGCGCCGGCCGCGCACAGGTGCTTGCTCATGGCCAGCACCCCGCCCTTCGCGGCGCCGTGCGGCACCATCGGCAGGAACGGTGCGCCGCGCACGGCGGCCACCGACGCGACGTTGAGCACGGCCCCGCCGCCGCGCGCGATCAGGTGCGGCCAGGCGACGCGGGTGCAGAAGTACGGGATGTCGAGTTCGTTGCGGAGAGTGAAGTACCAGTCCTCGACGGGCTGGGTGTCGAACGGCCCGTTCCGCAGCGCCGAGGCGTTGTTGTAGAGGATGTCGATTCCGCCGTAGGCCGATATGCCGGCCTCGATCCACTCCTTGGCACCCGCCTCGGCGGACAGGTCGACGGGGGCGTGGGAGCGCATGACTCCCCCGGCCTTCGCCACGAGTTCGACGGTTTCCGCGTCACCGTCGACGTCGATGTCGCAGCCGAATACACTCGCCCCTTCCGCCGCGAATACCAGTGCCGCCGCACGTCCTATTCCGGCTCCCGTGCCGCTGATGAAGGCGATTTTCCCCGCCAGTCGACCCATGATTGCCCAAGTCCCTTGTTCATGCCGCCCAAGTGCGGTGGTGGCAGCGTAGGGAGGGCCTTTCGCCGGAACAAGAAATGCGTCGCTCCGGGGGCATCGGGGGTTCGTATGGCTGGTATGCGGCGGCGACGGAGCCGCGGCCGGGAACAAGCGGCGTCCCGGTCGTGTTGAACGTGGTGAGACCGACCGGAGTACCGAGGTTGTGCTACAGTGCGATCAGCACTTGTGTACGCCCCGTTCCGGGCTCCGGTGCCAGTTCATTCTCCTTCCGCCGTGTCACCCGCCGTCTCCGGCCGGTGCAGCGGCTTTCCCGCACCATCTCGACCGGCGTTCGTTTCTGCCGTGGCCGAGGTGCTGTTCCCGCCGCCCGAGGCGCGCCGTGCGCCCTCCCTTCGCGGCTGCTCTCCCCCTCTTCGCATGCCTCATGCCTTCCGTCCGTGAAAGGACCGGCCATCATGACCACCACTCTCGAACACCCCCATGTACAGCAGCAGCCTCCGGCCCGGGTCGCCGCCGGTGTCCTCGACATCGACACGAGCGGGAAGGGGCAGCTGCGCTCCGCGGACTGTCTGCCCACGCCCGCCGACCTCCAGGTCCCGGCCGCGCTGATCCGCCGTCACGGCCTGCGCAAGGGCGACCTCGTGGAAGGGGTGCGCGGTACCCAGCGCGCCCTGACCGAGGTCGCACGCGTCAACGGCCGTACGCCCGAAGCCCTGCGGGGCCGCCGGGACTTCCGTGACCTGACACCCGTGTACCCGCACGAGCGGCTGCGGCTGGAGCACCCGGCGGCCGGACTGACCGGTCGGGTCGCCGACCTGATCTCCCCCGTCGGCAAGGGCCAGCGCGGGCTGATCGTCGCCCCGCCCAAGACCGGCAAGACCGTGCTGCTCCAGCAGATCGCCGCCGCCGTCGCCGGCAACCATCCCGAGGCACGGCTGATGGTCGTGCTGCTCGACGAGCGGCCCGAGGAGGTCACCGACATGCGGCGCTCGGTGCGCGGCGAGGTGTACGCCTCGACGTTCGACCAGGCGCCCAAGCAGCACATCGCCCTCGCCGAACTCGTCATCGAGCGGGCCAAGCGGCTCGTCGAGGCGGGGGAGGACGTCGTGATCCTCCTCGATTCACTGACCCGGCTGTGCCGGGCCCACAACAACGCGGCCGCCGCCGGGGGCCGCACCCTGAGCGGCGGTGTCGACGCGACCGCGCTGATCGGCCCCAAGCGGTTCTTCGGCGCGGCGCGTGCGGCCGAGGAGGGCGGCTCGCTCACCGTCCTCGCCACCGCCCTGGTCGAAACGGGCTCCCGAGCCGACGACTTCTACTTCGAGGAGCTGAAGAGCACCGGCAACATGGAGCTCCGCCTCGACCGCGAAACGGCCTCCCGTCGGGTCTTCCCGGCCGTCGACATCAACGGCTCCGGCACCCGCCGCGAGGAACTCCTGCTCTCTCCCGGCGAGTTGACGCCCGTGCACGGACTGCGCCGGGCGCTGCAGACCCGGGACGGCCAGGCGAACCTGGACACGCTCCTGCAGCGGATGCGCGAGACCCCGGACAACGCGACCTTCCTGCGCCGCATCCAGCCGACGCTGCCGACGGCCTAGTCCGGAGCGGGTCCGCAGCGGGTCCGGAGCGGGTCCGGAACGTGCGGCATCCGGGTGCTCGGTGGAGCGCGTCCGGCACGGGCAGCGGGGGGAACACCCGGTTCATTCCTACGTTGATCGTATGACGATCGGATTCTCTTCCCGGGTCGCTGTGACGGCCTGCGCGTTCTGTGTGGCGGGGGCCCTCGCCCTCGGTCCGGCCGCTGCCGTGGCCCCGGCCGGCGCGGACCCCGGAGCGCCGGGCGGAACCGGCGGAACCGGCGGGCGGCAGACCGCGCAGCCACAGGTGACCGTGCCGCGGCCGTCCCTGCTGTACCGCTCCGGCACCCTGGTCCGGTCCCACCGGGACGCGCCCGAGGTCCCGGACGTCTCCGCACTGTCCTGGCTGGTGGCCGACGCGCACACCGGCGAGGTGCTCGCCGCGTCCAACGCGCACCGCAGACTGCCCCCGGCCAGCACGCTCAAGACCCTGTTCGCCCTGACGGTGCTGCCGATCCTGCCGGGCGGGATCCGGCACACGGTGAGCGAGGAGGAGCTGATGGGCATCGGTCCCGGCAGCAGCCTCGTCGGGGTCGCCGAGGGCCGCACGTACGAGGTCGCCGACCTGTGGCGCGGTGTGTTCCTCAACTCCGGCAACGACGCCGTGCACGTCCTGGCCGCGCTCAGCGGCGGCTGGGACGCCGCGGCCGGCCGGATGCAGGCCAAGGCCCGGTCGCTGGGCGCCCTCGACACCCATGTGCTGTCGCCGGACGGCTACGACACCCCGGGCCAGGTGTCCTCGGCCTACGACCTCGCGGTGTTCGGGCGGGCCGGACTGCGCAACGCGGACTTCGCGCACTACTGCGCCACCGTGGAGTCCTGGTTCCCGGGCGACGGGCGCGGGTCGTACGAGATCGCGAACACCAACCGGCTGTTGACCGGGGCGGACGGCGTCGAGCCGTATCCGGGGCTGATCGGGATCAAGAACGGCTACACCAGCAACGCCGGCAACACCCTGGTCGCCGCCGCCCGCCAGGACGGGCGCACCCTCGTCGTGACGGTGATGAACCCTCAGGCGGGCGGCGGCCACGCCGTCTACGAGGAGGCGCGCGAGCTGCTGGACTGGGGGTTCGCGGCCGCCGGGCGGGTCGATCCGGTGGGCTCGCTGGACGCGCTGCGGGCCCGCCCGCGCCCTCGTCCCCAGCCGGGACCGGAGACAGGTGCGGCGGCGGGCACCGGTGCGGAGCCGGGTACGGGCTCCGCACCGGTGCCCGCCAAGGCCGCCGCGGTCGCCGTCGGCGACGCTCCCGGCTGGTCGGAGGCGGCGCTCGTCGTGGGCGCCGCAGCACTGGGCGGGGCAGCCGTGGCGCTGGTGCTGAGGCTCGTGGTCCGCCGGCCCTCGGAAAGCTGACCGACCGGCAGCCACACCAGCAGGCCCAGCGTGACCCAGGTGTAGATGTTGCTGCCGAGGAAGCCGTCGACGCCCGACGAGTCGTCGAACCACAGCCACACCACGCTGGTGCACAGCAGCGCGTACAGGGCGCCCGCGACCCGTGGGCGCCCCGCGCGGATCAGCACGCCGAAGGCCGGCAGCAGCCAGACCAGGTGGTGCACCCAGGTGACCGGGCTGACCAGGCAGGCGGTGAGGCCGGTGAGGGCGAAGGCGGTGAGCCACTCCCCCGCGGCCACCGCCCGCCGGGCCCGCCACGCCCACCAGCCCAGCACCACCAGGACCAGCACCGCCCAGACGGCCCGGCTCTCGACGCCCAGCCGGGCCAGGACGCCCTGGAGCGACTGGTTCGAGACGTAGTCGAGCCGGCCCACGCGGGTGGTGTCCCACATGGCCTGCGTCCAGTAGAAGCGGGAGGCGTCCGGGGCGACCACGGCCGCGAGCCCGGTGGCGGCGCCCGCCACGACCGTGGCCACGGCGGCCGCTCGCCGACGGCGGGTGACCAGCAGCAGGCCGATGAAGAGTGCGGGCGTGAGCTTGATCGCCGCCGCCAGGCCGATGCCGATCCCGGCCCAGCGGGTCCGGCCGGTCGCCAGCAGCCAGGCGTCGGTCAGCACGAGGGCCAGCAGCAGCACGTTGACCTGGCCGAAGCTGAAGGTGTCGCGCAGCGGTTCGAACAGCGCGAGCGCGCAGGCGGCGAGGCCGACGCCGTACCAGCCGTACCGCCGCCACCGCGGACCGACCACCACCCGCACGACGGCGGCCAGCGCCGCCAGGTTGAGCAGCAGGGCGGTCACGATCGCGGTGCGCAGGCCGACGAGCGCCATCGGCAGCATGACGACGGCCGCGAACGGGGGGTAGGTGAAGCCGTACTGCGTGCCCGGCACCCGGTAGTCGTAGACCCGGCCGCCGTCGTGCGTCCAGCTGTTGACGGTGCCGTAGTAGACGCGCAGATCGAACCAGTCGCGGAGCAGGGGCACGGTCGCGGTGAAGACCGTGACGACGACGGCCAGCGCGACCACCAGCAGCAGGCGGCCGCGATCGGTGCGGGGCGGCCGCACGCCCCGGAGGACCATGGATCTCATGCGGTACGCCCCAGAGCTGTCGGCGTCTGTGCCGCGAGGTGGGCCTGCCACAGGACGACCACGGCGAGGGCCCCGCCGGAGACGGCCAGCAGCAGCCGGCCTCCGTCCACCGGGCCCCCGTCGGGCAGGACGGCCAGGGCGAGGACACCCGCCACGGCCGCCGTCCGGTGCCGTATCAAGGTGTCGGGGGCCGCCGCGGCTATCAGGAACAGACCCCACAGCGCGTACCAGGGGCGGATCGCCGGGCCGAACGCCGCCACCGCGGCGAGACTCAGACCCAGCGCGTACACCGGGCGGGGGCGCAGCCGCCACCATATGGCGACCAGGGCGACGGCCGTGACCACGAGCCCCAGGATGTGCCAGACGGGGACCGCCAGCGGCGCCAGATCGCTGCCGAGCTCCTCCAGGAGGGCGCGGGTGGCGCGGCCGAGCAGGCTGGTCAGCGCCCAGTTGTGCGCGGAGACCGGGGTGTCCAGGGCCGCTATCCAGCCGTACCCGGTGCCCGCGACGGCGGTCGCGGCGACCGTGGTCACGGCGGACGCGCCCCCGGTCCTCAGCAGGGCGGGCAGCGGCCGTCGGCCCGCGCGCAGTTGCAGCACCACGATCGCGACGAGACCCAGCGCGGCCGGCGCCTTGACCAGGGCGGCGAGGGTGACCAGCACGGCCCCCAGCAGCGGACGGCGGCCGAGCGCCGCTACCAGGCCGACGCCGAGCAGGCCCAGCATGATCGCGTCGTTGTGGGCGCCGGCCACCAGGTGCAGCAGCACCAGGGGATTGAGGACGCCGAGCCAGAGCGCGGCGCCCGGGTCGGCCCCGCTGTGCCGGGCCAGCCGGGGCAGCGCCGCGGTCATCAGCGCCACCCCGATCAGCGCCACGCACCGCATGCCGACGAGCCCGGCGGAGAGCGCGCCCCGGGTCAGCGCGGACAGCGCGGCGGCCAGGGCGAGGAAGACCGGGCCGTAGGGGGCTCCGGTGTGCTGCCACAGCGGGGCGACCTCGGCGGCGAGCGGACCGCCGAGCATGGCCGGGCCGTGCGCGTACACGTCGAGGTGCGCGTCGACCATGGCGCCCTGGGCCAGGTAGCTGTACACGTCCCGGCTGAACAGGGGCGGCGCGATCAGCAGCGGCGCCGCCCAGACGACGAGGACCAGGACGAGGGCGCGCGGGGTCGGCGGATCCAGACTGCGCACCAGACGGCCCAGGAGGATCCAGGCGACGGTCAGCAGCACCAGCCCGAAGTACACGCCGACCAGGCCGAGCACGGCATGCACCGAGGACGGGGCCAGGAGCTCACGGGCGGGCAGCGCACCGGCCGTCTCGCCGCCGAGCGCGAGAGCGGCCGTGCCGGCCAGGCCCAGTACCTGACAGCGACGGAGATCGATGGGAAACGCCTTGGCCAACACTCCGACAGGGTGTCAACGCAGTGTGGCCGCAGAGCGACGTCCCGGCCTCCGGGCGGCAGCCTGTGTGTGACCGCCGCGTGAGCGCCCGGCCGGGTGCCGGGCGGGCTCAGAACACCGAGAGCCCCGTGAGCGTGGTGAACCGTTCCAGCGCGGCCACTCCCGCCACCGAGTTGCCGCGCTCGTCCAGCCCCGGGCTCCATACGCACAGCGTGCAGCGGCCCGGTACGACGGCGATGATGCCGCCGCCGACCCCGCTCTTGCCGGGCAGCCCGACCCGGTAGGCGAACTCGCCGGCCGCGTCGTAGGTGCCGCAGGTCAGCATCACCGCGTTGACCTGCTTGGCCTGGCTGCCGGTGAGCAGCC
This sequence comes from Streptomyces sp. NPDC006872, assembly GCF_040635845.1. Lineage (NCBI taxonomy): Bacteria > Bacillati > Actinomycetota > Actinomycetes > Kitasatosporales > Streptomycetaceae > Streptomyces > Streptomyces sp. NPDC006872. The sequence goes on from NZ_JBEYIL010000016.1 coordinate 209,732, forward strand.
GGCTGCCGTCGGCGCGGATGCCGGGCCGGGCCAGGAAGCCGGTGGCCAGGGCGAGGTCGGCGCAGGAGGCGGTGAGGGAGCACTGCCGGAAGTACTGGTCGAGAAGGACCGGCACCTCGTTGTCGATGTTGCCGTAGGACGCCATGAAATGGGCGAGTGCGGCGTTGCGGTCGCCGTGCGCGGACTCGGAGGCGGCGACCTCCTCGTCGAAGTCGAGCCCGGGGTTGCCGCTCTCGGTGCGCAGGAAGGCGAGCAGCTCGCCGGCCGCGTCTCCGGTACGGGTATGGAGGCGGTCGGTGACGACGAGGGCGCCCGCGTTGATGAAGGGGTTGCGCGGGATGCCCGCCTCGTACTCCAGCTGGACCAGGGAGTTGAAGGGGTTGCCGGAGGGCTCGCGGCCCACGTGCTCCCAGAGGACGTCGCCCTCGCGGGCCAGGTCGAGGGCGAGGGTGAACACCTTGGTGAGGGACTGCGTGGAGAACGGCTCCCGCCAGTCCCCCACGCCGTACACCGTGCCGTCCAGTTCCGCGACGGCCATGCCGAAGCGACGCGGGTCGCAGGCGGCGAGCGCCGGGATGTAGTCGGCGGCACGGCCGCGGCCGGGGGTGCGCTCGATCTCCTCGGCGATGCGTTCCAGGACCGGCTGGAAGGCGAGGGACGACGTCGTTGTCATGATCACCATTCTGCCTCCGGGCCGGTCCTGGTGCGCGGCCGTGGCTCAGGCGATGCCGGATCCGCTGCCCGCGAGGACCTCGGGACGCAGCAGGTCGGCGAGTCGCTCGGCGGGCAACAGGCCCTTCTCCAGGACGAGTTCGGCGACGCCGCGCCCGGTGGCGAGGGCCTCCTTGGCGATGTCGGTGGCCGCCGTGTACCCGATGTGCGGGTTGAGGGCGGTGACCAGGCCGATGGAGTTCTCGACCGTCGCGCGCAGCGCCTCGGTGTTGGCGGTGATGCCGTCCACACAGCGCTCGGCGAGGGTCAGACAGGCGGCGCGCAGATGGGTGATGCTCTCCGAGAGGGAGTGCAGGATGATCGGCTCGAAGGCGTTGAGCTGGAGCTGTCCGGCCTCGGCGGCCATGGTGATGGTGACGTCGTTGCCGATCACCTCGAAGGCGACCTGGTTGACGACCTCGGGGATCACCGGGTTGACCTTGCCGGGCATGATGGACGAACCGGCCTGCACGGGCGGCAGGTTGATCTCGCCGAGGCCGGCCCGCGGACCGGACGACAGCAGCCGCAGGTCGTTGCAGCTCTTGCTGAGCTTGACGGCGACGCGCTTGAGCACCCCGGACATCTGGACGAACGCACCGCAGTCCTGGGTGGCTTCGACGAGGTTGGCGGCGGTGACGAGCGGCAGCCCGGTGATCTCGGCGAGGTGGCGGCGGGCCGACTCGGCGTATCCGGCGGGCGCGTTGAGCGCGGTCCCGATCGCCGTGGCGCCGAGGTTGATCTCATGGATCAACTGGACGGCCTCGTCGAGACGGTTGCGGTCCTCGTCGATCATGACGGCATAGGCGGAGAACTCCTGACCGAGCGTCATGGGCACCGCGTCCTGCAACTGTGTACGGCCCATCTTGAGCACGTTGCGGAACTCGACGGCCTTACGGGCGAACGCGTCCTGCAGGACGGCCATCGCCTTGAGCAGTCCACGCACCGCGAGGACCGTCGCTATCTTGACGGCGGTCGGGTAGACGTCGTTGGTGGACTGCCCCAGGTTGACGTCCTCGTTGGGGTGCAGGTACCCGTACTGCCCCTTCTCGTGCCCCAGCAGCTCGAGGGCCCGGTTGGCGACGACCTCGTTGGCGTTCATGTTGGTCGAGGTGCCGGCGCCGCCCTGGATGACGTCCACCACGAACTGGTCGTGCAGCTTGCCCGCGCGGATCTCCCGGCAGGCGGCGACGATGGCGGCCGCCTTGTCCGGCGCCAGCAGGCCGAGCTCCTCGTTGGCCAGGGCGGCGGCCTCCTTGACGGCGGCGAGGGCGTCGATGAGGTGCGGGTAGGCGGAGATCGGCGTGCCGGTGATGGGGAAGTTCTCCGTGGCGCGCAGGGTGTGGACGCCCCAGTACGCGTCGGCCGGGACGTCCCGGTCTCCGAGCAGATCGTGTTCGCTGCGGGTGACGGCGGCGGTCATGAGGGTGCGGCCTCTTTCTGAGGGGGAGGGTGAGGCGTGCGGGTGACATCTGGCGTGGTGGCGGCCGGCTCGGGCGGTACGGGATGACGCCCGCCCGAGCCGGTCGGGCCCCGGCCCGGTGGTGACCGGACCGGCGGTTCAGGGGCCGGGCACGAGGGCCCGACCGGGACCCCTGCCAGGGGCGCGGGGCTGTGACATATCCGGCTGCGCCGCGGGGCGCGACCGGCCACGGCCGGGCCGCGGACGAACAACGGCCCGGCCCGCGGAGCGCTACGCGCAGGCCCGTACCGTGACCGGGTCCAGGGCACGGACCGGGCGGACGGAGCCGACCGGTCGGCCGCCGCCGAGGAGCGGCTCGCCCGCGAATTCGGTGAGGAGCGCGGGGTCGACGCCGGCCCGGGCGAGCGCGGCCGCGGTGACCGGGACGCGTGCCCGGTTCGCGCCGTCGGAGATCTTGACGGCGACGGCCCGGCCGTCCGGGAGGGCGGCGACCTCGACGCCCTCGAAGCCGTCCTTGGCGAGCAGGCCGGGGACGGCCCGCATCAGGGCGGCCACGTCCCGGCCGGCGCCGGAGGCCATCTCGGCGTGGTCGCGCATGGCGTCCGCGACCCGGGCCTCGGGGGTGCCCGGGGCCGCCGTGGTGATGCGGGCGGCGGACCGGGCGAGGCCGTGCAGGGAGACGGAGAAGAGGGGGGCGCCGCACCCGTCGACGGTGACCCGGGCGATCCGCTGGCCGGTGAGGTCCTCGACGATCTCGGCGATCGCCTGCTGGAGCGGGTGCTCCGGGGCGAGGTGGTCGTCGAGGGACCAGCCGTTGAGCTTGCAGGTGTACAGCATCGCCGCGTGCTTGCCGGAGCAGTTCTGCGCGAGCCGGGAGGGCTCGCGGCCGTCCCGGATCCACGCGTCGCGGACCGCCGGGTCATACGGCAGGTCCGTGACGTTGCGCAGGTCGTCCTCGGTGAGACCGGCCAGCTCCAGGATCCGGCGGGTCCCGGCGAGATGCCGTTCCTCGCCGGAGTGGCTGGCGGCGGCGAGCGAGAGCAGCTCGCCGTCGAGCGGCAGCCCGGCCCGGACCATGGCGACGGCCTGGACGGGCTTGAGCGCCGAGCGCGGGTAGAAGGCTGCCTCGATGTCGCCGAGCTGGAGCTCGACCTCACCGTCGGCGCAGAGGACGACGACGGAGCCGTAGTGGACGCCCTCGGTCACCCCGCCGCGGACGAGGTGGGCGACGGGTGCGTGCAGGGGTTCGCGGATCGCGGGGGCGTCGGCGAGGGAACTGCTGTACATCACTGCCTGGATCGCTCGTGGGTTGTCGTGGGGCGGCGCCGGGGTCATGCGCCGGCCTTGTCGGCCTTGGCCGCGGTGCGCGCGAGGTTGCGGCGGATGGCGTACCAGCCGGCCACGAGCGCTGCGACGATCAGCGGCAGGCACAGCACGGTGGTGCGTCCGGCGCCGCCGTCGGCGTACATGAGGACCAGGACCGAGGCGAGGAAGAACAGCGTCACGAGTTCGGTCCAGGGGGAGCCCGGGAGCCGGTAGCTCGGGCGGGTCAGCTCGCCCTTCTGGGTCTTCTGCCAGAAGAGGAGGTGACAGATCATGATCATGCCCCAGGTGGAGAGGATGCCGATCGCCGCGAAGTTCAGGACGATCTCGAAGGCGTCCGCCGGGACCACGAAGTTCAGACCGACGCCCAGGACACAGATACCGCTGGTGAGCAGAATGCCGCCGTACGGGACCTGGCTGCGGCTCATCACGCCGGTGAACTTCGGCGCGGAGCCGGACATCGCCATGGAGCGCAGGATGCGGCCGGTGGAGTACAGGCCGGAGTTGAGCGAGGACATGGCCGCGGTGAGGACGACGAGGTTCATCACGCCGCCGGCCGCCGGGATGCCGATGTTGGACAGGACCGTCACGAAGGGGCTCTCGCCGGACGTGTACTTGTTCCACGGCAGCAGCATCGACAGCAGGACGACCGAGCCGACGTAGAACAGGCCCACCCGCCACATGATCGAGTTGATCGCCTTGGGCATGATCTTCTCGGGGTTCTCGGTCTCGCCCGCGGCGACGCCGACCAGTTCGACCGACGCGTAGGCGAAGACGACGCCCTGGATGATCAGCAGCATGGGCAGCAGGCCGTTGGGGAAGACGCCGCCGTTGTCGGTGATCAGGGAGGGGCCGGGCGTGCTGCCGTCGACGGGGTGCTGGGTGACCAGCAGGAAGATGCCGATGAGCATGAAGACGACGAGGGCGCTGACCTTGATGATCGCGAACCAGAACTCCAGTTCGCCGAACAGCTTCACCGAGATCAGGTTCACGGTGAGGACCACGGCCAGGGCGATCAGGGCGATCACCCACTGCGGGATGTCGGAGAACATGCCCCAGTAGTGGGTGTAGACGGCCACCGCGGTGATGTCGGCGATGCCGGTGGTGGCCCAGTTCAGGAAGTACATCCAGCCCGCGACGTACGCGCCCTTCTCGCCGAGGAACTCGCGGGCGTACGACACGAAGGCGCCGGACGAGGGCCGGTACAGGACGAGCTCGCCCAGGGCGCGCACGACCAGGAACGCGAAGAGGCCGCAGACGGCGTACGCGACGAACAGGGACGGGCCGGCGTCGGCGAGACGGCCGCCCGCGCCGAGGAAGAGGCCGGTGCCGATGGCTCCGCCGATGGCGATCATGTTGACGTGCCGGGACTTCAGCGACTTGCTGTAGCCCTCGTCTCCGGCGTCGACGTGACGGGGGGAGGTCTGCGTCTCGTCTTTGAGGTGCTGGTCGCTCACGCCGCGGGTCCGCCTTCCAGGTGAGGGTTGGTGCGCGGGGCACGCACGATGTCGGTGAGGGTCGTCTCGACGCGGTCGAGGTGATGGCTCATGGCCTCCACCGCGTCGGGTTCGGAACCGTCGATCAGGGCCTCGACGATCGCCCGGTGCTCGCGGTTGGACTGCTCGCGCCGGCCGCCCAGTTCGTTGAGGAAGGCCGACTGACGCGCCAGCGCGTCCCGGATCTCCTCGATGACCCGGCGGAAGACCGGGTTCTGGGCGGCTTCGGCGACGGCCAGGTGGAAGAGGGTGTCCATCGCGACCCAGGCGGTGGTGTCCGTCTCCCGTTCCATGCGGTCGAGCAGATGGGCGAGGTGGTCCAGGTTCTCCGGGGTGCGGCGCAGGGCCGCGTACCCGGCGACCGGGATCTCGACGTGCCGGCGGACCTCGAGCAGGTCGCTGGCCGCGTAGTCGCCGAAGGTGGGGTCCTCGACGGTGTTCGCGATCACGAAGGTGCCCTTGCCGGTCTTGGCGACCGTCAGGCCCATGGTCTGCAGGGCGCGCAGGGCCTCGCGCAGCACGGGCCGGGACACCTCGAGGGTGCGGCAGAGCTCGGCCTCGGAAGGGAGCTTGTCGCCGATGGCGTACTCGCCGCGCTCGATGGCGCCACGGAGGTGGGTGAGTACCGCTTCCATCGCGCTGACGCGCCGCGGTACCCCGCCACCTGTCTGGCTGTCTGACAGGTTCACGGGAGTGATACTCCGGTGGCCGAAGGTCGCTGTCAAGACGCCCGAAAACAAAAATTCAGGGGGCGGGCGGCCTGAATGGCAACTTCCCGCCCCCTGCGGGGACTTCGCTCGTCGTCCGTCGGTCAGCTGTCCAGGACCCCGGTGGCCAGCAGTCCGAACAGTGTCAGGCCGATGACGATCCGGTAGATCACGAACGCGTTGAACGAGTGCTTGGCGACGAATTTCAGCAGCCAGGCGATGGAGGCGTAGGCGACCACGAAGGACACGGCCGTGCCGACGACCAGGGGCGCCGCGCCCGCGCCGGTGCCGAGCGCGTCCTTCAGCTCGTAGATCCCGGCGCCGGTCAGGGCGGGGATGCCGAGGAAGAACGACAGTCGGGTGGCGGCGACCCGGTCCAGGTCGAGCATGAGCGCGGTGGACATGGTGGCGCCCGAACGGGAGAAGCCGGGGAAGAGCAGCGCGAGGATCTGGGAGCTGCCGACCAGCATCGCGTCCTTGAACGAGGTGTCGTCCTCGCCGCGCTTGTGCCGGCCCATCTGGTCGGCCGCCCACATCACGCCGCTGCCGGCGATCAGCGAGCCGGCGACCACCCACAGCGAGGCCAGCGGCCCTTCGATGAGCGGCTTGGCGGCGAGCCCCACGACGACGATGGGGATCGTCGCGTAGATCACCCACCAGGCGAACTTGTAGTCGTGGTGGTGACGCTCCTCGCGGCTCCTGAGACCCCGGAACCAGGCGGACACGATCCGCACGATGTCCTTGCGGAAGTACACGAGCACGGCGGCGATCGCCCCGACCTGGATGACGGCGGAGAACCCGACGACGGCGTCGTCGTCGACCGGGATGCTCATCAGGCCTTCGGCGATCTTCAGATGGCCGGTGGAGGAGACGGGGAGGAACTCGGTCACTCCCTCGACGGCTCCGAGGACGACGGCTTGGCCGACGGAGATGGCGCTCATGGAATCCAGTTCTGAGGAGGTCGGTGGTCGGTGGTCGACAGTGCGGGGGCCAGTCCTACCAGGCGCGGGTGCGACCGGCCGGCTACGGCCACACCGCCTGGCCTATCGCCACCCCGGCGAACGCGGCCCCGAGGCCCGCCACCACACTCCCCATGACATTGGCGACGGCATACAGCCCCGCGCCCGTCTCGGTCAGCCGCAGGGTCTCGTACCCGAAGGTCGAGTACGTCGTCAGCGCTCCACAGAACCCCGTGCCCAGGAAAAGTCGCAGGTCAGGCCCGGCGGCAGCGCCGGTCAGCGTGCCGAGGACGAGACAGCCGACGATGTTGACGACGAAGGTGCCCCAGGGGAAGACCGAGTCGTGCCGGAACTGCACCGCCCGGTCGGTCAGATAGCGCAGCGGGGCGCCGATCATGCCGCCGGCGACGACCACCAGCCAGTTCACAACGAGTTCTTACCCTTCGTGTCCGAATCGCCCTGGTTCTCTCCGCGGCCGACATACCTGATCACCTCGCACGGGTCGAGGGTCACCATCCCCTCCGTGACCAGCTCGTCGAGCTCGGGCAGAAAGGCCCGCACCCGCTCCTCGGTGTCCACGACGACGACGGCCACCGGCAGGTCCTCGCTGAGCGAGAGCAGCCGGGAGGTGTGCACGATCGAGGACGCGCCGAAGCCCTCGATGCCGCGGAAGACGCTGGCGCCGGCCAGACCGGCCGCGTGCGCGCGGTGCACGATCTCCGCGTAGAGCGGCTTGCGGCGCCAGGTGTCGCTCTCGCCGACGAACACGGTCAGCCGCAGGGCGCTGCCGGTCAGCCTGGTCATGACTGCCTCCACCGCAGAACACGGCGGGTCGCGGTGGCCGCGAGCCACACCGCCGAGAGCGCCGCGAGCAGGGTCGCGGCGAGGTAGGCCAGCGCCGTGCCGGGACGACCCTGGTCGAAGAGCCGCTGGATGTCGACGGCGTACGTCGAGAAGGTGGTGAAGCCGCCGAGCACGCCGGTGCCGAAGAACGGCCGCACCAGCGGGTGGGCCGTCACGGCCTCGGTGATCAGCACCAGGAACACGCCGATCACCGCGCAGCCGACGATGTTCACCCAGAAGGTCGTCCAGGGGAATCCGCCGGCCTCGGTGGGCCACCACAGCGCGGCCGCGTACCGGGCGACGGCGCCGAGGCCGCCGCCCACGGCCACGACGGCGACCACCGGGAGCCGGCCCGTCCCGGTGGTCCTCCGTGGAGCGCTGCTGCGAAGGCTCTCGGCCTCCGGGGCTGTCATGTCGTACGTCTCCTGCCCGGTCCGGGACTGCCCCCTGGCCGGGGTGATCACGGAAGGGCACCAGGGTAGCGCCGTCTCACTTGGTCACGGGCGCCTCACAGACCGCGATGCCCCGCTCCCAGAGGCTGCCCAGGACCAACCGGCCGCCGGTCTCGCAGACGCTGGTGACCATGCGGAAGCCGGAGCGGCGGCGGGTGAGGTGGTGCAGGATCCGGCCGTCGTCGTCGATCGCCAGCACACCGGCGCCGCCCGAGGGCCGGTAGGGCGTGCTCGCGGCGAGCCGGGCGGCGCGGCGGCGGACAGCGGGGGCGGCGCGGTGCAGGAGGTCGAGCGGCGGGACGGGCGGGCCGGCCAGCGCGACCCAGACGGGGCCGTCGGGCGCGCCGCGCCACAGGTTGTCGGGGAAGCCCGGCAGGTCCTCGACGAGGGGCTCGGCCTGTCCGGCCCGGGGACCGGTGAGCTGATAGCGGGTGAGGCGGCGGGCGCCGGTCTCGGCGACGATGAGGAAGGAGTCGTCGGCGCTGCGGGCGAGGCCGTTGGCGAACTGGAGTCCCTCCAGGGCGACTTCGGCCTCGCGGGCGCCCGGGGCGAGTCGCAACAGGCGTCCGGTGCCGGTGTGTTCGACGATCTCGCCCATCCAGTCCGCCAAGGGGTGGACCCGGCTGGAGACGGTGAAGTAGACGGTGCCGTCGGGCAGGGCGACGACGTTGCTGCAGAAGCGCAGCCGCTCCCCCGCCGCCGACTCGGTCAGCACCCGGACGTTGCCGGTGCCGCCGTCGGGGTCGACGCGCAGCAGCGCGCCGTCGGCGCAGCACACCAACAGGTCGCCGTCCGGAAGGAGTTCGAGGCCGAGCGGACGGCCGCCGATCTCACCGACGTGCTCGACGCGGGCCGTGGGCGGGTCGTCCAGACCGTCGACGCGCAGGATCCGCCCGTCCGACACCCCGGTCAGCACACGCCCTCTCGGATCGGCGACGACGTCCTCCGGGCCGCGCCCGGGGAGAGTGAGGTACCGGAGGGGGACGAGTGGCGTCCGACGGTCCATAGGGGGTCCGCCCTTCCTTCAGGAGGCGGCCATCCTCGCAGGCGGGCATGTCACCGACAGGTCGTCGCCATGGTCCTTTGCCGGGCCTTTCCGGAAAGCGATCCCGCTGTCCTCTACGGCCCCTTCCCGACGTTCTCTACCACCCCTTCTCGAACATGCGCGCCACTTGGGCGATGCGCATCTCGTCGCGTCGGTAGTACGTACGGCGCCTGAGCCGCTTGGCGCGCAGCAGGCCGATGCCCGCGAGCAGGGCGAGGTGGGTGTCGGCCACCTGGCGGGGCACACCCAGTTTCGCCGCGACGAGGTCCGCGGTGACGCCGTCCTCGACGAGGTCGCCGTGCCGTTGTGGCGGGAAGTGCCGGGCCGGGTCCTTCAGCCACTCCAGGATGTCCCGTCGCCTCTCACTTACGGGAGTCCTCAGCATCGTCGTCCCCCTCCGTCCGGGCCTCCTCGTACCGCGTCTTCCCACTCTTCCGCAGTCGGGGCCGCCGTGTCCCGTACTCCGCGAGCCTTGGCTGGGATCGAACAGCCTTGCCTCACAAGGGTGTTCGGAACATCGCCGGGAAACGGGCAGGGGCCCGGGCCGCGCGGTGCGGCCGGGCCCCTGCTGCACGGGCTTGTGGGGATCAGCGGTGGCTGAACCACGACATGGAGGACAGGGCCTTGTCGTCGTAGCCGAACAGGGCCTGGTTCTCCCAGCCGTTGCCGGAGGCGGCGTCGGCCGGGTCCCAGCCGTTGCCGGTGACGGCCGTCCAGGTCGCCTCCCAGTAGAAGACGCCGAGGCCGCGGCCGTTCGGGACGGCCTCCACGATGTTCGCGACGGCGTTCATCCACGCCAGCTGGCCGGCCGGGGTCGCCGGGTAGCCGGTGACCAGTTCGGAGGACAGGTCGATCTGGTTGGTGAGCGAGTCGTCGCTGTCGAGCCGGAAGGGGTAGGCCGTCTCGGCGAGGAACACCGGCTTGGCGTAGCGGGACGCGGCGTCGTCCAGGGTGGTCTGGAAGTCGGCGAGCGTGCCGTGCCAGTACCCGTAGTACGACAGACCGATGGCGTCGAACTTCACGCCGTTGGAGACGGCGCTGTCGAACCACCAGCGGGTGCCGCTCAGGTCACCGCCCTTGGCGAGGTGAAGGGCGACGGCAGTGGACGAGTTGACGGCCTTGACGGCGTCGTAGCCGGAGTTGAGCAGACCGGCCAGCTGACCCCAGTTGTCGGTGGACCCCTCGGACCACATCATGCCGCCGTTGATCTCGTTGCCCACCTGGACCATGTCGGCGGTGGTGCCCTGCGCCTTCAGCGCGTTCAGCACGTCGTAGGTGTGGTTGTACACGTCCGTCTTGAGCTGGCTGTACGAGTGGCCGGACCACGCGGCGGGCTTGGTCTGGGTGCCCGGGTCGGCCCAGGTGTCCGAGTAGTGGAAGTCGACCAGGAGCTTCATGCCGGCGGCCTTGACGCGCTTGGCGACGGCGAGGACGCGCGTCTTGTTGTTGTAGCCGTCGGCCGGGTCGACCCAGACCTTCAGGCGCGCGTAGTTCATGCCGGCGTTCTTCAGGATGGTGACCGCGTCGCCGGCCGTGCCCGAACTCGTCCTGTAGACACCGCCCTTGGCCTCGCTCTTGGCGAGGGAGGAGATGTCGGAGCCCTTGATCGACAGTCCGGTCGTGCCGGAGGTGAAGGTCAGGTCGTCGACGTTGATCCAGTTGCCGGCGTTGGCGTCGCTGTTGATGCTGACGGTGCACTGGTTGTTGGTCACGTTGATCGGCGTGACGATGTGGATCCACCCGCTCGAAGAGACGGGGAGATCGGTGCGCTGTTCCGAACTGCCGCAGTTCTTCAGGGCTATGTAGGCGGAGTTCTGGCCGCCGCCGGAGCGGACCCAGGCGGAGAGCTTGTAGGCGCCGTTGGTCAGCCCCGACAGGTACTGGTAGGTCTCCACCTTGTAGGCGGTGGACGCCCAGTGGGTCAGCCGGTAGCCGCCGCTGTGTCCGCCGGCCTCGGCGAAGGAGGCGGAGTTCTGGCCGGCCGCCGAGTACGTGGACCAGCCGGTCGGCGTCGCGGTGCCGGCGCCGTCCGTCTCGAAGCCGGCGTTGGTGAGGGTGGAGGCCGCCTGGGCGGTCTGCGCAGGCAGGGCGATGAAGGAGAGTCCCGCGGCGAGCGGCAGCAGCAGGGCTCTCAAGGTGCGTCTGGGATGGAACATCGTCGTCCGTCGTCCCTTCGACGTGATGGGGATGGGGTTCCCTCGGTGGTGCCGGTGGTGCGGTGAGGGACCCCCTCCGCCCGCGGCTCGCGGCTCCACGGGCGAAGGGGGAGTCGGCTCAGCCGTCGAGTCGTACGACCCGGACGGCTCCCGCCGGGACCGCGAGGCGGCCGGCGGCGCGTTCGCCCGTCAGCAGTTCGGTGCCGGTGGTGTCCAGCGGCACCTTGGCGTCGGTGGCGGTGTGGTTGACGGCGAAGAGGTAGCTGCCCGTCTCTCCGGAGCGGCGCACGACCTCGACGTCGTGGGGCAGATCGGCGCGCGGGGCGATGCTCGCGTCCTCGGCTGCGCAGCCGAGCAGCGCGTCCAGGCCGTCGGGGCCGAGGCGGGTGGAGACGTACCAGGCGGTGCCCTCGCCGAGGCGGTGCCGGGTGACGGCGGGGTGGCCCGCGGTGAGGCCGTCGGCGTAGGTCCAGACGGTCTCGGCGCCGCGCGGGACGACGAACTCGGTCCATACGTCGCCGGCCAGCTCGGAGCCGTCCGGGCCGGTGAGCCGGATGTTCTCGCCCTGCAGCAGCGGTGAGAACTCCTCGACGGTGAGGCCCAGGACGTCCCGGAGCGCGCCCGGGTAGGCGCCCTCGTGGACGGCGTCGTGCTCGTCGACGATGCCGGAGAAGTACGACACGACGAGGGTGCCGCCGTTCTCGACGTACTCCTTGAGGTTGTGCCCGGCCGCCTCCGTCATCAGGTAGAGGGCGGGCACCACGACCAGCGGGTACGTCGAGAGGTCGGACTCGGGGTGGGCGAAGTCGACGGTGAGGTGGCGGTCGTAGAGGGCCTCGTAGAAGGCGTCGGCGCGCTCGCGCGGGTCGGCGTCCTCGCTGGGGCGCCAGGCGAGGTTCTGCGCCCACCAGGAGTGCCAGTCCCAGAGCACCGCCGCATCGGCCTCGGTGCGGGTGCCGCGGATCGGGGCGAGGGAGTCGAGCGAGGCGCCGAGCTCGACGACCTCGCGCCACACGCGGGTGTCGGTGCCGCCGTGCGGGACCATCGCCGAGTGGAACTTCTCGGCGCCGCGCCGGGACTGCCGCCACTGGAAGAACATGGCGCCCTCCGAGCCGCGGGCCACGTGCGCCAGGGAGTTGCGGGCCATCTGGCCGGGGGCCTTGGCCGGGTTGCGCGGCTGCCAGTTGATGCCCGAGGTGGAGTGCTCCAGCAGGATCCAGGGGGCGCCGGCGCCGACGGAGCGGGTGAGGTCGGCGGCCATCGCGAGGTTGACGTGGGTGCGCCGGCCGTCGGTGATCAGGTAGTGGTCGTTGGTGACGATGTCGACCTCGCGGCCCCAGGCCCAGTAGTCGACCGAGTCGCACTGGCTGAGGGCGGTCATGAAGTTGGTCGTCACCGGGAGGCCGGGCGCGAGGCGGTGCAGGATGTCCCGCTCCGCCACGAAGTTCTCGCGCATGGTGGCGTCGGCGAACCGCTTGTAGTCGAGGGCCTGGCCCGGGTTGCCGACGGTCGGGGTGGCGCGCGGCGGGTTGACGTCCTCGAAGCTCGCGTACCGCTGGCCCCAGAAGGCGGTGCCCCAGGCCGCGTTGACCGCGTCGATCGTGCCGTACGTCGTCTCCAGCCAGCGGCGGAAGTGGGCGGCGCAGGAGTCGCAGTAGCAGGCCGAGACGGGGACGCCGTACTCGTTGTGCACGTGCCACATCGCCAGCGCCGGGTGGTCGCCGTAGCGCTGCGCGAGCTGGGTGGTGATGTTCGCCGCGGCGGCGCGGTAGTCCGCGTTGCTGTGGCAGATCGCGGCGCGGGAGCCGAACTCGTAGCGCACGCCCTCGGGAGTCACCGGAAGCGCCTCGGGGTGGCGTCGGTAGAACCAGACCGGCGGGGCCACGGTGGGCGTGCCCAGGTCGACGCGGATGCCGTTCTCGTGCAGCAGTCCGATGATGCGGTCGAGCCAGCCGAAGTCGTACTCCCCGGGAGCGGGCTCCAGCAGGGCCCAGGAGAAGATCCCGACGCTCACCATGGTGACGCCGGCCTCGCGCATCAGCCGGACGTCGTCCTGCCAGACGCTTTCCGGCCATTGCTCGGGGTTGTAGTCCCCACCGAAGGCGAGCCCGGTGAGGCCCCTGGGGTTGGTCGCCGGCATGGATTTCTCCCGTTTAATCGATCATTTGGGAACGTGCACACACAGCTGCGGGCGGTGCGGGCCCAACATAACCGCACAGCAACAACCATTGACAAGTGTCCGGGATGTTTCTCTACTGTGAACGCTCACAGACACCAGGACCCAGGTCAGGGGAGAGATCCATGCCCAACACGAAGCGCCGCCGGCTCCGCAGATTCGCGGCATCCGCCATCGCCGTCACGCTCGGCGCCACCGCCCTCGCAGCCTGCGGCTCGTCCGACGACGACGGCGGCGCCGAGTCCGGTCCGGTCTCGCTCACGTACTGGACGTGGACGCCCGGCATGGACAAGGTCGTGGACCTGTGGAACAAGGGCCAGGGCAAGAAGGACCAGATCACGGTCACCGTGAAGAAGCAGGCGTCCGGCGACACGCTGGTCACCAAGATCCTCACCGCGCACACCGCCGGCAAGGCCCCGGACCTGGTCCAGGCCGAGTACCAGGCGCTGCCGACGCTGGTCAGCAATGACGCGCTGGCGGACATAGCGAAGAACGTCGGCGACGCCAAGGCCAAGTTCGCCGACGGCGTCTGGCAGCAGACCACGCTGGGCACGGACGCCGTCTACGCGGTGCCGCAGGACATCGGCCCGATGATGTTCTACTACCGCGCCGACCTCTTCAAGCAGTACGGCCTGACGGTCCCCACCACCTGGGAGCAGTTCGCCGAGACCGCCCGCGCGCTGAAGAAGAAGGCCCCGGACACCGACCTCACCACGTTCTCCGCCAACGACTCCGGTCTCTTCGCGGGCCTCGCCCAGCAGGCCGGCGCCAAGTGGTGGACCACCTCCGGCGACAAGTGGAAGGTCGGCATCGACGACGCGGCCACCAAGAAGGTCGCCGACTTCTGGGGCGGCCTCGTCAAGGAGGGCGCCATCGACAACCAGCCGATGTACACCCCGGCCTGGAACAAGGCGCTCAACACCGGCAAGCAGATCGCCTGGGTCTCCGCCGTCTGGGCCCCGGGCACCCTGACCACCGCCGCGCCCGACACCAAGGGCAAGTGGGCCATGGCCCCGCTCCCCCAGTGGTCGAACAGCGAGAACGTCACCGGCAGTTGGGGCGGATCCTCCACGGCCGTGACGACGGACTCCAAGCACAAGGAGGCCGCCGCGAAGTTCGCCGCCTGGCTGAACACCGACGGCGACGCGCTCACCGCGCTGGCCAAGGAGGGCGGCATCTACCCGGCGTCCACCTCCGCCCAGCTCAGCGGCGCCTTCACCACCCCGCCGGACTACTTCTCGACGCAGGCGGACTTCTACACCCTGGCCGCCAAGATCGCGAAGACCACGGCGCCCTCGGCCTGGGGCCCGAACGTGAACGTCGCCTACACGACCTTCAAGGACGCGTTCGGCGCCGCCGCCAAGGACAAGTCGGACTTCTCCGCCGCCCTGGCCAAGATGCAGTCGGCCACCGTCGCCGACATGAAGAAGCAGGGCTTCGAGGTCTCCGAGTGACCACCGCACGCCGGAAGTCGTACGGGGTCAAGGGGGCCCCGTACGCCTTCCTCATCCCCGCGACGATACTCTTCGCCCTGTTCTTCGCGCTGCCCATCGGGTACGCGGTCTGGCTCAGCTTCCACAAGGTGAAGGTCTCCGGACTCGGCCTGGGCGCCGGAGCCCGCAGCGAGGTCTGGGCCGGCGTCGAGAACTACACCGACGCCCTCACCGACAGCGAGCTGGTCGACGGCGCGCTGCGCGTCCTCGGGTACGGCTGCATCGTCGTCCCGCTGATGCTGGGCCTGGCGCTGCTGTTCGCGCTGATGCTCGACTCCGAGAAGGTGCGGCTCGCCCCGTTCACCCGGCTCGCGATCTTCCTGCCGTACGCCATCCCCGGCGTGGTGGCGGCGCTGCTGTGGGGCTTCCTGTATCTGCCGGACGTCAGCCCCTTCTACTTCGTGCTGGAGAAGCTGGGCCTGCCGCAGCCGGACCTGCTGGACGGCGGTCCCCTCTATCTCGCCCTCTCCAACATCGCGATCTGGGGCGGCACCGGCTTCAACATGATCGTCATCTACACCTCGTTGCAGGCCATCCCGGCCGAGGTGTACGAGGCGGCGAAGCTGGACGGCGCCACCCCGCTGCAGATCGCGCTGAGGATCAAGATCCCGATGGTGGCGCCCTCGCTGGTGCTGACCTTCTTCTTCTCGATCATCGCCACGCTCCAGGTGTTCAACGAGCCGACCACCCTGAAGCCGCTCACCAACTCCGTGTCCACCACCTGGAGTCCGCTGATGAAGGTGTACCGGGACGCGTTCGGCACCGGTGACATCTACCAGGCGGCCGCCGAGGCCGTGATCATCGCGCTCGCCACGCTGGTGCTGTCGTTCGGCTTCCTGCGGGCCGCGAACCGTCGTAACAAGCAGGAGGCAGCGCAATGAGTTCTCTTGCCGTACAGAAGGCGCCGTCGGCGGCCGGCACCTCGGGCGCGGCCCGTAGCCGCCCGCCGCTGCGCAGCAGGATCTCGCTGGTCCCCACGATCACGCTGCTGCTGGGGGCCCTCTACTGTCTCCTCCCGGTGGCGTGGGTGGTGATCGCGTCCACCAAGTCCGGGCGTGAGCTGTTCTCGACGTTCACGTTCCTGCCCGGCACGGGCTTCGCCGACAACCTCAAGGATCTCAACGCCTACCGCGACGGCGTGTACTGGACGTGGATGGGCAACTCCGCCCTCTACGCCGGTCTCGGGGCGCTGCTGTCGACGTGCGTGTCCGCGGTCAGCGGGTACGCGCTGGCGATCTACCGCTTCCGCGGCCGCGAGACGATGTTCAACATCCTGCTCGCGGGCGTACTGATGCCGCCGATCATCCTCGCCGTCCCGCAGTACCTGCTGATGGCGAACGCCGACCTCACGGACTCCTACTGGTCCGTGCTGCTGCCGCAGATCCTCTCCCCGTACGGCGTCTACCTCGCGCGCATCTACGCGGCCGCGGCCGTGCCCGCCGACGTGGTGGAGGCCGGCCGGATGGACGGGGCGAGCGAGTGGCGGATCTTCACCCGGATCGCGCTGCCGATGATGATCCCCGGGCTGGTCACGGTGTTCCTGTTCCAGTTCGTGGCGGTCTGGAACAACTTCCTGCTGCCGTACATCATGCTCAGCGACGACGAGAAGTTCCCGATCACCCTGGGTCTGTTCACCTTGCTGGAGCAGGGCTCCAACCAGCCGGCCCTGTACACGCTGGTGATCACCGGCGCGTTCCTCGCGGTGATCCCGCTCGTGGCGCTGTTCCTGGTCGTTCAGCGGTTCTGGAGCCTGGACCTGCTGTCCGGAGCCGTAAAGTCATGACCATGAACAATGGTGCGGGTGGCCGACGCAAACCACCGACCATCCACGACGTGGCGCGGGAGGCGGGAGTCTCACGGGGCACCGTCTCGCGCGTGCTCAACGGGGGGCACTACGTCAGCCCGGCCGCGGCGGAGGCGGTCAACGCCGCCATCCGCAGGACGGGTTACGTCGTCAACCGGCACGCCCGCTCGCTGATCACCGGCCGTTCCGACTCGGTGGGCTTCCTGCTCACGGAGCCTCAGGAGCGGTTCTTCGAGGACCCCAACTTCAACGTCCTGCTGCGCGGTTGCACCCAGGCGCTGGCCGCGCACGACATCCCGCTGCTGCTGATGCTGGCCGGCACGGAGGACGAGCGGCGCCGCATCACGCGGTACATCACCGCGGGGCACGTGGACGGGGTGCTGCTGGTCTCCAGTCACTCCGGGGACCCGGTCGCGCAGGAGCTGTGCGAGGCGGGCGTCCCGCTCGTCGCGTGCGGCAAGCCGATCGGCCTCGGCTCCAAGGTGAGCTATGTGGCGGCGGCCGACCGCGACGGCGCCCGGGACATGGTCCGCCATCTCCTGTCGCTGGGCCGCCGCCGTATCGGCATGGTCACCGGCCCGCTCGACACCCCGGGCGGTGTGGAGCGTCTGGCGGGCTACCGCGAGATCCTCACCGAGGCGGGCATCGAGTACGACGAGCGCCTCGTCGTCTCCGGCGACTACAGCCGGGCCAGCGGCGAGGCGGGCGCGGAGCGGCTGCTGGACCGGCGCCCGGACCTGGACGCCGTGTTCGTCGCGTCCGACCTGATGGCACAGGGTGTGCTGACCGCACTGGAGCGAGCGGGGCGAAGCGTCCCCCAGGACGTGTCCGTCGGCGGCTTCGACGACTCCTCGGCCGCCCTGGCCGCCCGCCCCCAGCTGACGACCATCCGGCAGCCGTACGACCGGATCAGCGCCGAGATGGTCCGGGTGCTGCTCGCGCAGATCGGCGGCGAGGATCCGGCGGCGGTGATCCTGCCCACGGAACTGGTGGAGCGGCAGTCGACGTAGAGGGGAGCGGGGACGGTGGTCCTGGTCCGGGATCCGGGAACCGGTCAGGATCGGAGAAGCCGTCTCGCGGCCCGTCGGCCTAGCGTGAGAAGTGCGGGAACACGGACGCGTTCCGCGCATCGCATGTCACCCAGGAGGACGCCATGACCACCGCCGGCCTGCAGACGATCATCTACCCCGTCAAGGACCTCGATCGGGCGAAGGCCCTGTTCAGCGCGCTGCTGGAGGTCGAGCCGTACGCCGACGAGCCCTACTACGTCGGCTTCAGGGCTGCCGGGCAGGACGTCGGCCTCGACCCGAACGGCCACGCCAAGGGCATGACCGGGCCGGTTCCGTACTGGCACGTCACGGACCTGCGCGAGCGGCTCGCGGCGCTGGTCGCGGCGGGCGCGGAGCTGTTGCAGGACGCCCAGGACGTCGGCAACGGCCGGCTGATCGCCTTTGTGAAGGACGCGGACGGCAACCTGGTCGGGCTGCTCCAGGACCCCTCGTAGCGAACTGCTTGCGCCCGCACTAGTTGCACGGGCAACAAATGTCCGGATCGGTGTTACCGTGCGGGTATGGCAGCGAAGACGGCCGGGGCGGGCCTCGAGGAGCGGTGGCGGGACATCCTGTCGGTGCACGCGCGCACGATGTGCGAGATCGATCGTGCGCTGCACCCGCACGGCCTCGGTGCGAGTGACTTCGAAGTGCTCGACATCCTCGCCTCCGAGGCGCCCCGGGAGGGCGATCACTGCCGGGTGCAGAACCTCGTCGGACGGGTGCATCTCAGCCAGAGCGCGCTGTCCCGCCTCATAGGCCGGCTGGAGAAGGAAGGCCTCGTGGAGCGTTCCGTCTGCGTCGAGGACCGGCGCGGAGTCTGGGTCGCCCTCACCCGTAAGGGCCGCGACCTGCACACCGAGGTGCTGCCGCTGCAGCGGGCGGTGCTGGAGCGGATGCTCGGGCGCGTCTGAGCGCTCTGCCCGGGGTGTCGCGATCGAGCGGGCGAGGTCCCGCGGCGCGGTGAACCCCGCGGGTTGTCGTCGGTTGGATCACGGGCTCGTTCCGGATCATGTGCCGCGGGGCCGGCCGTGCTCCGCGTGCAGCAGTTCCCGTACCGCCCCGAACGCCGCCTCGACCGTCGCCGGATCTGCTCCGGACCGGGCCAGCGCGCTCATCGGGATGGGGGTGACGGAGGGCAGGGACGGGCAGGGGGTGAGTCCGTCGGGGGCCGGTCCCACGGCGGCCAGCAGGGCCACGCCCTGGCCGGTGCGGGCGATGTCGAGGACGCCCGCGAGATAGCCGGCGTCGCCGACGACCATGGCGGGCACCCCGTGCGCGGCGAGGGTCGAGATGGCGCGGCGGCGGATCGCGCACGGGTCCTCGATCGCGACCAGCGGCACGGGCGCGGGGGCGGGCGGGGGCCGCCAGCCGGGGGTGGCGTGCCAGGTGAGCGGGAGTCCGCCGACCGGGGTGCCCTCGGTGGCGGCGGCCTCGGTGACGTACACCGCGACGTCCACGCTGCCGCGTTCCACGGCCTCCACCAGACGGGCGGAGCGGTCGATGCGGTAGCGGACCCGGCAGCCGGGGCGCACCTGCTGCACGGCGGCGGTGAGCCGGGGCAGGAACTGGTCGGCGGCGTGCTCGGTGGAGCCGATGGTGACGGTGTCGACGTCGACGTCGAGGAGGGCGCGTACGGCCTCGTCGTGAACGGCGAGGACACGGCGGGCCTGTTCGAGCAGAAGGCGTCCGGCGGGTGTGAACCGGGTGCCGCGGCCCTCCCGTTCGACGACGGGCCGGCCGAGGGTCTTCTCCAGCTTGCGCACATGCTGGCTCACCGCGGACTGGCTCAGGGCGAGGGTCTGGGCGGCACGGTGGAATCCGCCGCAGTCGGCGATCGCGGTCAGACTGCGCAGGGCCACGATGTCGAGCACGGGTCGGGACATGGCGGTGACGTTAGTCGTCCGGGCGTTCGATCGCGATACCTGATCGATTTCGATGCGGAATCATCGTTGGACGCTTTCGGTCACGGTCGGTCATGATGGGCGCATGTTGCACGCGACCGCTTCTGCTGCCCTTCTGACGCAGCGCCGAGTCATCGACTTCGGCGTGGCGTGCAGCGCGCGCTGTCGCTGACCTCTTCCGCCCTTCCCCGGCGTTCTCCGCACTCCTTCCGGCCCCACTGATCACTGACACGTGACAGCTGTCGTGGCCTGCCCTTTCTTCTGCCCTCTTCATGGGAGTTGCCCTGTCATGCCCTTCTTCTCCTGGGACGAACCCGAAGGCCTCGCCCCGCGCGGCGCGCTGATCGTGCTGGCCGGGCGCGGCGAACACGGCGGTGTGTACGAGCGGTTCGGCCGCCGCCTCGCCTTCGACGCCTACCGGGTGCGTGCCCTCGGCGACCCGGCCGCCGACCCGGCGGTGCTCGACGAGGCGGCCAAGCTGCTCTCCGACGAGTCCCTGCCCGGCCCGAAGGTCCTCGTGGGCTCCGACACCGGCGCCTCGTACGCCGTCCGGCTCGCCGCCGAGCGGACCGCGGGCGTCGACGCTCTGATCCTGGCCGGACTGCCCACCGGTGCGTGGACCGCGGGGAGTTGGGAGGAGGAGGCCGAGGCGCGCACCGCCTGCCCGACGCACCGGGGACGTCTGACGGCCGACCCGGACTTCCGGCGGGGCGCGCTCGGCGAGGCTCCGGTCGCGCACTCCCTGGACGGCGTACGGGTTCCGGTGCTGGCGCTGCACGGCGCGAACGACAGGGTGAGCCCGGTGGACGAAGCCTACGCGGGCACGTCCGTCCGCCCGGTGACCTTCCGCGGCGGCCGGCACGACGTCCTCAACGACGCCCTGCACCGCACGGTCGCCGCGACCGTCGTGCTGTTCCTGGAGCGGCTGCGGCTCTCGCCCGAGCTGCCGTTGATCGCGGAGGGTCTCGTATGAGCGTGACGATCGCCGTCGAGGACCTGCGTGCACGGTTGTCCGGAGACCGGCCGCCGGTCGTGCTCGACGTGCGCTGGGCGCTGGGCGACCCGCACGGCCGCGACCACTACGCCGAGGGGCACGTCCCGGGCGCGGTCTACGTCGACCTGGACGCCGAACTGGCCGCGCCGCCCGGCGGGGCGAGCGGCCGGCATCCGCTGCCGGACGTCGCCGAGCTACAGAGCGCGGCCCGTCGATGGGGTGTCGGCGAGGGCCGGTCCGTGGTGGTGTACGACGACCTCGGCAACACGGCGGCGGCGCGCGCCTGGTGGCTTCTGCGGTACGCGGGGATCGGCGAAGTGACCCTGCTCGACGGGGCGTTGGGTGCCTGGCGAACGGCCGGGCTGCCACTGGAGTCCGGGTTCCCGGCGGATCCGGCTCCCGGTGACGTCGTCCTGCGGTACGGCGGGCTGCCGGTCACCGACGCCGACGGCGCCGCCGAACTGGCTTCTGCCGGGCTGCTGTTGGACGCCCGTGCCGGTGAGCGGTACCGGGGCGAGGTGGAACCGGTGGATCCGCGCGCCGGGCACATCCCGGGCGCGGTGTCCGCACCGACCGGGGAGAACCTGGCGGCGGACGGCGCCTTCCTCCCGGCCGATGTGCTGCGCAGGCGGTTCGAGGAGAAGGGGGCGGCGGGCGGGAAACGCATCGGCGTCTACTGCGGCTCCGGGGTCACCGCCGCCCACCAGATCGCCGCCCTGGAGATCGCCGGGTTCAGCGCGACGCTCTTCCCCGGCTCCTGGTCCGCCTGGTCGGCCGATCCCGCGCGGCCCGCTGCGAAGGGAAGCCGTCCATGACCACGACACCACTGGCGCCCGACACCTCCGTCCCCGGACTCTCCACCCGGGTCACCATCCGCGGCACGGCGAAGTCCGACCGCCGCCGCACCGTCCCGCGTTCCGTACGGCGGGCCGCAGGTCCCGTCGGCCTGGTCCTGCTGTGGTTCCTGACCTCGGCCACCGGAGTGCTCCCGGAGTCCGTGCTCGCCTCCCCCGTCGACGTCATCGACCAGGCCGTCGCACTGACGAAGAACGGCGAACTCCCCAGTGCCATAGCCGCGTCGGGACGCCGCGCCGCCACCGGCTTTCTGATCGGCGCCACGATCGCGCTGAGCCTCGCCCTGCTGGCCGGGCTGTTCCGGCTCGGCGAGGACGTCATCGACTCCTCGATGGGCATGTTCCGGGCGATCCCCTGGGTGGGTCTCATCCCGCTGTTCATCGTCTGGTTCGGCATCGAGGAGACCCCGAAGATCGCCCTGGTCGCGCTCGGCGTGACCTACCCGCTGTACTTCAACATCTACGGCGGCATCCGCTCCACCGACGCCCAACTCGTCGAGGCGGCACGGATGATGGGGCTGGGCCGACTGGGGCTGATCGCCTACGTGATCCTGCCGAGCGCGCTGCCCGGCGCCCTCGTGGGGCTCCGGTACGCCCTGTCCACCGCCTGGCTGGCGCTGGTCTTCGCCGAGCAGATCAACGCGGACGCGGGCCTCGGCTATCTGATGAGCAATGCCCAGCAGTACTTCCGCACGGACGTCATCGTGCTGTGCCTCGTCGTGTACGCGCTGCTCGGGCTCGCCTGCGACTTCGCCGTACGGATCCTGTCGCGGCGGCTGCTGACCTGGCGGGCCAACTTCGAGGGCGAGGCGTGAGCGGCATGGCCAACAGCGTGGAGATACGAGGGCTTTCGCGAGCCTTCGAAGGCAACACCGTCCTGCACGACCTCGATCTCGACATCCGTGAGGGCGAGTTCGTGGCCCTGCTCGGGCACAGCGGCTGCGGCAAGTCGACGCTGCTGCGGATCCTGGCCGGGCTCGACGAGGAGATCGGCGGCGAGGTGACCGTGCCGGCGCGGCGCAGTGCCGCGTTCCAGTCGCCCCGGCTGCTGCCCTGGCTGAAGGTGTGGCGCAACGTCGTCCTCGGGCTGCCCGGGCGGGCCGACAAGGCGCTGGCCCGCAAGGCGCTCGACGAGGTGGGCATCGCGGAACGCGCCGACGTCTGGCCCAAGACCCTCTCCGGCGGACAGGCCCAGCGGGTCTCGCTGGCCCGCGCCCTGGTCCGGGAGCCCGAACTCCTGCTGCTGGACGAGCCGTTCGGGGCACTCGACGCCCTCACCCGCGGCAGGGTGCAGCAACTCGTCGCGGAGCTGTGGCAGGTGCACGGCTGCGCGATCCTCCTGGTCACGCATGACGTGGAGGAGGCGCTGCTGCTCGCCGACCGGGTCCTGGTCATGGACGAGGGCCGGATCGCGCACGAGCTCACCGTCGACCTGCCCCGCCCCCGCGATCTCACCGCCCCCGACTTCGTCTCCCTGCGCGCCCGGCTCCTCGACTGGCTCGGCGTCACCCGCACCCTGGAAGGAACCCCCTCGTGATCCGCAGACTCGCCACCGCCGCGCTGAGCCTCACCGCCCTGTTGGCGCTGACCGGCTGCGGCGCGGACTCCGCCGCCGACGCCTCGTCCGCGCAGAAGGTCACCCTCACCATCGGTGACCAGGCCAAGACCCTTCAGACGATCGTCGCCGCGTCGGGAGCGCTGAAGGGCGCCGACTACAAGGTGAAGTGGGCCGAGTTCGAGGGCGCCGCCCCGCTGTACCAGGCCGTGCAGGCGGGTGCCGCCGACACCACGTTCTCGGCGGACCTGCCGGCGCTCCAGGCGCTCAGCGGTGGCGTGAAGTTCAAGAACGTGGCCGCGCTGAAGAACGACGGGACGCATGTCGGCCTCGTCGTGCGCAAGGACTCGGGCATCGACAGCGTCAAGGACCTCAAGGGTCAGAAGGTCGTCGTCTCCTCGGCGAAGGGCAGCATCTCCGAGTACCTGCTCGCCAATGTGCTCCGGCAGAACGGGCTGAAGTACTCCGACGTCACGGTGCAGTACCTGCTTCCGACCGACGCGCAGGCCGCCTTCGCCTCCGGGAAGATCAAGGTCTGGGCGATCTTCGGGGTGTACCAGGCGGTGGCCCTGGAGCAGGGCGGCAAGCTGCTGGTCGACGGCGCGGACGGGCGGGTCAGCGGCTACGGCTTCGTCGGGGCCTCCGACGAGGCGCTCGCGGACCGCGCGAAGAAGGCCGCGCTCGGCGACTTCCTGAAGCGTCTCGGTACCGCCCTGGAGTGGACCAGCACCCACCAGGAGGAGTACGCCGACGCCATCGAGACCCGCAACGGCGCCGATGCCTCCGTGGCGAAGACGCTCGCCTCGGCCGCGTACAGCAAGGTCCTGCCGATCACGGACGACGTGAACACCACCGTCCAGGGCGTGGCCGACCTGATGCACGGGATCGGGGTCCTCGATCCGAGCGTCGACGTGGCGAAGTCTGCCGACACATCCGTCCTCAAGTAGGCGCTTCCCAGAAGGAGTTGCTCATGCCTGTCGAGTTCATCAGCGCCGTCCACACCGACGCCGGGGCCTCGGGTCCGGCCGCGTCGAGCCGTACCGCTCTCGACGTGCAGTACCTGCGCAAGTACGCCCGCGCCCTGGACGACGGGGGCTTCGACCACACGCTGGTCGCCTACCATTCGGCCTCGCCGGACGCCTTCCAGATCGCCCAGTTCGTCGCCACGCACACCGAGCGGGTCCGGCCGATCCTGGCGCACCGGCCGGGGGTGATCTTCCCGACGCACGCGGCCCGCGCGCTCGCCACCCTGGACCGGATCAGCGGCGGCCGGCTGACCCTGCACATCATCTCCGGGGGCAGCGACGAGGAGCAGCGCAGGGAGGGGGACTACCTCGACAAGAGGGAGCGGTACGAGCGTTCGGACGAATACATCCAGATCCTCAGGAAGGTGTGGCAGGCCGACGGGCCCGTCTCGCACGAGGGGAAGCACTTCCGCTTCGAGGGCTACCACTCCGATGTGAAGCCGGTGAACGGGCTGGTCCCGATCTCGGTGGGCGGGTCCTCGCAGGACGCCTATCGGGTCGGCGGGCAGCAGGGCGACATCTTCGGGCTGTGGGGCGAGCCGCTGAAGGAGACGGCGGAGCAGATCGCCGCCGTCAACGCGGTCGCCCGGGCCGCCGGGCGCCCCGACCCCCGTATCTGGGTGTCGTTCCGCCCGATCATCGCGCCCACCGACGAACTGGCCTGGGAGAAGGCGCACCGCACGTTGGGCGTGCTGAAGGACCAGACGAAGAACACCGAGTTGCTGCGGCACTACAAGACCAGTGGCCGTCCCGCCAACGTCGGTTCGCAGCGGCTGCTCGACATCGCCGAACGGGGCGAGGTCCACGACCGCTGCCTGTGGACCGCCCCGGCGGTCGCCACCAACGCGGCCGGGGCCTCCACCGCCCTGGTCGGCTCCCCGGAGACCGTCGCCAAGGCGCTCCTCGACTACGTCGACATCGGCTGCGACCTGCTGTCGATCCGGGGCTACGACCCGCTCAACGACGCCGTCGACTACGCCCGTCACGTCCTGCCGCTGGTCCGGCAGGAACTCGCCCACCGCGCCACCGCCACCCACGCAGCCTGATGGAGATCCCGTGTCGTTCCGCAGTTCCCTTCGCACGTCCGCCGCCGTGCTGGCCCTGCTCCTGCCGTTCGCGACGGCCTGCGGCGGTGACGCACAGGCCGATGCCGAGTCCGCTGTCACCCTGCGGGTCGGCGCCACCGGATGGAAGGTCGAGGAGGCGGTGCTGAAGTTCGCCCACCTCGACGACACCCCATACGACGTCAAGTGGAGCGTGTTCCAGGGCGGCGACCTGCAGCTCCAGGCGGTTCGCGCCGGGGCGCTGGACCTGGCCTCCTCCAGCGAGATCCCGCCCGTCTTCGCGGCCGCCGACGGCAAGCCGAACTTCAAGGTGGTCGCCGTACAGCGGGCCGCGACCCTCAACCAGGAGGTCGTCGTCCCGAAGGGTTCGAAGGTCACCGACGTCGCCGGCCTGAAGGGCAGGAAGGTCGGCTACGTCCAGAACACCACCGCCCACTACTTCCTGTACGAGCTGCTGAAGCAGGCCGGCCTGAAGTGGTCCGACATCGACGCCAAGCCGCTCCTGCCCAACGACGGGCTGGCCGCCCTGAACGGCGGCTCGATCGACGCCTTCGCCTCCTACGGCACCTCGATCATCACCGCCCACCAGCGGGGCGCGACGACGATCGGCTCGGGCGCGGACATCCTGTCGGGCAACTTCCTGTGGTCCGCCAGGGACAGCGTCCTGAAGAGCGATGCGCAGAAGGAGGCCGCGGCGGATCTCATCGCCCGCATCACGAAGGCGTACGCGTACGTCCGCAACGGACACGAGACGGAGTTCGCGAAGGTGATCGCCCAGAACACCCACCAGCCGCTCGCCCAGGCCGAGTCGGATCTCGTCGCCCAGCAGAAGCAGCGGCCGACGAAGGCCCAGCCGGTCACCGACGCGGCGACCGCCTCCCAGCAGAAGGTCGCGGACGCCTTCACCGAGCTCGGGGCGCTGAAGTCCCGGCTGGACGTGAAGTCGTTCTGGACGGACGCCCTCGACGCCGACCTGAGGAAGGCCCTGTGACCGCCCCCACCGTGACCGCCCGGATCGCCGAACTGGCCGCCGGGTACGACCTCTCGGGCGCCTTCCCCGAGGATTCGCTCCGCCTCGCGCACGAGGCGGGACTGCTCACCCCGACCATCGGCGAGCGCTACGGCGGCCAGGGCGCCGGGGTCGAGGAGTCGGCGCGGATCCTGCACCGGCTCGGCCGGCTCGATCCCTCCGTCGCGCTGATCACGGCGATGACCCTGGCCACCCACGCCCGTCAGGCGGTGCAGCCGCACTGGCCCGAGGAGCTGTACGCGCGCGTGGTGAAGGAGTCCTTCGCCCGGCCCGTGCTGATCAACCACGCGCGCGTGGAGCCCGATCTGGGCTCCCCCGCGCGGGGCGGGCTGCCCGCGACCCGGGCCCGGCGCACCGCCGACGGGTGGGCGATCAGCGGCGCCAAGCGGTTCGTGACGGGGGCGGACGGCCTCGACTGGTTCCTGGTGTGGGCCACCACCGATGAACCGGAGCCCCGTGTGGGCACCTTCCTGGTGCCCGGCGGCTCCCCCGGCATCGCGGTCACCGGCCGCTGGGACCAGCTGGGCCTGCGCGCGAGCGGCAGCCACGACGTGACGTTCCGGGACGTGGAGGTGCCGTACGAGCACGTCATCGGGATCGGGCCGTACGGTCCCGCCGCCGAGCAGGACAACCGGGCGGGAGCCTCCCTGCATCTGCCGCTGGCCGCGCTGTACCTGGGCGTGGCACGGGCGGCCCAGGAGTTCTTCCACACGTTCGCCCATGCGCGTGTGCCCGCCCAGCTCGGCCACCCGGTGGCGCGTACGGAACGGTTCCGGCGGACGGCCGGGGAGATCGAGGTGCTGCTGTCCGGCGCGGAACAGCTGGTGTTCACGGGGGCCGCGCGGATCGACGCCGGGGACGCCTCGTATCCGCCGGAGCAGGCGCTCGGGGCGCGGGTGCTGGCCGACCGGCACGGGGTGCGGGCCGTGGAGCTGGCCGTGCGGCTGCTCGGGAATCCGGGGCTGGCCCGGGGCAACCCCCTGGAGCGGCACTGGCGCGACATCCAGTGCGCGCCGGTGCACGCGCCCCAGGAGGATGTGTCGCTGCTGGCGATCGGAACGAAGGCGCTGGCGCTGTGACCCTCGCACTCCCCACCACGTCGGCCCGCCTCCTGGGGCTCCTCGCCCGCGATCTGCCGCCCGACCGGCTCGCCACGGACCCGCGCACACTGGCCGACCGGGCCACCGACCGTTCGGGGCTGCGCCCGGACGGGCTGCCGTTCGCGGTGGTGCGCGCCCGGCGCACGGAGGACGTGACGGTCGCCCTTCGGCACGCGCACGCCCTGCGGGTGCCGGTGGTGCCCCGGGGCGCGGGCACCGGTCTGTCGGGCGGGGCGTCCGCGGGCGAGGGCGCGCTGGTCCTGGACCTGTCCGGGATGGACCGGATCCTGGAGCTGTCGGTGGAGGACCAGCTCGCCGTCGTCGAGCCCGGTGTGGTCACCGCCGACCTGGACCGGGCGGCCGCCGCGCACGGTCTGCGGTACGCGCCGGACCCGGCGAGTGCCGCGTGGTCGACGATCGGCGGGAACATCGCCACCAACGCGGGCGGTCTGCGGTGCGCGAAGTACGGGGTGACCCGGGACAGCGTCCTCGGGCTGGAGGCGGTCCTCGCCGACGGCACGGTGGTGCGCACGGGCCGCCGTACCGTCAAGGGCGTCACCGGCTACGACCTGACGGCGCTGCTCACCGGCTCCGAGGGCACCCTCGCCGTGATCACCTCGGCGACGCTGCGGTTGCGGCCGACGCCGGTGGCGACGGCCACGGCAGCCGCGTACTTCGCCACGTTCGAGGCGGCCGCGGAGGCCTCGTACGCGATCGGCCGGGCGGGGGTCGTGCCGGCGCTGGCCGAGCTGGTCGACGGCCCGGTGCTGGCGGCCGTGGACCCCGCCCTGCGGGCCCGGGGCGCGGCGCTGCTGATCGTGCAGTGCGACGGGGCCGGGGCGGCCGTGGAGACGGCGGCGGTCGCCGAGCTGCTCGCGCCGACGGCCACGAGCGTCGAGACGACGGAGGATCCGGCCGAGGCGGAGGCGCTGCTCGCGGCCAGGCGGCTCGCGCTGCCCGCGCTGGAGCGGCTGGGCCGGCCCCTGATCGAGGACATCGCGGTGCCCCGCTCCCGGCTGGGCCCGGCGGTGGCGGAGATCCGGGCGATCTCCGCCCGCCACGACGTGCCCGTGTTCACGATCGCCCATGCCGCGGACGGCAACCTCCACCCCATCATCGTCGTCGATCCGTCGCTCGACCGGCTCCCGGACGCCGCCTGGGAGGCGGCCGGGGAGATCTTCGCGCTGGCGCTGCGCCTCGGCGGCACCCTCACCGGGGAGCACGGGGTGGGCGTGCTGAAGCGGCAGTGGGTCGCCGAGGAGCTGGGGCCGCAGGCCCACGCGCTCCAGCGGCGGCTGAAGGAGGCGTTCGATCCGCGCGGGATCCTCAATCCCGGCAAGGGTCTGTGAGGCGGATCAGCGGGCGAGCAGCGTGCGTACCCCCTCGGAGGTGAGCGTCAGCGGGTGGTCGCCGGCGGCGTCGATGGCGAGCGACAGCTCCCCGGTGGGCCACTGCGCGGCGAGCAGGCCGAGGGGCACCAGCCGGTAGCGGTCGATGCCGGGCAGCAGTCCGGCCATCTCGGGTTCGGACGTGAACACCGGTACGACGGGTGCTCCGCCGGGGTTGTCCAGCACC
The DNA here is from genome assembly GCF_040635845.1 of Streptomyces sp. NPDC006872. NCBI lineage: Bacteria > Bacillati > Actinomycetota > Actinomycetes > Kitasatosporales > Streptomycetaceae > Streptomyces > Streptomyces sp. NPDC006872. Next base: position 238,467 of record NZ_JBEYIL010000016.1, read on the forward strand.
GGCAGCGCCAGCGTGGCCGGGTCGGTGACGTCCTCGTCGGTGGCGTCCTCGGGCACCGGCACGAGGACGTCGCAGCGCGCGAGCGTGTTCAGTGCCGCCGTGTCCTCGGTGTCCCTGGCCAGCGCGTCCAGCGCCCACCGGGCGGGGTCGGCGTTGCGGTCGTGGGCGGGCGTCTCCATGACAGTTCCCCTCGTCGCGGCGATCGTGCGGCCCGCTCCGGAGGGCTTCCCTCCGAAAACGGCTCCGGCCTCGCGTACCCGGTCGTGCGGGGATCATTCCCGGCACGACCGGGCTGTGCGCCGGTCCACGGGGACGCCGAGGGAGCGCAGCGAGATCAGGGTCTCGGCGAGGGCGGCCCGGGCGGGGGCGGACTCGTGCGCGTCCCAGCCCAACTCCTCGACGAGCTCGACGAGCTCGCCGAGCAGGCACGTGACCGAGCCTGACGCCCCTGCCCCGGCCCGCCGGGATGCTCGAACGAGCAGGGGGTTAGCATATGAGCGCCACCTAGCTCGAAAGATAGGCCCGTGACGCTCAACGACGATTCGTTCACCAACTGGAAGAACCGCGAGGAGATCGCGGAGTCGATGATCCCGATGATCGGGAAGCTGCACCGTGAGCGGGACGTGACGATCCTGCTGCACAGCCGCTCCCTGGTGAACAGGTCGGTGGTCAGCATCCTCAAGACCCACCGGTTCGCCCGGCAGATCGCGGGCGAGGAGCTCTCGGTCACCGAGACGCTGCCGTTCCTCGAGGCCCTCACCACGCTCGACCTCGGCCCGTCCCAGATCGACATCGGCATGCTCGCCGCGACCTACCGGGCCGACGACCGCGGACTGTCCGTGCTGGACTTCACCGCCGAGGCCGTGGCCGGCGCCACCGGCGTCAACAAGATCGACCGGCGTGAGCCGCGCGACGTCGTGCTGTACGGCTTCGGGCGCATCGGCCGTCTCGTCGCCCGGCTGCTGATCGAGAAGTCCGGCTCCGGCAACGGGCTGCGACTGCGCGCCATCGTGGTGCGCGGCGGCGGCGATCAGGACCTCGTCAAGCGCGCGTCCCTGCTGCGCCGCGACTCCGTGCACGGCCAGTTCCAGGGCACGATCACGGTCGACGAGGCCAACAACCGGATCATCGCCAACGGCAACGAGATCACGGTCGTCTACGCCGACGACCCGAGCCAGGTCGACTACACGGCGTACGGCATCAGCGACGCGATCCTGATCGACAACACGGGCAAGTGGCGTGACCGCGAGGGCCTCTCCAAGCACCTGCGGCCCGGCATCGACAAGGTCGTCCTGACCGCCCCCGGCAAGGGCGACGTGCCGAACATCGTGCACGGCGTCAACCACGACACGATCAAGCCGGACGAGCAGATCCTGTCCTGCGCCTCCTGCACCACCAACGCGATCGTCCCGCCGCTGAAGGCGATGGCCGACGAGTACGGCGTGCTGCGCGGCCATGTGGAGACCGTCCACTCGTTCACCAACGACCAGAACCTGCTGGACAACTACCACAAGGCCGACCGCCGCGGCCGTTCGGCGCCGCTGAACATGGTCATCACCGAGACCGGCGCCGCCTCCGCGGTCGCCAAGGCGCTGCCCGACCTCAAGGCGCCGATCACCGGCAGCTCGATCCGGGTCCCGGTGCCGGACGTCTCGATCGCCATCCTCAGCCTGCGGCTCGGCCGGGAGACCGACCGCGAAGAGGTCCTCGAGTACCTCCGCGAGGTCTCGCTGACCTCGCCGCTCAAGCGCCAGATCGACTTCACGACGGCGCCGGACGCGGTCTCCATGGACTTCATCGGCTCGCGCCACGCCTCGATCATCGACGCCGGCGCCACCAAGGTCGACGGGGACAACGCGATCCTCTACCTCTGGTACGACAACGAGTTCGGCTACTCCTGCCAGGTCGTCCGCGTCGTCCAGCACGTCTCCGGCGTCGAGTACCCGACGTACCCGGCGACCACCCACTGGGACCACTGACACCGCGTCCGCCGACCACGAGACCGCCGGCCGTGTCATGAAGCGGGGCGCCCCGGGCCGGGGGCGCCCCGCCGCTCAGGTCAGGCCGACGTCTCCGGGCGGCCGGCCTCGGCCCAGTGGGTGTGGAACGCGCCGGGCCGGTCGGTGCGCTGGTAGGTGTGGGCGCCGAAGTAGTCGCGCTGGCCCTGGAGCAGCGCGGCCGGCAGCCGGTCGGCGCGCAGCGTGTCGTAGTGGGCGAGCGCGGCGGAGAACGCGGGGACGGGGATGCCGCGGCGGGCGGCCGAGGCCACCGTCTCGCGCCAGGGCACCTGTGCGTCGGTGATCTCCATGGCGAACTCCATCTCGCCGAGCAGGCTGACCAGGTCCGGGTCGGCGGCGTACGCGGCGCGGATACGGTCGAGGAACGAGGCGCGGATGATGCAGCCGCCGCGCCAGATCCGGGCGACCGCGCCCAGGTCGATCTTCCAGCCGAACTCGCCGGCCGCGTCCTGGATCATCTTCCAGCCCTGGTCGTAGGCGATGACCTTCGACGCGTACAGGGCGTGCTCGACCTGCGAGGTGAAGCGGGTGGCCTCGGTGCGGCTGAGCGGGGGTGTGGTGCCGCCGGGGAGCCCGGCGTAGGCGGCGCGCAGTTCGCGCTGGCCGGAGGCGGCACGGGCGAAGGTGGCCTGGGCGATGGCGGTGACCGGAGAGCCCAGGTCCAGGGCGGTCTGCACGGTCCAGCGGCCGGTGCCCTTCTGACCGGCGGCGTCGGCGACGATGTCGACGAAGGCCGCGCCCGTGGTGGCGTCGGTGTGGGCGAGGACCTCGGCGGTGATCTCGATGAGGTAGGAGCCGAGCCGGCCCTCGTTCCAGGTGCGGAAGACCTCGGCGATCTCGGCGGGGGTGTAGCCGGCGACCTGGCGCAGCAGGTCGTACGCCTCGGCGATGAGCTGCATGTCGGCGTACTCGATGCCGTTGTGCACCATCTTGACGAAGTGTCCGGCGCCGTCGGTGCCGATGTGGGTGGCGCAGGGCTCGCCGTCGACCTTCGCGCTGATGGACTCGAACATCGGGCCGAGGACGTCGTACGACTCGGACGAGCCGCCGACCATGACGGCCGGCCCGAGCAGCGCGCCCTCCTCGCCGCCGGAGACGCCGGCGCCGACGAAGTGGATGCCGTGTGCGCGCAGGGCCTCCTCGCGGCGGCGGGTGTCGGCGTAGTGCGCGTTGCCGCCGTCGATGATCATGTCGCCGGGCTCCATGAGCGGGGCGAACTCGTCGATGACCGCGTCGGTGACCTCGCCCGCCTGCACCATGATCATCAGTCGCCGCGGACGCTGGAGCGCGGCGACGAAGTCCGCGGCCGACTCGGCGGGGACGAACGTGCCCTCGTGGCCGTACTCCTCGACGAGCGCGCGGGTGCGACCGGCGCTGCGGTTGTGGACGGCGACGGCGTAGCCGTTGCGGGCGAAGTTGCGCGCGAGGTTGCGGCCCATCACGCCGAGGCCGGTGACACCGATGGCGGCGGTTGCGTTCACGAGGTACGTCCCTACGATCGTTGGCGTGGTCGGAGGGGCGGGCGGCCCCCCGGTACCCCCAGGTACGGACGGTCGGCCGGTTCTTCTCGACTCCTGCGCCGATTCCTTGCGCCGATCAGTGCGAACGCGCCGCTCGGACGGTACGAACGCGCTGCCCGGACCCTCGCGGCGGCGCTACCGGCGGGCGCACGACCGGCGGCGCGCTACCTGCGCCGCCAGGGCAGCACCGCCGGGTCGGCCTCGGTGCTCTCGGCCCGGTGCAGGGCGTCGCTGATCGCCTCGCCGATCTCCGCGAACTGGCGCACCTGCTCGGGGGTGAGGACGTCGAAGACCACCCGGCGCACCGCCTCCACATGGCCGGGGGCGATCTCCTCCAGCAGGGCCTTGCCCGCGTCGGTGAGGTACGCGAGCTGCCCGCGGCCGTCGGCGGGGTCCTCCCGCCGGTCCACGAAACCGACCTCGCGCAGCCGGTTCACCGCGTGGGTGAGCCGACTGCGGGTGATCTTCAGCCGCTGGGCGAGCTCGGACATCCCGAGGGTGCCGTCGGGTTCCAGCGAGAGGTAGGCCAGCAGGCTGTAGTCGGCGTGGGTCATCCCGGCGTCGCGCCGCAGCTGCCGGTTGAGGTGGTCGGCGAGCAGGGTGGAGAAGTCGACGTAGGCCAGCCAGGCTCGTCGTTCCTCGGCATTGAGCCAGCGGGGCGTCGTGGACATGCGCACACATTACGGGGTGCCGCGCGGTGGCACCGGAGAGTTACCGGTCGCGGTGAGCGCCGATCGGCGGGGGCAGCTCCCCCTCCGCCGATCGGCGGGACGGCGGTCCGTCAGATGGTGGCGCAGGCACCGCCGTTGAGCGTGAACGCGGTCGGTGCGGTGTTGGTCGCGCCCTTGCTGCCGATGAAGCCGACGGTGACCGAGCCGCCGGCGGGGACGGTGGAGGTGTAGGAGGCGGGGGCGACGCTCACCGCGCCGCCGCTCTGGGTGGCGGTCCCGCCCCACATGTTGGTGACGGTCTGGCCGTCGGCGAACGTGAAGGCGAGTCTCCAGCCGCTGATGGCCGTCGTGCCGGTGTTGCGCAGGGTGATGTCGCCCTGGAAGCCGCCCGGCCACTCCCCGACGACCCGGTAGCCGACGGCACAGGCCACGGCGGGTGCGCTGCCGGTGGTGACGTTCACCGTGGCCGAGCGGGCGGAGCGGTTCCCGGCGGCGTCACGGGCGTACACGGCGAACGTGTACGCGGTGTTCGCGGTGAGGCCGGTCACGGTGGCGGTATTGGTGGTGGAGGCGGCGGCGTTGGTCTCGGCGGCGCCGCTGATCCGGACGACGTCGTAGCCGGCGACGCCGACGTTGTCGGTGGCGGCGGTCCAGGTGAGGGTGGCCGAAGTCGCCGTCACCGCCGAGGCGTTCGGGGTGCCGGGGGCGGTCGGGGCCTGGGTGTCGCCGGGGGCGCCGCCGCCGAAGACGGTGGCTTCCCGGGCGGTCTGGGCGATGCCGTCGACGCCGTTGAAGATGCGCTGTCCCCATGAACTGAGCTGCGCGGGGTCGAAGTTGAGCGTCAGATCGAGGATCGGGTCGGTGTTCCCGCTCCAGGACCAGGCCAGATAGCCGAGGTCGAGCTGCTGGGCGGCGGCCATCATGGTGTCCTCGTCGGGATCGCCCCACTGGTCGGCGGGGCCGCCGAACTCGCCGATGAGGATGGGCAGTTCGGCGTTGACGAAGGCGTTCAGATAGTCGGTGATCTCCGCCGCCGTGTCGAAGACGCTGTACATGTGGATCGAGAAGATCAGGTTGCCGGTGGCGTCGGCGTTGTAGACGGACTGGGCGTTGGCCCGCATGACGCCCTGCCAGTCCTGGCCCCAGTTGGGCGCGTCCACCATGATCGTGTGCTGGAATCCGGCGTTGCGCAGCTTCTGGATCGCGGCGACGGTCGGCGCGGTCCAGCCCGCGGGATCGGTGTTGCCCCAGGGCTCGTTGCCGATGTTGACGATGATGTAGTTCTCCTGGCCGGCCAGGACGTCCTTCAGCCCGATCCAGTAGTCGGCCGCCTGGTCGAGCGTGCCGGCCGCCGTGTCCTCGCCGTAGCCGGTGGTGTCGTGCACCTCCAGCACGCAGATGAGCCGGTTGGCCTTGCACTGGGCGATCACGCCCGCCACGTCGGAGGCGCTGTTCGCGCTCCAGCGGTGGCCGTCGGCGAGGACGACCCGTACGGCGTTGGCGCCCATCGCCTTGATGTCGGCGAGCGACTGCTGGGTCCTGCCCGGATACCAGGTGTGGGCGTGGTTGACGCCCCGCATGACGAAGTCGTTCCCGTTGCCCTCGACCAGCCGGCCGTCGCTGACGTGCAGGCCGGTGGCGAGGACGCCGGGCGACCGGGGCTCCGCCTGGGCGACGGCAGGGCAGAGGGCGCCGACGAGGACCAGGCCGAGGACGGCGGCCAGTCTGATCGGCAATGTGCGCAGCCTGATCGATAACGTGCGCGAAAAGTGCGTTCGTGACGTGCTTCTTGTCGTTCTCACTGCGACTCCAGAAGTGAGGCCAAGAAACTCGGCAGGGGGCATGAGAGGTGTGGGAGCGCTCCCATGAACCCACTGCGGCAAGTACACGTCAAGACATCGCGCACGGACCCGTACCGACCCGTACCGACCCGTCACGGACCTGTCACGGAGCGAGGTCGGCGGCCCAGAACGCGCCGTCCGGGTAGCGGTATTCGGCGAGCGACTCGGGGTGCATGGCGGCGGAGAAGCCGGGGGCGAGCGGTGCCGTGTAGTGGCCGTCGCGCAGCACGACCGGGTCGGTGAAGTGCTCGTGGAGGTGGTCCACGTACTCGATGACCCGGTTCTCGGTGGTGCCGGACAGGGCCAGGTAGTCGAACATCGCGAGGTGCTGGACGAGTTCGCACAGCCCCACCCCACCCGCGTGCGGGCACACCGGCACCCCGAACTTCGCGGCGAGCAGCAGGATGGCGAGGTTCTCGTTGACGCCGCCGACCCGGGCCGCGTCGATCTGGAGCACGTCGAGGGCGCCGGCCTGGAGCAACTGCTTGAAGACGATGCGGTTCTGCACATGTTCGCCGGTGGCGACCTTCACCGGCGCGACCGCCTCCCGGACGGCGGCGTGACCGAGGACGTCGTCGGGGCTGGTGGGCTCCTCGATCCAGTACGGGTCGAACTCGGCGAGGGCACGGGTCCAGCGGATCGCCTCGTCGATGTTCCACCGCTGGTTGGCGTCGACGGCGATGCGCACCCCGTCCCCGACGGCTGCGCGGGCCGTGCGCAGCCGCCTGAGGTCGTCGTCGAGGTCGGCGCCCACCTTGAGCTTGATCTGGGTGAAGCCGTCGGAGACGGCCTGCTTGGCGAGCCGGGTCAGCTTCTCGTCGTCGTAGCCGAGCCAGCCCGGCGAGGTGGTGTAGCCGGGGTATCCGCGCTCGCGCAGGTCCGCCTCGCGCTCGGCCAGTCCGGCCCGGCCGGCCCGCAGCAGGGCGAGGGCGTCCTCGGGGGTGAGGGCGTCGGCGATGTAACGGAAGTCGACCTGGGAGACCAGCCATTCGGGGTCGGCGTGGGCGAGCAGTCGCCACAGCGGCTGCCCGGCGCGTTTCGCGGCCAGGTCCCACGCCGCGTTCACCACCGCGCCGACGGCCATGTGCATCACGCCCTTCTCGGGGCCGAGCCAGCGCAGTTGGCTGTCGCCGATCAGATCGCGGTTGAGGGAGCCCGGGTCGGCGCACAGCTCGTCCACCGACCTGCCCAGGAGGTGGGGCCGCAGGGCCGCGATCGCGGCGACCTGGACGTCGTTGCCGCGTCCGATGGTGAAGCTGAAGCCGTGGCCTTCGAGCCCGTCGCCGGAGTCGGTCCGCAGCACGACGTAGGCGGCGGAGTAGTCGGGATCCGGGTTCATCGCGTCGGAGCCGTCCAGCTCCCGGGAGGTCGGGAAACGGATGTCGTGGGTGTCCACCGCGACGATCCGGGCGGGGGTTGCGGTCAAGGGGGCGCCCTTCCTGTTTGACGGTCCTCATGCGTCGAGTGCACCGAGGCATTCATCGGAGGAATCGCAGAACCGCGACTTTAGGGGCAGCGGGCGCGCATGACAACACCCCGAAAATCCCGTCGATTCGTCGAACACGACCCCTTGTCAGCGCCGGTGACACCGTCGTAACGTCCTCGACGTTCGAGATACATCGGAGGAATCTCCACTCCCAGCTCAGCTAAGGAGAGAACCCGGCCATGAAGTTCGCTCGCACCCGCTCCACCGCCGCAACCGCCGTCGTCGTCGCGGCCCTCACCCTCCTCACCGCGTGCAACCGCGACAGCGCGGGTTCGGACAGCGCGGGCGGCGACAGTCCCGCCATCGGGATCGACCTGCCGCGTTCCGACTCCGACTTCTGGAACTCCTATGCCGAGTACGTCCAGAAGGACATCAAGTCCGAGGGCATCAACGCGCTGCCGCTGAGCAACTCCCAGAACGACGTCACCAAGCTGGTCGCCAATGTGCAGGTGTTCCAGAACACGGGCGCCAAGGCCGTCGTCATGGCCCCGCAGGACACCGGCGCCATCGCCTCCACGCTCGACACCCTGGCCTCGAAGAAGATCCCCGTCGTCAGTGTCGACACCCGCCCCGACAAGGGTGACGTCTACATGGTCGTGCGCGCCGACAACCGGGCGTACGGCACCAAGGCCTGCGAGTTCCTCGGCAAGCAGCTCGGCGGCAAGGGCAAGGTCGCCGAGCTTCAGGGCGCGCTGGACTCCATCAACGGGCGTGACCGCTCCGAGGCGTTCGCCGAGTGCATGAAGCAGAAGTTCCCCGCCATCAAGGTTTTCGAGCTCCCCACCGACTGGAAGGGCGACGTGGCCTCCGCCAAGCTGCAGAGCCTGCTCGCCCAGCACCCCGACCTCAACGGCATCTACATGCAGGCCGGCGGTGTCTTCCTGCAGCCGACGCTGGCCCTGCTGGAGCAGAAGGGCCTGCTCAAGCCGGCCGGCCAGAAGGGGCACATCTCGATCATCTCCAACGACGGCATCCCGCAGGAGTTCGACGCGATCCGCAAGGGCCAGATCGACGCGACCGTCTCCCAGCCCGCCGACCTGTACGCCAAGTACGCGCTGTACTACGCCAAGGCGGCGGCCGACGGCAAGACCTTCAAGGCGGGCAAGACCGACCACGACTCCACGATCATCGCGATCCCGGGCGGCCTCGAGGACCAGCTGCCGGCGCCTCTGGTGACCAAGGAGAACGTCGAGGACAAGAGCCTGTGGGGCAACACCGTCGGCCAGTGACCGACCGGACCGGCATCAGCGCCCGCACCCCTGGAAGGACGGTATCCACCATGGCGGACACCCCTGCCTCGACCCCGGTGGCCGCGACCCCGGTGGCCGAGGCCATCGGGGTCGGCAAGAGGTTCGGCGCCACCGTCGCGCTGCGCGACGCCCGTATCGCCGTCGCCCCCGGCGAGTCGCACGCGCTGGTGGGCCGCAACGGGGCCGGCAAGTCGACGCTCGTGTCCCTGCTGACCGGGCTGCGCCGGCCCGACACCGGGGCCCTGCGCTTCTCCGGCCGACCCGCGCCGCCCGTCGGCGACATCGACGCCTGGCGTTCCCGGGTGGCCTGCGTCTACCAGCGGTCCACGATCATCCAGGACCTGACCGTCGCGGAGAACCTCTTCCTGAACCGGCAGAGCGGCGGCCCGCTGCAGCCCATCCGCTGGCGGCAGTTGCGGCAGCGGGCGGAGGAACTCCTCGGCGAGTACGGCGTGGACGTCGACGCGAGCGCGCGGGCCAGGGAACTCACCGTGGAGCAGCGGCAGTTCGTGGAGATCGCCCGCGCCCTGTCGTTCGGCGCACGCTTCATCATCCTCGACGAGCCGACCGCGAAGCTCGACGCCCGTGGCATCGGCAGACTCTTCGACAAGCTCCGCGACCTCCAACGCCAGGGCGTCGCCTTCCTGTTCATCTCGCACCACCTCCAGGAGGTCTACGACCTCTGCACGACGGTCACCGTCTACCGCGACGCGACCCATATCCTCACCGCGCCGGTGGCCGAGGTCGGTCACCAGGCCCTGGTGGAGGCGATGACCGGGGAGACCAGCCCTGCCACTGTGGCTCCTGCCGCTGTGGCCCCTGCCGCTCTGAGCGCCGCCGCTGCTTCCGCCGAGGGCGGCACCACGGCGGCGGCGACAGACCCGGACAGGGACCCGGCCCCGGGACCCGAGCTGCTGTCGATCGAGGGCCTCACGCTCCCCGGCGTCTGTCGCGAGCTGTCCCTGTCGGTGCGCTCGGGCGAGGTGGTCGGGCTGGCCGGCTCGGCGGCGAGCGGCAATGTGCGGGTCGGGGAGGCCGTCGCCGGTCTGCATCGCGCCGAGGAGGGCCGGATCTCCGTCGGCGGGCGCGGCGTACGCACCGGCAGCGTTCCGTCGGCGCTGGCCGCGGGCGTCGGTCTGGTCCCCGAGGACCGGCATCTCCAGGGCCTGGTCCCGGGCCGCAGCGTGGCGGAGAACGCGACGCTCACCGTCACCGACCAACTGGGCCCGTTCGGCACGGTGCTGCCGTCCCGGACCAGGGTCTTCGCCCAGCGCATGATCCGGGAGCTCGACATCAAGACCCCGGGGGCGGCCACCGCGGTGTCCGCGCTCTCCGGCGGCAACCAGCAGAAGGTCGTGGTGGCCCGGGCGTTGGCCACCGCCCCCCGGGTCCTGGTCGCGGTCCGTCCCACCAACGGGGTGGACGTCAAGTCCAAGGAGTTCCTGCTGCGGCGTATCCGCGAGGTCGCGGACGGCGGGAAGGCCGCGCTGATCGTCTCCGACGAGTTGGACGACCTGAAGGTGTGCGACCGGGTCGTCGTGATGTTCCACGGGCGCGTGGTAGCCGAGTTCGCGCCCGGCTGGCGGGACGAGCAGGTGGTCGCCGCCATGGAGGGCGTCGCCGTACCGGACGTCGCCGCGCCGGACGTCTTCATGCAGGACGTCGCCGACAGGGCCGAAGCACCCGACACCGAAGAGCACGGAAGGTAGTCATGTCCGCCACCACTGATGTCACCGACTCCGCAGCGAGCGTGGCGCAGAAGACCGCCGGGGACGCCCGTCGCGGGCTCGACCTCGGCCGGTTCCGTGAACTGTCCCTGATCCCGGCCATCCTGGTCCTCGGGGTGATCGGGTTCATCGTCTCCCCGGCCTTCCTGACCTCCGACAACCTCATCGGTGTGGCGCAGCAGTCGACGGAGCTGAGCCTGCTGGTGCTCGCCACCGCGCTGATCCTGATCTGCGGGCGGATGGACCTGTCCCTGGAGTCCACCATCGGGGTGGCTCCGGTCATCGCCGTCTGGCTCGTCCTGCCCACCAGCGGCGCCCGGTTCACCGGGCTCGGGCTCCTTCCCGAGTGGACGGCGATTCCGCTCTGTCTGCTGGTGGGCGCGGTGATCGGGGCCGTCAACGGGTTCCTGATCCTGAAGCTGCGGCTCAACGGGTTCATCGTCACCCTCGGCATGCTCACCATGCTGCGGGGTCTCCAGGTCGCCCTCTCCGAGGGCCAGTCCATCGTCGAACTGCCCTCATCCTTCACCTACTTGGGCAAGGCGTCCTGGTGGGGCGCGCCCGCGGCGATCTGGATCTGTGTCGTGCTCTTCGCCCTCGGCAGCGCCGCTCTGGCCTGGCTGCGGCACGGGCGGGCGCTGTACGCGATCGGCGGCAACGCGGAGGCGGCGCGGACCGCGGGCATCCGGGTCGACCGGATCGTGTGGGCGGTGCTGATCCTGGGGAGCGTGCTGGCCGCATTCGCCGGCATCCTCTACAGCGGTCACTACGGTTCCATCTCCGCGACCCAGGGCAGCGGCTGGATCTTCCAGGTCTTCGCCGCGACGGTCATCGGCGGGGTCAGCCTCAACGGCGGCAAGGGGTCCGTGTTCGGTGCGCTGACCGGTGTGCTGACGCTCCAGCTGGTCGTCAACGTGATGACGCTGGCGGGTGTGCCGCCGCTGTGGAACCAGTTCCTCAACGGCGCGATCATCATCGTCGCGCTGATCATCTCCCGCTTCGCCTCCGGCGAGAAGCAGGAGTAGTCGCGCGAGGAGTAGCCGAGCCAGGTGTAGCCGCACCAGGAGTAGCCGCACAGGGAGGCGTGCTCGTGGCAGTGACCGACGAGGCGATGGACAAGATCAAGGCGATGATCGTGGCGGGCGACCTCGCGCCGGGTTCCCGGCTGCCCAAGGAGGAGCTCCTCGCCGGACAGTTGGGCCTGTCCCGCAGTTCGCTGCGCGAGGCGGTGCGGGCACTGACCGCGATGCGGATCCTGGTCGCCCGGCAGGGGGACGGCACGTATGTGTCGAGTCTGGAGCCCCATCTCCTCTTCGAGGCGCTCTCCTTCGCCTCGGACGTCTCCCAGGGGCAGACGGCGCTGCAACTGCTGGAGGTCCGCCGGCTGCTCGAACCGCAGGCGACCGGTCTGGCCGCCGCGCTGCTCGGTCCGGACGACCTCGACGAGCTGGGCGCGGTGCTGCGGCGGTCCCGGTCCGCGGCGACGGTCGAGGAGTTCGTGGGGCACGACATCGCGTTCCATCTGCGGATCGTCGAGGCCGTCGGCAATCCGGTGCTGTCGATGCTGCTGCGGGTGCTGTCCACGCGTACCCAGCGGGTCCGTATCGTCCGGGGCACCCGGACCGAGCGGGCCGTGGAGCACGCGCACCGGGAGCACGACGAGATCCTCCGCGCGCTGCGGGCGCGCGACGCCCAGTTGGCGGTGTCGACCGCGACGGTGCACATCGCGGCCGTGGAGCAGTGGCTGGCGGCCGGTCTCGTCGAGGATCCGTTGCTGCCCTGGCAGGAGAACCCGCCCACAACTGTCGACAGAAATGGCCATCCAGAGCATCACACCCCTTGACTAGCCCATAGTGTCGACACTAGGAAGGAGGGGCGAGCCGTGCCGCGGTCTCGTACGACCGCCATGAACTCCTTCTGAAGGGGGTCCACGTGACCGGCAGGCTCTCTGGGAAAGTCGCTCTCGTCACCGGTGCGGGCGCCGGGATCGGCCAGGGCTGTGCGCTGCTCTTCGCCGAGCAGGGCGCGACCGTCATCGGCTGCGATCTCGACACCGCCGCCGCCGAACGCACCCGCAAGGCGGTCGCCGACCGGGGGCTGGCCGTCGAGGTGCTCGCGCCGCTCGACATGACCGTCCCCGCCGACGCCCGTCGCTTCGCGGACGAGGCGGTGGCGCGGCACGGCCGCATCGACGTCCTGGTGACGGCGGGGGCCATCGCCCCGCACATGGCCACGGCCGCCGAGATGGACTTCGCCGCGCAGTGGTCGCCGACCCTGCGCGGCGAGGTGGACGTGGTCTTCCTGCCCGTACAGGCCGTGTGGCCGCACATGGAGGCCTCCGGGGGCGGTTCGATCGTCAACTTCGCCTCGGTGAACGCCTTCCGGGGCAGCGGGAACTTCGGGATGGTCGCACACTGCGCGGGCAAGGCGGCCGTTCTCGGGCTGACCCGTCAACTGGCCGTCGAGGGAGGCCCGTCGGGCATCCGCGCCAACACGATCTCGCCCGGCATGGTGCGCACGCCCGCGACCGAGTCCGCCGGCGCCCACGACGGCGCCGCACGCGAGGCGCTGCTGGCCCGGATCCCGCTGGGCCGGGTCGGGACGCCGGAGGACATCGCCTGGTGCGCGGTGTATCTGGCGTCGGAGGAGTCGGCGTGGGTGACGGGCGGCAACTTCCCCGTCGACGGCGGAGTGCTGGCCAAGTGAGCCGCCCCCAGGGGGCGTGGGAGGGCTGCCCGCAGGGCGCTACGAAGCCGCTCGGTGCCTGCGGACGGGCTTGCGGCCGCGTGCCGCGTCGTCCTGTTCCAACTGCTCCTCCACGGCTCGCTGCGCGCGCACCGTCGCTCCCGCGATCAGCGCCGAGGCCAGTTCCTCGTCCCGCTCCTCGCAGGCCTGCAGCAGCCGTTCCTGATCGTCGATGCTGTGGGCGAGGCGCCCGGCCCGGGTCAGGCTCAGGTGTCGCAGCATCAGCGTGCGCAGGGCCAGCGAGTCCAGGATCTGCTTCAGGGTGGCGTTGCCGACGATCTCGGTCATCCGCTCCTGGAGCAGTACGTGGTTCCAGAAGTACGCGTCCACGTCACCGGCGTCGGCCAGCTCCCGCATCCGCTCGACGCGGGTGCGCAGCTCGGCGAGCTCCTCGTCGTCGGCCCGCTCCACCAGCAGGGCCGCGAGCATCGACAGCAGGCGCTTGCGCACCTGGTAGATGTCCCGGATGTCCTGCGGGGACGGCGCGGCCACCCGGGGCCGGCGGCGCGCCTTCATCTCGACCAGCCCCTCCTGTTCGAGGAGCATCAGCGCCTCGCGGACGGGCGTACGGCTGGTGTCGAACCGGCGTGACAGATCGACGCTGTTGAGGTCCTGACCCGGTTCCAGCCGGCCCTCGATGATGCCCGCGCCGACCCACTCGGCGATCTGCGCGACCAGCGGCTCACGCCGGTCCCGCAGCCGCAGGAGGCGCTCCAGCACGAGATGCGTGTCCTGATCGGTCATGCGGCACTTCTCCCTGCCTGTCCGAGCTCACAGCCAATACAACGGTGTCGACACTATCTCACCCCAGGACGGGTCACGGCGGGGATCCCCCGCGATCTCCTGCGTCCTGTCGACAGAGAGCATCAGTCACCGGAGAGACCCGCCGGGGAACCCGCCGAATCTCACCGGAATCTCACCGAGGAAACGAGGAATCATGAAGCGAGTCCGCACGAACCCGTCCGACCCGGCCGCCCGGTCCACCCCGTCCGCCCCGTCCGCGCTCACCAGACGCTCCGTGGTGGGGGGCGCGCTGGCCGCGATCGCGGCGACCGGTGTCGCCCAGGGTACGGCCGAGGCCGGGGACACGTCCGCCGGGCAGCCTTCGCAGCCGTGGGAGCCGGTGCCGGTGCCCGAGCAGGCTCCGGTGACCGAGTATCAGGTGCCGGTGTCCGGGGGCGGCAGCCTGTGGTGCTGGGACACCGGCGGCGCCGGGGAGGCCGTGGTCCTGCTGCATCCCGGCTCGGGGAGCGGCGAGAGCTGGCCGTACCAGCAGCCGGTGCTGGCCGCGGCGGGGCTCCGAGTCGTGGGCTACTCACGGCGGGGCGCGTACAACTCGGTGGCGGGCGTCAGGGCGGAGGCCGACACCGCCTCCGGCGACCTCGACACGCTGGCCGACCGGTTGGGCCTGGAGACCTTCCACCTCTGCGGTTCGGCGGCGGGCGGACCCGTGGCGATCGACTACGCCCTCTCGTACGGGGACCGGCTGCGCAGTCTCACCGTGTCGGGCAGCATCATGGGCGTCCAGGACGCGGAGTACGCGGAGCTGACCGCGGCGCTCCAGCCCGACCCGTTCGGCGACCTGCCCGTCGACTTCAAGGAGCTCGGCCCGTCGTACCGGGGCGGCGACCGGGACGGGGTGGCGGCCTGGCTGGAGATCCACGACCGGGCCAGGACCGCCGACGCCTTCCCGCAGTCCCTCGCGCACACGATCACCTGGGCGGCCCTGGAGACCCTCACCCTGCCCGTCCAGCTCATCACCGGCGACGCCGACCTCTACAGTCCGCCGTCCGTCATGCGCCTCAACGCCGGGCACCTGCGGGACGTGGAGACGCATGTCGTCCGCGAGGCGGGTCACAACCCGCACTGGGAACAGCCGGCCGCGTGGAACCGGCTGCTCGTCGGCTTCGTCAGGCGACAGCGCGGCAGCCGTTCCTAGCAGCCGTTCCTAGACGTCGAGTGCGACCAGGAAGCGGGACACCATGTTGTACGCGGCCACGGTCGCCGTCAGTTCGACGAGTTCCGCGTCGGTGAAGTGGGCGCGGAGGGCGTCGAACACCTCGTCGGGGACGTGAACGTCGCGGGTCATCGCGTCGGTGTAGGCGATGACCCGCTGTCGGCGCTCG
Organism: Streptomyces sp. NPDC006872; assembly: GCF_040635845.1. Lineage (NCBI taxonomy): Bacteria > Bacillati > Actinomycetota > Actinomycetes > Kitasatosporales > Streptomycetaceae > Streptomyces > Streptomyces sp. NPDC006872. The sequence goes on from NZ_JBEYIL010000016.1 coordinate 253,851, forward strand.
TCGAACTCCGGTTTCTCACAGCGCAGTTCGGTCAGGTCGGAGTCGTCGAGCCCTGCCCTGCGCGCCTCGGGCTCGTGCGCCGTCCACTCGTACGGGGCACGGTTGAGCACGGCGATCCGCAGGATCACCAACTCGCGTATGTCCGCCGGGAGTTCCAGCCGCCCCCGGATGGCGCCGAGCAGGGTGTTCCAGCCGTCGGCGAGCTGTGGGCTGTGCAGCAGCATGCGGTCGAGCGGGCGCAGTGCGCCGCCTCGGCGTTCGCGGACGCGGTGGGCGATCTCGCCGGCGCCTTCGGTCTCGGGGAGTCTTGCCACTCTCAGGGTCCTCTCGTGGGGAGTCAGAGGGGGCGGGGACAGCGGGCCAACAGCCGCATGGCGTCGAGGCGTTCGACGGTGGCCGCCCGTGCGGAGTCGCCGAACTCGGGGTTCCCGAACTCCATCGTCTCGGTGCCGGTGAACGCCGACCACACCGGCAGCGCGCCGCCGTTCGGGTCGCCCGTCTCCACGAAGCGGGCCCAGGCGTCCGCCATGGTGCGGGCCAGCTCGCGGTCGGACTCGGTCCAGGGCCAGGGTCGGCAGTCCAGGTTGTCGAGGACGTAGGGGAGTTCGGCGGTGTGGTGGACGCCGTATCCCGGCAGTCCGTCGCGCGGCGCCGCCAGGTCCAGGCCGTCCGGCAGCGGGGGCGTCCGGGCGAAGCGGTACATCCGGGTCGGCGCCTGCTGCGCGTGGGCGACGGCCCAACGCCACACCGGGTAGCCGAATCGGCTCTCGCCGGTGAACAGCCGTGCCGTGCGCCGGGCTTCCGCCAGGTCCCCTACGGGATACAGCGCGTCGGCGCCGGGTTCCACCGGGAGGCTGCGCAGGACGTCCGGGGTCGCGTAGACCGAGCCCTCGTCGACGTTGGCGCCGACCAGCAGCGGTACGGCGTGCTGACGGCCGGCGGCGAAGACGTCGTCGCTCGGCTCGGTCAGGATCCGTCCGTCCACGACGGGCCCGAAGTGGCCGCGGAGCACGAGTTCCGTGCCGTCGAACCGCCGCAGTGCGTCGACGTCCGGGTCGCCGAGGCCGGCCGCCCAGCGCAGCCCCTGCTTCTGGGCGGCGAGCTGGTCGGCGAGCGGCCCCTCGGCGCGTCCGATGCCGGAGGCGCTCTGCCCGAGGGCCGCCCGGAAGAGGGGCCGGGCGGCCCGTGCGGCCATGAGGTGGCAGATGTGGGCGGCTCCGGCGGAGTTGCCGGCGAGGGTCACCCGGTCGGGGTCGCCGCCGAAGGCCGCGATGCTCTCCCGCACCCAGGCCAGGGCGGCGACGATGTCCAGCAGCCCGTAGTTCCCGGACGCGCCGAGGTCGTCCTCGGCGGCCAGTTCGGGGTGGGCGAGGAAGCCGAGCGCTCCCAGCCGGTGGTTCAGGGTCACGACGACGAGCCCCCGACGGGCCGTCGCACGCCCGTCGTGGATCTCCTGGCCGCCGTGACCGTAGCGGTTGCCGCCGCCGTGGATCCAGACCATGACCGGCAGGGCGGCGGCGGGTGCGGGGTCGGGTGTCCACACGTTGAGGTAGAGGCAGTCCTCGCTCGTCACCAGCGCGCGGCGGTCGGCGAAGTTGGTGTGGAACATGATCGAGTCGCGGGGCGGCTGCGGCTGGAGCGGAGCGGGCCCGAAGTCGTACGCCCGCCGCTCGCCGGCCCAGCGGGCGGCGGGCCGGGGCGGTCGCCAGCGCAGCGGGCCGACGGGGGGCTCGGCGAACGGGATGCCCCGGAACACCGCCACGCCCCGGTCCCACTCCCCCAGGAGCCGCCCGGCGGGCGTACGGACCCGGATCATCCGCGGGCCTTGTGCGGCTCGCGGATCTTGTGCAGCTCGCGGGCTTTGTGCAGCTTGCCGTCCTTCATGATCGCCGCCAGCCGGTCGCGGTCCTGGAGGATGCCGATCTCCTCCAGCGGGTCGCCGTCGACGAGGACCAGGTCGGCGAGGAACCCCGGGCGGATCAGCCCGAGTTCGTGCTCCATGCCCATGATCTGCCCGCCGTGGCGGGTCGCCGCGCGCAGCGCCTCGGCGGGGGTGAAGCCGAACCAGTCGACGAACAGTTCGAGGTCGCGGAGGTTGCGGCCGACCGGGTTCCACGCGAAGCCGTAGTCGCCGCCCGGGACGACCCGTATTCCGCGCCGGACCAGTTCGGGCACGACCGCGCGCACGGCCTCGGCGGTGGCCTCGACCTCCATCCCCGGCTCGGGTTCGCTGCCGGCCTCGTGCAGGTTGGCGTGGATGATGCCCGGGGTCGGGGCGACGAAGACGCGGTCGCGGGCCGCTTCGAGGAGGTCGAGTGCCTCCTCGTCGGCGAAGGTGCAGTGGTAGACGGCGCGGATGCCGTACCGCACGGCCATCTTGATCGACTCGGCCGCGTGTGCGTGCGCGGTGAGCCAGACGCCGTGCTGCTCCGCCGCCTTGGCCGCGGCGGCGACCTCCTCCGCGGTGAACTGCACGATCCGGGACGTCCCCTGTACGACCGCGCTCTCCCCGGACAGCGACAACTTCACGATGTCGACGCCGACTTGGGCCATGTCGGTGACGAACCGGGCCACCGAGTACGGGTCGGAGGCGCGCCCGTCGATGCCCGGGAAGTCGTAGACGCCGGGTTCGACCATGCCCGCGCTGCCCTCCCAGGACGCGGCCTTCAGCCGCGGTCCGGGCATCCAGCCCTCGGCGAAGGCCTTGCGGGCGGCGATCTCCGTGCGCGGGAGCCGGTTGCCGCCGGAGTAGGCGCTGGTGATGCCGTGGTCGAGCAGTACGCGTCCGGCGTGCGCCACGAGCAGCGCCTTCTCCTCCTCGGGCTCGTCGCGGCGCGCCGAGCGGTGCTCGACGGTGGAGCCGAAGCCGAGGTGGGCGTGGGCGTCGACGAGTCCGGGGAGCAGGGTGCCGCCGCCTCCGTCGATCACCCGGGCCTCGGTCCGCAGGTCGCGCGGGATGCGGTCGGCCACCGCCGTGATGCGGTTTCCCTCGACGAGCACATCGGCCGGGAAGGGGTCTTTCCCGGTGCCGTCGAAGACCTGGACGTCGGTGAAGAGCGTGCGGGTCATGGCGTCGCCCTCCGGAAGCGGTGCCGCATCTCGCCGACGCCCCCGATACGGCTGACGAGTTCGTCGTCGGGGGTGAGGAAGCGCTGTGGCGACCGGCGGTTGCCGACGCCCGCCGGGGTCCCGGTGAAGACGAGGTCGCCGGGCAGCAGGGTGCAGAACTCGCTGAGATGCGCGATCAGTTCGGGAATCGGGAAGATCATGCCGGCCGTGCGGTCGTGCTGGACCCGCTCGCCGTTGAGTTCACAGGTCAGTTCCAGGTCGTCGCGGTCGCCGGTCGCGTCGATCTCGTCGAGGCTCACCAGCGCGGGTCCCACCGGACCGAACCCGGGGTGCGACTTGGCGAGGGAGAACTGGGCCGGGCGGCCGGCGAGTTGGGCGATCCGCTCGGACAGGTCCTGGCCGACGGTGAGCGCCACGACCGGCTCCCAGCCCTTCTCCACCGGCACCCGGCGGGCCTCGCGGCCGATGACGGCGACCAGTTCGAGTTCCCAGTCGACATGGCCGTCCGGCAGCTCCACGGTCGTGTGCGGGCCGGTGAGACAGGTCGGGAACTTGGTGAACACCAGGGGCGCCTCGGGCTCCTGGTACCCCGCCTCGGCGGTGTGGGGGCGGTAGTTGAGGGCGACGGCGAAGATCTGGCGTGGGGCGGGGACGGGCGCTTCCAGCTCGGCCTCGTCGTAGGGACGCCCCCCTGTGGCGCCCCTGGACCAGTCGAGCAGGTCGTCCCAGTGGAGGAAGAGGTCCCCGGCGTACTCGGCGGGGAGGTCGAGGGCGCCGTCCTCGGTCAATAGGACGGGCCTTCCGGCCAGTTGTGCGATCCTCATCGACTCACACCCAGAGCCCGGCGGGCGGCTCTTCGCCGCCGTACGCGTCGGCCCAGGAGACGACCCGGTTGCGCAGGACGCCCAGGCCCTCGATCTCGGCCTCGACGACGTCGCCGGGCTTGAGGTAGTTGGCGAAGGGGTCCTCGGTGCTCGCGGCGACTCCGGCGACGGTGCCCGTGGTGATGAGGTCGCCGGCGCTGTAGACCTGCGGCGAGTGGTAGGCGACCAGTTGCGGGATGGACACCGACATCCGGGCGGTGTTGGACTTCTGGCGGACGTCGCCGTTGACCCGTAGCTCCATGTCGAGGTCGTGCGGGTCGTCGATCTCGTCGGCGGTGACGATGTACGGGCCGATCGGGCAGAAGGTCTCGATGGCCTTGGAGAAGGAGAAGACCCCGGACTCCATCTCCTTGCGCTGGATGTCGCGGGCGGTGATGTCGTTGAAGACCAGATAGCCGGCGATGTGCTCGGCGGCCTGCTCGGCGGAGAAGAAGCGGCCCGGCTTGCCTATGACGACGGCGAGTTCGAGCTCGTAGTCGAGTTCCCGGGTGAGGTTCGCCGGGTACACGATCGGCTCGTCGGGGCCGATGATCGCGTCGACGTTCTGGAAGAACACGATGCCTTTGTTCACCGGGTGGGACCAGTCCACGCGCACCAGATCCTCGTGGTGTTCGCGGAAGTTGCCGGCCGTGTGGAAGAACTTCTTGGGCGTGATCGGCGCCCGCAGCCGGACGTCGGCCGACGCGAACGTCTGTCCCGTCTCGCCGACCTGGCCCTCGCGTTCGAAGAACACGCGGGTGGAGGGCACGTCCAGCCCCACGACGGTGTCGCCGTCGAGCCTCCCCACCAGTCCGGTCTCCGGACCCGCGTCGAACGTCACCAGTTTCATCAGAACCTCCCTAACTGTCGACACTCACCCTGCCAATCGCCCTATCGACCGTCAAGAGGTGCGCCAAGTGTGGACACAAAACACAGGAGTGGCTTACGGTCCGGGCATGCGGACAACATGGGACTTCGCCGGTACCCGTGCCCTCGTCGCCGGAGCCGGCGGGATCGGTAGAGCGGTGACCCGGGCACTCGCCGGGGCGGGCGCGGCGGTCGTCGCGCTCGACGTGGACAAGGACCGGCTCGACGACATCGCCCAGGACGGCGCGCACGGCATCGCCGCCGACCTCACCTCGGCCGAGGCCTGCCGGACCGCGGTCGGCGAGGCGGTCGAACTCCTCGGCGGGCTGGACGTGTTCGTGCACGCGGTCGGCGTCAACGACCGCAGACCCGTGCTGGAGACGCCGGACGAGGTGTGGGAACGGCTGGTCGCGGTCAACCTCTCCAGCGCGTTCTGGCTGGGCCGGGCCGCGGGGGCCGTACTGGTGCCGAACGGCTACGGGCGCGTCGTGTACCTGTCCTCCGTCTCCGGGCTGCTCGCCCACGCGGAGCACGCGCCGTACGCGGCGACCAAGGGCGGCGTGAACCAGCTGATGCGGGTGATGGCACGCGAGTGGGCGGCTTCCGGGGTCACCGTCAACGCGGTCGCCCCCGGCTACACCGAGACCGACCTCACCCGCGGCTACCTGGCCAAGCCCGGTATGCGCGCGTCCCTGGAGTCGCTGGTGCCCGCCGGACGCCTCGGCCGGCCCGAGGACCTGACGGGGCCTGTCCTGTTCCTCGCGTCCGCCGAGTCCGCGTTCGTCACCGGCCAGGTGCTGTACGCGGACGGCGGGCGGACCCTCGTATGAACGCCCTTGCACGTCACGAGACTTCATGAACGGAGAACGTATGAAACCCGTCCCCGAGCGATTCGCCGGCAGGACCGTCCTCGTCACCGGCGCGGGCACCGGATTCGGCGCCGAGATCGCCGTACGCGCCGCGCAGGAGGGCGCCGATGTCGCCGTCCACTACCGAAGCTCGCACGCGGGCGCGCAGGCGACGGCGGAACGGGTGACGGCGCTCGGCCGCAAGGCCTTCGTCGTCCAGGCCGACATCGCCGAGCACGACCAGATCAAGCGTCTCGCCGACGAGGTGTGGGCGCACTTCGGCCGACTCGACGTGGCGGTGAACAACGTCGGCGACGTGGCCCGCGAGCAGATGTCGTGGCGGGACCTCACCGAGAGTTCCGTCGACCACGTCCTCGCCGTCGACATCAAGGGCACCCTGCTGTGCACGCACGAGTTCGGGGCGCGGATGCTGGAGCAGGACGGCGGGGGCTCCATCGTCAACATCGGCTCCACCGTCGTCGTACGGGGCAGTGCGCGCGCGCCGCAGTACGCGGCCGCCAAGTACGGCATCATCGGCCTGACCAAGTCGTACGCGCACGCTTTCGCGCCGACGGTGCGGGTGAACGTGTTCGCGCCGGGGTTCATCGAGACCGAGGCCACGCTGGGCCGTGCGGACTGGCAGGGCGGGCGCGGGGACGCACTGCGGGCGGCGACGCCCATGGGACGCATCCCGGGACCGGAGGAGCTCGCGGGAGCGGCCCTGTTCCTGGCCACGGAGGACGCGAACCACATCACGGGCGGGTTCCTCGTGGCGGACGGCGGCTACAACATGCTGGGCGCGTAGCGCTCACCACGAACGCCGGCCCCCGGGGAGATGGTTCGCATCCCGGGGGCCGGTTCTTTCTGTGGCTGCTTCGGCTACGCGACGGTCAGGGTGAGGGCTCCGGTGTAGGTGGTACCCGCCTGGATCGCTGTGGTCGTGCCGTTGACCGTCAGGGTCACGGTCTTGCCGGAGGGGGCGGTCACCGCGGCGGTCGACGCCAGGGTGAGGGCGCTCAGGTAGGACGTCGCGGTGACCGTCCAGGTGGAGCCGGCGCCCAGCGTCACGAGGACGCCGTTGTTGACGACCGCGCTCGGGGTGTTGGTGACCTCGCTGATCTGCCGGTACTGGGCCGAGGTGATCGTGGACACGCTGTGCTTGGCCGTGCTCGCCGAGATGACGCCCTCGACGGTCGAGCGGGTGAACGTGAGGTTCAGGTTCTGGCCCTGGAGGCTCGCGTTGCCGCCGCCCCACACGGAGTTGTAGAAGTCCCCCGTCAGCTCGATGTCCGTGAAGGAGCCCTTCGCGTCGGTGGACTGGCCGCTGGTGGTGACCCAGCTCGACGACTTGGTCGGGGACCCGGTCGGCTCGGTGTACGTGCCGGTCGTCTCCGTCTTCCAGGCCTTGCCCGACACCGAGACACTGCTCGGCCGGTCGGTGTCCATGAGCTGGAAGACGACCCCGTTGCCGGGGTTGATCGTGGCGCCCTGGGAGCCGTTCACGGTGACCGAGCCGGCGACCGCCTTGCACATGAACGTGGTCTCGCCCGTGTTGACCTCGGTTCCGCCGTCGATGGCGACGGAGCCGGCCGCGTACCACAGCACCATGAAGCGACCGGCGTTCACGACGGTCGGCTTCTCCGTCAGCGCGCTCAACTCGGCGCTGGTGAGGCCGAGTTCGAGCGACGTGTTCAGGGCGGCGACGGCCGCTGCCGTGCTGTTGCCGTAGTGCGCCGACGCTCCCCAGTGGATGAGGGCGTAGTCGCCGACGTCGAAGGTGCAGCCGAGGAAGTGCTCGGTCACGTTGCCGATGGCGTAGGAGCCGTAGCCCTGGCCGCCGGTGTTGGCGATGGTGCTGTTGATGGCCGTGAGGGTGCAGTAGCTGCCGCCGTCGACGGAGAGCGCGCCCCATTTCTCCGAGGAGATCGAGGAGTTGATGAACGACGCCTTCGTGCTCGCGCCGAGCAGGTTGGTGGTGCGGACGTTGCCGGACAGGCCCAGCATCCACGGCACGGTGATCATGTAGCGGGTGTCGCCGGTGCCCGCCGTGGGGTACTCGTCGGGGACGACTCCGTCGGCACAGTGCAGGGTGGAGTTCTTGACGATCACGTTGGCGCTCGCGTCGGCGATGACCGCGGTGCGGACCACGCCGACATTGCTGATGGTGGCTCCGTCGAGGACGAGCCTGGTGCCCGCGCCGGTGCCCACGACCGAGGCTCCGTAGCCGATGAAGTCGCAGCGGCCGTTGCCGTCGAAGGCGATCTTCGGGTCGGTGAGGGTGTAGCTGCCGCCGCCGGTCACGTAGACGCCGTTGAACGCCTCGCCGTTGGACAGGAGCGTGATGTCCGAGGCGGCGGTGTCGGTGACGGTGCCGCCGCGCACGTCGGAGGGGACCGACTTGGCCTCGTCGACCCCGTCGGCGTCGACGTAGATCGCCTGCCGGAAGGGGAAGGTGAGGTCGTCGTAGGCGAGGTCGGTGGCCTCGGCGACCGTCAGGACGATCGTGCCGGTGTAGCTGCCGGCGGCGATCGCGGTGGCCGCGCCGCCGTAGCCGTCGGTGAGTGCGGCGAGCCGGGAGCCGGTCTCGACGCCGTTGACGGTGAGGCTCAGGCGGTAGCCGTCGGGGACGGTGATGACGCCGCCCTCTTCGATGGTGAGGCAGCTCGCGGTGGTCGTCGCGGTCAGCTCCAGGGTCTCCCCGGCGGCGACCTCGATGCACGCGGCGGCCCTCCTCGCGGCCTTCGTGGACGCGGCGTGCGCGCTCGCGGGGGCGATGAGCGTCGGGGCCATGGCGGCGGCCACCGCCACGAGCAGGGCACGGGGGCGGGCCCGGTAGGTGACGTCGGGTCCGGGCCTGCTGGTGCGAGTCACGGTGAACTCCCTTGTTCTCAGTGTTCTCAGTGGGTTTTCGGGCATGGCTGACCGACGGACGCCGGTCAGCGAGAGGGAAGGAGGAGAGGGGAAGCGGTGGGGGAGGCGGGCCGTCGGTCAGACAGGCAGGCGGTCAGCCGGCCCGGTCGATCAGCTCGATGAGGTTCCCGTACGGGTCGGCCACGAAGGCCATCCGGGCGTCCGGTCTGGGCGCCGGGCGCGGGCTCATCCGCACGCCCGCGCCCGCGGCGACAAGCCGGGCGAACTCGGTGTCGACCTCGTCGGCGGTGTCGACGGCAAGGCAGAGGTGGCCGTAGCCGAGCGTGCCCGCCGCCTCCACCGGGCCGTCGGCGACCAGGCCCGGTACGGCGTCCGGGCGGTGGAGCAACTCGATGCGGTGGCCGCCGACATGGCGGAGCATCACACCCTGCAGGTCGGTGCCGGGCACGGTGAACGCGTGCTCCTCGGTGAGGTGCAGCGCCTCGCAGTACCAGGCGACGGCGGCCCGGAGGTCGGGTACGCAGATGCCGACGTGGTCGAGCCTGGCGGTCACTGATGCGCCGCTTCGGGTCGGGTCGGTCGGGACGGTCGAGTCGGTCGGGTCGGCACCTTCTCTCCGCGGATGAGGGCCAGCACCCGGGTGCGCAGCTCGGCGAACCGCGGATCGGCCCGGGTCGTCAGCTGGTCGCGGTCGGGGCCGAGCGGGATGGTGAGGTTGTCCAGGACGGCCGTCGGCTTCCCGCCGAGGACGACGACGCGGTCCCCCAGGTAGACGGCCTCGTCGATGTCGTGCGTGACCACGACCACGGTGATGCCGAGCTGCCGGCGCAGTTGCAGGGTCAGGTCCTCCAGGTCGAACCGGGACTGGGCGTCGACCGACCCGAACGGCTCGTCCATCAGCAGGACCGGGGCGTCGTAGGCGAGGCCGCGCGCGATGGCCACGCGCTGCTGCATGCCTCCGGAGAGCTGCCAGGGGTACTTGTCGCCGACGTCCGGGAGGCCGACCGCCTCCAGGCACTCCAGCGCCCGCGCCTTGCGCACGGCCTTCCTGACGCCCCGGCCCTGGAGCGGGAAGGCGACGTTGTCCCACACGCGCAGCCACGGCAGCAGGGAGCCGCGGTAGTCCTGGGAGACGACGGCGATGTCCGCGTGCGGCTCGGTGAGCGCCTGGTCGCCGTAGCGCACCCGGCCCCCGGTCGGCCGGGACAGCCCGGCGAGACAGCGCAGGAGCGTCGTCTTGCCCGCACCGGACGGGCCGACGATGCACACCGACTCGCCGGGCTCCACGCGCAGGGTGAGGCCGTCGAGCACCCGGTGCTCCTGCGGGCCCTGCCCGAAGCTCATGCAGAGGTCCTCGACGTACAGGCTCGAACCGCGTGTCATACGACGACTCCGTTGCTCTTGATGCTCTCGGTGCTGTCGGTGTTGTCGGTGGTCTCGGCGGGGACCGGCCGCGGGGAGCGCGTCCGGGGTGCGCGCTGGTGGTACCAGCCCAGGACGCGGTGCTCGACGAGCAGGAGCAGCACGCTCAGGCCGTATCCGAGGACGCCGATCAGGATGGTGCCGGCCCAGGTCTCGGCGACGTGGAAGCTCGATCCGCTCTGCAGGATGAAGTTGCCGAGGCCGATGGGCGAGCCGTAGATCTCGCTGACGACCATGAGGACGACGGCGATGGAGAGCGCCACCCGGATGCCGGCGAGGATCTGCGGCAGGGCCCCGGGCAGGATCACCCGGCGCAGGCGCAGCGGCCAGGGGATGCGGTAGCCGCGGGCGGTCTCGTGCACGGCCGGGCCGATGGCCTGTACGCCGCTGATGGTGTTGAGCAGGATCGGCCACACCGAGCCCAGGAAGATCAGGAAGATCTTGGGTCCGGAGCCGATGCCCAGGGTGAGGATGATGACGGGCACGAACCCGACCGTGGGGGTCGCGCGGGCGAAGTCGAGGAGCGGGCCGGTGGCCAGTCGCAGGGTGCGGATCTCCCCGATGACGAGTCCGGCGCCGGCTCCCACGACGGTGGCGAGGGCCAGTCCGAGCAGGATGTTGCGCAGGCTGAACAGCAGGTCCTCGACGAGAGAGCCGTGCAGCAGTTCGTCCCACAGGGTGGTGAGGACCTCGGTGAGCGGCGGGAAGTAGAAGCTGGTGCTGCCCGCCGTCGCGACGAGCAGGACGGCGAACACCAGGGCGGGCAGCCAGAGTTGGCGCAGGATCGGCTTCCACGGCAGCCTCGACGGAATGTGCGGCGGGGTCTTCGACGGCATGGCGGCTACTCGCCTCCCTGGTGGGTGGGCGGTCGCCAGCGCAGCAGCCGGTGTTCGGCGAACTGGGCCAGCACGGTGATCGAGTAGCCGATGCAGCCGGCGACGAGGATGTAGGCGTACGCCCGTGCCGAGGCACCGCCCTGCTGCGACTCCATGATCATGTGGCCGATGCCGGGGAGCGTGGTGAGCACTTCGACGCCGATGGCGACCAGGACGGAGGTGGTCGCCGCCAGCCGCAGTCCGGTCATGATCGAGGGCACCGCGCCGGGCAGGATCACCCGGCGGAAGCGCAGCAGGCGCGGGATGCGGTAGCCGTGCACCGTCTCGTGGATCGCCGGGGTCACGCTGCGGGCGCCGTACTGGGCCTGGAGCAGGACCGGGAAGACGCAGGCGAGGAAGACGACGGTCGCCTTCATCCCGGGGGTGGAGCCGAGGACCAGCAGGAACACCGGCAGCAGGGCGATCACCGGGAACGAGCGCAGGATCTCCATGAGCAGCCGGGACGACTCCTCGGCCGCCTGGTACACCCCGGTGACCAGCCCGAGCGGGACGCCCACGGCGATCGCCACGGCCAGCCCGGTGACCGCGCCGCGCAGCGTCTCCCCGACGGCCTGCCAGAAGTCGCCGCTGCCGAGGAGGTCGCCGAGTGCGGCGGCCACGGGCGCCGGCCCCGGGAGCGCGGTCGAACTGACCACGCCCACCGCGGCGATCAGCGCCCACAGCGCCAACACGGCGGCCAGTGCGCCGAGTTGGAGCAGTCGGACCTTGGCCATCGTTACTCCCCGGCCGAGGTCGGGGCCTGGTCCCAGTAGAGGGCCTTGTCCTTGGGCTCGTTGTCGAGCAGATCGAACTCGTGCATCTTGGTGATGACCGTGCGCATGACGGTGGTGTCGAGGTTCTTGTCGTAGTGGTTGGTGTCGTGCGCGTCGATGAAGGCGGCGGGCACCTGGGTGTACTTCTTGTCGATCGCCTTCACGGCCGCGGGGTTCGCGTTGGCGTAGGTGATGGCCTTGGCGACCGCGTCGATGAACTTCTTCGCGGTGTCGCCGTTGGACGACAGGTACTTCTCGCTGGAGAACAGCAGGCCCTGCACCATGCCGGGCACGTCGTTCATGCCGTTGCCGATGGAGCGCAGTCCGCTGTCGAGACCGGCGAAGTAGAAGGGGCCGAAGGAGAAGATCGCGTCGGTCTTGCCGGAGGTGGCGGCGTCGGTGAGCGAAGTCGTGGGCAGGGCCACGAACTTGACCTTGCTCGGGTCGCCGCCGGCCTTCTGCACCAGGTACTCGCAGATGAACTGGATGGTGCCGCCGAGCGCGGAGATGCCGACGGTCTTGCCCTCCAGATCGGCGAAGGACTCGATCGCGCTGTCCTCCTTGACCAGCAGTCCGTCGGTGGGGTCGGTCTTGGTGGTCGCCGACTGCAGGCCCGTCACGATCCGGATGGGCATGTCCTGGGCCGCGCCCTTGAGGAAGCCGGAGCTGTCCGTCATCGCGAACTGCGCCTCGCCGTTGAGGACGGACGGCGCGTTCTGCGAGGTGTCCTGGGCGCCGGCCTTGATGGTGACGTCGAGGCCCGCGTCCTCGAAGTAGCCCTGCTGCTCGGCTATGTAGAGGGGTTCGAAGATCGCGCCGTTGGAGCGCAGGACGGTGATCTCGGCCTTGCCGTCGGCCGAGGCGGCGGTGGTGGAGTCCCCGCCGCAGGCGGTGAGGGTGAGGGATCCGGTGAGTGCGAGGACGGACAGGACGACGAGGCCACGACGCCGCGGGCTTCTCGAGGTTTCCATGGAACGGCTCTCCTTCAGTGGGTCCGCGCGCGTCCCGCGGCGGCGTAGGCGGTCGTGGATTCCCGTGGCGTCATATAGGTGCGGAAGACGCCGTCGGGGTCGTATGCGGCCCGGATCTCCTCCAGACGTGCGGAGTTGGCCGGGCTGAGTCCGTGGTCGAAGCGGTCGGCGAGGTTGTTGTCGGAGAACTGCAGCCCCGTCGACAGGTGTTGGAGGTCGGCGAGGTGTCCGTGGGCCCAGCGTTCGTGGGCGAGGTCCTCGGCGGGGTCGGTCCAGCCCGCGTTGGGCGAGAGGTAGACCTTGCCCTGGCTGGACCAGCAGGCGTCGGCGCGCTGCGGGTGGCCGCTCCACAGCATCCACAGCACATGGCTGGTGGTGTCCGGGACGGAGTCGAACAGCGGCCGGGCGGCGTCGAGGAGCTTCTCGACCGGCTCGTCGGTCCAGATCCCGTCGAGCGCCCAGCGCATGCCGGGCGGGGTCATGCGGTCGGCGTAGTCGTACAGCTCGGCCATGGTGGTCTCCTGGGCGACCGTCCACCGGATCGCCCGCTCACGGAAGGGCGCCTCCTCCAGGAGGGCGAGAGGGTTCTCGTCCGTCTCGCAGAAGGCGGTGGCGGTGACGGAGACCGTCTGCCGGTCGAGCCCCGGGGCGAAGCCGATCTTCGCCGAGAACTCGACGGTCGGCGAGAGCCGTTCGAGGGTGGCGTGCGACCAGGCCAGCACCTCGTCGCGCAGGTCGAGCGGATAGGTGTGCACGGTCCGCAGGATGCGGCGCGGCAGATTGTGCAGGGCCAGGTGGAAGCGGGTGACGACGCCGAAGAAGCCGGGGCCGCTGCCGCGGGCCGCCCACATCAGGTCGGGGTGCGTCTCGTCGGTGGCGTGCACCAGGGTGCCGTCGGCGAGGACGACGTCGATCGCCTGGATGCTCAGACAGGCCGGGCCGAGCCGGCGGGAGTTCCAGCCGTAGCCGCCGCCCAGGATGAAACCTCCGATGCCGACGGTGGGCGCGTGTCCGGTGGGGAAGAACAGACCGTGTGGAGCCAGTTGATCGAGCAGGGCCGGGCCCTTGGCCGCGGGCTGTACGGCGGCCGTCCCCGTCAGGGGATCGACCCGGACGTCCTGCAGTCGCGAGAGGTCGAGCAGCATGCCGCCGTCCCGCACTCCGTTGCCCACCCAGCTGTGACCGCCGGAGCGGATGCCGATGGCCAGGCCCTCGCGGCGGGCGAGCCGTACGGCGGCCACCACGTCCTGCTCGCTGTCGGCGAGCACGATGACGTCCGGATACCGGTCGGGCTTACGCTCGTTCCAGACGGCGTCGAGACGAGCGCGCTCGTACCGCTCGTCGCCGCGCCGTAAGACATTGTGCCGGGACAGCCGAACCATGCCGTTCTCCTCACGCGGGGTTCGAGTCGGGACCCTACTGTCGACACTTTTCCCCTTCAAGGGATCTGACAGTGAATTACCTGTCATTTCCTGTCACTACTGCCGACACTAGTGCGCCGAAGGGCAGTTGACGGGAAGTCGTAGAGCTCGGCGGGGTTGTCCACCATCAGCCGATGGAGGTGTGCGGGGTCGGGTGCGATGCTCTCGACGAGGTCCACGAGCAGGCCGTCGTCGGGGGCGTCCGAGGCGATGTTGACGTGCGGATAGTCCGTCCCCCAGACGACGCGCTCCGGGGCGTACTCCACCAGGGAGGCGGCCAGCGCGACCGCGTCGGCGTAGGGCGGGCCCTGCCGGGAGATCCGGTCGACGCCGCTGAGCTTCACCCACACCTCCCCGCCGTCGAGCAGCGCGCGCAGGCTGCGCAGGGCGGGGTCGTCGCGCCCCGCGGCGAGGTCGACCCGTCCGATGTGGTCGATGACGGTTCTGCCGGGCAGGGCGCGCACCAGCGCTTCCAGGACGGCGATCTCCTCGCCCCGGACATGGAGTTGGACCGCCCAGCCGAGTCCGTCGACGAGTTCGAGGACGGAGTCGATCTCGGCGCGGCTGGGCGGAGTGCGCAGATGGGGAAGGAAGTTGAGCCGGAAGGCCCGCACCCCGGCCCGGTGCAGTTCCTCGACCTCGGCCCGGGTGGTGGTCTCGCCGATCAGGGCGACTCCGCGCAGTCGGCCGTCGCCGGATCGCAGGGCGTCCAGCAGGACGGAGTGGTCGTGGCCGTGGCAGGACGACTGCACGATCACCGCACGGGTGATCCCCAAGTGGGCGTGCAGCGCGTGGACTTGCTTCTTGGGAGCGTCCACGGGCGTGAACGTGCGGTCCGGGGCGTAGGGGAAGACGTCGGCCGGGCCGAGGATGTGACAGTGGGCGTCGCAGCTGTCCGGCGGGAGCACCAGGGACGGGGTGCGGGGGGCGGGGTGCGGGGGCGGGCAGCCGGGCGAGACCGCCGACTGTGCTCCCTGGAGGGCCGGTTCAGTCACAGCGGGCCGTCATTCCACCGTCGACGACGATCTCCGTGCCGGTGACGAAGCGGGCCTCCTCGGAGGCGAGGAAGAGCGCGGCGTACGCCGTGTCGCGACCGTCGCCCATGAAGCCGAGCGGGATCCGGGCCTGCCGCTGGGCCAGCAGCTTCGCCACGTCGCCGTCCGCACGCTGACCGGCGAGCCGGGCCTCGACCATCGGCGTGTGCAACTGCCCCGGGACGACGGTGTTGACCCGGATGCCGTCCGGCGCGTACTCGACGGCGGTGACCCGGGACAGCTGGATGACCGCGGCCTTGGCCGCCGCGTAGCCCACCTGGGCGGCGCCGGTCCAGCGCAGCCCGGATGCCGAGGCGGTGTTCACGATGGCGCCCCCGCCGGCCCGCCGCATGATCGGGACGATGTGCTTGCAGGCCACGAAGGCGCTGGTGAGGTTGGTGCGCAGCTGGCTCTCCCAGTCCTCCAGACTGAGGTCCACCGCACCCCCCGGCCGGGAGCCGCCGACGTTGTTGACAAGGATGTCGACGCGTCCCGCGAGCCCCTCGCACTCGGCGAAGTAGTCCCGTACGGCGGTGGGTTCGGTGACGTCCAGCACCGCCGTGTGCGCGCTGCCGCCCTCGTCGCGGATCTGGCGCGCGGTGACCTCGAGGGCCGCTTCGTCCCGGTCGGCCAGGAACACGGTGGCGCCCTCCCGGGCGAAGACGACGGCGGTGGCGCGGCCGTTGCCCCAGCCGGGGCCGACGCTTCCGGCGCCGCCGATGACGGCGATGCGGCCCGCCAGTCGGCCGAGCCGCTTGTCGGGCACGTCTTGGGTCACGGGGATCTCCCTCGGGTCGGTGGGGCGAGACTGTCGACAGTTTTAGCCATGTGTCGACAGAAAGTAAATATCCAGGCCGCCAACCCATATCTATTGCCTATAGTGTCGACAGAGTCGAGAGACAGCGACTGAGGAGATCCGAGGAGATCCATGGACAAGCCGCCCGTGTTCACCCCCGACGAGATCGCCCGGTTTCGCGCCGAGCTGGCGTCGCGCCGCGCGGCCGGCGCCTACGAGCCGGGCCGCTGGTCGGTCAGTCCCCTCAACCGCCGTCCGGAAGTGACCGGTTCACTCCCCCGCGCGGTACGGCTGCGGGACGCGACGCTGCGATCCGTCGAGACACTGCCCGGCGTGGTGGCCCCGGTCGAGGCGAAGAGGGCGTTCCTGCGCCGGCTCGTCGCCTGCGGAGTGCCGGAGGTCGTCACGGCGGGGCTCGGCGGCCGGGACGCGGCCGCGCTGAAGGCCGAAGTCGAGCTGGTCAAGGGCGAGAACCCGGACTGCAGGGTGATCTGCCCGCTGATGCGCTCACGCGAGGACATCGACCGGGCGGCGGCGGCCGGTTACGACGCCGTCCAGGTCTGGGTGCAGGGCTTCGGCGAGACCTCGCTGATCTACCAGGCCCCGGTGTACGGCCGGGCGTGGCGCGGCGAGGAGTGGCGCACCCCGGACACCCCGCGCGACCGGGCCGGCGTGCTCGCCCGTGCGGCGGGCCTGGTCGAGTACGCCCGGGCCCGCGGCCTCGACGTGATCGTGCCGCTGCTCATGGTCTCCTACGCCACCGACGAGACCCACGAGCAGTCGGTCGCCGTCCTCACCGCCGCCGGAGCGGGTGAACTCACCTTGTTCGACGGCCCGGGCGCGATGAGCCCGGAGGCGTTCGCGCATCTCGTCGGGCGCACGAAGGCCCTCGCACCGCAAGTGGAGATCGGGCTGCACCCGCACAACACCTTCGGCCTGGCGGTCGGTTGCGCGGTGGCGGCCGTGCGGGCCGGCGCCGGCGCCGTCGAACTGTCGGTCAACGGATACTGCGGCGGCCCCGGCAACGCCGACCTGGCGGCGACCACGCTCGCCTTCGAGGCGCTGTACGGCGTGCGCACCGGCATCAGAACCGAGAACCTCACCGAACTGGCCCGGGTGGGCGCTGAACTGACGAACTATCACCCGGCCTGGAACCATCCGGTCACCGGCACCCACGCCTTCTGCTGGGGCGGCATGGATCTCATCACCCAGGAGACGGAGATCGACCCCCTCCTGCACAACTGTCTCGAACCGGCGGCGGTCGGCAACTTCCGCAAGGTGCCGTTCACTCCGGACAGCGGCCCCTACACCCTCACCGACAAGCTGACGGCCCTCGGCGTCGATCCGACGCCCGCCCAGGTGGACGCCGTTCTCGACCGGGCCCGGGAGCTGATGGCCCGTGAAGGTCGGCTCCTGACGGACCACGATCTGGCCGCGCTGGCGAAGGCAGCGACGCCGGATGCGGTCTCCGACGCGGCCTCGGCGGCGGGGGAAGCGCGGTGAGCACCCGGCTGCGGCTGCTCACCCCGGCCGAACTCGACACCGAGCAGCGGGCGTTGTACGCCGATATCACCGGCGGACCGCGTTCCGCCGGCCCGCAGCTCTTCGCGCTCACCGACGACGAAGGGTGTCTGCGGGGGCCGTTCAACGCGATGCTGCTCAGCCCCGGCGCGGGCCGGGCGCTCCAGGAGCTGGGCGCCGCGATCCGCTACCGCACCGGCCTCGGTCCGCGGCTGCGCGAGATCGCGATCCTGGTGGTCGCCCAGGCCTGGGACAGCGCCTTCGAACGCCATGCGCACGAACGCGTCGGGGCCGCTGTCGGCCTGACGGACGACGAGTTGCTGGCCCTGCGCGAGGGCCGCGACCCGGGCCTGTCCGATCCCGTCGAGCGGGCCGCCTGGGCGTTCACGCGGGCCCTGACCGACCGCGCCGGGGTGCTGGACGAGCCCGGGTACGAGACGGCCCGCGCCACGCTGGGCGAATGCACGCTCTTCGAACTGTCCACGCTGGTGGGCTACTACAGCACCCTGGCGCTCCAACTGCGGCTCTTCGAGGTACCGGCCTGACGGCGGGCGTCAGCTCGGGCGGTCGACGTCCACGCGCGGGGCGTCCGGAGCCGGGGCCGTGTCCGGAGCCGTCGGGGTCACGGGGTCCACCGGGTCCATGAGGTCCGTGGGCGCCATGGGGGCCTCCCCGTTCAGGACCCGCTTCGCCCGGTCCAGATCCAGCGCGCCTTCCCAGCGGGAGACCGCGAAGGCGGCCACGCAGTTGCCGAGGAGGTTGGTGGCGACGCGCATCGAGTCCATGATGCGGTCCACGCCAAGGAGCAGGGCGACGGCCCCGGCGGGAATGACGCCGAGCGCGGAGGCGGTCGCCGACAGGGCGAGGAACGCCGAACCGGGCACGCCCGCCATGCCCTTGCTGGTGAGCATGAGCATCAGCACGACGGTCACCTGCTGGCCGAGGGTGAGGTCGACGCCCACGGCCTGCGCGATGAAGAGCGTCGCGATCGACAGGTAGATCGAGGCGCCGTCGAGGTTGAAGGAGTAGCCGGTGGGCACCACGAGACCCACGGCGTCGTCACGGCAGCCGGCGTGGCGCAGTTTCTGCATCATGCGGGGCATGACGGTCTCGCTGGAGGCGGTGCCGAGGGCGAGCAGCATCTCCTCGCGGGTGTAGCGGACGAACTTCCACAGGCTCAGCCCGGTGAACGCCTTCAGCGCCGCCGCGAGCAGCAGCAGGAACAGCAGGGCGACGGCGTAGCAGACGCCGATGAGCTTGCCGTACGTCGACAGCACGCCCAGCCCGTACTGGCCGACCAGGTGCGCGGTGGCGCCGAAGACGGCGAGGGGCGCGAGCTTCATGACGAAGCCGACGATCGCGAAGACGACCTCCTGCACCTGCTCGACGGCCGGCAGGATCGCGGGGACCTTGGTGTGGCCCAGGTGCAACAGAGCCGCGCCCACGAGACAGGCGAGGACCAGGACCTGCAGGAGCGCGTTCTCGGCGAACGCTCCGACCGCGCTCTCGGGGAGGGCGTGCAGCAGGAACTCGCCGGTCGACGGCAGTGAGCCACCGCCGGTCTTCGCGTCGACCGCGCCCGCGTCGAGCTTGGCCGGGTCGACGTTCATACCGGCGCCGGGCTGCACCAGGTTTCCCGCGACCAGTCCGATGAGCAGGGCGAACGTCGTCGCCACCTCGAACCAGATCAGGGCCTTGAGGCCGATGCGGCCGAACGCCCTGAGGTTGCCGGCCTTGGCTATGCCGGTGACCACCACACAGAACACCAGCGGCGCGATGACCGCCTTGATGAGCCTCACGAAGCCGTCGCCCAACGGCTGGACCGCTGTGCCCACATCGGGCCACAGCCGGCCTACGAGCAATCCGAGCACCAGGGCGCAGGCGACCTGGATGAACAGCGAGGTACGCAGCAGACGTGCGACGCGTCGCGCGCGGGACGGTACGGACAGCGACACAGGCATCCTCCGAGCCAGACTTTCGTCATGCGGAAATTATCTTCCGCGATGTGCCCGTCACTATGGATCAAGTGACGACTCCGCAGAAGAGCCCGGACTCGCACCGGCGAAATCTTGGAGGTTCGTCCAAGTACGCCAGCGGGTCGATGCGTCGCCGTGTCGGTGCTCAGCGGGTCGGTTCGTACGTCAGCTGTTTGACCTGGCGCAGAGTGAGGGTCGTCTCGACCGCCTGGACGCCCTGGAGGGCGCCGATCTTCTCGCTCAGGTAGCGGTAGAGCTCGCCGGTGTCGGCGGCGACGACCGACGCGACCAGGTTGGCCTGGCCCGTGATGGCCCCGGCGAAGTCGACCTCGCGGTGTTCCGCGAGCGCCCGGCCGACCTCGGCGAGGGCGGAGGGCGCCACGGTGAGCCACAGCATCGCCCCGACGGCGAGGCCCAGCAAGGCGCTGTCGTGCTGCACGTCGAAGTAGAGGGCTCCCGAGGAGAGCAGCCGTTCCACCCGCCGCTTGACCACCGACTCCGACTGGCCGGTCGCGCTCTGGAGCTCGCTGAACGTGGCCCGCCCGTCGCGCTGGAGCAGGTCCACGAGCGCCTCGTCGTCCGCGTCGAGGTGCACCGATGCGTCGTCCGGCTCGCTCTTCGGCGGACGCAGTGCCGCCGCCTCGTCCGGATCGAGTGCCTGGATCTTGTCGAGCCGGCCGAGCGGACCGCCGTAGAACTTGTGCAGCAGGCAGTGGGCGCTGACGGAGACGAGGCCGGGGGTGCGCCGCAGTCGCTCCAGGAGGAGTTCGTCGCGATCATGTCGGCTGCGGGGCTTCATGGCGCACAGGACCTCGGTGCCGCCCGAGATCAACTCGACGTAGAAGGTGTCGGGGCGCCGGGCCAGGGCGTTCGCCAACCGCTCCGCCGCGTCGGGCGTGCAGCGCAGCCGGACGATCCAGCTGGCGCGGCCGAGGCGGCTCTCGTCGAGCCGGCCGACCACCCGCAGGCCCGCCGTGGTGCGCAACCGCCGGAGGCGTCGCGCGACCGTCTGGTCGGACACTCCGAGCACCTCGCCGATGCGGCTGAAGGGCGCCCGGCCGTCGAGTTGCAGGGCCTGCAGCAACTTCAGGTCCAGTGCGTCGACGGGCGGTGAGTCCACGGGGGTCTCCTGGTTCAAGGCGGGGCGAGGTGATCGGGTGGGCGGCCGCGGTCGCACCGGGCCCGGGATCATCGTGCGCGATCCCGGGCCCCGGTGCGACGCCGTGCCCGTCCCCACGGACGGCGTCGGTGCCGGGCCTGGCGTTCCGCTCGGCACGCCCGCGGCCCGGCACGTCCGATGTCACCCTCCGGTCTGGTTGCCCGCCAGGGAGGGGGTTTCGCCGAGCCCCTGGGCTCCCGCGCCGCCGGAACTCCGGGCGGCGGAGCCCTGGGCGGCGGACTCCTGACGCGGCCCGACGGTCTTCGTCGGCGCCGCGTGCTGCGGGCGGCGCAGCAGGAGCGCTCCGACGGCGGCCGCGAGCAGGGTCAGCACCGCGGCGACGACCAGGCAGAGGTGCAGGCCGTCGAGGAAGGACTCGGACAGCGCGCCCAGGACGCGGGGCGTGTCCGCACCGACGTCGACACCGGCCACGGCGCCGATGCCGCCGGCGTCGGCGACCGCCTTGACCTGCTGGACGGTCTGCCCGCTGAGCCCGGCGTCGGTCAGATGACCCGGCAGGGCGTCGACGGCCTTGGTGGACAGCAGGGCGCCGAGGACGGCCGGGCCGAGCGCGGCGCCGACCTGACGGAAGGCGTTGTTGCCGGCGGCCGCCATGCCGGCCTGGTGGAAGGGGACCGAGCTGACCGCGGTGGCGGTCATCGGGGTGATGACGAAAGCCATGCCGAGGCCGAGCAGCGCCAGCCGCCAGGCCAGCGACCCGAAGGAGGTGTCGGCGGCGATGTCGGTGAGGGAGAGCAGTCCGGCCGTGACGACCAGCAGGCCGCCGGGGATCAGGAGCCGCGGCGAGACGCGGTGGACGAGCTTGCCGACCGGGGCGCCCAGCACCAGCGGGACCATCGACACCATCAGCAGCCGCCAGGCCGCGTCCAGCGTGGACAGTTGCTGGACCATCCCGAAGTAGAGGCTGAGGGCGAAGAAGAACCCGATCAGCCCCAGGAAACTGATCATGGCGATCAGGGTGGTGGCGGTGAAGGCCGGGCTGCGGAACAGGGAGAGGTCCAGCATCGGGCTCGCACTGCGGCGCTCCAGCAGGACGAACGCGACGGCCGCTACGGCCGCGGCGAACAGCGCCACCATGACCTTGACGTCGGTGAACGACTCGGCGCCGCCCTCGATGATGCCGTAGACGAGCGCGGTGATCGTCAGGGCGGCGGTGATCTGGCCGGGCCAGTCCAGGCGGCGCGAGCCCGGGGCACGGGAGTCGGTCAGCAGCTTCGCCGCGGCGGCCATGGCGAGGAGCGAGGCGGGCACGGGCAGGAGGTAGATCCAGCGCCAGTCGAAGTGGTCGAGGATGGTGCCGGCGATGATCGGCCCCAGGGCCAGGGCGGCGGTGAGCGCGGTGGCCCACAGGCCGATGAACTTGCCGCGCTCGCGCGGGTCCGGCACCGCGTGGCTGATCAGGGCGAGGGTGGTGGGCAGTAGGGCGGCCGAGCCGAGACCGGCCAGGGCCTGGCCGGCCCAGACGGTCTGGACGTTCTGCGCGCACAGCGCGACCAGCGCGCCGAGGCCGCTGAGCGCGAGGCCCGCCTGGAAGACCTTCTTGCGGCCGTGGACGTCACCGAAGACTCCGGCGGTGAGGATGAGGGCGGCCATCGGCAGGACGAACGCGTCGGAGACCCAGGAGAGTTGGGAGGTCGAGGCGCCGAGGGCCCGCTGGACGGCGGGCAGGCTCGCCGAGACGGTGGTCACCGGCAGATAGGCGACGAACACACCGACGCAGGCCATGACGAGCGTGGCGGCCCGCCGTTCCTGCGGCGCGTTCGCCGTGGTCGTGGCATTCACGGGGAAGACTCTTTCTCGGGGCGCCGCGGCGCTGAGCGCCGGGGGCTGAGGGCTGGGAGCCGGGATCGACTGACGGGGATCACCTTCGGCCCCGGCTGCCGTCCGACTCCAGCCACGGCCGCCGAAACCCGGAAAACCGACATCCGGGGCCGCCTTTCCGACGGTCTTCGACTCCCGGACCGGCTCAGGCCTTCGGTGCGGAGCGGCAGGCTCCTTGACAACCTCGAAGCGGACGGAAGACCATGTTGCACATACAGAAGCGTGTTGCGTTATTCGAGACACCGAGTTCACTCGTAGTCCGCTCGTAGTCCACTCGTAGCTCTTCGAGGAAGCCGCAGATGACTGTTCTGAACACGCCCCTGCACGAGCTCGACCCGGAGATCGCCGCCGCGGTCGACGCCGAGCTGAACCGCCAGCAGTCCACCCTCGA